>NZ_JBIGHW010000029.1:0-12196 GCF_043555875.1 Pelomonas margarita | reverse complement strand
TGTCCATGCCCGAGACGGCGCGGGTGCTGGGCCCGCGCGACGACGTGACGCTGGTGGAGCGCGCCGACGCGGCGCTGCAGGGCGCGGACGCGCTGCTGATCGTGACGGAGTGGAAGGAGTTCCGCACGCCGGACTTCGACGCCATCAAGGCGGCGCTGAAGCAGCCGGTGGTGCTGGACGGGCGCAACCTGTACGACCCGGCGCTGATGAAGACGCTGGGCATCGAGTACCGCGGCATTGGCCGCGGTTGAGGCGGTCGTTCTCGGGGCATGCGGGCGTAGTGTCGTGATGACACGGGTGGCGCCCGCAAGCAGGGCTGTGGCGCAGGTCAGCTGCGCGCGGTGTTGCGCAGGCGGGTCAGCATGGCCAACCCGCAGAGCAGGCCGGCCCAGCCGGCTGGCTCGGGAACTGGCGTGATGGTGGCCCAGTTGATGAAGCCGGAGCCCAGGTCCATGACGTCGCCGGTCGAGTCCTTGATGTTGGTCAGCTCGATGCTGACCACGAAGGGCACGTTCAGCGCTGGGCTGGTTTCGAACGCGAAGACCGCCCACTTGAGGTTGCTGTAGCTCGTTGAGATGAAGCTGGCTGAGCCGCCCAGCGGGTCGGCCGTCCAGCCGCCCTTGATGACTTGCGGGCCGGCTTGGCCGTAGCTGGCGTTGCCTTTGCTGCTGAGCGCAGCCGTCCATTCGGCTACCGACCCCGGCCCGCTGGCCACTGGCGTGGCCAGGGCGTTGTCCCAGGTGAGGGTGAAGTCGAAGCTGCTGAGGTCCACCGCAGGCCGGGAGCCGAAGTAGAAGGTGGTGTCGACCGTGTTGCCGGGGTTGTAGGTGGCGTGGGTCAGGTACAGCGTGACTTCGTCCCAGAAGACGATGGCTTGGGCGGGCTGTGCGCCTGCCAGTGCGAGCGTTGCCATGGCGGCAAGGCGGGTGGGGCACCAGGCCGCCAGCGAGCGGTGTGCACGGCAGTGAGAGCTTGGCATGTCGAGTCCTTTGGCGGGCGGGATGCCCCGAGTGGACTCAGTGGACGGCCTTCGTCGTGATGCCGTCCATCCCTAAACGGCGGCTCGGCCGCCGCTCAGGCGAAGAGCGCTGGCCCGGCGCCGAAGTTGCCGACGTTGGGCAGCACGATCTGTTGCTCGCTGGTGTTCAGCCCCATCCAGCCGGCCAGGCTGCTGGCCAGTTGGGTGACGCCCGTGGTGGGCAGCAGGCGGCCGGCGCCGACGTCGGTGGACGTGCCCAGCGCGGTGACAGGGAAGTTTCCGAAGATCTGCCGGCCCTTGACGGCGCCGCCCGCCACGACATGGTGGCTGCCCCAGCCGTGGTCGCTGCCATCGCCGTTGCTCAGCAGCGTGCGGCCAAAGTCAGACGCAGTGAACAGCGTGACGTTGTTCTGCAGGCCCAGGCTGTTGAGTGCCGCCATGAAGTAGCTGATGGACTGGGCCACCTGGGCCATGTGCACGGGCTGGTCGCGCATCTGGTTGTTGTGCGTGTCGAAGCCGCCCATCTGCACCATGAACACCTGGCGCCGCATGCCCAGCGCCTGGTTGGCCGCAATGATCTGCAGCACCATGCGCAGCTGGCGGGCGAGGTTGATCTTGTCCAGCGTCGTGTTGACGCCGTTGAGCTGGGCAATCGTGGTGGCGGGGATGGTGGGCACATTGGCGCCCGCCAGTGCCGTTTGAAGCAGGGTGTTTGCGCCCAGGCTGCGCTGCATTACGCGGGCGTACTCCATTTGCAGCTTGTCAGTGGCGGTGGCGGCGTAGGCGCGCTGCAGCGCACTGCCAGCACTGGTGGAGCCGAATACGCTGGTGCCGCTCATGGCGTTGGCAGAGATGGGCCCCTCCACGCCCACCTGGTACTGGCTGACGTTGCTGCCCGCCAGGAACACGGCGTTGCCACTGGCCGAGACGGCGGTGAACACGGGCTGGGCGTTGGCGGACATGAGGATGTCGCCCATGCGGCCGCCCCAGCCCGATGGCGCGCCTTCCGGGGCCAGGCTTTGCCAGGTGGAGGCCTGGTCGTTGTGCGAGTAGAGCTTGGCGGGCACGCCCGAGCCGGCGAGGTATTCCGCCTTGGTGATGGGGCGCGTCAGCGGCCCGACGTTGGCGACGATGGCGGCCTGGCCGGCTTCGTAGAGCTCGCGCAGCGGCGCCAGCTCCAGCGGCATGCCGAAGGCGCGGCCTGCAGCCTGGCCCGTGGCCGTGATGGCCTGCAGCCGGTCGGCCTGCCAGGCCAGCTCGCGGCGGGCTGCGGCGTACTCGGCGTAGCCCGAGGCGTCGAGGGGGACGACCCAGTTGTGGCTGTCGCTGCCGCCGTTCAGGTACAGGCACACCAGGGCCTTGTAGCCGGTGGTGGTGGCGGCCTGGCTGTTCTGGCTGGCCATTGCCGCCAGGCCGGCCAGGCTGGTGGCCAGCGGCAGGCCGTGGTGCGGGATGGCCGCGCTGGCGGCCAGGCCGCTCACCGCCCGCAGGAAGCTGCGGCGTGAGGCGCCGGTGTGGGCAGGGCTTGTCATCGTTGCACCATGTATTCGGGTGAGGCCAGCGCCAGGAAGACGGCGACGCGGGCACGGTTGAGGTGGGCGGCTGCGCTGTTGCCGCTGACGCTGAGCATGGCGTCCATCAAGTCCTGCCGCAGCGTGCCGCTCATGCGGCCGGCGTACAGCAGCAGGTCCAGGCGGTCGATCACGGCCACCAACTGGCCGGCAGCCACCAGGTCTCCCAGCGGCTGGAGTTGGGCGCTGACGTCGGGGCCGGTGCCGGTCCAGCCCAGCCCGGAGCCGGCCATGCGTTCGGCCTGGTTGATCCATTGCGCGGTGGTGGTTTCGCTGACGATCTGCATCGTCGGCACGGTGATGCGCTCCGCGGAGAACACGGTGTTGGGCGGCACATAGCCGGGCCGGAAGTAGCCGAACACCGAGCCGGCATACAGCGGGCGTTGGCCCAGCGGCTCCAGGTCGCTGACGATGGCGTATTGCCCGGTGGCAGACGTTGCCTGCAGGCTGCGCATCCAGTGCGCCACGCGGGCAACGGGTTCGCGCAGCTTGCCAATGCCGCTGGCCGGCGGGTTGGTGGCCTCGCTGTCCAGCAGGATGGCGCGGGCCATGGCGCCCAGGTCGCCGCGTACGCCCTTGCCGTTGTTGTTGAACACCGCCGCCACGCGCGCCACATAGGCCGGGCTGGGGTGGCTGCTCACCAGGTGCTGAATCAGCTGCCGGCTGATGAAGGGGCCGACGTTGGGGTGGTTGAACAGGGCATCCAGGGCCAGCTTCAGGTCGGCTTGCGCGCCGTTGCCTGCGGGCAGCGTGACGCTCTGGGCCTTGCCGCTGAACAGGCGCTTTTCGCTGGTGGAGTGCAGGCCGGGGTAGGCCTTCATCGGCAGGATGTCGATGCGCTGGTCGGCGGCGGCGGTGAGCACCGGGCTGCGGTAGCGGAAGGTTTGTTCCGTGAGTTCGCCGTCCGGGAAGGCCCAGCCCCAGCCGGTGAACACCTTGGACAGGGCCAGCACGTCGTCGTTGCTGTAGGTCTCGATGGGCTGGCCGCCGGCGTTCAGCCGTGGGCTGCCGTCGAGGTTCAGCTCGTGCAGGCCGATGCTGAAGAGCTGCATCACCTCGCGGGCGAAATTCTCGTCCGGGGCGCGGCCAGAGGCCGCGTCTTCCGGGCGGTTGCGCATGTGGGAGAGATAGATGCCCATGGCTGGGCTGAGAGCCATCTGCTCCAGCAGATCGCGGTAGTTGCCGAGCGCATGGCGGTTGAGCGTGTCGACGTACTGCGCGTAGGCGCGGGCGTGGTAGTAGAGGTTGGAGTCGGCCTGCGACACCATGAAGACCTGGTGCAGCGCAAAGCCCATGCGGCGGCGCAGTTGGTCGGGGCTGGTGGCGGCGGCCTCCCAGAAGCGCTGGCCCACCCAACTGGGGTTGTAGCTGGCGCCGCCCGGGCGGTAGGCGTCACCCTGGTCGTAGCGGGCCTGCATGGCGGCCACCATGTCGGGGGTGAAGGGCAGCGCCAGCTGCTCGTCTATCCAGGCCGCCTGGCCGATCTGCGCGACGCGCTCGATGTCGGCCAGCGTTGGCCCGAAGCTGGCCTGTTGCAGCAGGCGCGAGACTGCGTGTTGTGCAGTGCTGGGGGCTGGCGTGAACGTCGGCACGGTGAACCGCAGCGCTCCGTTGGTATACAAGCCGCCACTGGTCGTGCTGGTGGACACGCCGTCTACAGCGGCCTCGCCGGCGCCTGCGTCGAAGATGACGCCGCTGGCAAACGACACCAACGTACCACTGTTGATCTGCAGGTACTGCACGAACAGGCTGCGATCCACGCCATTGACGCTGCTGTCGTTGGTGTAGACCACGTCGATGCGGCTTCCTGCCGCGAGCTTGGGCACGGCAAATCGATAGTCCACAGGCGTGCTGCTACGCACCTCCGTGCTGCCGACGATCACACCGTCCACACGCAGTTGCATGACCGCACCCACGCCGCCCGCGATGGTGGCGTAGGCGCGTACGGTGAGCGTGTCGGTGATGTTGGCTGAGGGCCATGTGCCTGCCAGGTTGCCGGCCGAGTAAGTGGCGCCTGCAGATGTGGGCGTGAGGAAGGTGGAGCCGGCGATGAGGTAGGCGACGTTGAGCTGGCGGGTGACGCCGTCCACGGTGCCGGGGTTGGCGAAGGTGACGGCCACCTTGCTGCCGGGCTTGAGGGCCGGGGTGGGCATGAGGTAGTCGGCCGGGGCGGTGCTGTTGACCTGGGCGGCGCTGACGGCGACACCGTCCACCCACAGCGTCATGAGCGCGCCCACGCCGCCGGCCGTCACCGCGCTGGCGCGCACGGTGACGGTGCTGGTGATGTTGGGTTCGGGCCAGGTGGCGCGCAGCGCACCGCCCCAGGCCATGGTGCCGCTGCCGGCGATGACATCGGCACCATCGAAGGCCGCTGCGCCGTTGCCGCGGTCATACGTGTTGCCGGCATTGCCCGGCAGCCAGACGGTGTTGGCGGTGGTGGCGTAAGCGATGAAGAGATTGCGGTCGACGCCGTCGACGGTGGCGTCATTGACGTAGGCGATGTCGAGCTTGCGGCCGGCGGTCATGGGCGGCACGGCGAAGCGGAAGTCGGCGTTGTCGGTGGACTTGACTTCGGCGCTGCCGACGAGGATGCCGTCGACCAACACTTGCATGACGGGCCCGACGCCGCCAGCGGGCGTGCCGCGAGCGCGGATGAGCAGGCTGTCGGTGAGGTTGGGCTCGGGCCAGTCGGCGTTGAGGGTGTTGTTGGTGGCCAGCAGCACGGTCTTGCCGGTGATGGCATAGGCCAGCTGCAGCGCGCGGCCGTCGGCAGGGTTGGTGTAGACGACCTCGACGCGCTGGCCGGGCTTGAGGGGCAGCGAGGGCAGGGCGATGTCGGCCGGGGTGGTGGAGCGCAGCTCGACGGTGCCGATGACGACGCCATCGACGAGCACCTTGACGATGGGGCCGACGTTGCCCAGCAGGCGTGCACTGGCGCGCAGCGTCAGCGAGTCGGTCATGTTGGGGGCGGGCCACCAGCCGCGCAGCGCACCGTTGGCGGTGAGCAGGTTCTGCGAGGTGGCCGCGAAGGTGACGCCGTCGTAGGCGGCCAGGCCGGAGCCGGCGTCCAGGAACATGTTGCCGGCGCTGGGCTGCATCACGGTGGTGCCAGCCATCAGGTAGTGCACGCGCAGGCTGCGGGCCGTGCCGTCAACGGTGGCTGCATTGGCGAGGGCGACATCCACGCGGCTGTTGAGTGCGATGGGCGGCGTGGCGAAGACATGGTCCACGGGCTCGGTGGACGAGACCTCGGAGACACCGACCACGATGCCGTCCACGCGCGCGATCATTTGCGCACCGACGCCGCCAGCAGGCGTGGCGCTGGTGCGGACGGTGAGGCGGTCGGTGAGGTTGGGTGCGGGCCAGGCCATGCGCAAGGCACCGTCCGAGTGAACGGTGGTGATGCCGGCGATGACGTTCTGGCCGTCGAAGGCGGCGGCGCCCGGACCCTTGTCGTAGGTGACGATGGCCGCAGTGGGCAGCACGGCGGTGTCGGCGGTGCTGATCTGCTGGACGTGCAGGTTGCGGTCCACGCCGTTGACGCTGCCGTCGTTGGTGTAGACCACGTCGACGAGGCTGCCGGGCTTGAGTGCGGGGATGGCCAGGCGGTAGTCGGTGGGCTGGGTGGCGCGCACCTCGACGCTGTCGGTGACCACGCCGTCCACGCGCACGGACATCATGGCGCCCACATCGCCCGCCAGGTTGGCGTGGGCGCGCACGGTCAGCGAGCTGTTTACGTTGACGGCAGGCCAAGCGCCGCTGAGGTTGCCAGCCGAGTAAGTGGTGCCGGTGGAGGAGGGCGTGAGGAAGGTGGAGCCGGCGATGAGGTAGGCGACGTTGAGCTGGCGGGCGACGCCGTCGACGGTGCCGGGGTTGGCGAAGGTGACGGCCACCTTGCTGCCGGGCTTGAGGGCCGGGGTGGGCATGAGGTAGTCGGCCGGGGCGGTGCTGTTGACCTGGGCGGCACTGACGGCGACACCGTCTACCCATAGCGTCATGAGCGCGCCCACGCCGCCGGCCGGTACGGCACTGGCGCGCACGGTGACGGTGCTGGTGATGTTGGGCTGGGGCCAGGTGGCGCGCAGGGCGCCGCCCCAGACCATGTTGCCGCTGGGCGCCACGATGTCGGTGCCGTCGAAGGCGGCGGCGCCGTCACCCCGGTCATAGGTGTTGCCAGAGGCTGAGGGCAGCCAGACGGTGTTGGCCGTGTTGGCGTAGGCGACGTAGAGGTTGCGGTCTGCACCGGCGACGGTGGCATCGTTGACGAAGGCGATGTCGAGCTTGCGGCCGGCGGTCATGGGCGGCACGGCGAAGCGGAAGTCGGCGTTGTCGGTGGACTTGACTTCGGCGCTGCCGACGAGGATGCCGTCGACCAGCACCTGCATCACAGGCCCGACGCCGCCAGCGGGCGTGCCGCGAGCGCGGATAAGCAGGCTGTCGGTGAGGTTGGGCTCGGGCCAGGCGGCGTTGAGGGTGTTGTTGGTGGCCAGCAGCACGGTCTTGCCGGTGATGGCATAGGCCAGCTCCAGCTCGCGGCCGTCGGCGGGGTTGGTGTAGACCACCTCGACGCGCTGGCCGGGCTTCAGGGGCAGCGAGGGCAGGGCGATGTCGGCCGGGGTGGTGGAGCGCAGCTCGACGGTGCCGATGACGACGCCATCGACGAGCACCTTGACGATGGGGCCGACGTTGCCCAGCAGGCGCGCACTGGCGCGCAGCGTCAGCGAGTCGGTCATGTTGGCGGCGGGCCATCGGCCACGCAGCGCGCCGTTGGCGGTGAGCAGTGATTGCGTGGTGGGCTGGGCGTTGACGCCGTCGTACGCGGACAGGCCGGTGCCAGCATCGAAGCTCATGCCGCCGGCGCTGGGCTGCAGCACGGTGTTGCCGGCCTTGAGGTAGTGCACACGCAGGCTGCGGGCCGTGCCGTCCACGGTGGCGGCGTTGGCGAACGCGACATCGACGCGGCTGTCCACGGCCAGGGGTGGGGTGGCGAAGACGTGGTCGGTGGGTTCGGTGGCGGTGACCTCGGTGGTGCCGACAACAACGCCGTCCACGCGCACGATCATTTGCGCCCCCACGCCGCCAGCCGGCGTGGCGCTGGCGCGGACGGTGAGGCGGTCGGTGAGGTTGGGTGCGGGCCAGGCCAGGCGCAGGGCGCCGTCCGAGTGAACGGTGGTGATGCCGGCGATGACGTTCTGGCCGTCGAAGGCGGCGGCGCCGGGACCCTTGTCGTAGGTGACGATGGCCGCAGTGGGCAGCACAGCGGTGTCGGCGGTGCTGATCTGCTGGACGTGCAGGTTGCGGTCCACGCCGTTGACGCTGCCGTCGTTGGCGTAGACCACGTCGACGAGGCTGCCGGGCTTGAGTGCGGGGATGGCCAGGCGGTAGTCGGTAGGTTGCGTGGCGCGCACTTCGACGCTGTCGGTGACCACGCCGTCCACGCGCACTTGCATGACGGCGCCCACATCGCCCGCCAGGTTGGCGTGGGCGCGCACGGTCAGCGAGCTGTTCACGTTGACGGCAGGCCAAGCGCCGCTGAGGTTGCCGGCCGAGTAAGTGATGCCGGTGGAGGAGGGCGTGAGGAAGGTGGAGCCGGCGATGAGATAGGCGACGTTGAGCTGGCGGGCGACGCCGTCGACGGTGCCGGGGTTGGCGAAGGTGACGGCGACCTTGCTGCCGGGCTTGAGGGCCGGGGTGGGCATGAGGTAGTCGGCCGGGGCGGTGCTGTTGACCTGGGCGGCGCTGACGGCGACACCGTCCACCCACAGCGTCATGAGCGCGCCCACGCCGCCGGCCGTCACCGCGCTGGCGCGCACGGTGACGGTGCTGGTGATGTTGGGTTCGGGCCAGGTGGCGCGCAGCGCACCGCCCCAGGCCATGGTGCTGCTGCCGGCGATGACATCGGCACCATCGAAGGCCGCTGCGCCGTTGCCGCGGTCATACGTGTTGCCGGCATTGCCCGGCAGCCAGACGGTGTTGGCGGTGGTGGCGTAAGCGATGAAGAGATTGCGGTCGACGCCGTCGACGGTGGCGTCATTGACGTAGGCGATGTCGAGCTTGCGGCCGGCGGTCATGGGCGGTACGGCGAAGCGGAAGTCGGCGTTGTCGGTGGACTTGACTTCGGCGCTGCCGACGAGGATGCCGTCGACCAGCACCTGCATCACAGGCCCGACGCCGCCAGCGGGCGTGCCGCGAGCGCGGATGAGCAGGCTGTCGGTGAGGTTGGGCTCGGGCCAGTCGGCGTTGAGGGTGTTGTTGGTGGCCAGCAGCACGGTCTTGCCGGTGATGGCATAGGCCAGCTGCAGCGCGCGGCCGTCGGCAGGGTTGGTGTAGACGACCTCGACGCGCTGGCCGGGCTTGAGGGGCAGCGAGGGCAGGGCGATGTCGGCCGGGGTGGTGGAGCGCAGCTCGACGGTGCCGATGACGACGCCATCGACGAGCACCTTGACGATGGGGCCGACGTTGCCCAGCAGGCGTGCACTGGCGCGCAGCGTCAGCGAGTCGGTCATGTTGGGGGCGAGCCACCAGCCGCGCAGCGCACCGTTGGCGGTGAGCAGGTTCTGCGAGGTGGCCGCGAAGGTGACGCCGTCGTAGGCGGCCAGGCCGGAGCCGGCGTCCAGGAACATGTTGCCGGCGCTGGGCTGCATCACGGTGGTGCCAGCCATCAGGTAGTGCACGCGCAGGCTGCGGGCCGTGCCGTCAACGGTGGCTGCATTGGCGAGGGCGACATCCACGCGGCTGTTGAGTGCGATGGGCGGCGTGGCGAAGACATGGTCCACGGGCTCGGTGGACGAGACCTCGGAGACACCGACCACGATGCCGTCCACGCGCACGATCATTTGCGCACCGACGCCGCCAGCAGGCGTGGCGCTGGCGCGGACGGTGAGGCGGTCGGTGAGGTTGGGTGCGGGCCAGGCCATGCGCAAGGCACCGTCCGAGTGAACGGTGGTGATGCCGGCGATGACGTTCTGGCCGTCGAAGGCGGCGGCGCCGGGGCCCTTGTCGTAGGTGACGATGGCCGCAGTGGGCAGCACGGCGGTGTCGGCGGTGCTGATCTGCTGGACGTGCAGGTTGCGGTCCACGCCGTTGACGCTGCCGTCGTTGGTGTAGACCACGTCGACGAGGCTGCCGGGCTTGAGTGCGGGGATGGCCAGGCGGTAGTCGGTGGGCTGGGTGGCGCGCACCTCGACGCTGTCGGTGACCACGCCGTCCACGCGCACGGACATCATGGCGCCCACATCGCCCGCCAGGTTGGCGTGGGCGCGGATGGTGAGCGACGGTGCCGCGCCCTCGCTCGCGCTGGCGGCCGACTGGATGACCCGGCGCGCGGGTTCCTCCGCTGCCGCCGGAGTTGCTGCCGGCGCCTGCTCTTGGCTGCTTCCACCGCCGCCGCAAGCCGCCAGCACGAGGGTTGTGCAGAGTGTCAGCACAAGCTTGGTGCGTGATGGGCGGCGGAGGAGCTGGGCGAACATGGCGGCAGAACGAGGGGCGGTGTCGTTCACGGGTACGGCGGATGGGCGGCATTCTGTCGGCTGGGCGGGCCGCCTGGCATGTGCAGATGTCGCGTGGCACCGCTGCCGGCCGTAATGCTTTGCAACGAGCGAGAAGCACGCCGCGCAATCAGGGTGCTAGGAATCGGGCGGCGCTTGCCGTGGCGCATGGGGCTGTGGGCGCTGGGCGCCGTTCAGCCACCCTCCCTGTATGCGCGGGGTGCCCGGCCTGGCGCGGGGCTTGCCGGGGTGAACACGGGTGAGAATGCGCCGGTCGTCGGGAACCGGCGGCTCGCTTGTCTAGCGCTACTTGGGGAATTCTGTGAAGGTACTCGTCACCGGCGCCGCCGGCTTCATCGGCATGCACGTCAGCCAGATCCTGCTGGCGCGTGGGGACCAGGTTGTCGGCCTGGACAACTTGAACGACTACTACTCGCCGCAGCTCAAGCACGACCGGCTGGCGCGGCTGACCGGCAAGCCGGGCTTCAGTTTCGTGAAGATGGACGTGGCGGATCGCGAAGGCATGGCCAAGCTGTTTGCCGACGAGCGGTTTGACCGTGTGGTGCACCTGGCTGCGCAGGCCGGTGTGCGCTATTCCATCGAGAACCCGCACGCGTACATCGACAGCAACATCGTCGGCTTCACCAACATCCTGGAGGGCTGCCGCCACAACGGCGTGCAGCACCTGGCCTATGCGTCCAGCTCCAGCGTGTACGGGGGCAACACGCAGATGCCGTTCTCCGAGCATCACAGCGTGGACCATCCCATCAGCCTGTACGCGGCCACCAAGAAGGCCAACGAGCTGATGGCGCACACGTATTCGCACCTGTTCGGGCTGCCGACGACGGGGCTGCGCTTTTTCACGGTGTACGGGCCCTGGGGCCGGCCGGACATGGCACTGTTCCTGTTCACCAAGGCCACGCTGGAGGGCAAGCCCATCAACGTGTTCAACCACGGCAAGATGGTGCGCGACTTCACCTACATCGACGACATCGCGGAGGGTGTGGTGCGCGTGCTGGACCGCACGGCCACGGCTGATCCGGCCTACGACCCTGCCCAGGCCGACCCGGCGCGCTCCAGTGCGCCGTACCGGGTGTTCAACATCGGCAACCATGCGCCCATTCAGCTGATGAGCTTCATCGAGGCGATCGAGCAGGCGGTGGGGCGCGAGGCGGTGAAGAACTTCATGCCCATGCAGGACGGCGATGTGCCGGCCACGCATGCGGATGTGGAGGAGCTGGCGGCGTGGACGGATTTCCGGCCGGCCATGCCGGTACCAGAAGGCATTCAGCGTTTTGTCGCCTGGTATCGGGACTACTACAAGGTCTGATGCCGACAGGCATGTCATGTGCGTGGGTTACAAACGCCCGGCGCCGGCGCCGGCGGATGGCGATTTGTTGTACGCGGGTGATGAGGTGGGGTGGGTTGTGACCCGCCGATGGGTGGCGCCGTGCAACGGTGCCGGCGGGTCGCGACCCGCCCTACGTGGTGCCGACGGGTGGCGATTTGTCGTACGTGGGTGATGAGGTGGGGTGGGGCATGACCCGCCGTTTGGTGGTGCCGCGCAACGGTGCCGGCGGGTCGCGACCCGCCCTACGTGGTGCCGACGGGTGGCGATTTGTCGTACGTGGGTGATGAGGTGGGGTGGGGCATGACCCGCCGCACGTGGGTGCCGGCGGATGGCGGTTCGTCGTACGTGGGTGATGAGGTGGGGTGGGGCATGACCCGCCGCACGTGGGTGCCGGCGGATGGCGGTTCGTCGTACGTGGGTGATGAGGTGGGGTGGGTCGCGACCCGCCGCACGCGGGTGCCGACGGATGGCGGTTCGTCGTACGTGGGCGATGAGGTGGGGTGGGTCGCGACCCGCCGCACGCGGGTGCTGACGGATGGCGATCCGTCGTACGTGGGTGATGAGGTGGGGTGGGTTGTGACCCGCCGCACGCGGGTGCCGACGGATGGCGGTCCGTTGTACGTGGGCGCTGAGGTAGGGCGGGTCATGACCCGCCGTTTGGTGGTGCCATGCAACGGTGCCGGCGGGTCGTGACCCGCCCCACGCGGTTTTATTGAACGAGGACAACGAATGAAAGTCACCGCCATCGGCACGGGCTACGTGGGCCTGGTCACCGGGGCCTGCCTGGCCGAGATGGGCAACCATGTGG
>NZ_JBIGHW010000028.1:0-13504 GCF_043555875.1 Pelomonas margarita | reverse complement strand
AAGTAGGTCATCGTCAGGCTATTATTTAAAGCCAACCCCCATCAGTCTAAAGCTGGTGGGGGTTTTGCTTTTGGGGAATTCAAATCGATGGGTGACAGCAATGTCGGCCGCGGCGCGTTGCATCCTCTGAAGGTGTCGAATTCGTTTCGGCCGCGAGTTTGTGGTAATCGCACCTGGTTGCTCTCCTCAGGGAACATCGATCCCCCTCTCAACGGCACTTCGCCGAATGCTGCGGGAATTCTTGCGAATCTGGGGCTGACTCTGCTGCTCTCCGCTGCGTAGCGCCACAAGGGCGGCCGCGCTTCAGACATGAAAGAACCCGCCTGGGCGGGTTCAAAAAAAACTGACACGTCAAGCTGACAAATTAATATCGCTCAGACGTTGAACAGGAAGTGCAGCACGTCGCCATCCTTGACGACATATTCCTTGCCTTCCGCGCGCATCTTGCCGGCGTCCTTGGCGCCTTGCTCGCCGCGGTACTGGATGAAATCGTCGTAGGCGATGGTCTGAGCGCGGATGTAGCCGCGTTCGAAGTCCGTGTGGATGACGCCGGCAGCCTGCGGGCCGGTGTCGCCTATGCGAATGGTCCAGGCGCGAACTTCCTTCACGCCGGCGGTGAAGTAGGTCTGCAGGCCCAGCAGCTTGAAGGCGGCGCGAATCAGTCGGTTCAGGCCCGGCTCGTCTTGGCCCATCTCGGCCAGGAACATTGCGCGATCCTCGTCCTCCATCTCCGCGAGTTCGGCCTCGGTCTTGGCGCAGATCGCGACGACCGGGCCGTTCTGGGCCGCTGCATATTCCTTCAGGCGGTCGAGGAAGGGGTTGTTCTCGAAGCCGTCTTCCGACACGTTGCCCACGAACATGGCCGGTTTTGCCGTGATCAGGCACAGCGGCTTGAGGATGGCCAGTTCTTCCTTGCTGAAGTCGATGGTGCGGACCGGCTTGGCCTGATCCAGTGATGCCTGGCACTTCTCCAGCACCTTCACCAGCGCGATGGCGTCCTTGTCGCCAGCGCGAGCGACCTTGTTGTAGCGGTGCAGGCTCTTCTCGACGGTGCCGAGGTCGGCCAGGCAGAGTTCGGTCTGGATGACCTCGATGTCGGAGATCGGGTCGACCTTGCCGTTGACGTGAATCACGTTCGGGTCTTCAAAGCAGCGAACGACGTTGACGATCGCGTCGGTCTCGCGGATGTGCGAGAGGAACTGATTGCCAAGGCCTTCACCCTTGCTGGCGCCAGCGACGAGGCCGGCGATGTCCACGAACTCGACCACGGCCGGCAGCACGCGCTCAGGCTTGACGATGTCCGCCAGCGCTGCGAGGCGAGGGTCGGGCAGCTCGACGATGCCGACGTTGGGCTCGATCGTGCAGAACGGGTAGTTCTCGGCGGCGATGCCGGCTTTGGTCAGGGCGTTGAAGAGCGTGGACTTGCCGACGTTGGGCAGGCCCACGATGCCGCATTTGAGGCTCATGGCGGGGCTTTCTGATGGGAAGGGCAGGCCGCCCGAGCTGAGCAGGCGCCGAAGGGTGTGATTTTAGTCGGGCATACGGGCCATGCTGCAGGCCGCTCTTTCGGTCATACCCCGCTGCCTACAATCGCCGGATGCAAAGCGTGGATGTGTTGATCAAGGGGCGTGGTGCCGTGGGCAGCAGCCTTGCGCTCGCGTTGGCTGCCCAGGGATTGACGGTGGGCATGGCCGGTGCCGCCCTGCCGTCGCGCACAGGTGACGTGCGCACCTACGCGCTCAACGCCGCGTCCGTTGAACTGTTGACCGAGTTGAAGGTGTGGGGCAGTTTGCCGGCATCGGCGATCTGCCCCGTGTACGACATGGTGGTCTACGGAGATGCGAGTGCCGGGCGCGCGGGCGGCCGGCTGAGTTTCTCCGCCTGGCAGCAGGGCTTGCGCGAGCTGGCCGTCATCGTGGACGCGGCAGCCCTCGATGCGCAACTCGCGACGGCCCTGCGTTTTTCTCCTCATGTGCATGTGGTGGCGGACGACACGCCGGCCGCATTGACTGCGTTGTGCGAGGGGCGCGAGTCGGCAGCGCGCTCCGCGCTGGGGGTGCAGTTCGAGCCCAAGGCCTACGGCCACCATGCGCTGGCGGCGCGCGTCAGTGCCGACCGCGGGCACCAAGGCGTCGCCCGGCAATGGTTCGGTCCGGGTGGCGAGGTGCTGGCACTGCTGCCTTTCGAGCAGCCGACGGCCGGGGCGTCGTATGGGCTGGTGTGGTCTTGTGAGCAGGCCCGGGCAGACGCGTTGAAGTGCATGTCTGCGGCCGACTTCGAGGACGAGCTGAATCGTGCAACCGACGGTGCTGCCGGCCTGCTGACGCTGGGCAGCGAGCGCGCGACCTGGCCGTTGGCGCTGGCCCGTGCCGATGCGGTCAGCGGCGCCGGCTGGGTCTTGTTGGGCGATGCTGCCCACGTCGTGCATCCGTTGGCGGGTCAGGGCTTGAACCTCGGGCTGGCCGATGTGGCGGCTCTGTCGCGCGTGCTGGCCGGGCGCGAAGCCTGGCGGCCGCTGGGCGATGAACGCCTGCTGCGCCGCTATGCGCGGGAGCGCTTGGCGCCCACGCTGGCGATGGGTGAACTGACCGATGCGCTGCAGCGGCTGTTCGCGCATGGATCGCCGGCCGCTCATGGTCTGCGCAATCGCGGCCTGGACGCGCTCAATCAACTCACTCCCGTCAAGCGCTGGTTGACCCATCGCGCGCTCGGGCTCTAAGCCAAACGCCCTTTTCATCCCATCGTGCAGTTCCCTCTCGCCCGCCTCCTGACCGGCTTGCTGGCCGCCGCCTGTTTGCCTGCCCTGGCCAACGAGGCCGTCATCCGCAAGTCCATCGCCGAACGCATGCCCAACGCCCCCAAGATCGACGAGGTGAAGCCCTCGCCGGTGCCGGGGCTGTGGGAGATCCGCATCGGCAACGAGATCCGCTACATGGACCCGACCGGCGTCTTCCTCATCGAGGGTGAGCTGATCGACTTGAAGGCCAAGAAGAACCTCACCGAGGAGCGCGTCAACCAAATCAACCGGGTGGATTTCGCGACGCTGCCATTCAAGGATGCCGTGGTCTGGAAGAGTGGCAACGGCAAGCGCCGCGTCGCGGTCTTCGCCGATCCGAACTGCGGCTACTGCAAGCGCTTCGAAGCTTCGCTGCAGGAGCTCAAGGACGTCACGGTCTACACCTTCCTGCTGCCCATCCTGGGCGGCGACTCGCCCGAGAAGTCACGCGCCATTTGGTGCGCCAAGGACCGCATCGGCGCCTGGCAGGGCTGGATGCTCCGCAGCGAGGCGCCGCCCAAGGCCGCCGCCAACTGCGACAGCACGGCCATTGACCGCAACCTGGCCCTGTCGCGCAAGATCCACGTGAGCGGAACGCCTGCCATCCTGCTGGAAGATGGCAACCGCATCCCCGGCGCCGTGGGCGCCGTCGAGTTGGAGCGCCGTCTGCAACTGCTGGCCGCCCCGGCCGGTAAGTCCTGAACGCCATGAGTGTCGATAACCGCCAACTGGCCCATCGCCTGGCGTATGCCGGGCTGTTGCCCTTCGTGCTGGGTTGCCTGCTGATCTGGCTGGTCGTCCACCCGGAGGCCCATGCCTTCGTCAGCCTGGCGCTGTCTGCCTATGCGGCGCTGATCATCTCCTTCCTGGGCGGTATTCAGTGGGGCCTGTCCTTCGCGCGCGGGTTGCCGCTGCGGCCGTCACTGATCTGGGGCATCTCGGCATCACTGCTGGGCTGGGTGGGCGTGCTCATGCTGCCCTACGGCGGCCTGGCATTGCATGGCGCGGTGCTGATTGCCTGCTACCTGATGGACCGCCGGCTGTACCCGCTGCTGGGCGTGGCCGACTGGCTCACCTTGCGCTTCCGGCTGACGCTGGTGGCCTCGTTGAGCTGCTTCCTGGCCGCGGCGGGCAGCTGATGGCCGGGCCGGGCTACGTCGTCGAGCTGGCCGACCTGGCAGCCCACCGCTACCGCGTCACCCTGACCTTGCCAGCGCCCGCGGCGGAGCAGGCGTTCAGCCTGCCGGTGTGGATTCCGGGAAGCTACCTGGTGCGTGAGTTCGCGAAGCACCTGAGCGGCCTGACCGCCCACCAGGGCGGGCAGCCCCGGGCTGTCGAGCAGCGGGACAAGGCCAGTTGGCGCGTGCGCTGCGACGGCCCCGCGCCACTGGTGCTCAGCTACGACGTCTACGCCTTCGACGCGTCGGTGCGCACCGCCTGGCTGGACAGCGAGCGCGCGTTCTTCAACCCCAGCAGCCTGTGCCTGCGCGCGCATGGGCGCGAGGCTCAGGTGCACCGCCTCGCGCTGACGGGCGTGCCCGAGGGCTGGCGTGTGGCCACGGAGATGCGGGCCGACGCCGACAGCTTTGAGGCCGCGGACTACGACGAGCTGCTGGACCACCCGTTCGAGATCGGCGCGCATTGGCAGGGCGATTTCACCGCGGCGGGTGTGCCGCACCGCATCGTCGTGGCGGGTGCCTGGCCCAGCTTCGATGGCCAGCGCCTGTTGGCCGACGTGCAGCGCATCTGCGAGGCCCAGATCGCCTTCTGGGGCGCGGCGCCGTTCCCGCGCTACAGCTTCCTGCTGTGGGCCGTGGACGATGGGCACGGTGGCCTGGAGCACCGCGACAGCACGGCGCTGATCTGCGCCCGCCGCGAACTGCCCACCGCGCAGGAAGGCGCCTCGCCCAGCGAGCCCTACGCGCGGCTGCTGGGCCTGTTCAGCCACGAATACTTTCACGCCTGGAACGTCAAGCGGCTGCGGCCCGCTGAGTTCGTCCGCTTCGACTACCAGCGTGAAAACTACACCGAGCTGTTGTGGTTCTTCGAGGGTTTCACGAGCTACTACGACGAGCTGTTTCTTAGCCGCGCCGGTCTGGTGGACGAAGGCCGCTACCTGAAGCTGCTGGCGGCGTCCGTCAATGGCGTGCTGGCGACGCCGGGGCGCCGGGTGCAGCCGCTCAGCAGCGCCAGCTTCGAGGCCTGGACCAAGTACTACCGGCCCGACGAGAACAGCCCCAACACGACGAGCAACTACTACGCGCAAGGCGCTCTGGTGGCGCTGTGCCTGGACCTGAGCCTGCGTGAGCGCAATGCCAACCTCGACCTGCTGATGCGCCAGCTGTGGCGCGTGCATGGCGGCGGGCCTGTCAGCGAAGCGGACATCCTGGCGGCCGTGGCCGCGCTGGGCGGCGACGCGCTTGCCGGGCAACTGCAGGCCTGGGTGCATGGCACCGACGAATTGCCGCTGCGCGAGCTGCTCGCCGGCTACGGTGTGGCCTGGCGCGATGAAGGCCGGCAGACGGTGGCCCAGCGCTTGGGCCTGCGGGTGCGCGAGGGGGCGCTGACCGGCATCCAGGTCAGCCACGTGCTGGCCGGTGCCCCTGCCGAGGCCGGGGGCGTCAACGCCCGGGACGAGCTGCTGGGCTGCAACGGATGGCGGCTGCGCCGGCTGGACGACGCCACCGCGCTGCTGCCGCCGCAGGAGGCGACGCTGCGCCTGCTCGTGAGCCGCGACCAGCGCCTCGTCGAGCTGACCGTCGTGTTGCCGCCGCCGGGCCCGGCAGCCGTGGCGCTGGCGCCGGCCGACGGCGAGCATGCCCGCCGCCAGCGCTGGCTGGGCGCCTCGGCGGCGTGAAGACCGCGCGGCCGCCGGCCGTGCTGGTGCTGGCCGTGCTGACCCTGCACCTGCTGCTGGGCCACGAGCTGCAGCGCATTCAGGACGGCTGGCGCGACGACGGGCCGCCCATGCCGCGCCGCCTGCAGGTCGAGTTCGTACAGGAGATGCAGCTGCAGCTGCCGCCGCCGGCGCGGCGTGTGGCCACTGCGCCGCCGGTGCCCGTTCGCGTGCCGGCGACCCGGTCGCCCGTGGACGATGGGCCCTCGCAAGACCTGCCCCCGCCGCCTGCCCCCGCCGCTTCAGCGCCTGTGGTGGCCAGCGCGGCGGACGCGGCCTCCGCGCCCTCCGCGCCCGTTGGCCCCGTCATGCCGGCTGCTGTGGCTGCGTCCGGCCCGGTCAGCGATGAGCCCGGCCCCGAGTGGCCGCTGTCCACGCGGTTGAGCTATGCGATGACCGGCAGCTTCCGTGGCGGCCCCATCCATGGCCAGGCGCAGGTGGAGTGGCTGCGCCAGGGGGCGGCGTATCAGGTGCACCTGGATGTCAGCGCCGGCCCGAGCTTCGCGCCCTTCTTCACGCGGCGCATCAGCAGCCAGGGGCAGCTCACGCCGGACGGCATCGCGCCGCAGCGCTATGACGAGGAGGAGAAGCGCCTGCTGCTGGACGGCTCGCGCGCCAGCGTCTTCTTCCTCGGCGCTGAGGTGCAGCTGGCCCATGGCGTGCGCCAGCCGCTGGCGCGCGGCGCGCAAGACTCGGCCAGCCAGTTCGTGCAACTGACCTGGCTGTTCCTGACCGGCCGCGAGGCGCTGCAGGCGGGGCGCCGGGTCGAGTTCCCGCTGGTGCTGCCGCGCCGGCAGTACGCCTGGCAGTACGAGGTGGTGGGCGAGGCCGTGGTGGACACGCCGATGGGGCCGCTCGTCAGCTGGCACCTGCGGCCCACGCAGCCGGTGGTCGGAGGCGACCTGGCGGCCGAGCTGTGGGTAGCGCCGGCGCTGCAATACCTGCCGGTGCGCCTGCTCATCCGCCAGAGCGCCGAGACGGTCATCGACCTCACGCTCAAGAGCGCACCCCTGCAGGCGGCGCCAGAATCCCCCAACGACATCCCCCGGAGGCTGAGCCCATGACCTACGAATGCATCCTGACCGCCGTGCATGGCGACGGCCCGCGCAAGACCGCGCTGATCACGCTGAACCGCCCCAAGGCCCTGAATGCGCTGAACGACCCGCTGATGGACGAGCTGGGCGAGGCGCTGCTGGCCTTCGACGCCGATGACGGCATCGGTTGCATCGTGCTGACGGGTTCCGATCGGGCGTTCGCGGCCGGGGCGGACATCCCGACCATGCTGCCGCACACCTTCGCCAGCGCGTTCAAGAGCGGCCTGCTGTCCAAGAACTGGGAAACCATCCTGCAGGTGCGCAAGCCCGTCATCGCGGCGGTGGCAGGTTTCGCGCTGGGTGGCGGCTGCGAGCTGGCCATGATGTGCGACTTCATCATCGCGGCCGACACGGCCAGGTTCGGCCAGCCGGAGATCAAGCTGGGCGTGGTGCCCGGCGCCGGCGGCACGCAGCGCCTGCCGCGCTCCATTGGCAAAAGCAAAGCCATGGACATGCTGCTGACCGCCCGCATGATGGATGCTGCCGAGGCCGAGCGCGCCGGGCTGGTGTCGCGTGTGGTGCCCGCGGCCACGCTGATCGACGAGGCGCTGGCGGCGGCGGAGACCATCAACGGCTTCAGCGCGCCGTCGGTGGCGCTGGTCAAGGAGCTCGTCAACCTGGCCTACCAGACCCCGCTGCGCGACGGCGTGGCTGTGGAGCGGCGCTACTTCCACGCGCTGTTCGGCAGCCACGATCAGCGTGAGGGCATGGAAGCCTTTCTCGCCAAGCGGGCGCCGCAGTTCCAGCACCGTTGATGCTTGGAAAATCGGGCATAACAGCGGCGACTCTCGCTCAACTGTTTACGTTGCGTGAATAGTCAGTTCCGGCTGCCCTGGTGTTTCTACTGAGATTGGCTCCCTACAGTGCAGGGCATGGACAACGCGGTCGCGGTGTCCGACTGACCCGAGGCAGGACGCACCTGCCAAGCCCTGAAGGAGCCCGCCATGAACACACTGTTCGCCACCGTGAATGCCACCCTTGCCGCTGCCCTGCTGATCGCTGCCGGCAGCGCCTCCGCCCAGGCGGCGGAGGCCAAGCCGCTGACCCGTGAGCAAGTCATTGCCGAGCTGGTGGCCGCCCGCAGCAGCGGCGAGCTGGATCGCATCCGCGGCGAAGCCGGTGTCGACATCGCGAGCCCTGCCAAGGTGACGCCCGTCGCCGCGGGCGCGCTGCCGCGCCAGGCCGTGCTGACCGTCAAGCCGACCGAGGTGCGCAGCGAGAAGTCCGCCGCCGCGCTGGCCGCCGACCATGGCGAGAACGCGGCCCGCGAGCTGGGGGATTTCCCGCAGCCCAACATCCGCCGCACGCCCGTGCTGGCCGGCCGCTGAAACAAAGCGGTTTCAAGGTGTCGAAAGGCGACCCGCGAGGGTCGCTTTTTTGCGTCCTGCGTTCCTAGAATCCGCCGCCCGGCCTAGACCTTCAATCACGGGCGATGGAGACAAGATGCGCAGACAGCAGATGTGGGCAGCGGCAACGCTGGTGATGGGTTCTCTGGCCTCGATGACAGCGTTGGCTGCCGGCCCCGTGGTGGGCGTGAGCTGGTCCAACTTCCAGGAAGAGCGCTGGAAGACCGACGAGGCCGCCATCAAGGCCGAGCTGGCCCGCCTGGGCGCCAGCTACGTGAGCGCCGATGCCGGCGGCTCGCCGGAGAAGCAGATCGGCGACGTCGAGTCCCTGCTGGCCAAGGGCGCCAAGGTGCTCATCATCCTGGCGATGGACAAGGACGCGATCCAACCCGCGCTGAACAAGGCCAAAGCGCGCAAGGTGCCGGTCGTCGCCTACGACCGCCTCATCGAAGCGCCCGAAGTCTTCTACCTGACCTTCGACAACCGCGAGGTCGGCCGCCTGCAGGCCAAGGCCGTGCTGGCCGCCAAGCCGCAGGGCCGCTACGTGATGATCAAGGGCTCGCCCAGTGACCCCAATGCCGACTTCCTGCGCGCCGGCCAGCAAGATGCGCTGGCCGAGGCGGTGAAGAAGGGCGATGTCAAGATCGTCGCCGAGGAATACACCGACGGCTGGAAGCCCGAGGTGGCGCAGAAGAACATGGAGCAGATCCTCACCAAGCTCAAGGGTGGGGTGGACGCGGTCGTCGCCAGCAACGATGGCACCGCCGGCGGCGCCATCGCCGCGCTGGCCGGCAAGGGCATCAAGGGCGTGCCCGTCAGCGGCCAGGACGCCGACCACGCCGCGCTGAACCGCGTGGCCCTGGGCACGCAGACCGTGACCGTCTGGAAGGACTCGCGTACGCTCGGCAAGGAAGCGGCCGCTGCCGCTGTGCGACTGGCCAGCGGCCAGAAGGTGCCGGGTGCCGCGCCCTGGGCCGGCGGCGAGCGCAAGGTCAGCCTGCAGGCCAAGTTCCTCTCGCCCGTGGCCATCACGCAAGCCAACCTGGGCGACGTCATCAGCGCCGGCTGGGTGCCCAAGGCCGTGGTCTGCAAGGGTGTGGACGCCGCCAAGGCGCCGGCCGCCTGCAAGTAAGGCCCCCGATGAACGCCCAGACCCAGCGGCTCGCCGTCATGGCGGCCGTGCTGGTGGCCATCGCCATCGGCTTTCATGCGCTCACCGGCAGCTTCCTGACGGCGGAGAACCTCTACAACATCGCGCAGCAGACGGCGGTGGTCGGCATCGTCGCCAGCGGCATGGCGCTCATCATCGTGGCGCGTCAGATCGACCTGGCCGTGGGCTCGCTGCTGGGCGCCGTCGGCGTGCTGATGGCTTGGCTGCAGTACACGCAGGGCTGGTCGGTCGGCGCCTCGCTGCTGGCTGGGCTGGCCTTTGCGCTGTTGATCGGCTTGTTTCAAGGCTGGCTGTCGGCGGTCATCGGCATCCCGTCCTTCGTCGTCACGCTGGGCGGTCTGGTGTCCTTGCGCGGCGCGGCCTTCCTGATCGCCGACGGCAAGACGCAGCCGGTCACCGAGCCCGGGCTGCTGGCGCTGGGCGGCGGGCTGGACGGGTCGCTCGGTGAGCGCGGCAGCTGGTTGCTCGGGGCAGCGCTCATCGCGTTGATCTGGGGGTGGCAGCTCGTGCAGCGCCGGGCGCTGGTGCGTGCCGGTGGCACGCCGGACGGCAAGGCCGGTCTCATCTCCGGCGTGCTGGGCACGCTGGCGGTGATCGCGGTTGTCGCGGTGTTCAACGCCTACAGGATCGAGGGCCAGGAGCAGGGCCAGGGCTTGCCGCTGCCGCTCGTGATCTGGGCCGCAGTCGTGATCGTGCTCGGCTTCATCGCCAGGCACACGCGCTTCGGCCGCTACGTCTATGCCATCGGCGGCAACCCCGATGCGGCGCGGCTCGCAGGCATCCCGGTCCGGCGCGTGATGATCCAGCTGAACCTGCTGCTGGCTGCGCTTGTCGCGCTGGCGGCAGTGGTGGCCATGGCGCGTCTGAATGCCGGCACCAACTCGATGGGCACGGGCATGGAGCTCACCGTCATCGCCGCGGCCGTCATCGGCGGCGTGTCGCTCGCGGGCGGCAGCGGCAGCGTGGCGGGCACGGTGCTGGGCGCGCTCATCATCCAGAGCATCGACAGCGGCCTGCTGCTGACCGATGTGTCCATTGGCTGGCGCATGGTGGTACTGGGCCAGGTGCTGGTGGCCGCCGTGGTGTTCGATCGCGTGGTGCAGAAATGAATGCGTTGCTGGAAGTTCGCGGTGCGCGCAAATCGTTCGGCGGCGTGCACGCGGTCGATGGCGTGTCCCTGAGCCTGGCGCCCGGTGAGGTGCTGGCGGTGCTGGGCCACAACGGCGCGGGCAAGTCCACGCTGATGCAGATGCTGGCCGGCGCGCTGCCGTTTGACGGCGGCGAGCTGCTGCTGAACGGCAGTCCGGCGAAGTTCGCCAGCCCCGCCGATTCACGTGCGGCGGGCATCGAGACCATCCACCAGAAGCTGGCCCTGGCCGACAACCTCGACTCAGTCGCCAACCTGTTCCTTGGGCGCGAGTTGCGCACCCGCTTCGGCCTGCTGGACGATGCCGCCATGCGCGCCGCCGCCGTGCCGCTGTTCGCCCGGCTGAACCCCAACTTCAAGAACATCGCCGAGCCGGTGCAGTCGCTGTCCGGGGGGCAGCGTCAGGTCGTCGCGATTGCGCGGGCGCTGCAGTTCAAGGCCCGCGTGCTCATCATGGACGAGCCCTGCGCGGCGCTGGGCCCCAGCGAGACGGCGATGGTGCACGACCTCATCCGCCGCCTGGCGGCCGAGGGGGTGGGCATCTTGCTGGTCACGCACGACATGCCGGACGTGTTCGCGCTGTCGAACCGGCTGATGGTCATGAAAAACGGCCGCCTGGTCGGGGTGACGCAGACGGCTGCAGTGACCGAGAACGAGGTGCTGGCGATGATCATCGCGGGTAAGGCGCCTGCGGCTCCGTTGTGAAGGCTTTCAGGCGGCTCTCAACGGGGGCCGGCTAACAGTGCGCCGTGGTCGGAAGACCTTGCTTGGTACGCTGGAATTGATCGACTCTCGTGTCTGTGGAGTGATGTGAACTACGCAATCTGGCCTGGATTCGTGGCGCTGGCGCTGGCGTTGTGCGGTGCATTCCTGTTGGATCGATGGTGGCCGCAGCGCCAGCCAGCAGAACATGTGCGTACGCTCGATGGCTTGCGCGGATATCTCGCATTCGCCGTATTCGTACATCACAGTGTCGTCTGGCAGGCTTACCGAAGTGGGGGGGCTTGGGAAGTT
Organism: Pelomonas margarita; assembly: GCF_043555875.1. Taxonomy (NCBI): domain Bacteria; kingdom Pseudomonadati; phylum Pseudomonadota; class Betaproteobacteria; order Burkholderiales; family Sphaerotilaceae; genus Roseateles; species Pelomonas margarita. Next base: position 2,060 of record NZ_JBIGHW010000028.1, on the reverse strand, counting down.
ACGCCTTCAACCTTCTACAACAATCTGGGCCACGCGGCGGTGGCGCTGTTCTTCATGCTGACGGCCTTCCTGTTCTACGGGCGCGTGATCAAGGAGAAGGATGTATGCGTGGACTGGCGTCAGCTGTACATCTCCCGTGTGATGCGGCTTGTGCCCGCCTATTGGCTTGCATTGAGCCTTATGGTGCTTATCGCATTCTCGGCAAACGGATTCGTCCTGCGAGTACCACTCCCTGAATTGCTGCAGAGCGTCGGGCAGTGGCTTGGCATGAGTTTTTTGGACGAACCCGACATCAATGGCCTACCCCGAACCAAACTTGTCTTAGCCGGCGTTACCTGGTCGCTGGCATACGAATGGGCGTTCTATTTGTCGCTGCCGCTGATCGCTGTCGCTACTGGTAAGCTACGAACCAGGAAAGCGTTGTTTGCCCCGTTGTTGCTGCTATTGCTATTCCTATCCTGGCGGCCCTCGCTAGTCGTCGCGGCGCCGTTCCTGGGCGGAATCATTGCTGTACATGCGCTTAGCAACGATAGCTTACGGGGCTTGGCCACCACCCGTGCTGGCGCAATCCTGGCGGTTGCCTGCCTTTTGGGGGCGCTGTTTGCGTTCAAGAGCATCTACAGCCTGCTGCCACAAGTGCTGCTGACGGCATTTTTTGTTGTAGTTGCGAGTGGTAATTCGCTCTTTGGCGTACTGGCGACGAGGCTGTCAGTGGCTTTCGGTGCGCCCGCCTACAGCATGTACCTGCTCCATGGCCTCGTGCTCTTTGCCACGTTTCGCCTGATTCTCGGGCCTGCAGCTGCGGCAGCGCTGTCCCCGTTCGAGCATTGGATCGCTGTGTGGTCAATGACGCCGGTCGTCGTCGTGTTGTCCTGGCTCTCCAATCGCCTCGTCGAGCGGCCGTGCATGCGCTGGACTGCAGCATTGAGCCGTCCGGCGTGACGGGAAAGCGCCTGAGCGTGACGCCTCGCCGAGCGGCGCTGGGAAGAGGACGACGACCCGGATCGGCGGCGAGTCGGTGATGAGCTTCATCAGCCGGACGGCGCCGATGCTGCAGTCGCCGGTCGAGGGGGGCGCAGGCTGACGTCAACGAGGACGAGGTGCTGGGGATGATCAGCGCAGGCAAGGCGCCGGCCGTGGCGGCTGCCTGAATTTGTTTCTCATTCTGGGCAGAGTGAACTCTTTGACTGAAACGAGAATCAAATATGGGCCGCCGCCGCCTGAACCACATCGTCATAGCGCTGAGCGAGAGGATCTGTATTTTTGTACAGCATCATGCGTCGCACCGGGCGGGACTGGTGACGGGAGGTCGCTCCGCCAGGAGCCGGGCTGCCGATGGCTCAGGAACTTGCGATGCGCTGTGACTACGAAGTCGGCCCTGCAAAACGCCTACAACCCGCATGAACACTAGCGATGCGGGGTGAATGCCGATGGTCAGAACTCCCAGAATCAAATTCAATGGCAATTGATTTCTGGGAGTTCTGGAGGACAGGCGATGGCGACCGACGACTTCTTTCGCGCACGACTGGACGGCATGGTGGATCCCCGTCATCCGCTTGCCGTTCTTGCCCGGCGGATGCCCTGGTCGCAGATTGAAGCGTCGCTGGCCCCGCTGTTCGCCCGCAAGGCGCGCATTGGCAAGTCCCGTGACGACGCGGACATGTTCGGCCCCACGGTGGTGGTGGCCGCGGGCGGCGTCAGTCGCGCGGGCCGGCCGCGCCTGCCGATCCGACTGATGGTCTCGCTGCTGTACCTCAAGCACGCGTTCAACGAGAGTGATGAATCCGTGGTCGAGCGCTGGAGCGAGAACGTGGTCTGGCAACTCTTCAGCGGCATGGAGTACTACCAGAGCAAGCTGCCCTGCGACGCCACGCAGCTCGGTCGCTTCCGACGCGTGCTGGGTGAAGCCGGCGTGGAGCAGTTGCTCAAGACCACCATCGAGGCGGCCGTGGCCATGAAGGCCGTCAAGCCCGTCGAGCTGGAGCGAGTGACGGTCGACACCACGGTCCAGGAGAAGGCCATTGCCCATCCGACCGACAGCCGGTTGCTGGAAGTGGCGC
>NZ_JBIGHW010000027.1:0-13958 GCF_043555875.1 Pelomonas margarita | reverse complement strand
ATCGCCTGTCCTCCAGAACTCCCAGAAATCAATTGCCATTGAATTTGATTCTGGGAGTTCTGACCATCGGCATTCACCCCGCATCGCTAGTGTTCATGCGGGTTGTAGGCGTTTTGCAGGGCCGACTAAATAGAGTCAAGACTAGGGGCCAAGAAAGGTTGCAGGCCAAAGAATCCCCATGTTTGGCTTATGTTACCCCCAAAGGTAGAAGTGAATATTTGCGCAGAATTCAGAACGAAACAATTTTTCGGCCAGAAAAAGTCGCTAAAGCCGCCCCGCACCACTTTTGGTGCAATAGGAGTTAATAAATGACCCTCGATATTGCTGATCTAAATTTTGAAACCATTCCCACTGGCGCATCCGACTCCGGCGTTGGCCAATTTTGCGGAGTTATTATCTTGCTTACCTGGCTCGCCTCCTAAATAAGACACTGGCCGCCCCTCATTAATGCGAAGCGGCCACTAGCTCAAGTGAGACATGAATGGCAGAAAAAGCAGAACTTAGTGGATGCGTCGATAAATTCTTTTCAAATAGGGGTGAGGATTTTGGTGATGTTATTTCCGCGCTGGAGCGATATGCTCGTCATGGTCACTATCTGAATACGCTAGAATCCCACATCCAAGAATTCATTGGGAATCCCTTGCACGAGTTGCCCACAGTAGATGCAAGTCGAGTGGTGCTTGAATTGGGTGATAAGTGGAGCCTGCTATTGGCAAATCAAGGCAGCCCAACTCAGCAACTCTACAGCCAGCCCTTTCGTGGATTTATTTGCCCAATAAATCATCCACTCACAATAAGTAGGTATTCCTATTCAGATGAGTGGAAGCCAGACGTCCTCGGACAGGATATCCGAGTGCAGCCCTGCACGCAGACGACTATTCAGCCTCTGTCCGCCTGCTACTTTGACGGGCGTAAGGAGTTGGTCGATGTCGCCATCACTGCTGAATCGACAGCAGTATTGAAACTATTCGAAGTGCCGACTGCGCCGATGGAGTGGGCTTTTGACAGAACGTCCCATACACCCACGGGAGTCATCGCCGCCGACCCATCCGCTACGCGTCGGCAATATATTTTAAAAGTTCTTGGCGAAATTGGCTCGGCAACTAGCATTTCTCATATCGAGCGCGCGTGCAAGGACGATCTGCACTACGTCAGATGGGCCGCAGTGCAGGCGCTGGGAAAGCTCTCGGGGGAGAAAGCACTTGGTGTACTTGAAGAGATGTCGCATCAAGATCCACAAGTGGCCATCCGTTCTGCAGCAAAAGAAGCAATTAGAAATTCAGCAAGGAATTAAAATGGGCATGAAAATTCAAGCCTCATCAACTAAAGCATTGCGTGATGTAAAGAGCTTTATTGACTACGCAACGCCCAAAGTAGATATAGAAGACTACGGGGCGCTACTTGATGTGGCGGATGGTTTTGTTGAGTTAAACAATAATAAAACGTTTCTCATTGAATATTTTAACGAACAGCTTGCGCGAAACGGAAATCGGCGCCTTGCTCAATACCTATCACCCCAATCGTTTGTCTTTGGTGCGTCCGAATGTGGCAAGATCGCTGTGCGTTGCAATATTTGGATCAAGCCAACTGGCAGCAATGAGAAGATTGCGTCCGAATGTAGAATATTCTCGTATGGTTTAGCGCACAATCACAATTTTTCATTTTGACCATAGGTCATCGCGGCTCCGGTTATCGTTCAGAAATTTATCAAGTCTATAATTCGGATAAAATTCAAGGCGTTATCGGTGAGCGCATAGATTTGCAGCCAAAAGGCTCGGTCAAGCTCCCGGAAGGAGCGATGATGCTGTACCGCAGTGCGGTAGACGTTCATATGCAGCTGCCCCCTGATGAATTATCGATTAGTCTGAATCTCCTTACGTCAGCAAAGAGCAATTCTCAGGTGCCGCAATATTACGTGGACACGAGTACCAGTCGCATTATTGGGTTCCCAGAAGTCAATGCCGCATCGAAGCGACTAACCCTGCTAAAACTAGCAGGGCTTATTGGAAATCAGAACACTTTGGATCTATTGGATCGTGTGCTCGAGAAATCAGAGTGTTTTCGAACAAGAGTTGGTGCAGCCCAAGCGTGCATTGAAATGCAAGCTTCAGATGCCAATGCCGTCGAGCGAGTTAAAAGTAGACTTGGCTTTGACCCCGCCCGTTTTGATGTCGATGTCGGCGCCGGATTCGGAATGAATATCGAGGCAGCTAGGCGGATTGCATAGTGGTCGTCCTTTTTTAAATGGGCTGCAGCCTCAGCAAGAGCGCTCAGCTCTGCAAATTGATCAATTGGGGAATGAATTGATAGCCCAACAGGCCGGCAAAGTGCTTTTGGCGGAAGAGAAGCGCTTTGCTCACGATTTCATCTCAATTGTGTTTTCGAAGGAAGAGGCAAAGCCAAAGCCTCCCAGTCGGCGCCATTTGCAAAAATTTGCGGAGAGCCGGGAGGTCAAGGTTGGATTGCGCGTCGATGAACAGACCGTTACTGATCTTGAGTTGCACGCCGCGATCCAGCGCGTGTTCAAACCTTGTTCGAGTGGTGGTCACTATCTAGCGTATTCGACACTTTTAAATGGTGCCGAAGATATGATGGCTTTGGCACCGCTAAAGATAGAGGTGCGCCAACATAGCCAGCAACTCGATCCCCTTCTGAAGCCACTGCGCTCTTGCTCCGATGATCCATTACCTTTTCTATTTCTAGGTGCGCGTCTAACACCTCCTGGGTGGGCCGCTCATCTTCTTATTGTCCCGATTATTTTTCTCATAAGTTTGCTGCTGTTGCGGATGACGCAATTCGATGCGGCAGGATGGCTCGGGATTGCGGTTTCAACTTGTGCAGTTGCTTATACGCAGATTCGCCTTCATGCTCTCCTGATTTCTTGGAAAAGCGTTAGAAAGGGGATTTGTACGATCCTGCGCGCTGCCGAAGGATTGGTCGAGTCGAAACTGACCACTTCCGACTTGCCGCTCAAAGAAATTAGAAAGGTGGTGACTAGGCTAGAGCGAAGCCAAGCTGGATGGGAGTGGTTGAACGAGTATTTAAATCTTATTCTCTTAAGGGAATACAGAAACATGAGCGCTGACATGGCGCTCGTTGACAGCCATATAGACGTTCTTAGAAGCGCCTACCTCTACAGTGCGCAAGTGGATGTTTTGCAAGCCTTAAGCAGTGCTCCTGACCGCCTTGCTGTCCCGTGGGCTGACATTGAGGATGAAGCTCAGGCGACTCCCGGTGAACTAAATATTGAAGGCATGATTCATCCTGGAATGGATCTGCCTCTCAAATTTGCAAGAATTGCAACCAAAAACGGGGGCGCCTTTATATCTGGACAAAATGCGGCAGGCAAAAGTACATTGCTTCGAGCGACAGGGGTTAATGCACTGTTCATGCGCGCTTTTGCCGGTGGATTTTGCACCCGTTGCTCAGGCAGTGTGAGCAGCGTTATAAGTTCTATAACCGCAGCTGACTCGATGGAAGACCGAGAGAGCCTGTACTTTGCAGAACTTCGCCGTTGTCGCGAAATCTTGCAAAATATTGAAGCTTCCCATGGCATCTTAGTCCTGATCGATGAGCCTTTTAGAGGCACTAATTATCTGGAGTCGGTGTCTGCATCAGCCAGCGCTCTTGACTTTATCGCTACACGTGCGCGAACGATTGTCGTGACACATAACCTCGCTCTTTGCTCAATGCTCCCGAGCTTTAAGAGGTTTCAAGTTCGACGCTCAGAAGGTGTTATTTCGGTCGAGCCTGGAGTCCTTGCGGATCCCAATGGGCTCTCATTGTTTGATCAAGTTATCAATAACGAGGCGATTTCTCTAAATGCACGGCGATGGTTTGAAGAGATAGCGTCGAAACACATTAGCGAATCACACGCCAAGGGCACTTCGCTAGAGCTACCATTAGCTAATAATGAAAGCTGAAATTGCTATCAGCGCGGGAGTGGACAGTTGGCCCGCAGCTCGCGAATTCCATATCGGCAGGCTTGGCAGAGGCATGCTGCCGTTCGTGGGGAGACAGCTCACTGGCAGTTCACCTCGATCTCGCCGATGACCGCGACGGGCACATTGCTGCCTCACGACTGACGAACCCGTGCGGCAGCATTCAGCCTGCTCTTGCCCTCCACAAGGCGACAGGCTGGTCAACAGCGGACGCGGACATTCCCTTCAACGAAACAGACAAGCATCATCGACGCACGAAGCACTCCGCTCAGTGCAAACGCACCGCCGTGTCGAACTGCCAGCTGCGCCGGATCTCCACCACGTCATAGTCCCGCAGCAGCCTCGGCGGGAAGGCCGGGTAGTTGGCTTGTGAACGCACGATGCGCGTGATGGCCTCGTCCACCGCTGGCACACCGCTGGAACGCACGAAGGTGACAGCCTCCACCGAGCCATCGCTGCGCACGGCCACCGTGACGACGGCGGCGCTGTGGGGCTGGCGCGCCAACTCGCGCACGGTGTCGGGCGACGTGTTGTTCTCGATCTTGCGCGCCCAGGCCTCGCCGTACAACGCCAGCTCGGCATGGCTGTCGATGCGGCCGAACAGGCGGCCGCGCCGCGCCGGCACCCAGTCGGGGCGCTGGCGCTCGGAATCGCGCTGAGCGTCGCGGCGAGCAGCCTCTTCGTCCAGCTGGCGACCGATGGCGCGCTTGCGGGCCTCGCGCTGCTCCTCATCGGCGCGGGCCTGCGCCTGGGCGGCGGCCAGCAGGGCGGCCTGCTGGCGGGCCGCCTCGCCGCGCTCGGCCACCTGGCGCGCGGCCTCGGCCTGGGCAGCGGCCAGGCGGGCGGCCTCCGCCTGCACCGCCTGCTGGCGCGCCAGCTCGGCCCGCGCAGCCGCCTGCCGGGCCGCCTCGACCCGCTCAGCGGCCAGGCGCAGCGCCTCGGCACGTGCCGCCTCCAGCCGCTGGGCTTCCTGGCGCAGCGCTTCCTGGCGGGCGGCCTCCAGCTGCTGCGCGCCCTGCTGGGCCTGCAAGCGGGCGGCGTCCAGCTGGGCGAGTTCGGCGCCGCGGTCCGCTGCTACACCGCCCGCCCGCAAGGCCTCGCTGCCGCGCCGCAGCGCCTGCACGCTGCTGCCTGCGGTCAGGCCCAGTGTGGAGACGACGGCCGATGGCAGCGCGATGCCCTCGGGCCGTTCGCCCGGCAGCGTCGGGCCGGCCCGCTCGCCGAGCAAGCGCAGCGCATCGCCGCTGCGCTTCACGCGCTCCACGGCGGGGCCGGACGCAGCGGTGAGCGCCGCCACCACGGCCGCGGGCGCGGGCGGCTGCAAGGCGCCCAGGTCGCTCACGGCGTCGCTGCGTGACTGCAGGCGCTCGCGTTGCAGGGCCTGCACGGCCGGGCTGCTGGCGCCAGCCATCACGGCCACGGCAGCCGCCGGCACGGCCGAGGCCGCCGGCAGCGCCCATGCCGCCACGGGGCGCAGCGTGGTGAGCACGGCGCGGGCGGGCGGCGCCTGCACGGTGGCGTCGGCCGCCGGGGCGGCCAGCAGGCGCACCTCGGGCACCTCGGGCACCTCGGGCACAGCGGCAGCATTGCCGGCACCCGGCGCCGCCTCGGCCAACGCACCGATGGCGGCCGGCTCGTCCGTCGACCCGGCAGGGGCGATGGCCACAACGGGCGGGGTGTCCTGGGGCAGCTCGGGCGTGGGCAGTGTCGCCTGCCCGGGCGGGGGCGACGCCAGCACGACGCGCAGCTCGGGCGCCTCGACGCGGCGCGTCTGCCAGGGGAAGTCCAGCCCCGGCAAGCCCTGACCCTGGCCAAAGCTCAGCGACAGCAGCAAGCCATGCGCCAACAGCGACAGCAGCGCCGCCGGCGGCAGCGGCCAGCGGGGGCGTCGGCGTGGCCAGGCGAGCATGGCGCCGCTCAGGCCCATGCCACTGCCCTGCCCTGATCCGCCTGAATGTCTGCCCACTGCATGCGCGCGATTGTCCCTGGCCGCACGTGGCGGCGCGGCCAGAGAGGCCCCCTCAAAGGCGGGTCAGCTCGCCATGGGCCGGGGCGCTCAGTGCGCGTGGCCCGGCCAGCAGGCGTGGGGCTCGGCCTCGCCGGCCTCACCGGCCTCACCGGCCTGGTGGCCCATGAGGCGCAGCACGGCGGTGGCGGCGTTGGTGGCAGGCGCGAAGCGCGGGTCCAGCGCCTTGCCGATGCCGTCGGCCAGGCCCGCCAGGTGGGCGCGCCGCCCGGCGTCGCCGCGGCCCGCGGCGGCCGTCAGGGCGCGCTGCAGGTCCACCAGCTCGGCGCGGATGCTGGCCTCACCATCATCCTGGCCCAGCAGGTTGAAGCCGGCCAAACGGCCGGTCAGCGCCTCCACCAGCGCCCGCTGCAGGCTGCGGCGCGGCGCGGTGATGGCGGCGGTGCCGTCCAGCTCGGCAAACACGCCACGCCGCAGCTCGGCCAGCAGGTCTTGCAACCGGTAGGCGCCGCCACCCAGCGCGGCCTCCTGGGCCACCAGGCGCTGCGTGCGCTGGGGCGCCAGCAGCTGGCGCAGCAGCGAGCGCTGCTGCAGCGTCAACAGCGTGCCGGCCGAGGACGGGCTCAGGCGCTGCGTGATGGCCGGGTCCAGCAGCCAGTCGGGCGTGGCCAACACGTGCCGGGCCAGGAAGGCCATGGCCCGCGCCTGCTGCGCGCGCGGCACGGGCTTGGAGATGGCGCCGGGCTGGTCGTTGTGCTTGTTCTGCACCTCGTAGCCGCCGACGACAGCCACCACATGGCCCATCTCACGCGCCCATTGCTGCCAGGTGGCCTGGTACAGGCGCAGCAGCAGCTGGTCGTCGCCGCCGTCCTGCGGCACGGCGGCCGGCAGCATTTTCATCACGCGCTGCAGGTTGGCCAGGCCCAGGCCGGTGGCGGTCACCGCATCGGCGTCACCCACGGCCTCGGTGTTCTCGCCGGCGTCGCCGCCCTCGGCCTTCGGGGAGTTGAAGCGCAGCCAGGGCTTGGCGTCCTGCTCGCGGGCCCACAGGTTGAGCTGCTGGCGCTCGTCCTCGGGCGCCTTGGCGCTCGGGATGGGCGTGTAACCCCAGCGCGTGGCGAAGATGTCGTAGGGGCCGATCTTGGGGATGAGCAGCGCCGGATCCAGCTTGTCCTCGGGCTGGACGAGGTAGTTGAAGCGGCTGTAGTCCATCAGCGTGGGCACATGACCCATGGTCTTGAGCCAGTCGGCGTCGCGCAGCTTGGCCACGGGGTATTGCGAGCTGGCCTTCATGTTGTGCGGGAAGCCCAGCGAGTGCCCCACCTCGTGCGTGACGACGTAGGCCACCAGCTCGCCCATCAGGTCGTCGGGCAGCGGCAGCTTGCGGGCGCGCGGGTCCAGCGGGCCGACCTGCGTGACGTACCAGTCCTGCTGCAGCTGCAGGATGTTGTGATACATCACGATGTTGGCGTTCAGGATCTCGCCGCTGCGCGGATCGGCCAGGTGCGGGCCGTAGGCATTCGGGATGGGCGACGGCACCCAGCGGATGACGCTGTAGCGCACGTCCTCGGGGTCGAACTCGGGGTCTTCCTCGACGGTGGGATAGGGCCGGGCCTGCACGGCGTTCTTGAAGCCGGCCGCCTCGAAGGCGACGTTCCAGGCCTCGATACCCTTCTTGACGAAGGGCACCAGCGCCGTGGGCGTTGCCTTGTCGATGTACCAGACGATGGGCTTGACCGGCTCGCTGAGCGCGGCTGCGGGGTCCTTCTTCTCCAGGCGCCAGCGGGTGATGACGCGCTGCTGGCGCGCCTCCTGCAGGCCGGCACCGAAGTCCATGCGGCTGACGCTGAAGAAGCCGACGCGGTCGTCGAACAGCCGCGGCTGCATGGGCTGCTCGGGCAGGCGCACGATGTTGTAGGCCACGTTGACCGACACACTGCGCGGCGCCGGCGCGGTCACGAGCACCGGCACGCCGGGCACCGTGGGCACGGGCGTGGGGGTGATGGTGTAGGTCTGCACCGCGTCCACGCGGAGGCTGCCGGCAAAGGCCTTGGTGCTGTCCACATAGCTGCGGCTGGCATCGGCCGAGCCGCGCACCAGCGCGCGGGCGCTGAAATCGCCCACCTCGGACGCGAACAGCCGCGTGACCTCGATGACCGGCGCACCGCCCTTGCCGAAGGCCTCGACGGGGAACACGGCCAGGATGGCGTCACGCTGCGACTGCGCCACCGCATCGGCCATCACATTGCCCGGTGCAGTGATGGCGCTGTGCGAGACGCGCTGCAGCAGCACGCGGTTCTGGTGCAGCACGAAGCGCAGCACGTCCTGGTGCAGCGCACGGCCGACATGGTCCTGACCGGCTGGCACGGCGGTGGCGGTTGCCACCATCAGCAGCGGCTGCTCCAGCAGCGTCTTGGGGATCTCGAAGTACAGCTTGGCCTTGACGCGGTGCACCGCGAACAGACCCTGCTGCGTCTTGGCGTCTGAGGTGATGACCTTGTCGAAGGGCTTGGGCTCGGTCGGGTCGGGCAACACCACCGGCGCACGGGCGCCGGCAGCAACGGCGGCGGACGCGGCACCGGCCGGCGGCACGGGCGGCGTCTGCGCGCAGGCCTGGCCGGCGGCGAGCGTGAGGGTCAGGAGCGCGAGCCGCGCACGGCCCCGGTGGTCTTTCTGCATGGCATCCCTTGGTTGCGCGCAACGCGGTTGCGCGAGGGCGATGCTAGGCACATCGCACGGCACTTTGCGTCACCGCCGTGCGCGTTTGCAGGTGAATCTCACCAGGCCCGGAAGCGCCCGGTGATGTGCAGCAGGTTCATGAACTGCAGCAGGCCGTCGTAGTAGCGCCACTGGCCGGTCGGCGGGTCCAGCGCCCAGAAGGCGTTGACGAATGGCGCCGCCTGCGCCTCGTCCACCAGCAGCGCGGCCACCGCATTGCAGGAGATCAGGCCCTTGGACGGCTCGTCGTTCAGCGGCTTGCCGTCTAGCGTGTAGAGGTGGGGATAGGGCTGCTTCTGCGACGCGAAGAAGTTCAGCAGCTTGTGGCTGAGGCCGTAGGCCGCCGGGTTCTTGCCCCACCAGGCCTGGTCCACGCTCCAGTTCACGGCGGTGCGGAAGGCGTCGTAGCGGAAGTCCTCATGACCCTCCAGCACCTTGGGGCGGCCGTCGAAGTGGGCGTAGTCGGGCGTGAGGCCGGTGCGCGGGTGGGCGGCCTTGGAGAAGTAGGCGCGGCTGATATCGGCGATCTCGCGCCAGCGCTGGCGATCCTCCGCCTTGGCGGCGCGGCGGGCCCAGAGTTCGTAGAAGGCCGGCAGGTGGTAGGACGGGTCGCTGAACTCGGCCGCGTCGCCCACCGGCACGAAGACGACCTGCCCATGCTGCGGCGAGAAGATGGAGCGCGCACCTTGCTGGATGCCGCCGTTCATCGTCTCCTTGTGCAGCATGGCGGTCAGCAGTTCCTGCGCCTGGGCGTTGTAGTCGTAGAGCCCCAAGCCGTTGCCCCAGCGGGCGGCCGCCATCAGCAGCGCGGTGGCGAAGTACTCCTCGCCGTCGGAGGCCGGCACGGCGTCCTTGCCGAAACCGGCGCAACCCTCGGGCTTGCACTGCCAGCGGAAGTAGCTCTGGCGCGGGCCGGTGCGGTAGCGCATGTGCGTCCACGTCCAGTTCCACAGCGCGTCGAACTCGACCTTGCGGCCCATCTGCACGGCCACCATCATCCCGTAGGACATGCCCTCGCTGCGCACGTCGTTGTTGCCCACGTCCAGCACATAGGCGGCGGGGCCGTCAGGCGTGGCGGCGGCGGGGTAGACGATGCGCTGATCCTTGCCACCCTCGAACAGCGAGCGCCAGTAACCGTCCAGCTTGGCGGTGATGTCGATCTCGGTGATGTCCGGGCGCAGCTCGCGCAGCAGGTTGCGGTACTGGCCGGTCTCGGCGGCGGCGGACCGCAGCAACGAGTCATCGCGACTGCCTGGCGCCAGCACCAGGCGCTGCAGCACGGCGTTGTCGTCCAGGCGCCAGATGCGCACGACATGCTTGCCCGCCGGCAGCTGCACCGGCTCGGCCCTCAGCACGAAGTTGTTGTCGATGACGGCCTTGGACCAGTCTTTCTGCTCGCGCGTGTCGGCCGACGTGGCTGTGGGCATGAGCTGGAGCGTCAGCGTCTGCGGCGCCCGGTCGCCGATGGCCGCGGCGATGCGGATGCCGCCCGCCTTGCGCACGTCGAGGGTGGGCGCCATGTGCAGCTCCAGCGTCCAGCGATGGGGCTGCTCGGTCTGCACCTCGTACTCCAGCTTCACGTCGTCGGCCAACGTGGTGGCCGCGCGGCCCTGCGGCAGTGCCATCGCGGCGCCGCGGTGTTGGCCCAGGTTGGGGATGGCCGTCCAGCTCAGGCCCTTGGCGTTGTGGGTGCGCACGAACTGCGTGGCCTCGATGACCTGCGGCGCGAAGGGGCCGGCAGGCTGGGCGTGGGTCAGCTGCCGCTGCACCACTGCGGCATCCACCGAGCCGGCCACGCGCTTCACGGCCGGCATGAGGTTCTTCTCGGGCTGCTGCCACGTCGTGTAGCCGATGTGGACCTGCAGCATCATGCCGGCCCACTTGCCGCCGGCCAGCGCGTGGTACTGGTCGCTGATCGCCTGGTCGCGCCGGAAGGCGGCCTCGGCCTGGTCGGCAAACACGTTGGCGCGCGGGTCGTTCTTGGCGGCCAGCGCGCGGTTCCAGGCCACGGCGTAGTAGAGGCGGTAGAGGTTGGCCAGCGCGAGGACCGGGTGCTCGACGAGCTGGAAGTAGGCGTCAAGCTGGTCTGCGCGCAGCTGCGCCTTGACCTGGGCGACGCGGGCCTCCAACGCGTCCCACTCGGCAATGCGGCGACCGAAGTCACCGCCCACCAGCGCGTCAGGCGTGATGGGCCCGAGACGGAAGCTGTTCGCGTCCACCAGCTCGGGCTTGCGGCGCGCGGCGTACTGGCTGTAGCGCGTGACCAGCTCGGCTATCTCGGCCGCCTGCGCAGCGCCGAAGGTGGCTGCCGCCCAGTGGCGCGGGTAGGCCTTCAACGCGTCCGGCGTCATGGCCTGGGGCGCCCAGGCCATGTCGAGGAAGAAGTGCGTGGGGAACTCCACCGGCTTGATATCGCCCACGTTGACGATCCACAGCGCGTCGGCGCCATGCGCGCGGGCCAGGTCCATCTGCTGCCAGGTCTTCTCGATCTGGTTGGTGTTCAGCCACTTGTAGTTGCGCGGGCCGCCGACGTAGTCGAAGTGGTAGTACACGCCGTAGCCGCCAGGCCGCCGGGGCGCGGCCGGGTCGGGCAGGCGACGGATCTGGCCCCAGTTGTCATCGGCGAACAGCAGCAGCACGTCGTCAGGCACCTTGAGTCCGGCGTCGTAGTAGTCCTGCACCTCCTTGTAGAGCGCCCACATCTGCGGCGTCTTGTCGGCGGGCTGCTTGGTCACGTCGGCAATGATGCGGCGCTGATCCTTGACGATGGTTTCCAGCAGCGTGGTGGCGGTGTGCTCGCTCATGGGCTCGTCGCCGTCGCCACGCATGCCCACGGTGACCAGCGTGTCGAAGGCGCTACCGTCCGGCCGGCCCATCATGCGCTGGATGCCACCGCGCCAGAACTCGCGCAGCTGCGGCGCGTTCCTGGTGTAGTCCCAGGCGCCGCCCTTGAAGCGCTGCCATTCGTCGTGCGCGCGGCTCATGGGCTCGTGGTGGGAGGTGCCCATCACGATGCCCATCTCGTCGGCCAACACGCTGCTGCGCGGGTCATCCGCGTTGAAGGCGCGCGGCGCCCACATCGCCGGCCACAGGTAGTTGGCCTTCAGGCGCAGCAGCAGCTCGAAGACATGGGCATACATCTTCGCGTTCGCGCCGCCGAACTTGGCCTGGGCCCAGGTGCTGAGCGCGGGCGCCTCGTCGTTGATGAAGATGCCTCGGTACTTCACGCCCGGCTGGTCGCGCCGCGCCCCCGGCGTGATGAACACGTCGGCCCGGCGCGCCACCGGCACGTCCGCCCACCAGTGCCACGGGCTGACGCCGATGCGGGCCGACAGGTCATAGCCGCCGAACACGGCGCCGCGCCGGTCCGAGCCCGCGATGACCAGCGCGCGATCGACGCCCGGGAAGGGCTGGTCCACCACCACCTGCCGGAATGCCTCCCACTGCCCGGCCAGGTCCGCCGTCTGCAGCTTGCCGGCCTGGACCAGGGCGGCCAGCAGCGGGCTGCGGCCCAGCTGCGCCACCAGCACCAGCTCGCGCGGCGCCTGGGCCACGCCGTCCAGCAGCGCCGCCGGGCGGCCCGCCACGCGGTGCAGGTCGCCCGCCAGGCTGCGGCCCAGGTGTTGCAGCGCGGGGTCGGCGCCGGCCTCCACCACCACGGCCGCCGGCTGCCCGCCGCGCACCAGGCCGAAGCCGCGCCCGGGGTCGCGCTCGCAGACGGAGGCCGGGGTGTCGCAGGCCAGCGCGCCAGCGCTGCAGAACGCCAGCCCGAGTGCGAGGCCCCGCAGCGGCGCCAGCCATGAGCGGCCGGGCGTTTCGAAAGTCGTGGTCATGTCTCTGAATGTTTGCGCAAACATTTTTAGTTTAAGAGTTCGGCGCACAGATCAAACACCCTGGCAAACCACTAAAGCAGATAGCGAAGCATTCAGTATGATAGCGATACCAAATACAATCCTGCTTGGAGAGGCATGCCCATCTCACGACGCCATGCAGCCCAGGGCCTGGCCTTGGGCGCCGCCGGCCTGGCGCTGGCTGGCTGCACCTCGCCGCTGGCCACCCCCACACCGGCGAGAGCGCCCACCGCCGAGCCGTCGCTGGACGCTCTGGCCCGCGCCAAGGGCCTGCGCTTCGGCAGCACGCTCGGCAGCCTGGGCCGCAGCTCGCGCTTCCACGACCTGCCCTACCGCGAGCTCACCGCCCGCGAGTGCGGCGTGCTGGTGGCCGAGAACGAGACCAAGTGGCAGGCCCTGCGCCCGAACCCAGGCAAAGCCTACGACTTCGCAGCGGCTGACGAGATGTTCAGCTGGGCCCGCGCCCGGGGCATGGCGCTGCGCGGCCACACGCTGCTGTGGCTGGAGCCCAAGTGGCTGCCGGCCTGGGTCAATGCGCTGAACTTCGGCGCGACCGATGGCGAGACCGCCCGGCGCGTGCTGGCCGAGCATGTCAGCACCACCTGCCGCCATTTCGGCGACAGCATCGAGAGCTGGGATGTCGTCAACGAGGCCATTGCGCCAGAAACCGGCGAGCTGCGCCGCAACGTGTTCAGCGCGCCCCTCGGCGGCGTGGAACAGATCGACCTGTGCTTCCGCCTTGCCCGCGCGCATGCCCCGCAGGCCCAGCTGGTCTACAACGACTACATGAGCTGGGGCGGCGGCAACAACGCCCGCCACCGCACCGGCGTGCTGAAGCTGCTGACCGAGCTCAAGCGCCTCGGCACGCCGGTGCAGGCGCTGGGCATCCAGGGCCACATCGTCGCGCGACCGCAGGCCAGCGCGGCCGACGCGACCGAGTGGCGCCGCTGGCTGGACGAGATCCAGGCGCTGGATCTGGACCTACTCATCACGGAGTTTGACGTCAACGACAAGGGCCTTCCCGCCGACTTTGCGCAGCGTGATGCCGGCGTGGCCGCCGTCGCGCGCGACTGGCTGGACGTCACGCTGGCCGCACCGCGGCTGCGCCGCCTGTTGTGCTGGGGGCTGGTGGACCAGCACAGCTGGCTGCACGGGTTCGACCCGCGCGACGACCAGCTGCCGCAACGCCCCCTGCCCTACGACGACCAACGCCAACCCAAGCTGCTGCGCACGGCCATCGCCGATGCGCTGCGCGCCACGCCCGCCCGCTCCGCATGACAACACGACCCGAAGACCTGCGCAGCGCGCGCTGGTTCGCCAAGGACGACTTCCGCAGCTTCGGCCACCGCAGCCGCGTGCTGCAGATGGGCTATTCGCCCGAAGACTTCATTGGCAAGCCGGTGATTGCCATCGTCAACACCTGGAGCGATGCCAACCAGTGCCACACCCACTTCAAGCAGCGGGTGGAGGACGTCAAGCGCG
>NZ_JBIGHW010000026.1:0-16758 GCF_043555875.1 Pelomonas margarita | reverse complement strand
CGCCACCGAACTTCTTCGACAGCACGGTTGCGATTGCAGCCGTCAGCGTCGTCTTGCCATGGTCCACGTGACCAATCGTGCCCACGTTCACGTGCGGCTTGGTCCGTTCAAACTTGCCTTTTGCCATTTCAAATCTCCAGAAAAGAGCGTTCGCCAGTCTGTTGGTTTAGCGTTTCCGCAGAGCCCGTGATTCCCGCCGACTGGCGAAGCGGGCGGGCCGCTGCGAAGACGAATTCAGTTCAGGAAAGGCCGATCAGGCCTTGCCGCGCGCCGTGATGATGGCGTCGGCCACGTTCTTCGGAGCTTCGCTGTAGTGCTTGAACTCCATCGTGTACGTGGCACGGCCTTGCGACATCGAGCGCAGCGTCGTCGAGTAGCCGAACATTTCCGACAGCGGGACTTCGGCCTTGATGACCTTGCCGCCACCGACCATGTCGTCCATGCCCTGGACCATGCCGCGACGGCTGGACAGGTCGCCCATGACGTTGCCGGCGTAGTCTTCAGGCGTCTCGACTTCCACGGCCATCATCGGCTCCAGGATCACCGGCGAGGCCTTGCGGCAGCCTTCCTTGAAGCCCAGCGAAGCAGCCATCTTGAACGCGTTTTCGTTCGAGTCCACGTCGTGGTAGGAACCGAAAGTCAGCGTGACCTTGACGTCGACCACCGGGAAGCCGGCCAGCACGCCGTTCGGCAGGGAATCGATGATGCCCTTCTCGACCGCAGGGATGTACTCGCGAGGAACCACGCCGCCCTTGATGGCGTCGACGAACTCGAAGCCCTTGCCAGCTTCTTGCGGCTCGACGGTCAGCACGACATGGCCGTACTGGCCCTTGCCGCCGGACTGGCGAACGAACTTGCCTTCCACGTCGGAGACCGACTTGCGGATGGTTTCGCGGTAGGCCACCTGCGGCTTGCCGACGTTGGCTTCCACGCCGAACTCGCGCTTCATGCGGTCGACGATGATTTCCAGGTGCAGCTCGCCCATGCCGGAAATGATGGTCTGGCCCGACTCTTCGTCGGTGCGCAGACGGAAGGACGGGTCTTCCTTGGCCAGACGGCCCAGGGCGATGCCCATCTTTTCCTGGTCGGCCTTGGTCTTGGGCTCGACGGCCTGCGAGATCACGGGCTCAGGGAAGACCATCTTTTCCAGCGTGATGATGGCTTCGGGGTCGCACAGGGTTTCGCCCGTGGTGACGTCCTTCAGGCCCACGCAGGCGGCGATGTCGCCGGCCAGAATTTCCGAGATTTCTTCACGCTGGTTGGCGTGCATCTGCAGGATCCGGCCGATGCGCTCTTTCTTGCCGCGGATCGGGTTGTAGACGCTGGCGCCCGACTGCAGCACGCCCGAGTAGACGCGCACGAAGGTCAGCTGGCCGACGTAGGGGTCGGTCATCAGCTTGAAGGCCAGCGCGGCGAACTTCTCGTTGTCGTCGGCCTTGCGAACCACGGGCTGGTCGTCTTCGTCGGTGCCCGGCACCGGCGGCACGTCGATGGGCGACGGCATGAAGTCGATGACGCCGTCCAGCATGCGCTGCACGCCCTTGTTCTTGAAGGCAGTGCCGCAGAACATCGGCTGAATTTCCGCAGCGATGGTGCGCTTGCGGATGGCCACGACGACTTCCTCTTCGCTCAGGTCGCCCGACTCGAGGTACTTGTTCATCAGCTCTTCGCTGGACTCAGCGGCGGCTTCGATGAGGTTCTCACGCCATTTGACGGCGTCAGCCTGCAGGTCGGCAGGGATGTCCTCGTACGTGAACTTCATGCCTTGCGAGGCGTCGTCCCAAATGATCGCCTTCATCTTGATGAGGTCGATCACGCCGGTGAAGTTCTCTTCGGCGCCGATGGGGATCACGACGGGCACGGGGTTGGCCTTGAGGCGCAGCTTCATCTGGTCATAGACCTTGAAGAAGTTCGCGCCGGTGCGGTCCATCTTGTTGACGAACGCGAGGCGTGGCACCTTGTACTTGTTGGCCTGGCGCCAGACGGTTTCCGACTGGGGCTGCACGCCACCGACGGCGCAATAGACCATGCAGGCGCCGTCCAGCACGCGCATCGAACGCTCGACTTCAATCGTGAAGTCGACGTGTCCGGGCGTGTCGATGATGTTGATGCGGTGTTCTGGACGGGCGAGGTCCATGCCCTTCCAGAAGCAAGTCGTCGCGGCCGACGTAATCGTGATGCCGCGCTCTTGCTCCTGCTCCATCCAGTCCATCGTGGCGGCGCCATCGTGAACTTCACCGATCTTGTGGTTCACACCGGTGTAGTAAAGGATGCGCTCGGTCGTGGTGGTCTTGCCGGCATCGATGTGCGCAGAGATACCGATGTTGCGGTAGCGCTCGATGGGGGTTTTGCGGGCCATGGTTTGCTCCAGAAGACAGGAGCCGCCAGCGGGTTGGTAGAAACCCGAGGCGGCCGAAAAACGGTGGTTTAGAAGCGGAAGTGCGAGAAGGCCTTGTTGGCTTCTGCCATGCGGTGGACTTCGTCGCGCTTCTTCATCGCGCCACCACGGCCTTCAGCGGCCTCCAGCAGTTCATTGGCCAGGCGTTGGGCCATCGACTTCTCACCGCGCTTGCGAGCGGATTCCTTCAACCAGCGCATGGCGAGGGCCATCCGGCGGACGGGGCGAACTTCCACGGGAACTTGGTAGTTCGCACCGCCGACACGGCGGGACTTCACTTCAACCATGGGCTTCACGTTGTTCAGGGCGACCATGAACACTTCCAGCGGGTCCTTGCCGATCTTCTTCTCGACCTGCTCCAGGGCACCGTAAATGATGCGCTCAGCGACGGCCTTCTTGCCCGATTCCATGATGACGTTCATGAACTTGGACAGATCGACGGAACCGAACTTGGGGTCCGGCAGGATCTCGCGCTTGGGTACTTCGCGACGACGTGGCATGGCACTCTTCCTTTTTCTTCAGTTGGAGGGGCTTGTTGCCTCACTCCGCTGGACAACCACCGACATCTGGGGTCATCCACTTACTCGGCCGCTGCGATATTTCAGCGAGCCGCAACAACGTTGGATCAGTCAGTGGCGACTGAACCGAACAAACGATTTACTTCTTCGGACGCTTCGCGCCGTACTTGGAGCGCGACTGCTTGCGATCCTTGACGCCTTGCAGGTCGAGGGAGCCGCGGACGATGTGGTAACGCACACCGGGCAGGTCCTTCACGCGACCGCCGCGCACGAGCACGACGCTGTGTTCTTGCAGGTTGTGGCCTTCACCGCCGATGTACGAGATGACCTCGAAACCGTTGGTCAGACGCACCTTGGCGACCTTACGCAGAGCCGAGTTCGGCTTCTTGGGCGTGGTGGTGTAGACGCGGGTGCAGACACCGCGGCGCTGCGGGCAGTTCTGCATCGCAGGCGACTTGGACTTCGTGACTTCGGCTTCACGGCCTTGGCGCACGAGTTGATTGATGGTTGGCATAAAACGACTTGTTCCCGTTTGAAGTCAGTGAACCTCACGTTTCGAGCGCGCAGCAAAGCAGCGCGCCAAAAGGCGAAGAGCCGACGATTGTAGACCGCAAGGCTTCTTGGCACAAGGGAGGCGGGTAAGCTGCGCCGATGCCCACACCCCACTGCGCCCTGCCGGCAGCGTCAGACAGCCGCCCCACCATCGTCGTCGACACCCAGGTCGTCATGGACTGGCTGGTGTTCAACGACGCCCGGGTGCAAGCCCTGGCCGCGGCGCTCATGTCGGGTGGGCTGCGCTGGCTGGTCGCCACGGCAATGCGTGACGAGATCCGCCATGTGCTGGGCAGGGGCGTCGCTGCGAGCTATGCGCCGGACCTGGGGCTCATCGAGGCGCGGCTCGATGCGCATTCGCTGCCGGTCGACGCCGCCCCGGCACAGCCGCTGGCCGGCCGGCTCGTGTGCCGCGACCCTGACGACCAGAAGTTCATCGACCTCGCGCTGGCTGGCGAAGCGCGCTGGCTCGTGTCGCGTGACAAGGCCCTGCTGGCCCTGGCCAAGCGCGCCAGGCCGCGCGGCCTGCTGATCGTCAAGCCCGAGGCCTGGACGCTCACACCATGAAAAAAGCCGCCCTAGCGAACCAGGGCGGCTTTCATGGTCAGGTGGCGCTGATTACTCAGCAGCGTCCGAACCCGCGTCGACATCCGCCATCTGCGCGGCAGCCAGTTCCTCGGCTTCCTGCAGGGCGATAGCACGGCGCTCGGCGTCGTCCATGGCTTCCTTGGCGCGGCGCGCGTCGTGGAAGGCCATGCCGGTACCGGCCGGGATCAGGCGACCCACGATGACGTTTTCCTTCAGGCCGCGCAGCTCGTCGCGCTTGCCCATGATGGCAGCCTCGGTGAGCACGCGGGTCGTTTCCTGGAAGGAAGCGGCCGAGATGAAGGAGTCCGTCGACAGCGAGGCCTTGGTGATGCCCAGCAGCACGTCGGCATGGGTGGCAATCAGCTTGCCTTCCTTGCGCATGCGGTCGTTGGTGTCCAGCAGCTCCGAACGCTCGACCTGCTCGTTCAGGATGTAGTGCGTGTCGCCCGGGTTGGTGATGACCACGCGGCGCAGCATCTGGCGAACGATCACCTCGATGTGCTTGTCGTTGATCTTCACGCCCTGGAGTCGGTACACGTCCTGCACTTCGTCGACGATGTAGCGCGCCAGTTCCTCGATGCCCAACAGGCGCAGGATGTCCTGCGGGTCTGCCGCGCCGTCGACGATCAGTTCGCCGCGGTTGACCACCTGGCCTTCGTGCACCAGGATGTTCTTTTCCTTGGGCACCAGTTCCTCGTGGGCCTTGCCGTCTGGATCGGTGATCTGCAGGCGGATCTTGCCCTTGGTCTCCTTGCCGAACGACACCGTGCCGGTCTGCTCGGCCAGCACGCCGACGTCCTTGGGCGAGCGGGCTTCGAAGAGCTCGGCCACACGCGGCAGACCGCCGGTAATGTCACGGGTCTTCTGGCCTTCGACCGGGATACGGGCGAGCACTTCACCGGGCAGCAGTTCCTGGCCGTCGCGGATCTGGACCAGCGAGCCGACCTGGAAGCCGATGGCCACCGAGTGGTCGGTACCGGGGATCTTGACCTCGTGGCCTTGCGCGTCCAGCAGCTTGACCTGCGGGCGGACGATCTTGGCGGCGCCGCGGCGCTTCGGGTCGATAACCACCAGCGTCGACAGGCCGGTCACCTCGTCCACCTGCTTGGCGACGGTCACGCCTTCCTCGACGTTCTCGAACTTCGCCTGACCGGCGAATTCCGTGATGATCGGGCGGGTCAGCGGGTCCCAGTTCGCGAGCACCAGGCCGGCCTTGATGACCTGGCTGGCCTTGATGTTCAGGATCGCGCCGTACGGCACCTTGTGACGCTCGCGCTCACGGCCGTGCGGGTCGGAGATGACGATTTCGCCGGAGCGGGAAATCACCACCAGTTCGCCCTTGCCGTTCGTGACGTAACGCATCGTGGCGTTGAAGCCGATGATGCCGTCCGACTTGGCTTCGACGCTCGAGGCGACGGCAGCGCGCGACGCGGCACCGCCGATGTGGAAGGTCCGCATCGTCAGCTGCGTGCCCGGTTCACCGATGGACTGCGCGGCGATAACGCCCACAGCTTCACCGGTGTTGACCAGGCCGCCACGGCCCAGATCGCGGCCGTAGCACTTGGCGCACAGGCCGAAGCGCGTGCCGCAGGTCAGCGGCGTGCGGACCTTGATCTCGTCCACGCCGGCCTGTTCCAGCACGTCGAGCGTGTCTTCGTCCAGCATCTTGCCGGCGCCGAGCAGCGGGGCCTGGGTCTCGGGGTGGACGACGTCGATGGCGGTCACGCGGCCGAGGACGCGGTCGCGCAGCGATTCGATGACTTCACCGCCTTCGACCAGGGCGCGCATCGCCATGCCGTTGTCGGTGCCGCAATCGACTTCGGTCACGACCAAGTCCTGCGTCACGTCGACCAGACGCCGCGTCAGGTAGCCGGAGTTCGCGGTCTTCAGCGCCGTGTCCGCCAGGCCCTTACGAGCACCGTGGGTGGAGATGAAGTACTGCAGAACGTTCAGGCCTTCACGGAAGTTCGCCGTGATGGGCGTCTCGATGATGGAGCCGTCCGGCTTGGCCATCAGGCCGCGCATGCCGGCCAGCTGGCGGATCTGGGCGGCGGAACCCCGCGCGCCCGAGTCGGCCATCATGTAGATCGAGTTGAACGACTCCTGATCGACGGTCTTGCCGTGGCGATCGGTCGTCTTCTCGACCTTCAGGTGCTCCATCATCTTCTTGCCGATTTCGTCACCGGCCTTGCCCCAGATGTCCACCACCTTGTTGTAGCGCTCACCAGCGGTCACGAGACCCGAGACATACTGCTGCTCGATCTCCTTGACCTCGCTCTCGGCGCGCTCGATCAGCGTGTGCTTCTGAGCGGGCACCAGCATGTCATCGATGGCGATTGAGATGCCGGCGCGCGTGGCCAGCTTGAAACCGCTTTGCAGCAGCTTGTCGGCCAGCACGACGGTTTCCTTCAGGCCGCACTTGCGGAAGCTCGTGTTGATGAGACGCGAGATTTCCTTCTTCTTCAGCGCCTTGTTGATGTTCGAGAACGGCAGGCCCTTGGGCAGGATCTCGGACAGCAGGGCACGGCCGACGGTGGTGTCCACGAGCTTGGTCTCGGGCTCGAATTCGCCCGTTTCCTTGTTCTTGGTCCACTCGGTCAGGCGCACGCTGATCTTGGCGGTGATTTCCACGGCGCCGTTTTCCAGCGCGCGGATGATCTCGGGGATGTCCGAGAAGATCAGGCCTTCGCCCTTGCCGTTGGTGCGCTCGCGGGTGGCGTAGTACAGGCCCAGCACCACGTCTTGCGACGGGACGATGGACGGCTCGCCGGACGCGGGGAACAGCACGTTGTTGGAGGCCAGCATCAGCGTGCGGGCTTCCATCTGCGCTTCGATCGACAGCGGCACGTGGACGGCCATCTGGTCACCGTCGAAGTCGGCGTTGAAGGCCGAGCAGACGAGCGGGTGCAGCTGGATGGCCTTGCCTTCGATCAGCACGGGCTCGAAGGCCTGGATGCCCAGGCGGTGCAGCGTCGGGGCGCGGTTCAGCAGAACCGGGTGCTCCTTGATGACTTCTTCCAGGATGTCCCAGACCACCGGCGTGCCGGATTCGACTTCCTTCTTCGCAGCCTTGATCGTCGTCGCGATGCCCATGGCTTCGAGACGGCTGAAGATGAAGGGCTTGAAGAGCTCCAGCGCCATCAGCTTGGGCAGGCCGCACTGGTGCAGCTTGAGCGTCGGGCCCACGGTAATGACGGAACGACCCGAGTAGTCGACGCGCTTGCCCAGCAAGTTCTGACGGAAGCGACCGCTCTTGCCCTTGATCATGTCGGCCAGCGACTTGAGGGCACGCTTGTTCGCGCCGGTCATCGCCTTGCCGCGGCGGCCGTTGTCCAGCAGCGAGTCGACGGCTTCCTGCAGCATGCGCTTTTCGTTGCGCACGATGATCTCAGGGGCCTTCAGCTCCAGCAGACGGGCCAGGCGGTTGTTGCGGTTGATGACGCGACGGTAGAGGTCGTTCAGGTCGGAGGTCGCGAAGCGGCCGCCGTCCAGCGGCACCAGCGGACGCAGGTCCGGCGGCAGCACCGGCAGCACGTCCATGACCATCCAGTTCGGCTTGATGCCGGACTTCTTGAAGGCCTCCATGACCTTGAGGCGCTTGGAGTTCTTCTTGACCTTGAGCTCCGAGCCGGTCATGTCGTTGCGGAGCTTGTCGATCTCGATGTCGAGATCCATGTCCTCCAGCAGCTTCTTGACGCCCTCGGCACCCATCAGCGCGATGAACTCGTCACCGTACTCCAGGCGCTTCGCGTCGTAGTCGTCCTCGCTCATGATCGAGAACTTCTTCAGCGGCGTCATGCCGCTGTCGACGACGACATACGCCTCGAAGTACAGCACGCGTTCGATGTCGCGCAGCGTCATGTCGAGCACGAGGCCCAGACGGCTGGGGAGCGACTTCAGGAACCAGATGTGCGCGCAGGGCGCCGCCAGGTCGATGTGACCCATGCGGTCACGGCGAACCTTGGTCTGCGTGACTTCAACGCCGCACTTCTCGCAGATGACGCCGCGGTGCTTCAGGCGCTTGTACTTGCCGCACAGGCACTCGTAGTCCTTGATCGGGCCAAAGATCTTGGCGCAGAACAGGCCGTCGCGCTCGGGCTTGAAGGTGCGGTAGTTGATGGTCTCGGGCTTCTTCACCTCGCCGAACGACCAGCTGCGGATCTTCTCCGGGGAAGCCAGGCCGATCTTGATGGCATCGAAATGCTCATCGGGGGTGAATTGCTTGAAAAGGTCGAGTAGTCCCTTCATGCATCTGCTCCTTAATTGCGTTCCAGTTCAATGTCGATGCCCAAGGAGCGGATTTCCTTGACCAGCACATTGAACGATTCGGGCATGCCCGCTTCGATGGCGTGTTCGCCCTTGACGATGGACTCGTACACCTTGGTGCGGCCGTTCACGTCGTCGGACTTGACCGTCAGCATTTCCTGCAGGATGTACGACGCGCCATAGGCTTCCAGCGCCCAGACTTCCATTTCGCCGAAACGCTGGCCGCCGAACTGGGCCTTGCCGCCCAGCGGTTGCTGCGTGACCAGCGAGTACGGGCCGGTCGAACGGGCGTGCATCTTGTCGTCCACCAAGTGGTGCAGCTTCAGCACGTGCATGTAGCCGACGGTGACCGGGCGCTCGAACTGCTCGCCGGTGCGGCCGTCGCACAGCCAGGCCTGGGTGCGCGTCTCGGTCAGCCCCTTCTTGGCGGCGATGTCGTCCGGGTAGGCCAACTTCAGCATGCCGCGGATTTCTTCTTCCTTGGCACCGTCGAACACCGGCGTCGCGAAGGGCACGCCCTTGGCGAGGTTCTCGGCCATCTCCAGCACTTCCGTGTCGGACAGCTCGTCGATGTTCTCGGTCTTGCCGCCGCTCTGGTTGTAGAGCTGGTCGAACAGCTTGCGCAGCTCGGCCACCTTGGAGTGCTGCTGCAGCATGTCGCCGATGCGCTGGCCGATGCCCTTGCCGGCCCAGCCCAAGTGCACTTCCAGCACCTGGCCCACGTTCATCCGCGACGGGACGCCCAGCGGGTTCAGCACGATGTCGGCAGGCGTGCCGTCGGCCATGTAGGGCATGTCTTCGATCGGCGTGACCTTGGACACCACACCCTTGTTGCCGTGACGGCCGGCCATCTTGTCGCCAGGCTGCAGGCGACGCTTGACGGCCAGGTAGACCTTGACCATCTTCAGCACGCCGGCGGGCAGCTCGTCGCCCTGCGTCAGCTTCTTGCGCTTCTCTTCGAAGGACAGGTCGAAGCTGTGGCGGGTCTGGTCCAGCGCGTTCTTGATGGACTCGAGCTGGTTGGCGACCTCTTCCTCGGCCGGACGCACGTCGAACCAGTGGAACTTCTCGACGGAGCCGAGGTAGTCCTTGGTGATGACGGTGCCCTTGGCGATCTTCTGCGGGCCACCGTTGGCAACGCGGCCGACCAGCAGCTTCTCGATACGGTCGAATGCGTCGCTCTCGACGATGCGCAGCTGGTCGTTCAGGTCCAGGCGGTAGCGCTTCAGTTCGTCGTCGATGATCTGCTGCGCGCGCTTGTCGCGCTGGATGCCTTCACGGGTGAAGACCTGCACGTCGATGACGGTGCCGCTGGTGCCCTGGTCGACACGCAGCGACGTGTCCTTCACGTCCGAAGCCTTCTCGCCGAAGATCGCGCGCAGCAGCTTCTCTTCCGGCGTCAGCGTCGTTTCGCCCTTCGGCGTGACCTTGCCGACCAGCACGTCGCCCGGGTTCACTTCGGCACCGATGTAGACGATGCCCGACTCGTCCAGGCGGCCCAGTTGCTGCTCGGACAGGTTGGGGATGTCGCGGGTGATTTCTTCCGAACCCAGCTTGGTGTCACGCGCGTTGACCACCAGTTCCTCGATGTGGATCGAGGTGTAGCGGTCTTCGGCGATGACGCGTTCCGAGATCAGGATCGAGTCTTCGAAGTTGTAGCCGTTCCACGGCATGAACGCGACCAGCATGTTCTGGCCCAGGGCCAGTTCACCGATGTCGGTGGAGGCACCGTCGGCAATGATGTCCTCGGCCGCCACCTTGTCACCACGGCGCACGATGGGGCGCTGGTGGATGTTGGTGTTCTGGTTGGAACGCTGGTACTTGATCAGGTTGTAGATGTCGACACCAACCTCACCGGCCACGGTCTCGTTGTCGTTCACGCGGATCACGATGCGGTTCGTGTCCACGTAGTCGACCACGCCGCCACGACGGGCTGCCACCACGGTGCCGGAGTCCTTGGCCGCCACGCGCTCGACGCCCGTGCCCACCAGCGCCTTTTCGGGGCGCAGGGTCGGCACAGCCTGACGCTGCATGTTGGCGCCCATCAATGCGCGGTTCGCGTCATCGTGCTCTAGGAAGGGCACGAGCGAGGCCGCGACCGACACGATCTGCGTCGGCGCCACGTCCATGTACTGGATGCGCTCGGGCGAGGTCAGCACCGATTCGCCGTTCTCACGGGCGGACACCAGCTCATCGGTCAGCGCGCCGCTGGCATTCAGCGTGGCGTTGGCCTGGGCGATGACGTACTTGCCTTCCTCGATGGCGGACAAGTAGTCGATCTGATCGGTGACGTGGCCGTCGACAACGCGGCGGTACGGCGTCTCCAGGAAGCCGTATTCGTTCAGCTGGGCGTACAACGCCAGCGAGTTGATCAGGCCGATGTTCGGGCCTTCCGGCGTTTCGATCGGGCAGACGCGGCCGTAGTGGGTCGGGTGCACGTCGCGGACTTCGAAGCCAGCGCGCTCGCGGGTCAGACCGCCCGGGCCCAGGGCCGAGACGCGACGCTTGTGCGTGATCTCGGACAGCGGGTTGGTCTGGTCCATGAACTGCGACAGCTGCGACGCACCGAAGAACTCCTTCAACGCCGCAGAGATCGGCTTGGAGTTGATCAGGTCGTGCGGCATCAGGGCTTCGGTCTCGGCCTGGCCCAGACGTTCCTTGACGGCCTTCTCGATGCGGGCGAGGCCCGAGCGGTACTGGTTTTCGGCCAGTTCGCCCACGCAACGCACGCGGC
The DNA here is from genome assembly GCF_043555875.1 of Pelomonas margarita. NCBI lineage: Bacteria > Pseudomonadati > Pseudomonadota > Betaproteobacteria > Burkholderiales > Sphaerotilaceae > Roseateles > Pelomonas margarita. The sequence goes on along the minus strand of NZ_JBIGHW010000026.1, from coordinate 5,702 downwards.
GATTGCCCAGGTGGTCGATGTCGTCCACTTCGCCGCGGCCATTGCGCAGCTCGACGAGGATCTTGACGACGTCAAGGATGTCCTCGTTGGACAGGTTCATGTTGCCTTCGGGCGTGTCACGGCCGACACGCGCGTTGAACTTCATGCGACCGACACGACTCAGATCGTAGGTGTCGGTGCTGTAGAACAGGCGGTTGAACAGGGCCTCGACGGCGTCTTCCGTCGGCGGCTCGCCGGGGCGCATCATGCGGTAGATGGCGACGCGGGCGGCCAACTGCGTCTCGGTCTCGTCGGACGCCAGCGTCTGCGAGATATAGGCGCCTTCGTCCAGCTCGTTCGTGAACAGCGCCTGCACTTCCTTGACGCCGGCGGCGCGCAGCTTCTTCAGCAGCGCGTCGGTCAGCTCGTCGTTGGCGCGGGCAATGATCTCGCCGGTGTCGGCGTCGATCATGTTCTTGGCCAGCACGCGGCCGACCAGGAAGTCCTCCGGCACCGAGATGTGCTGCGTGCCGGACTGCTCCAGCTGGCGCACGTGACGGGCCGTGATGCGCTTGTCCTTCTCGACGATGACGGCGCCGCTCTTGTCGACGATGTCGAAGCGGGCGACTTCACCCTTCAGGCGGTCGGCCACGAATTCGAGCTGCGCGCCGACATCCATCAGGCGGAAGTTGTCGAACACGAAGAAGTGAGCCAGGATCTGCTCGGGGTTCAGGCCGATGGCCTTGAGCAGGATCGTGACCGGCATCTTGCGGCGGCGGTCGACGCGGAAGTACAGGATGTCCTTCGGGTCGAACTCGAAGTCCAGCCAGGAACCGCGGTAGGGAATGATGCGGGCGCTGAACAGCAGCTTGCCCGACGAGTGCGTCTTGCCCTTGTCGTGCTCGAAGAACACGCCCGGCGAACGGTGCAGCTGCGACACGATGACGCGCTCGGTACCGTTGACGATGAAGGAGCCGTAGTCGGTCATCAGGGGCACTTCGCCCATGTAGACCTCTTGCTCCTTGATTTCCTTGACCGTCTTCGCCTGGGGCGATTCACGGTCATAGATGATCATCTGCAGGCGCGCACGCACGGCGGCTGCATAGGTCAACCCACGCTGCTGGCACTCACGGGTGTCAAACGGCGGCTTGGCGATGTTGAACTCGAGGAACTTCATCTCGACGAAACCGTTGTGCGAAACAATCGGGAACGCCGAAAGGAAAGCCGCCTGCAAGCCTTCGGGCTTGCGCTTGGCGGGGGCCACGTCCTTCTGCAGGAAGGCCACGTAGCTGTCCTTCTGCATCGTGAGCAGATAGGGAACGTTGAGAACGCTCTCGCGCTTGCCGAAGCTCTTGCGGATCCGCTTGCGCTCGGTGTAGCTGTAGGGGGTTGCTTGCGCCATAAACACTCCGTGTCGAGTGCGCCCCCGGCCGTGGGACGCACCGCGTCGGCGACTGGCTGGCTCACGCGCCCACAGACGGGCGGCTGCCTAGCTTGGTGGTTGGCCACTACCAACCGCTGGCGGACAACCCCGGCATTGCACCGGAGTCCGACCAAACTGGTTCTCTGCAGTCGGATCAGAGAACACGTGAAAGAACCGCGCATCATACAGCGCGCGGTTCTTTCAGCTGTCCTCTACGGGGACAAACCCGTAAAGACGAAAAAGGGGATGCCCGAAAGCAACCCCTTTTCTAGCAAGTGGGGTCGGAGCTGCTTCGCAGGTCCAACCCCAAGCCTTTACTTCAGCTCAGCCTTGGCGCCGGCTTCCACCAGCTTCTTGACAGCGGCTTCGCCGTCAGCCTTGGACACGCCTTCCTTGACGTTCTTCGGAGCGCCGTCGACCAGGTCCTTGGCTTCCTTGAGGCCCAGACCGGTGATTTCGCGGACGGCCTTGATGACTCCGACCTTCTGCGCGCCGGCTTCGACCAGCACGACGTTGAATTCGGTCTTCTCTTCAGCGGCAGCAGCAGCACCGCCGCCAGCACCACCGGCGGCCGGAGCAGCCATCGAAGCGGCGGACACGCCGAACTTCTCTTCGATTGCCTTGACCAGGTCGTTCAGTTCCAGAACGGACATGCTGTCCAGGGCGGTCAGGAAAGCGTCTTTATCGAATGCCATGATTAATTCCTAAAAAACAGATGGGTTGCGTATGAACGCGTTGTTCGTCGATCAGGCTGCGGCCGGGGCTTCGGCGGGGGCTTCAGCAGCCACAGCACCTTCACCACGCTTTGCAGCCAGGGCAGCCAGCACGGCCGCGGTGCGTTGCACCGGCGACAGCAGCAGGCCGGCGATCTGCGACAGCAGGACTTCCTTGGACGGGACGGAGGCCAGAGCCTTCACGCCATTGACGTCCAGAGCCTTGCCACCGTAGGCACCACCCTTGATGACGAGCTTGTCGTTGGTCTTGGCAAAGTCAGCGATGACTTTGGCAGCCGCGACAGCGTCTTCCGAAAAGCCGTAGATCAGCGGGCCGACCATGCTCTCCGAAGCAGCCTCGAACGGGGTGCCGGCGACGGCGCGACGGGCCAGGGTGTTCTTCAGCACGTGAAGATAGACACCCTTGGAACGTGCGTCGACGCGCAGCTTGTTCAAGGCTTCCACGGTGAGGCCACGGTACTCGGCCAGCGCCAGGGTCTGCGACTTCGCTGCTTGCGCTGCGACGTCGGAGACAACGGCTGCCTTCTCGTTGCGATTGAGACTCAAGGTCTACTCCTCACATTTGCTCCCTCGGGCCTTGCGGCCGTTGAGAGCGCCAGGGATTCAGCGACCATCTGTCAGGAAAAACCTGTCAGCGGGACCGCCATCTGCGCTGGTTCTCGATCACCGACGAATCGGCGACTTCGATTTAAGGGGTCTCCACCAGCGGTCTTGGATGACGCGCCGCCTTCGGCGAACCGGAAGCAGCGCCCCACCAATCTTTGTTGCCCGGGGCCAGACTCGCCCCGCGCAGATTCTTTACCCCGACCCTCGGGCCGGGGCAGACTCAGGCTGCGTTGGCCTGGGCGTTGATCGACGCGATTTCGACTCGGGCACCGACACCCATCGTCGAGGACACAGCGACCTTGCGCAGGTAGATGCCCTTGCTCGACGCCGGCTTGCTCTTGTTCAGAGCTTCGATCAGCGCGCGCAGGTTGCCTTCCAGCTTGTCGGTGTCGAACGAGCGACGGCCGAGGGTGCCGTGGATGATGCCAGCCTTGTCGACGCGGAACTGGACCTGGCCAGCCTTGGCGTTCTTGACGGCGGTGGCGACGTCCGGGGTCACGGTGCCAACCTTGGGGTTAGGCATCAGGCCGCGCGGGCCCAGGATCTGACCCAGGGTACCGACGACACGCATCGTGTCCGGCGAGGCGATGACCACGTCGAAGGGCATGTCGCCCGCCTTGACGCGCTCGGCCAAGTCTTCCATGCCGACGACGTCGGCGCCGGCGGCGCGGGCTTCTTCAGCCTTGGCGCCTTGGGCGAACACGGCGACGCGCTTGGTCTTGCCGGTGCCGTTGGGCAGCACGACGGCGCCACGAACGACTTGGTCCGACTTCTTGGCATCGATGCCGAGTTGCACGGCGACGTCGATGGACTCATCGAACTTGGCCGAAGCCAGGCTCTTGACCAGGTCCAGGGCTTCGGTCAGCGCATACAGCTTGGTCGACTCGACCTTGCCAGCCAGCGCCTTTTGCTTCTTGGTGAGCTTGGCCATGTTCAGACCCCTTCCACGATGATGCCCATCGAGCGGGCGGAGCCGGCGATGGTCTTGACCGCAGCGTCCATGCTGGCAGCCGTCAGGTCTTTGGTCTTGATCGTTGCGATCTCCTCCAACTGGGCGCGGGTCAGCTTGCCGACCTTGTCCAGGTGGGGGCGCTGCGAGCCCTTCTCGATCTTCGCGGCCTTCTTGATCAGCACGGTCGCCGGGGGCGACTTGATGACGAAGGTGAAGCTCTTGTCTGCGAACGCGGTGATGACCACCGGCAGCTTCATGCCCGGCTCGAAGCCGGCGCCAGAAGTCTGGGCGTTGAACGCCTTGCAGAATTCCATGATGTTCAGGCCACGCTGACCCAGCGCGGGACCGACCGGCGGCGAGGGGTTGGCCTTGCCTGCGGCGACTTGCAGCTTGATGAAGCCGACAATCTTCTTTGCCATGTTTTCTCCAATCCAGTGCCCGGGCGGCAAAGCCTGGGCACCTGAGTGCTAGCGCATCGGACTCGGACTGGATCTGGGACCCAGGCCCTTACCTTTGCTCCTCTTGTCCGCCTCTCGTTGCAGACTGGTCACGGGCCGACGCTCAGGGCGCGCCGACCAAAGCCCGCGATTCTAGCGCGTCAGACCTTTTCGACCTGCGCGAAGTCCAGCTCCACCGGCGTGGCGCGACCGAAGATCGTGACCGACACACGCACCTTGGACTTGTCGTAGTTGACTTCCTCGACCGAGCCGTTGAAGTCGGTGAAGGGACCTTCCTTGACGCGCACGACCTCGCCGACCGTCCACTCGACCTTGGGCCGGGGCTTCTCGACGCCTTCCTGCATCTGGTTGACGATCTTCATGACCTCGGCTTCCGAGATCGGGGCCGGGCGGTTCTTCGCGCCGCCCACGAAACCCGTCACCTTGGACGTGTGCTTCACCAGGTGCCAGGACTCGTCGTCCATGAACATCTCGACCAGCACGTAGCCGGGGAAGAAGCGGCGCTCGGTGACGGCCTTCTTGCCGTTCTTCAGCTCGACGACTTCTTCGGTCGGCACGAGGATGCGGCCGAACTTGTCCTGCATGGCCGCGCGGTCGACGCGCTCACGCAGGTTGCGCTCGACAGCCTTCTCCATGCCCGAATAGGCATGGACGACATACCAGCGCTTGGGCAGGCCAGCGGGCGCCTCGGCGGCAGCGACGTTTTGCTCTTCGCTCATCTCGTTCCTTCTCAGCGCTTCCAGCCCAGGATCAGGTCGTACAGCACCCACTCCAGCGTCTTGTCGGTCATCCACAGAAACAAAGCCATGATGACGACGAAGATAAACACATAGAGGGTCATCTGCCCCGCCTCTTTGCGAGTCGGCCAGACCACCTTCTTCACTTCGCGAACCGAGTCCCGGCCATAGGCAATCAACGCCTTGCCGTGCTCAGACGTGAAGAACGTCGCCACACCGGCTGCCAGCAGCGCGATCAGCGCGCCCCACTGGGCCAGCGCGCCCTGCTTGGACAAGCCGTAGTAAGCCACCAGCGCGCCGATCAGCAACAGCACCGCAACAGCCAGCTTGGCCTTGTCAGCGCCGCTGGTCACGGTCTCGACTTGGGGAGGATTCGCCATCAATTTACTTTCACGCGCCACCCTCGGGCGGCTGTTCAGACGCTACGACGGCTTGTAGCCATCAGCAGCAAGGCCCGCCGAGATCACTCTCGCGGGCCGATGCTTGACTAGCCAGTAAACCAACCGCCGGGATCAGTGGCGGGTGGCAGGGGCAGAGGGTCTCGAACCCCCAACCTTCGGTTTTGGAGACCGACGCTCTGCCAATTGAGCTATGCCCCTGTGGCCTTGAAAACTTACTCGAGGATCGTGGCGACGACGCCCGAACCGACGGTGCGGCCGCCTTCACGGATGGCGAAACGCAGACCCGTTTCCATCGCGATCGGCGCGATCAGCTTCACGGTGATGCCGACGTTGTCGCCAGGCATGACCATTTCCTTGTCCTTCGGCAGCTCCACGGCACCGGTCACGTCCGTCGTGCGGAAGTAGAACTGGG
>NZ_JBIGHW010000025.1:0-17182 GCF_043555875.1 Pelomonas margarita | reverse complement strand
AGACCCGCGAGCACATCCTGCTGGCTCGCCAGGTCGGCGTGAAGTACATCATCGTCTTCCTGAACAAGTGCGACATGGTCGACGACGCCGAGCTGCTCGAGCTGGTCGAAATGGAAGTGCGCGAGCTCCTGTCCAAGTACGACTTCCCCGGCGACGACACCCCGATCGTCAAGGGTTCGGCCAAGCTGGCCCTGGAAGGCGACGCTGGCGATCTGGGCGAACAAGCCATCATGCGCCTGGCCGAAGCTCTGGACACCTACATCCCCCAGCCGGACCGTGCCGTTGACGGCGCTTTCCTGCTGCCGGTTGAAGACGTGTTCTCGATCTCGGGTCGTGGCACCGTGGTGACCGGTCGCGTCGAGCGCGGCATCATCAAGGTCGGCGAAGAAATCGAAATCGTCGGTATCCGCGAAGTTCAGAAGACCACGGTCACGGGCGTCGAAATGTTCCGCAAGCTGCTGGACCAAGGTCAAGCGGGCGACAACGTCGGCATCCTGCTGCGCGGCACCAAGCGTGAAGACGTCGAGCGCGGCCAGGTTCTGGCCAAGCCCGGCACGATCAAGCCGCACACCCACTTCACGGCAGAAATCTACGTTCTGTCCAAGGAAGAGGGCGGCCGCCACACCCCGTTCTTCAACAACTACCGTCCCCAGTTCTACTTCCGCACGACGGACGTGACCGGTGCCGTGGAGCTGCCGAAGGACAAGGAAATGGTCATGCCTGGCGACAACGTCGGCATCACCGTGAAGCTGATCGCGCCGATCGCGATGGAAACCGGCCTGCGTTTCGCCATCCGTGAAGGCGGCCGCACCGTCGGTTCGGGCGTCGTCGCCACGATCCTCGAGTAATCAATGCGTGACCGTGCGCCGGGCGGCTGCCGTCCGGCGTTCACATCGCTCTTTAAGGACCAGTCATGCAAAAGCAAAAGATCCGCATCCGCCTGAAGGCGTTTGATTACAAGCTGATCGACCAATCGGCCCTCGAGATCGTCGAGACCGCCAAGCGCACCGGCGCCATCGTCAAGGGCCCCGTGCCCCTGCCGACCCGCCTGGAGCGTTTCGACATCCTGCGCTCGCCGCACGTCAACAAGACCAGCCGCGACCAGTTCGAGATCCGCACGCACCAGCGTCTGATGGATATCGTCGACCCGACCGACAAGACGGTTGATGCCCTGATGAAGCTCGACCTGCCTGCTGGCGTCGACGTCGAAATCAAGCTGCAGTAATTCGCGAGGCCTTCGGGCTGCGATCCCAAGGCCCTGGCCCTGTCTCGACAGGCCGGGGCCTTGTCTTTTGAACTGAATAACGCCCAATGCTTGCATCAGGGCTGCCTCGCGGGCTATACTCGCCAGCTTTTCCGGGTTGGCTTATGCCTGTTCGGATGTTCGCGCAGTGTTTCGAGCGATTCTTCGCGAGAGGCGCTGCACAGGTCAGCCCGGCCAATCGATGTCGGGTGTTCGCAATAGCTTCGAAGGGCTGAGCGCAAGTTCGGGTCAACGGGGCTGGAGAAAAAACATGAGTCTGAGCAACCGTCTCGGTTTGCTGGGCCGCAAGGTGGGCATGATGCGCATCTTCACGGACGATGGCGATGCCATCCCCGTGACGGTGCTGGATGTGTCCAACAACCGCGTGACCCAGGTCAAGACCCAAGAGACCGACGGCTACAGCGCCATCCAGGTGGCGTTCGGTACGCGCAAAGCATCGCGCGTCACCAAGCCTGAAGCCGGTCACCTCGCCAAGGCGGGCGTCGAAGCTGGTGAAGTCCTCAAGGAATTCCGCGTCGACGCCGACGTTGCCGCCCAGTACAAGGCTGGCGCCGCCGTCCCCGTGACGCTGTTCGCCACGGGCCAGCTGGTCGACGTGCAAGGCACGTCCATCGGCAAGGGCTTCGCGGGCACCATCAAGCGCCACAACTTCAGCTCGCAGCGCGCGTCGCACGGCAACAGCCGTTCGCACAACGTGCCGGGCTCGATCTCGATGGCGCAGGATCCGGGCCGCGTGTTCCCGGGCAAGAAGATGACCGGCCACATGGGCGACGAAACCGTCACCACCCAGAACCTGGACATCGTGCGCGTTGACGAAGCTCGTCAACTGCTGCTGGTCCGCGGTGCGGTCCCGGGTTCCAAGAACGGCCACGTCGTCGTTCGCCCGGCCGTCAAGGTCAAGATCAAGAAGGGAGCCAACTGATGCAGCTCGAGCTCCTGAACGAGCAGGGTCAGGCCACGTCCAAGGTTGACGCGCCCGACACCATCTTCGCTCGCGACTACAACGAAGCTCTGGTGCACCAGGTGGTCGTGGCCTTCCAGGCCAACGCCCGTCAAGGCACCCGCGCCCAGAAGGACCGTGAACAGGTCCATCACTCGACCAAGAAGCCTTTCCGCCAGAAGGGCACCGGCCGCGCTCGCGCCGGTATGACGTCGTCGCCCCTGTGGCGTGGCGGCGGTCGCATCTTCCCGAACATGCCTGACGAGAATTTCTCGCACAAGCTGAACAAGAAGATGTACCGCGCCGGCATGGCTGCGATCCTGTCGCAGCTGGCCCGTGAAGGCCGCCTGGCTGTGGTGGACTCGATCTCGATCGAAGCCCCCAAGACCAAGCTGCTGGCCGCTAAGTTCAAGGCCATGGGTCTGGACTCGGTGATGGTCATCGCCGACACCGTGGACGACAACCTGCTGCTGGCCTCGCGCAACCTGGCCAACGTGCTGGTCGTGGAGCCGCGCTACGCCGACCCCCTGTCGCTGGTCTTCTACAAGAAGGTGCTGGTGACCAAGGCTGCGGTCGAGCAACTCAAGGAGATGCTGGCATGAGCGTCACCAAGTATTCCGAAGGCCGTCTGGCCTCCGTGCTGCTCGCGCCCATCGTGTCCGAGAAGGCCACGCAAGTTGCCGAGAAGCACAACCAGGTCCTGTTCAAGGTCCTGCGCGACGCCACCAAGCCGGAGATCAAGGCCGCTGTTGAACTGATGTTCAAGGTCGAGGTCGAGTCGGTCAACGTCGTCCAGGTCAAGGGCAAGGCCAAGCGCTTCGGTGGCCGTGCTGGCCGCCGTGACCACGTCAAGAAGGCCTACGTGGCCCTCAAGGCCGGTCAAGAGCTCAATTTCTCCGGGGAGGCCGCGTAAATGGCCATCGTCAAAGTCAAGCCGACTTCGCCCGGCCGCCGTGGCGTCGTCAAGGTGGTGCATAAGCACCTCCACAAGGGCGCTCCCGAAGCTTCGCTGCTGGAACCCCAGAAGCAGAAGTCTGGCCGTAACAACAACGGTCACATCACGATGCGCCACAAGGGCGGTGGTCACAAGCACCACTACCGTGTTGTGGACTTCAAGCGCAACAAGGACGGCATCCCCGCGAAGGTCGAGACCATCGAGTACGACCCGAACCGCACGGCCCACATCGCGCTGGTGTGCTACGCCGACGGCGAGCGCCGCTACGTGATCGCACCGCGCGGTCTGGAAGTGGGCGCAACCATCCTGAGCGGCTCGGAAGCGCCGATCAAGGCTGGCAACACGCTGCCGATCCGCAACATCCCGGTGGGTTCGACCATCCACTGCATCGAGTTGCAGCCTGGCAAGGGTGCCCAGATGATCCGTTCGGCCGGCACCTCCGCCGTCCTGATGGCTCGTGAAGGCGTCTACGCCCAGATCCGCCTGCGCTCCGGCGAAGTTCGCCGCGTGCACATCGACTGCCGCGCCACCATCGGTGAAGTGAGCAACGAAGAGCACAGCCTGCGCCAGTACGGCAAGGCCGGCGCGATCCGCTGGAAGGGTATCCGTCCGACCGTTCGCGGTGTGGCGATGAACCCGGTGGATCACCCGCACGGTGGTGGCGAAGGCCGCACCGGCGAGGGCCAGGTCCCTGTGTCGCCGTGGAACACCCTGACGAAGGGCTACCGCACTCGCAACAACAAGCGCACGCAGACGTTCATCGTCTCGCGTCGCAAGAAGTAAGGGCTAGGCCATGACTCGTTCGCTGAAGAAGGGCCCCTTTGTTGACCACCACCTGCAGGCCAAGGTCGACAAGGCAGTTGCAATCAAAGACAAGAAGCCCATCAAGACCTGGTCGCGTCGCTCGACGATCCTGCCCGAGTTCATCGGTCTGACGATCGCTGTGCACAACGGCAAGCAGCACGTGCCGGTCTATGTGTCTGACCAGATGGTCGGCCACAAGTTGGGTGAATTCGCACTGACCCGCACCTTCAAGGGCCATCCGGCCGACAAGAAGGCCGGGAAGAAGTAAGGATGTCGACGATGGAAACCAAAGCAATCGTTCGCGGCGTTCGCCTCTCGTGTGACAAGGGTCGCCTCGTGGCTGATCTGATCCGCGGCAAGAAGGTGGACCAAGCGCTGAACATCCTGGAATTCACCCAGAAGAAGGCCGCTGTCATCATCAAGAAGGCGCTGGAAAGTGCCATCGCCAACGCCGAGCACAACGATGGCGCTGACATTGATGAGCTCAAGGTCACCTCGATCTACGTCGAACAGGGTGCCACGCTGAAGCGTTTCTCGGCTCGTGCCAAGGGCCGCGGCAACCGCATCAGCAAGCCCACCTGCCACATCTTCGTGGCTGTCGGCAACTAAGGCGCAAGAAGACTATGGGACAGAAAATCCATCCGGTTGGCTTCCGCCTTCCTGTGACCCGTAACTGGGCTTCGCGCTGGTACGCCAACAACCAGAACTTCGCCACGATGCTGGCTGAAGACCTGAAGGTTCGCGACTACCTGAAGCTGAAGCTCAAGAATGCCGCCGTCTCGCGCATCCTGATCGAGCGCCCCGCCAAGAACGCCCGCATCACGATCTTCTCGGCTCGTCCGGGCGTCGTGATTGGCAAGAAGGGCGAAGACATCGAGGCGCTGAAGGCCGAGCTGACCAAGCGTCTGGGCGTGCCCGTCGCCGTCAACATCGAGGAAGTGCGCAAGCCTGAAGTCGATGCACAGCTGATCGCCGACTCGATCACGCAGCAGCTCGAAAAGCGCATCATGTTCCGCCGCGCCATGAAGCGCGCGATGCAGAACGCCATGCGTCTGGGTGCCCAGGGCATCAAGATCATGAGCGCTGGTCGTCTGAACGGCATCGAAATCGCTCGCACCGAGTGGTATCGCGAGGGTCGTGTGCCCCTGCACACCCTGAAGGCCGACATCGACTACGGCTTCTCCGAAGCCAAGACCACCTACGGCGTCATCGGCGTCAAGGTCTGGGTCTACCGCGGTGACCGCCTGGCCAATGGCGAGGCTCCGGTCATCAACACCCCCGCAGGCGCCGAAGACGATCGTCGCCCGCGCCGTAACGCCCGCCCGGGCGCTCCTGGCGGCCGTGGCCGTCCGGGTGGCGATCGTGGCCCGCGTGACGGAGCAGATCAGCCCGCTGCCGCCGCCCCCACGGGTGACGCAGCCAAGCCCTCGGCTAAGCGCGTGGTCCGCAAGGTCCCCGCCGCCGGTGAGGCCAAAGGAGAATAAGCATGCTGCAACCTAATCGTCGCAAGTACCGCAAGGAGCAGAAGGGCCGCAACACTGGTGTTGCGACTCGCGGCGCCGCGGTGTCTTTCGGTGACTTCGGCCTGAAGGCCACGGAACGCGGCCGCCTGACGGCCCGTCAGATCGAAGCGGCTCGCCGCGCGATCTCGCGTCACATCAAGCGTGGCGGCCGGATCTTCATCCGCATCTTCCCGGACAAGCCCATCTCGCAAAAGCCTGCCGAAGTCCGTATGGGTAACGGTAAGGGCAACCCGGAGTACTACGTGGCTGAGATCCAGCCCGGCAAGGTGCTCTACGAGATCAACGGCGTGCCGGAAACGCTGGCTCGCGAGGCGTTCACGCTGGCTGCTGCCAAGCTGCCGCTGCGTTGCACCTTCGTGGCCCGCCAGGTCGGTACCTGAGGAAGACACCATGACGAAAGCAACTGAACTCCGCGCCAAGGACGTCGCTGCCCTCGAGAAGGAAGTGACCGACTTGCTGAAGGCCCACTTCGGCCTGCGCATGCAAAAGGCCACCCAGCAGCTGACCAATCACAGCACGCTGGGCAAGACCCGTCGCGACATCGCTCGTGCCAAGACCATCCTGGCGCAGAAGAAGAAGGAGGCCACGAAATGACTGAGGCCCAAGTGAAGAACGTGCGCACCCTGGTCGGGCGCGTCGTCAGCGATGCCCGCGACAAGACCGTGACCGTGCTCGTCGAGCGCCGTGCCAAGCACGAGCTCTACGGCAAGATCGTGGCCCGCTCGCGCAAGTACCACGCGCACGACGAGACCAACGAGTACAAGATCGGCGACGTCGTCGAGATCAGCGAAACCCGCCCGGTCTCCAAGACCAAGGCCTGGGCGGTGACTCGCCTGGTCGAAAAGGCGCAGATCGTCTAAGACTGTCGGTCGCATGACCGCCAAAGCCGGCACGCTGGGGAACTGGTGCGCCGGCTTTTCTATTTCCAGTTCACGGAGGAACGCATGATCAAAGTAGGCGACAAGCTGCCGGCCGGCAGCCTGCAGGAATTCATCGAGGTCGAGGGCGAGGGCTGCAGCCTGGGTCCCAACAGCTTTGACCTCGAGAAGGCGACAGCGGGCAAGACCGTGGCCATCTTCGCGCTGCCGGGGGCCTTCACGCCGACCTGCTCGGCCCAGCATGTGCCCGGCTATGTGGCCAAGGCTGACGAACTGAAGGCCGCTGGTGTCGACGAGATCTGGTGCGTATCGGTCAACGACGCCTTCGTCATGGGCGCCTGGGGGCGCGATCAGAAGACGGCCGACAAGGTCCGCATGATGGCGGACGGCAGCGCCGCATTCACGCAAGCCGTGGGCTTGGTGTTCGACCTTACGGCCAAGGGCTTCGGCGTGCGTTCGCAGCGTTACTCCATGCTGGTCAAGGACGGCGTGGTCAAGAGCTTGAACGTCGAGGCGCCCGGCAAGTTCGAGGTCAGTGACGCTGCAACGCTGCTGGCGCAGGCCAAGGCCTTCTGATCTGCGTGGCGGGAGGGCGCCTGTGCGACCCTCTCGCAACTTTCTGCGCACAAGGCATTGACGGCTCGGGGTTTGTCACTGCATAATGCGCAGCTTCGCCGAAAGCTACGCACATGACTCCATGTGCTGCGGCCTCGGAATCCGCCCACAACCGTCGGGCAGCCAAAGGTGCAACGCCTGCCGCTGACTGACTTACGGGCCCAAGACTGACCGACTCGCGCTTAGGCGTGTTTCGGGACAAGTTGGGGACAGACATGATCCAAATGCAATCGCGGCTTGATGTCGCGGACAACACTGGCGCAAAGTCCGTTCAGTGCATCAAGGTGCTGGGCGGCTCCAAGCGCCGCTATGCGCACATCGGCGACATCATCAAGGTCAGCATCAAGGAAGCTGCCCCGCGTGGTCGCGTGAAGAAGGGCGAGGTCTACAGCGCCGTGGTGGTTCGTACCGCCAAGGGCGTGCGCCGCCAGGACGGCTCGCTCGTCAAGTTCGACGGCAATGCCGCCGTGCTGCTCAATGCCAAGCTGGAGCCCATCGGCACCCGGATCTTCGGCCCCGTGACGCGTGAACTGCGTACCGAGCGCTTCATGAAGATCGTGTCGCTGGCGCCCGAGGTGCTTTGAGCCCCCACTGTCTGAGGTAAGCCATGAACAAGATCCGTACCGGCGACCAGGTCATCGTGTTGACCGGCCGCGACAAGGGCAAGCGCGGCACCGTGACCGCGCGCGCTGACGAAGACCATGTGGTCGTCGAAGGTGTCAATGTCGTCAAGAAGCACGTCAAGCCCAACCCCATGAAGGGCACCACCGGTGGCGTCGTCGACAAGACCATGCCCATCCATCAATCCAACGTGGCGATCTTCAACGCCGCCTCCGGCAAGGCCGATCGTGTGGGCGTCAAGCTCGTCGACGGCAAGCGGGTGCGCGTCTTCAAGTCGACCGGCGAAGAGATCAAGGCATAAGAGGTCCGACATGGCTCGTCTGCAAACGCATTACCGCGAAAAAATCGTGCCCGGCCTGACTGAGAAGTTTGGCTACAAGTCGGTCATGGAAGTGCCGCGCATCACCAAGATCACGCTCAACATGGGTGTGAGCGAGGCGGTCGCTGACAAGAAGGTCATGGACCACGCTGTGAGCGACCTGACCAAGATCGCTGGCCAGAAGCCCGTGGTCACGAAGTCGAAGAAGGCAATTGCCGGCTTCAAGATCCGTGACAACGTGCCCATCGGTGCGATGGTCACGCTGCGCGGTGTCCAGATGTATGAATTTCTGGACCGCTTCGTGACGATCGCGCTGCCGCGCGTTCGCGACTTCCGTGGTATCTCCGGCCGCTCGTTCGACGGTCGTGGCAACTACAACATCGGCGTCAAAGAACAGATCATCTTCCCCGAAATCGAGTACGACAAGGTGGATGCTCTGCGTGGTCTGAACATCAGCATCACGACGACTGCCAAGACGGACGACGAAGCCAAGGCTCTGCTGGCTGCGTTCAAGTTTCCGTTCAAGAACTGAGGTGACCCGTGGCAAAACTCTCGATCAAACAACGTGAGCTGAAGCGCGAAGCGCTGGTCGCCAAGTTCGCCAAGAAGTACGCGGATCTGAAGGCCATCATCGACGACAGCAAGAAGTCCGAGGAAGAGCGTTATGTTGCTCGCCTCGAGCTGCAAAAGCTGCCCCGCAACGCCTACCCCACTCGCCTGCGCAACCGCTGCGAGCTGACCGGTCGCCCGCGCGGCACCTTCCGCAAGTTCGGCCTGGCCCGTAACAAGATCCGTGAACTGGCCTTCAAGGGCGACATCCCTGGTGTCGTCAAGGCCAGCTGGTAATCGGCTGATAGGAGATATCGCAAATGAGCATGAGTGATCCCATCGCCGATATGCTGACCCGCATCCGCAACGCGCAGATCGTCGAAAAGACGAACGTTGTGATGCCGTCGTCCAAGCTGAAGGTGGCGATTGCCAAGGTCCTGAAGGACGAAGGCTACATCGACGACTTCGCCGTGCGTGGCGAAGCCGCCCGCCCGGAGCTGGAAATCTCGCTGAAGTACTACGCTGGCCGTCCGGTCATCGAGCGCATCGAGCGTGTCAGCCGCCCCGGTCTGCGCATCTACAAGGGCCGCCACGACATTCCTCAGGTTATGAATGGCCTGGGTGTGGCGATTGTGACGACCCCGCAAGGCGTCATGACGGACCGCAAGGCCCGCGCTGCCGGTATCGGCGGCGAGGTCCTCTGCTACGTCGCCTAAGCGAAGGAGTAGGAAACAATGTCCCGCGTAGGAAAAATGCCGGTCAACGTCCCGCAAGGTGTGGACGTGACCATCGGCGCTGAAGCCATCAGCGTCAAGGGCTCTCTCGGCACGCTGGTGCGTCCGGTGAACAGCCTGGTCAACATCAAGAACGAAGCCGGCAAGCTGAGCTTTGTGCCCGCCAACGAGTCGACGGAAGCCGACGCGATGAGCGGCACGATGCGCGCGCTGGTGGCCAACATGGTCAACGGCGTCAGCAAGGGCTTCGAGAAGAAGCTGAACCTGGTCGGCGTGGGCTTCCGTGCCCAAGCTCAAGGCCAGAAGCTGAACCTGCAGATCGGTTTCTCTCACCCCGTGGTGAAGGACATGCCGGCCGGTATCAAGGTCGAGTGCCCCACCCAGACGGAAATCGTCATCAAGGGTGCTGACCGCCAGGTCGTCGGCCAGATCGCCGCTGAGGTGCGCGCCTTCCGTCCGCCTGAGCCCTACAAGGGCAAGGGCATCCGTTATTCGGACGAGAAGGTCTCCCTCAAAGAGACCAAGAAGAAGTAAGGAGCCGCGCCATGATGACCAAGAAAGAACAACGCCTGCGTCGTTCGCGCCAGACCCGTGCTCGCATCGCCCTGCAGCGCGTGGCCCGTCTGACGGTGTTCCGCTCCAATCTGCATATCTATGCCCAGGTCCTGTCGGAAGACGGTGGCAAGGTGCTGGCCTCTGCATCGACCGCCGAGAAGTCGGTTCGCGAACAGGTGAGCAACGGCGGCAACGTCGCTGCTGCCACGCTGGTCGGCAAGCTGATCGCCGAGAAGGCCAAGGCTGCTGGCGTCGAGAAGGTTGCTTTCGACCGCTCGGGCTTCGCCTACCACGGTCGCGTCAAGGCGCTGGCCGAAGCAGCCCGCGAAGCCGGCCTGCAGTTCTGACGCATCAAGGAATACGAAATGGCAAAGTTTCAACCCCGTGGCGCTCAGGCTGAAGGCAACGACGACGGCCTGAAGGAAAAGATGATCGCGGTCAACCGCGTGACCAAGGTTGTGAAGGGTGGCCGTACGCTGTCCTTCGCCGCTCTGACCGTGGTCGGTGATGGCGATGGCCGCATCGGCATGGGCAAGGGCAAGGCCAAGGAAGTGCCTGTCGCCGTGCAGAAGGCTATGGAATCGGCCCGCCGCAACATGATCAAGGTTCAGCTGAAGAACGGTACCGTTCATCACAACGTGATCGGCGAGCACGGTGCGTCGCGCGTCATGCTGGCTCCGGCTCCCGTCGGTACTGGCGTCATCGCGGGCGGCCCGATGCGTGCTGTCTTCGAAGTGATGGGCGTGACCGACATCGTGTCCAAGAGCCACGGTTCGACGAACCCCTACAACATGGTCCGCGCTACGCTGGACGCTTTGAAGCGTTCCACCACGGCGTCGGAAGTCGCTGCCAAGCGCGGCAAGACGGTTGAAGAGATCTTCAACTGATCGCCAGAGCGGAGCACAAGATGTCTGACAAGAAAACCGTGACGGTCAAGCTGGTGCGCAGCCCCATCGGCTGCCGCGCCTCGCACCGTGCCACCGTGACCGGCCTGGGTCTGCGCAAGCTGAACAGCCAGAGCACGCTGGAAGACACGCCCGCCGTGCGCGGCATGATCAACAAGATCGCCTATCTGGTGCAGGTGCTGTAAGCGCCCCGCACACTGAGGACAAGACGATGGAACTCAACACGATCAAGCCCGCTGAGGGCGCCAAGCATGCCAAGCGCCGTGTCGGCCGCGGCATCGGCTCCGGCCTGGGCAAGACCGCAGGTCGCGGCCACAAGGGCCAGAAGTCCCGCGCCGGTGGTTACCACAAGGTCGGCTTCGAAGGCGGTCAGATGCCGCTGCAGCGTCGCCTGCCCAAGCGTGGCTTCAAGTCGCTGACGCTGAAGTACAACGCCGAGATCACGCTGACGGACCTGCAAGGTCTGGCTGGCGAAGAGATCGACGTGTCGACGCTGAAGGCTGTAGGCCTGGTGCCGCAGCTGACGAAGTCGGTCAAGGTCATCCTGGCTGGCTCCATCGAGCGCAAGGTCACGCTGAAGGGCGTGAACGCCACGAAGGGCGCCAAGGCGGCCATCGAGGCAGCCGGCGGCTCGGTCGCCTAAGTCAGCACAGGAACTGATCCAGCGTGGCTACCAACGCGAATCAGCTGGCCAAGAGCGGCAAGTTCGGCGACCTGCGTCGCCGGCTTGTGTTCCTGGCGCTGGCCCTGGTTGTCTACCGCATCGGGGCACATATCCCGGTTCCCGGTATCGACCCGGTTCAGCTGCAGCAGTTCTTCAAAGGTCAGGCCGGTGGCATCCTGAGCCTGTTCAACATGTTCTCGGGCGGCGCGTTGTCGCGCTTTACCGTGTTTGCGTTGGGCATCACGCCTTACATCTCCGCTTCCATCGTCATCCAGTTGATGACCTACGTCGTGCCGACGCTGGAGCAGCTGAAGAAGGAAGGCGAAGCTGGACGTCGCAAGATCACGCAGTACACCCGCTACGGTACGCTGGGCCTTGCTCTGTTCCAGAGCCTGTCCATCGCGCTGGCGCTTGAAGGTACGGCTGGTCTGGTGTTGGATCCTGGTTTTGGCTTCCGGCTGACAGCAGTTTCCAGCCTCGTGGCCGGCACGATGTTCCTGATGTGGTTGGGTGAGCAGATCACGGAACGTGGCCTCGGCAACGGTATCTCGATCCTGATCTTTGCCGGTATCGCCGCGGGCTTGCCCAGCGCGATTGGTGGCCTTTTCGAGCTGGTTCGCACCGGGGCGATGGGTTACGGTTCGGCACTGTTCATCGTGGCTCTCGTGGTGGCCGTCACCTTCGTCGTCGTGTTCGTTGAGCGCGGCCAGCGCAAGATTTTGGTGAACTACGCCAAGCGCCAAGTTGGCAATAAGGTTTACGGCGGGCAGTCGTCGCACCTGCCGCTGAAGCTGAACATGTCTGGCGTGATCCCGCCGATCTTCGCGTCGTCCATCATCCTGCTGCCGGCGACGGTGGTGAGCTGGTTTGCCACGGGTGATGGTCTGCGCTGGTTGAAGGATTTGGCTGGTGCGGTGAGTCCGGGTCAGCCGATCTATGTGATGTTGTACGCCGCGGCGATCGTGTTCTTCTGCTTCTTCTACACGGCGCTGGTGTTTAACAGCCGTGAGACTGCAGACAACTTGAAGAAGAGCGGCGCATTCATCCCGGGCATCCGTCCGGGTGACCAGACTGCCAAGCACATCGACAAGATCCTGTCGCGGCTGACGTTAGCTGGTGCGATCTACATCACCGCAGTGTGTTTGTTGCCCGAGTTCTTGACGCTGAAGTACAACGTTCCGTTCTACTTCGGCGGCACCTCGCTGCTGATCATTGTGGTTGTCACGATGGACTTCTGGGCGCAGGTTCAGAGCTACATCATGAGTCAGCAGTACGAATCACTGCTGAAGAAGGCCAGCTTCAAGCCCAGCTGATGGCGGGGCAAGCTGAACATAGGAAAAATTTGATTTAACCCACACGAAGCGTAGGTATGGCGAAAGATGACGTCATTCAGATGCAGGGTGAGATTCTTGAGAACCTCCCCAACGCTACGTTTCGTGTGAAGTTAGAAAACGGGCATTTCGTCCTCGGGCACATCTCCGGCAAGATGCGGATGCACTACATCCGGATCCTGCCTGGTGACAAAGTGACTGTGGAACTGACGCCCTACGATTTGAGTCGTGCTCGCATCGTGTTCCGGGCGAAGTGAGCTGTTTGAACCCCCGGGAACGCGTCAAGAGCGCAAGAAGAGTTAGGCCAAGGAGCAGACCATGAAAGTTTCGGCATCCGTGAAGCAGATGTGCCGCAATTGCAAGATCATCCGCCGCAAGGGTGTGGTGCGCGTGATCTGCACCGACCCGCGTCACAAGCAGCGTCAAGGCTGATTGGCCGCACGACAGAATTAGAGGACCACCATGGCACGTATTGCTGGTATCAACATTCCGCCGCAAAAGCACACTGAGATCGGCCTGACCTCGATCTACGGCATTGGCCGTACGACCGCTCAGAAGATCTGCACGACCTGCGGCATTCCGTTCGACAAGAAGGTCAAAGACCTGACCGACGGCGATCTCGAAAAGATCCGTGACGAGGTCAACAAGCTGACCATCGAAGGTGACCTGCGCCGTGAGCAGTCCATCAACATCAAGCGTTTGATGGACCTGGGCTGCTACCGTGGTTTCCGTCACCGCCGTGGCCTGCCGATGCGTGGCCAGCGCACCCGCACGAATGCCCGCACCCGCAAGGGTCCGCGCAAGTCGGCTGCGACCGGCAAGAAGTAAGCTGCCCGAACTGAAAGAAGGTCAATATGGCAAAGGCTCCCAACAATTCGGCGGCTCAGCGCGTTCGCAAGAAGGTTCGTAAGAACGTTGCTGACGGCATCGCGCACGTCCACGCCTCGTTCAACAACACCATCATCACCATCACCGACCGTCAAGGCGGCGCCCTTTCGTGGGCTTCGTCGGGCGGCCAGGGCTTCAAGGGATCGCGCAAGTCGACGCCTTTCGCAGCCCAGGTGGCGGCGGAAGTGGCTGGCCGTGCTGCGCAAGAGCAGGGCATCAAGAACCTGGACGTCAAGATCAAGGGCCCGGGCCCGGGTCGCGAATCGTCGGTGCGCGCGCTGGCGGCACTCGGCATCCGCATCAACTCGATCTCTGACGTGACCCCGGTGCCGCACAACGGCTGCCGTCCGCAGAAGCGTCGGCGTATCTGATCTGCACGACTTGCAGATTCGGATGACGGTGCGATAATCGCGCGTTTTCCCGGAGCCGGCGGGCACTCAGGTGCCGCGCCGGCTTCAGTTTTGAGTCGATCTCACTCTTGGGGTTGGCTCGTAAGCCCACCGTCCAAGCCCAAAACAACACCGGCTGGACTCGCGTCAGCAAACCTCTTGCACAGGTCTGGCGTCAGATTGAACAAGGACACTCAAAGTGGCACGTTACCTCGGCCCCAAGGCCAAACTCTCCCGCCGCGAAGGCACTGATCTCTACCTGAAGAGCGCCCGCCGCGCCATCAGCGACAAGGCCAAATTCGACAGCAAGCCCGGCCAGCATGGCCGCACGTCCGGTCAGCGCACGTCTGACTTCGGCCTGCAGCTGCGTGAGAAGCAGAAGGTCAAGCGCATGTACGGCGTGCTGGAGCGTCAGTTCCGCCGCTACTTCGCCGAAGCGGAGCGTCGCAAGGGCTCGACCGGCGTGAACCTGCTGCAACTGCTGGAATCGCGCCTGGACAACGTCGTCTACCGCATGGGCTTCGGCTCCACTCGTGCAGAAGCCCGTCAGCTGGTTTCGCACAAGGGCATCGTGGTGAACGGCGAAGTCGTCAACATCGCCTCCTACCTGGTCAAGGCCGGTGACACCGTCGCCGTGCGCGAGAAGGCCAAGAAGCAGCTGCGCGTCACCGAGTCGTTCAAGTTGGCCGATTCCATCGGTCTGCCGGCCTGGGTGGCTGTCGACGGTACCAAGCTGGAAGGCGTGTTCAAGAAGGCACCTGACCGTGACGAGTTCGGCGCCGAGATCAACGAATCGCTGATCGTCGAGTTGTACTCGCGTTAATCGTTTCCCCCGCCGACCACGCCTGCAAGGGCGCGGTCGGCGTTTCCTCGTCCGGGCTTATCCGCCCTTCGAAGGCTCTGCCCGGCTGGTCCTCAGCCTTATCGGTGTAACGAACCGAGGGTATTGAAAGAAAGACCTCATGCAAACCAACTTGCTCAAACCCAAGTCCATCAACGTGGAGCCCCTGGGCGGTCATCGCGCCAAGGTCACGCTGGAGCCGTTCGAACGCGGCTACGGTCACACCCTGGGCAATGCCCTGCGCCGTGTGCTGCTCTCGTCGATGGTGGGTTATGCGCCGACGGAAGTGACGATTGCTGGCGTGCTGCACGAGTACTCGGCCATCGACGGCGTGCAAGAGGACGTGGTTCACATCATGCTGAACCTCAAGGGCGTCGTCTTCCGCCTGCACAACCGTGAAGAAGTGACTCTGGTCCTGCGCAAGGAAGGCGAAGGTCCCGTCACGGCGGCTGACATCCAGACCCCGCACGACGTCGAGATCATCAACCCCGAGCACGTCATCGCCCACCTGTCGCAAGGCGGCAAGCTGGACATGCAGATCAAGGTCGAGAAGGGCCGTGGCTATGTGCCCGGCACGATGCGCCGCTTCGGCGACGAGCCGACCAAGAGCATCGGCCGCATCGTCCTCGACGCTTCGTTCTCGCCGGTCAAGCGCGTCAGCTACGCCGTCGAGAACGCCCGTGTCGAGCAGCGTACCGACCTGGACAAGCTGGTCATGGAGATCGAGACCAACGGCGCCATCTCGCCCGAGGAAGCGATCCGTGCTTCTGCCAAGATCCTGGTTGAGCAACTGGCCGTATTCGCCCAGCTGCAAGGCACCGACCTGGTCGACGCCTTCGACCAGCCGGCCCAGCGCGCTAGCAGCTTCGATCCGATCCTGCTGCGCCCCGTCGACGAGCTTGAGCTGACCGTGCGTTCGGCCAACTGCCTGAAGGCCGAAAACATCTATTACATCGGCGACCTGATCCAGCGCACCGAGACCGAACTGCTGAAGACCCCGAATCTGGGTCGCAAGTCGCTCAACGAGATCAAGGAAGTGCTGGCTTCGCGCGGCCTGACTCTGGGCGCGCGCCTGGAAAACTGGCCGCCGCAAGGTCTGGACAAGCGTTAATTTCTAAGTGGGTGGCGCGCTGACCAACGCCACCCGGTGCACCCGCCAGTACCTGATCCGGCTGGCGGCATTAATGAAGTGAAAGGAAAAGCACCATGCGTCACCGTAACGGCCTCCGCAAACTCAACCGCACCAGCGCCCATCGCGCTGCCATGCTGCGCAACATGTGCGTTTCGCTGCTCGAGCACGAAGCCATCAAGACCACGGTCCCCAAGGCCAAGGAACTGCGTCGCGTCGTCGAGCCGCTGATTACGCTGGCCAAGGAACCCACGCTGGCCAACCGCCGCCTGGCTTTCGACCGCCTGCGCGACCGTGACATCGTCACCAAGCTGTTCAACGTGCTGGGCCCGCGCTTCGCGGCTCGTCCGGGCGGCTACACCCGCATCCTGAAGATGGGTTTCCGCGTCGGCGACAACGCGCCCATGGCTTTCGTTGAGCTGGTGGATCGCGCCGAAGGCGAGGCTGCTGGCGAAGCCGCCGAATAAGCTCAGCGTCCGCAGATCTGGAAAGCCCGGCTCGCGCAATGCCAGTCAGTTAAGCCATCGAGGCACTGACTGCGGATAAAAAGGGAACGTGTTCACCACGTTCCCTTTTTGCTTTGCGCCTGCTTCAAGATTTGTTGTCGCCGACCGGTGAGCGTCCAGTCCGACCATCTTGAGAAGTCGATAGGAGCGTAGGAGTCTCGTACCCACCTCAACTTGGTGGATACGTATGACCTTCCCCGATCAGCCAGCCGGCGCGCGTCGGCGCCGTCGTTTGCACAGCGACGAGTTCAAAGCCGGTGCAGTCGCGACCTGCATGCAGCCCGGCATGTCGATGGCCGCCGTCGCGATGGCCCACGGCGTCAATGCCAACCTGCTGCGTCGCTGGGTGCGCGAGGCCGAGATGAAGACGTCGACCGACGCGCCCAGCAAGAGCTTGCGCAACGTCGAGGCGCCGCCCCTGAAGTCGGTGTTCGTACCGGTGTCACTGCCAGCGCCCGCCGCGCCGAAATCGCTGCCCGACATCCGCATCGAGTTGCAGCGCGGCGCGACGGCCGTCACGGTGACTTGGCCGGCCGGTGCGGCCAGCGAATGCGCGGCCTGGATGCGCGAGCTGCTTCGACGATCCGTATCGACGCCATGTGGCGTGAGCGTCCAGTCATCCCATCTTGAACGACGCCGAAGCACCCGTGACGATGGTGCCCACCAATTCCAATAGGTGGGCACCTATGCATCCCAGATCCCAGAGGCGCGTACACAGCGCCGAGTTCAAGGCGCAAGTTCTGGCCGAGTGCCAAGCGCCTGGCGCTTCGGT
>NZ_JBIGHW010000024.1:0-18297 GCF_043555875.1 Pelomonas margarita | reverse complement strand
CCCTGTGCATCGCGGCATACGGGTTTCTGATGGCTGAGCGAATGACTGCCGAGAAGCCCATCGGCGGCAAAAAAAACTTCGCCATCCGCGCGTTGCCTGAAGTTCCCGAAGATTACGTCCCGAGGGGGAGCCCAGCGCGCTCAGCGCCACGTGCCGACGTCAATCACGTCCTTGCGGCACCTGCTGAGCTATGAGTTGAACCTTCGATTGGGCTCATGCACGTGCTGCGGACGAACGTCGCTATTCTTGTGACACAGTAAGACTAAGGCTAGGGGGACGCTGAGACACATTTCTCCACACAATGCGGACCAGTTTGAGATGCCCTAGCGGTGGCCGACGTGCTCCTGCGGATTGGCACGAAAAGAACGGACGCAGCAACTTGCTGGCGTCGCAGGGAGCTGGACATGGGATTTCGCAGTGGCTTGGCCGTGCTCGCGTGCGCGTTGTCGTTCGTAGGCGTCACGACGCAGGCAGCGACGACCGCAGAAATCAATCGCGGCCTCACTTGGCTGCAGGGTCAGGTCTCCTCCGACGGCAGCATCGCTTCGGAAACTACGTCCATCGCATTGCCATCGCAGGTGCAGCCAGAGGTTGTGGCCACGCTGGCCATGCTGATTGGGCCCAGCGCTGTCCCCTCGGCCTTGGTCACGCGACTGAATGCCCAAGCTTCCGACGACGCCACGGAAGTCCTAGCCCGGCGATTGCTGGGTCTGCGATATGCCGGCATCGACGCCGCGCCGATTCGCAACCTGCTTGCCGGCCGACAGAACCAGGACGGCGGCTATGGGCCCGCTGATGGTTTCCAGAGCCATCCGGCCGACAGCGTCTTCAGCCTCCAAGCGCTCGCCGCCAGCGGCGCATTCAGCCGTAGCGCCGAAGCCTTTGCCTTCGTGTATGCCAACCAGCAAGCTGATGGTGGGTTGCGCGGTGACTCGCTGGCCGTTCGTGTCTCTCACACTGCGATGGCCGTCTTGTCACTGCAGTACGCTGCGAGTGACCTGAGATCCCTCAATGCGACGCGAGGCATGCTGACGTGGTTGCTGAGCGCTCAGCAAGTCGATGGCTCCTGGTCCAGCAGCATCCACCTGACCGCGCAGGCACTGAACGCGCTGACGCTGTTTGGTTCCGACGTGACGGCGCGTGTGAACGCTCGCGCCTATCTGCTGGCACGACAGGACGCTGACGGCAGTTGGTCTGGGGACCCTTTCGTGACTGCTGTTGCTCTGCGCGCGCTGGCGGCCGACCCCATGAGCGCGCCGACCACGCCCGCGCCAAACCCCGATCCAGGCCAGCCCCCGGCGCCACAGCCGCCGACAACGCCATCCCCGTCCACCATTTCGGGCATCGCCGCCAATCCGGCAAGCGGCAGTCCGCTGGCAGGGGTGCAGGTGGTCCTTGCCGGTACAAGCAGCAGCACGCAGACCACAGCGGCCAATGGCAGCTTCTCGTTTCCCTCGTTGGCGGCGGGCGACTACGCTGTGACGCTGACCAAGGACGGTTTCAACACCGCTCGGCGCAGCTTCTCGGTGGGATTGGGTCAAGCGATTGATCTGGGTACGGTCAGCCTCACGCAGGCCGCGACCACGGGCGTCATCAAGGGGCGGGTGACGGTGTCCGCGAACGGACAACCCTTCGCGGGTGTGACCGTCACGGTCAGCGGCTCGATGAACGCCACCCGGACAACCGATGCGCAAGGTGGCTACGAGTTCTCCAGCGTCCCACCAGGCGCGGTGTCGATCAGCGCCAGCCGTTCCGGCTATGCGACGGTTGCAGGCAGCGCTTCGTTGGCCGCCGGCGAGTCCCTGACGTTTTCCCCTGCGTTGACGGCAACCACCGAGCAGCAGCCCACGGGTTCCGGGCGCTTTAAGGGGCACATCGTCGCGGCTGGCAGCAATGCGCCGTTGGCAGGCGTGAATGTGATGCTGAACGGCGCGCAGGCCGGCGTATCGAACACCACGGGTGCCTTCGACATTACGTTGGCCCCGGGGTCGTATTCCTTGCGGTTGGCACAGCCGGGTTATGACGTCGTCACCGGCAGCTTCGTCATCACGGCGGCAACGGCAACGGACGCCGGCAACATCCGGCTCACGGAACAGCGGCAGAGCACGACGATCAGCGGGCGCGTGACGGACACCGCCAACGGCAAGGCGGTGCCGGGAGCCCTCGTCGAAGTCGTAGGCGGCGCATCGGCCAGGGCTGCGGCAGACGGCAGCTACACGATTGCAGGTCTGTCCGGCACGGCATTCAACCTGCGCGCGTCGTCGCAAGGCTTCTTGACCCAGGCATGGCAAATCCAGGTGGAGCGTCCGACCGCCATTACGCAGAACTTTGCGCTGGCGGCGCTGCCATCGGCGGTTGCAGACCTGACCAACCTGGGTTTGGCGCCCGCTACGGTCGGCCCAGCAGAAGTGGTGACGCTGACGGCCATCCTCACCAACACTGGCAATGCACCGCAGGACGTCGTCGTCAGGAGCCTGGTTCTAGACGAGAGTGGCAAGGTCATTGCCAAGGGTGGCGCGTTTGCAGCCGATGGAGCGACCCAATTGGGTGGCGTCACGCTGGCCGCCGGCACGCAGCGGCCCATCGTCATCAAATGGGACACCGGCTTGTTCGCTCCAGGCGTCTACCAACTCCAAGGTCTCGTCGTTCAGGCAGGAACGATCACGCACGAGGCTCCTGAAGGTCGAGTGCTTGCCACGCGAGGGCAGTCCTTCACGATCACGGGCAAGAGCAAGATTGCCGGGGCCGCCTCAGCGCAGCCTGCGGTGATGCGCGCCGGGCTGGGCACTTCCACCCAACTCTCGGCCATCGTGCAGAACGTCGGCAACGTAGAACTGCCAGCGCGCACCTATCGCCTCGACGTGATCGACGAGAAGACGGCGACGCGAGTCGCGAGTCTGGAGGCCGCAGGGGCCGCCATGGCCGTCAGTGCGTTGCAGACAATCAACTTCGGCGCATGGACACCGGTTTCGGCGAGCAACTTCAAACTCGTCGTTTCGGCACCGACCTCGCCAGAAGATGGCCAAGTGGTGGGCAAGGTGTACGTCGGCGACGCGGCTTCCGCCATCTACACCGTGAACAAGGCGGTTGTCGGCGCCGGCGATCAGACCGTTCGCGCCAACATCAAGGTGACTGGCCAAGAAAGTGCGAGCGGGTCCGTCAGCGACCCGTTGGCGCCGCTCATCCGCAATGCGATCACGAAGGCCGTCAACTATGCCGATGGCTACGCCAGCAGCCACTATGTGAATGACCTGCGCTGCTTCGCATGCCACGTGCAGACCCAGGCCTTGGTGGGCGGTGAGAAGAGTCGGCGCTTTGCGCCGCCCCTGAAGCCACTGGAGCGCTCGACGCTGTACAACGGGATGACGCAGTACATGGCGTCCAATGGTCAGGTCGATGGTGCGGGCTTCCCGCTCGCGAACACGTCGCTGGCTCTCTGGGCCGCCTTGGCTTGGCACGAGCAGGACGCTCATCCGCTCACCAAGACGCGTATGGCCGGCTACCTGCTGCAGCGGCAAGCCGCCAGCGGCGATTGGAGTTCCGATCATGCCTCGTCGTGGTGGGGTGCCGCGGGTCGTGCGCCGTTGACCTCGCTGAACTTGCAGAGCTTCACGACCTTGCGCCAGCGCCTGAGCCAGGCTACTACCGCGCCGTCTGTGCTGGCCACGTTGGTTCCGTGGACAGTGCCAGGCCTGCCAAGTGGCGACATGCGCATGAGCGCCGCGCCGGACGGCACGCTCTACATCTCGCACAACGGTGCACGGGAGGTGTGGCGCGTCGCGCCGGACAAGACGGCGACCCGGCTGGCGAGCAACCTGTCGATGACCGGGCTGCATTACCTCGACGATGGGCGCCTGCTGCTGACGACCCGCAATGGCATCTTCCTGATGGCCGTCGACAACAGCCTGACCAAGCTGAACAGCCTCGACACCTGGGACGCCATTCCCTACAAGGACGGCTATCTCGTCAGCCCCTATGGAGGCGGCACGCTCTACAAGATGAGCGCTGATGGCGCCGTGCTGACCCCGGTCTTCAGCGATCCCTTGCTCGCCAGTTCGTCGGGCTCCCTGGTGCCGCAGCCTGACGGCAGTGTGCTGGTCAATTCCTATGCGGGGTTGAGACTCGTGCGCTTCAATCCCGACGGCGGCGGCCTGGTGGACGTGCCGATGCCGCTGCTGTCCTCCAATCCCCAGAACATCATCAAGTTTCGCGATGGCAATCTGTTCACCACTGAAAACGGCATGTACTACCTGGATGCCAACTGGGTGGGAGAGCGCCTGACCTTTGATCGCACGATGGGCATGGTCGTCATGCCAGATGGGCGCCTGCTGGTGAACCGTCAGGGTGGTCTGTATGAATTGAAGTCCGAGGCGTTGGACACCGCCGGGTGGGTCAGCCGCCTGGATGCCTCCATCGATAAGGCCGCTGCCCAGCTGGCCAATCCCAGTCCCCTGGTGGACACCAACGATAACGTCCAGTTGGCCTTCCAACTGATGGGGCTGGGCGCTGTGAAGAGCCATTACGGCACTTCGGCCCGTGGCACCCGGGCACAGTCGGACAGCGAGGCCATCGCAGCGGTCCTGCGCCCGCGTCAGCGCGGCGATGGCGGCTGGAGCCGCTACGGCAGCTCCGGCGTCTCCGACACCTTGGTAACGGCCATGGTGGGTGTGGCGCTCGACGTGCTGAACCCGTCGCCCAGTTCGCCCGAAGTGCGCAGCGCGATCCAGTTCATCCTGGGGCAGCAGCGGGCCAACGGCCTTTGGGTGTCGGAGTCCGGCACATTGGGTGCTCCGGAACTGCTGGCAACGACGTGGGTGGAGATCTGGCTTCCCGTCATGCTGGATCGCGTGGCCGGCATCGACACCGACCTGAAGCTGAAGTTCGCATCCAACGTCGCCGTGTCCAATCCGAACCTTGCTCCTGCTGAGAAGGTTCTCAATAGCGACGGCACCACCAGCCACACCTGGCGCTTGGTGGGTGTCACGTCCGCCAGCCAGGACATCCAGTTCGACCTGGGCCTGCAGAACATGCAGGTCGGCGAAAGCCGCCCTGCATCACTGGAAGCCGCACTCAGTTTCAGCAACAGCGAGGGCGGTGATCCGGTTATCTTCCCGGTGACCATCCCCAAGGTGACTGCATCTGCTTTCCTGGGCCACGCCGTGAGCACGGACAAGCAGGCCTACAGCGCCAACGCGCCGGTGACCTTCAGCAGTCAGGTAAGCAACCTTGGCGCCAGCGCGACGACAGCGAGCGTGGAATTCCGCGTGTTGTCTGCGGACGGCACCGTCCTGGCGACCCTAGCTCGCGCAGCCGTCACGCAGATGGCCGCAGGTGGCAATGGCACGACCGCCGCGACCTGGAACACCGGCACCAGCTACGCCGGCACCTATCGCGTGGAAGCGCGACTCTTCGACTCCAGCGACCACTTTGTCGCCACAGCGCAGGCCAGCTTCGCCATCCAGGCGAGCGACGCCCCGGGCGTGCCCACGCTGGCGGCTGCGCTGCAGCTCGACAAGGGCAGCTACAGCCCCGGCGACACCGTGCGGCTCATTGACCGCGTCAGCAACCTCGCGGCGAACCAGTCCTGGCAGAACCTCAGCCTGCGCACCGTCGTCCTGAACCCGGACGGCAGTACGCGCTGGAGCGCCACGGCGACCTTCGACGAACTGGCTGCCAACGGCCTGCGCGAGCAGAGCTACAGCGTGGCCTTGTCCAACGCGCCCGCGGGCAGCTACCAAGTACGCCTGACCGTGCTGGATGCCAACGGCACCGTCCAAGCCCAGGCCGCAAAGACCTTCACGGTCTCGTCCACGGCTGCGACGGGTGTTGGCATCTCTGGCCACCTCAGCGTCGCGCCCAAGCCCGTGTTCCAGGGCGGCTCGGTGTCCGTCGCCTTCGACGTGCTCAACCAGGGCAACGCTGCACTCACGGGCCTGCCGCTCACCATCAACATCGTCAACCCTGGCACTGCGCAGCTACTCGCCAGCCTGCCCGTCACCGTGCAGAACCTGGCCACGCAAGCCAGCTTCGCCGGCAGCGTCGGCTGGACCGCCAACGTGGTTCCCGGCACGCAAGTGGTGGCCGTGCTCACCGCCCAGGTGGGTGACCGCAGCCTCACGCTCGCGCAGGACAACCTCACCGTCACCACACCTCCTGTCACCGCCAACGTGGCGCCGCAACGCGAAGCCCGTGTCCTCGCGCTGGTGAGCTGCCCGCCCGGCTCCGACGGCGGCGCCACCACCCAACCCGTCTCCGGCGGCGAAGCCAACTGCGCCGTCCGTCGCGGCGCCGCCCTGGCGCAGGCGCTGACCAACCTGGGCCTCGTCAACAAGGTCGTCACCACCCGCGCCGAGTTCGAGACCGAACTGCGCTGCGGCATCTACAACACCTACTGGATCTCCGGCGGCAGCAACAAGCTCAGCGACGACGTGGCCAAGGAAGTCATCGAAGCCATCCGCCGTGGCGACAGCCTCATCGTCGAAGGCACCCAGGACGGCCGCAACCAGCTCCTGTACCCCGTGGCTGGCGTGCAGCTCAACGGCAGCCTGGGCCAGACCGACCCCAGCATCAGCTTCGCCGGCAGCGCCGAGTTCCCCGCCGGCAGCCTCGCCACGCTGGGCCGCCCGGGCCGGTTCACGCCGGTCGGTGCGCAACTGCAAGCCAGCTTTGCGCCGGACGCCGCCGCACTCACCACGGCCAGCTTCGGCCAAGGTCGCAGCACCCTGGTCGCCTTCGAACTGGCCCGCATGCTGGAGCAAAACGACACCGCGCGGCAGGCCCTGCTCGACCGCGTCCTGCAAGTCGCGCGCACCAGCCCGGAAGTCGTTGCCAACGGAGCCCCCGTCGCGCTGGCCATCCAGGTCAGCAACGCCGCAGCGCAAGCCGCCACGGCCCAGGTGCAGGCCACCGTGCCGGCCGAGCTGCAACTGCTGCCCGGCCAGGCCACCTCCTGGAACCTGAGCCTCGCGGCCGGCCAATCGCAGACCCTCGTGCTGCGCGTCAAGCCATTGCAGCCGGGCGACTGGACCGTGGACGTGACGGCCACCTCGGGCGGCCAGGTCAATGCCGCTCACTACAACGTGCAGGCCCAGGCCCCCGAGGCGCTGGCCGACCATGCCGTGGCGCTGGCCCAGGCACTCAGCGTCAACGGTGACGCCGACACCGCCGCCAAGAGCCAGGCGGTGCAGGCGCTGACCCAGGCGCAAACCCTCGGCGCCGAGCAGCGCCATGACGAAGCACTGGGCCTCTGGCTGCAGGCGTCCAGCGCGCTGCAAACCATCCAGAGCGCGGACACCCATGCCGCCAGCCTCGCCACCGCCCAAGCGATGCAAGGCACCGAACGCGCGCTGTGCCCACAACTCGCCTGCCTGAGCGGCACGATCCAAATCCGCCAGGGCACCACCGTTCCCAACCCCTTGCCGATCAATGCCAACGCCAACGTCCAGCGCCAGGTGGCCAACAGCTGCCCGGTGGCCCTGCCCAGTTGGCACATCGGCGCGCAACTGCGCAACCGCCGCACAGCGCAAACCCTGCTGCAACTCGACGACGAACTCAACCTCGGCGCCGGGCAGGGCAACACCGCTCAAGGCAACTTCCTGGCAAGCGCCGGTAACGGCCTGGCTGGCGACACGCTGGAAGCCCTGCTGGTCGGCCAGCGCCTGGGCTGGCAGCACCACCTGGGCCGCGCCACCGTGCCGCTGGCGGGCACGCTGATGTGCGACGTGGACGGCAACGGCGCCATCAACACCCTCGACATCCAGCTCGTCATGCAATCCATCGGCAAGACCGTGGCGGCGGGCGACCCGCGCGACCCGGATGGCGACAAGCTCATCAAGATCAATGACTCGCGCGCCTGCACCGCCAGATGCACCAAGCCCAACTGCGCGCAATAGGCCTGCTGCCGACCTCACGCGATCAAGCCGAGCACCATACACAAAAACCAGGGAGCCCCCAGTCCATGTCGTCCACGCCCCTCTTCGTCACCGGCCGCCAGCACCGGCCCGTGCTCAACGCCATCGGCCGCACCCTCATCGGCGCCATCCTGTTCAACGCGCTGGGCACGGCCCTTTTTTGGCAGTGCCGGGTTCACCAGGTTCAGTAACTGCCCTGACGCGCGCCGCCACCTGCCGGCGCGGGATTGAGGTGAACAACGTCCCGAAAAACTACACCCAGCCGGCATTCTTGACACTCATAGCCTTCGCTGAGAATCCTGGGCCGGTCACGTACTTCGTCTCCAAAATGATCCACCGCTGCCGTGCTTGCGGATTCACATTGCTCGAACTGCTCGTCGTCATGGTCATCATCGGCCTGCTCGCCGGCTATGTCGGTCCGAAGTTCTTTGGCCAGATCGGCAAGAGCGAAGTCAAGGCAACGAAGGCACAGCTTGACGCGTTGCAGAAATCGCTGGACCAGTTCCGTCTGGACGTAGGGCGATACCCGAGCACCGAGCAGGGCCTCGCAGTGCTGGTAGCCAAGCCGGCGGACGAGCCGAAGTGGCAAGGGCCATATCTCAGCAAAGCCGTGCCCAGGGACCCATGGGGCAACGACTACCAGTACCGCTCGCCCGGCGAGCATGGCGAGTACGACCTGCTGAGCCTGGGCAAGGACGGCCGGCCTGGCGGTGAGGGTGAGGACGCCGACCTCACTTCTTGGTGATGGCTGTCTATCAAGCGCGTGTTCTGCGTGCGGGGACGGTCAGCAGTGAGCGCGTGGAAGCGCCTGACCGCGCTGCCGTTGCCGCAGTGCTCGGCGTGCCGCCGCAGCATGTACTGGAAGCGCGCGAACTCACGCCGGCAGCGTCCGCGCGGCTGTGGCGTCGCAACACCCGCTTCCCTTTGCAACTCTTCAGTCAAGAGTTGGCAGTGTTGTTGGACGCCGGCGTCACGCTGCTGGAGGCCCTGAACACGCTGCGCGAAAAGGAGTTCCAGCAAGGCGTGCGTGCGGCACTTGACGGTGTCATTGCGCAGATTGAGCAGGGGCAGCCGCTATCCGTTGCGCTGCGCCAGCAGTCGCATGCCTTCGATCAACTCATCTGCGCAATCGTCGCCGCCAGTGAGCGCACCGGCCAGCTATCGGTGGCGTTGGCACAGCATGCGCGCTACCTCGCCTGGGTCGACGCGTTGCGCTCGCGGCTCGTCGCGGCGCTGGTCTACCCGCTGATGCTGCTAGGCGTGGGCGCTGCAGTCGTCCTCTTCCTGCTGCTTTACGTGCTGCCTAGATTCGCCGGCATCCTGGAGCATACCAGTGCCAACCTACCTTGGGCATCACGAGTGCTCATCGAGTTTGGTCAGACGGCGGGAGCGCATCCAGGCCTCGTCCTCGGCAGCATTGCGGCCTTGGGCTTCACGGTCTTTTCGCTGCTGCGCCAGCCTTCGGTGCGGCGTCGCGCGCATGCTGCCCTGTGGACGCTGCCCGGTCTAGGGTCTCGGCTACGGATTCTGGCGCTTGCCCGGCTGTACCGCTCGCTGGCCATGCTGCTGGCCTCCGGCGTACCCGCGCTGGCAGCGCTCAGGATCGTGGTTGACGTCGTGGCCGCGCCGTGGCGTGCTGCGGTGCAGGCGGCGGCCGAGCAGATCGAGCGCGGCGAGCGCCTCTCCGCCGCGTTCGACGCACAAGACCTTGCCACGCCTGTCGCGCGCCGAATGCTGCGCGTGGGCGAGCGCAGCGGCGAGGTGGCGGCCATGCTGGAGCGGGCCGCCGCGTTTCACGACGAAGAGGCCGCGCGGCTAACGGAGTTGCTGTCGCGCCTCGTAAATCCAGCGCTGATGCTCATCATGGGGGTGTTGATCGGTGGGATCATCGTGCTGATGTACCTGCCGATCTTCCAGCTGGTTGAGCAAGTCCAATGACGACTTCGCTAGCAGATTGGCTGCCCAGCGAGCAAGGCCCTTGGCACCTCGACTTTGAGCGATGGCCTCAGGCGCAGGCGCAGCGCTGGCGCGCCGTGCTGGCCGTCAGTGCCGACAATCGGTGCGTACTGCTCGCCGAGCGCGACGAGGACATGATGCTGCTCCAGAGCGTCGAGTCGCGCCTCAATGCGCCGGTCACTTGGAAGCGTGCGTCCAGCGAGGCTGTGTCCCACTTCCTCGGCGCCGGCGAAGCCGACTTCCGCGCGCTGTCCGACGTTGAAGAGGCGCTGCCGACCATCGAGGATCACACCGAGGAGCTGTCCGCGCTGGCACTCAGCGAGCAGGCCAGCCCCGTCGTCCGTTTGCTCAACGCCACCATCTACGACGCGCTGCAGGACGCCGCCTCCGACATCCACATCGAATGTTCGGCGCGTGGCGCCACCATCCGCTTCCGCATCGATGGTGTCATGGCCGTCGTTCGCCAGGTCGAGGGCGCACAGGTCGCCGAGCAGTTGGTGTCGCGCCTCAAGGTCATGGCCGAGTTGGACATCGGCGAGCGCCGGCTGCCGCAGGATGGCCGGTTCAAGCTGCGTGTGCAGGGGCGGGAGATCGACTTCCGCCTGTCCATCATGCCCAGCGTGTTCGGCGAGGATGCGGTCATCCGAATCCTCGACCGCGCGGCCATCGCGCGTGCGGGCGCACTGACGCTGGACGCGCTCGGCTTTGGGGATGAGGAACGCGCCGCCATTCGCCACCAGGCCCGCCAGCCCCACGGCATGCTCCTGGTGACCGGCCCAACGGGCTCCGGCAAGACGACGACGCTGTACGCGACGCTGGCCGAGATCCACACCGGCGCCGACAAGATCATCACCATCGAAGACCCCGTCGAGTACCAGCTCAGTGGCGTGGTGCAGATCCCCGTCAACGAGAAGAAGGGCCTGACCTTTTCTCGCGGTCTGCGCTCCATCCTGCGTCACGACCCAGACCGCGTCATGGTCGGCGAGATCCGCGACGCCGAGACCGCGCAGATCGCCGTGCAGGCGGCACTGACGGGCCACCTTGTCTTCAGCACCGTCCACGCAAACAACGCCTTCGACGTCCTCGGCCGCTTCATGCACATGGGTCTGGATCTTTACAACGTCGTGTCGGCGTTGAACGCGGTGCTGGCCCAGCGGCTTGTGCGGCTGACATGCCGGCAGTGCGCACGGCCGGTCAAACCGGAGCCCGCGAAGCTGGCGCGGCATGGCGTTACGAGCGGCCAGTTCCTCAAAGGCGAAGGCTGCGGTCACTGCCGCGGCACCGGTTACAAAGGCCGGCGCGCTGTGGCTGAGTTTTTGAAGCTGGACGACGGACTGCGCGATCTCATCGCGGCTCGCGCGCCGATGTCCGAGATCAAAGCCGCCGCAAAGGCGCGCGGCATGAAGTCATTGCGCGAGATGGTGCTGGCTGCCGTCTGCCGCGGTGAAACCACGTTCGAGGAGCTGGAGCGTGTCACGCTCGATGAGTAAGCGTTTGCGCCAGATGCTGAGCGCGCGGCTGGCCAAGCCGAGACGCGTCTTCGTCACGCCCGGTGATGACGAGTTCGGGGCTTGGTGCCGCGAGATGCCAGGCACCGCCGTCGACCTCGTTATCAGCGCGAAAGCTCTCCACGAACTGATTGCCGAACCCGGCCTACCGCTTGCCGACCTGGATGCCGTCGAGGGCTACGCGCAGCAACAGTTCGCCCACTATTTCGGTGCCGCTGCGCAGCGCTTCGCTATTGCGCCCTGGCAGCTAGGCGAGGCGCGCGGTGCCTCAGCCTTGCACGGACTGGACCTGGCCGCGATGCGCGCGCAAGCCGACGCCGCCCAGGTTCGTCTAGCCGCCGTGCGCCCTGCCTGGGCCGCGTGGCTGGCTGCACTGCCGGCGTCGACGTGCTCGGGCTCCGGGCGTGCCGTGTGGCACGAGGGCGACGTGGCGGTCATCATTCAGCTGGATCATGGCCGCGTGGCTGGCTTGCAGTCGCGCCGTCTACACAACCTCGCCGATCTGGGTGCAGAGGCGCCGCTGGCCATCGGCACACCCGACAGTGACCTTGCCCCCCAGCCTGGCCCCGCGACGCCCCAACCCGACTTCCTGCCGCGCCTGGCCCGTTCGCCGCTAGCCTGGCCGTTGGCCGCTACCGGCGCGCTCGTGCTGGCTACGGCCGCGTGGAGCGCGATCGAAAGCCATCGCGCATTGGACGTCGCCCAGGCCGCGCGCAACCGCGTCGCCGCGCTGCGCTCGGCTGCCGAGCCCAAGCCCGCCGCGCGCCGCGCTGAACCCGCCGAGAACCGGTCGGCCAACGAGGCGCGCACGCTGCTGGCCATGGCCTGGGAGCCGCTGCTGACGCGCGTCGAGACTGCCGGCGCAGACGCCAAGACCATCGCTTGGCTGGGAATGGACGCCAGCGCCGGCCGGGGCGAGCTGCGGCTGGAGGGCCTGACGCCCGACAAGCTGCTGGCGCTGCAGCTGGCCGAGCAGCTCGGCACGACGCCCGGTTGGAGTCAGGTCGTACTGTCACGCTTCTCGATGGCTGAGACGGGCCTCGTGGGCCAGCGCTTCGAAATCAATGCCCGCGTGGCGGCAGGAGGCGGCTCGTGAACCTGCGCCTCCTCTCGAAGAAGCTGGGCGCCCCGGGCCTAGCCGGGCTCGCGGCGCTGTTGCTTGCGGCCGTCGCCATCATGCTCGGCCAGCGCTGGGACGCCCAGGCCAACGCGCTGCAGGCCGAGGCTCGCGCACTGCGCGCCAAGGCCCGGCCGGCCGCTACAGCCGCTGCGGTGCCGGTCAGCGTGCAGCAATGGCGGGCCACGCTGCCCGCGTCGGCGCAACGCCAGCAGCGGCTGGCCGACCTGCTGGAGCTGAGCATCCG
Organism: Pelomonas margarita; assembly: GCF_043555875.1. Classification (NCBI taxonomy): domain Bacteria; kingdom Pseudomonadati; phylum Pseudomonadota; class Betaproteobacteria; order Burkholderiales; family Sphaerotilaceae; genus Roseateles; species Pelomonas margarita. The sequence continues at coordinate 5,559 of NZ_JBIGHW010000024.1, read as the reverse complement.
CCTGGACCTGAACGGCGCCCGCACCGAGCACCGCCTGGCTACCAGCGAGGGGCTGGAGCGCCTGCGCGTGACGATGCCCGTCACCGGCAGCTATGCCCAGCTGCGCCGCTTCATCGGCGCCGCTCTTGAACATGACCCGGCGCTGAGCCTGGATTCCATCAAGCTGCGGCGCCTCAGTCCGATGAGCGCCGAGGTCGATGCCGAGCTGCAGTGGTCGCTGCACGGCAGGGCCGCGCCGTGAACTCGCGCCATCTCGCACTTGGCGGTGCATTGGCCGCGACGCTGGCCGCCACCGCATGGGTGGCGACGCGGCACGACGACGATGCGGCGACCACGCCCGTCGTCGAAGCGTTACCCACCCGCAAGCCCGCTGCCTCGGCGCCGCAAGCTGCGAAGCCGCCAGAACCTCGCCGATCCTGGGACGAGGCCAGCCCTGCCCAGCTTGCCGCCTGGCAACCCCCACCGCCGCCGCCTCCGCCGCCACCTCCCCCCGCGCCGCGACCCACCGCTGCCGCGCCGCCTCCACCGCCGATGGCGCCGCCAGTTGCCTATCAAATGATCGGTCGCGCCGTCGAAGGCGACGGCGCCAAGGCCGTCGAGGTCGCATTGCTGGCAGGGCCCAACAAGGCGCTCAGCGTCAAGCGCGGCGACGTGATCGACGGCCAGTGGCGCGTCGAACAGGTGTCGGCCAGTGGCGTCAGCGTGACCTGGCTGCCGGCCAAGCTCCCCCAGAACATCGTTTTCAAGCAGGTGCCATGAAGCAGCTCATCCTCCTCTTCAGCGTCGTGCTGCTGACGGCCTGCGCCAACCCCGCCTTGCGTCAGGCCGAAGACCTCGGCCGCACCAACCAGTGGCCGGCCGCGCTGCGCGTGCTGGACGACGCGCTCGTCAAGGACCCCAACGACCCGCAGCTGCGCGCCGCCCAGGTGCGCGCTCGAGAGCAGGCCACGGCCCGCCTCATCCTGCAGATCGAGGCGTTGCGCGGCGCCGGCCGCTGGGATGAGGCGCAGGCCCTGCTGAGCCAGCTCGCGCTGGCTGACGCGAAGCACCCGCGCCTGGCCGCGTTGAGCGTGGACATCGAGCGCGGCCGCCGCCACGAAGCCCAGCTCGCCACCGGCCGCACCGCTTTGAAGGAGGGCCGCGTGGAGCGCGCCGACGCGGTGGCGCGAGAGATCCTGGCCGAGTCACCCCAACATCCCGGCGCGCGGCTCTTGGGCAGCCAAGTCGCGCAGTCGCGACCGCTGGACACTGCGGTCGGCGAGCTGGGCCCCAACTTCCAGAAACCCGTGACGCTGGAGTTCCGTGACGCGCAGCTGCGCCAGGTTTTTGAGGCGTTGTCGCGTTCCAGCGGCATCGACTTCGTCTTCGACAAGGACGTACGCGCCGATGCCCGCGTGACCGTCTTCCTTCGGGGAGTCACTCTGGACGAGGCCATGCGCGTCATCCTCGGCACCCAGCAGCTGGACCGCAAGCTGCTCAACGACAGCTCGGTACTCGTCTTTCCCAACACGGCCGCCAAGCAGCGTGAGCACCAGGAACTCATCACCCGCACGCTCTACCTGACCAACGCCGACGTGAAGCAGGTGCAGGCCATGGTGCGCACCATCGCCAAGGTGCGTGACATCCATATCGACGAGCGCCTGAACCTGCTCATCGTGCGTGACACGCCCGAGGTGCTGCGCTTCGTCGAAAAGCTCATCGCCTCCGTTGACCTGCCCGAGCCTGAGGTGATGCTGGAGGTGGAGGTGATGGAGCTGGCCACCGACCAGGTTGACGCGCTTGGCCTGGACTGGCCCGACCAAGTGCAGTTCGGCATTCCCAACGCCACCGGCCAGGTGCTGCTCAGCGCGCGCAACCAATTCCGAGCCAGCGTGGCCAACCCGGCCATCGTCGCCAACCTGCGCGGCACGGCGGGCAACAACAACATCCTCGCCAATCCCAAGATTCGCGTGCGCAACCGCGACAAGGCCAAGGTGCACATCGGCCAGAAGTTGCCGGTGTTTACGACGACGACCAACTTCACCGGCTCCACGTCGGTGGCCGCGTCGGTCAGCTATCTGGACATCGGCCTGAAGCTCGACGTGGAACCCACCGTGCAGCTCGACAACGACGTCGTCATCAAGGTCGGCCTGGAGGTCAGCAACCTGATCCGGCAGGTGACCGGGCCCGGCGGCACGACGGCCTACGAGATCGGCACACGCAACACCGCCACCGTACTGCGTCTGGCTGACGGTGAGACCCAGGTGCTGGCCGGCCTCATCAACGACGAGGATCGCAAGGCCTCGTCCGGGTTGCCTGGCCTGTCGCGCATCCCGGTGCTGGGCCGCCTGTTCGGCACGCAGACCGACACGCGCAACAAGACCGAGGTCGTGCTGCTCATCACGCCGCGCGTCGTGCGCAACCTGGCCGTGCCGGACGCGTCACTGACGCGCCTGGCCAGCGGCACCGACGCCAGTCCGGGCGCGTTCAGCAGTCTGCTGCGACGCGACGCGAAGTTGGGCGTTGGGCCGAGCGGCAGCGTCGCGACGACGCCTGCCCCTGTGCAGGCAGCTCCGACTGCACCAACAGAGGGCGTGCTCAAGCTCGACGTGACGCCGCAGATCCCGGCCGGCGGCACCGTCTCAGTCGCGCTGCGCAATGACAGCGGGCTGCAGGTCAGGGGGGAGCTTGAGTTCGACGCCACCCGCCTCACGCCAGCCCAGCCGCAGCAAGGCGGTGCGGCGGGTCGCTACCCCATCGAGCTGCCACCGCGTGGCGAGCGCGTCGTCGTGCTGCGCGCGCTGCCGGCGGCAGCGGGGCAGGTGCTCAACATCGGGCTGAGCGGGTTATCGGCCAGCGGGGCCAATGGTGAATCTGCGCCGGTGCGCATCGACGGGACAGGCCTGTTGACTGTTGAGGCCGCGAAGTAACCACGATGCGAACCCGGGGCTTCACGCTCATCGAAATGCTGGTCGTACTGGCCTTGCTGGGCGTGCTCGCCTCTGCGGCTCGGCCGTTGCTGGAGCTGTCAGTGCAGCGCAGCCGCGAACACGAGTTGCGCCAGGCGCTTCGCACACTGCGCGAGGCTATCGACGCTTACAAGCGGGCGGCGGAGTCGGGCACCGTTGTGCAGAGTCCTGAAGACAGCGGCTACCCGCCGAAGCTGGAGGCGCTGGTTGACGGCGTGGCCGACGCCAAGTCGCCCAATGGTCGCAAGCTCTACTTCCTGCGCCGTCTACCGCGCGACCCCTTCGCGCCTGCCGACCAGCCCGCCGCCGAAACTTGGGGCCTGCGCGCCTACGACAGCCCCCCGGACGAGCCACGCGCCGGCAGGGATGTCTTCGACGTGTTCTCGCAATCGGAGAAGCGCGCACTCGATGGCTCGAAGCTGAAGGACTGGTGATGAGGTGTCAGGTTTCATCGCCTCGACGGCGAGCCCGCAGGCGCCCCAGCGAGGACGCGCGAAGCGCCGTTGGAGCGGGCCGGTGCCGGGCTAGTCGCGGCTTCACCCTCATCGAGCTCATCGTCGTCATGGCCATCGTGGCCCTGCTCGCGTCGATCGCGGCGCCGCGCTACTTCAACTCGCTGCAGAAGGGCAAGGAGACGGCGATGCTGCAGTCGCTCACCGTCATGCGCGACGCTCTCGATCAGTTCGCCGCCGACAAGGGCCGTTATCCCGAATCGCTGCAGGAACTGGCTGCAGCGCGCTATATCCGCGAAGTGCCGGAGGATCCCTTGACCGGCAGCCGCCAGACCTGGGTGGAACTTCCGCCGCCAGACGACATGCAGGCCACGGGCCGCGTCTGGGACGTGCGCAGCGGTGCGGCCGGGCGCTCTGCGGACGGGCGGCTCTACGCCGACTGGTGAGGTCGATGAAAGTCCAACGCGGCTACACCTACGTCGCCGTCCTCTTCCTCGTCGCGCTCACGGCAACCGGCCTTGCTGCAATGGGGCAGGCCTGGCGCACTGGGTCGCAACGCGAGAAGGAGCGCGAGTTGCTGTTCCGCGGCAGCGAGATCGCCTACGCTATCGCGGCCTATGCGCACGCCACGCCCAACCCACCTCGGCAGTACCCGAAGCGTCTGGAAGACCTGCTCGTCGATTCGCGCGGCTTGAAGCCCCGCCATCACCTGAGGCGGCTCTACGTCGATCCCTTCACTGGCGCGGCGGACTGGGAACTCGTGCCTGAGCCCAGCCAGCCCGGCGCCTTCAGCGGAGTACGCAGCGTTTCGACGCAGGCGCTGCTGCGCGAGTCAGCGCCCGATGGCACGCCTGTCAAGGAAGCGCGCGACCTGCTCTTCTCGGCGCAGCGCGCGCGAACCAATCCCGCTGCGGCCTCGGTCCGACTGGCAGCGTCTGCCGCTCCGCGTTGATCCGCAGGCTCAGGCTCAACTGCAGGACTTAGAGCTTATCCGTAAATAGTTAAACTATCGTCCCGAGCCGCATTGGGCGCGGCGCTGGATCGAGACCTTGGCGAAACGTGTTGAGTCATGGGTGGTGACGGACGAGTTCTGGCAGCGTGTGGAACCGCTGGTTCCGGTGCGCTCCGCGGCCGACAGAATCTATTTGCGAAAGCCGGGGGCTGGTCGGCCGGCGAAGCCAGCTCGGCTGGTCTTTGAGGCGATCGTCTACGTGCTGCGCACTGGCTGCCAGTGGAAGGCGCTACCCAAGGAGCGCTTCGGCAGCGCGAGCGCTATTCACAAGCGCTTTCTCGAGTGGGAGGCTGCCGGCTTCTTTGAGGCTTTGTGGAAGGCTGGCTTGGCTGAGTATGACCAGATGTCGGGCATCGCCTGGCGCTGGCAGAGCGTTGACGGCGCCATGATGAAGGCGCCACTGGCTCAGGAATCCGCGGGGCCCAACCCGACGGATCGGGGGAAAAAAGGGCAGCAAGAGACACCTGCTGGTGGACGGCCGTGGCGTCCCGTTGTCGCTCGTCGTGAGCGGGGCGAACGTTCATGACTGCAAGCGGCTTGACGACGTGCTCTCTGCCATCGTCGTCGACCGCAAGAGCCCTCCACATCGACGAAGCAAGCACCTGTGCGCCGACGCAGGCTATCGCGGCCGGGAGCACCTTCACACGATCGAGGCGTACGGCTACATCCCTCACGTCGTTGATCGGCGCCAGGAAGCCGACCGGAAACGACGCGACCCAACGAAGAAGGCCAGACGCTGGGTGGTCGAGGTATGCCACAGCTGGTTCAACCGCTTCCGAAAACTACTCGTGCGCTACGAGAAGCTTGAACGCAGTTTTCTTGCGCTCAACCATCTTACCGCTGCCATCATTGCCTTCCGCAAAGTGCCAATGACTACAAACATTATTTACGGATAAGTTCTTAGGTTAGTTGGAACTGACACCTGGCGGCAGCCCAGCGCTGGCTGGGTCAGCGCCTCACCCGCCGTCTCTTGACGAGTGGTTTGAGCTCAAGCTTTTGCCGCCGACCGAAAACTGAGCCGTGAGCGTCCAGTCGCGCCACCTTGACCAGTTCGGGGCGCGAAGCTATCTGACTGCTGAGACCGATCCGACGAAGGCGATGCACTCCACGAGGTTGAGCGTGGCAAGCACCAGGTACTTCTCAGCCT
>NZ_JBIGHW010000023.1:0-24149 GCF_043555875.1 Pelomonas margarita | reverse complement strand
GCCACCCACCGCCGCGGCCGCCCCGCCCCCCCCCGCCTATGCGCAATGGCGCCACCCGATGGCGGGTCATGACCCGCCCTACGTTGGGAGGGATGCAGCTCGTAGGGCGGGTCGCGACCCGCCGGCATTGCGGGATGGCGCCACCTGGTGGCGGGTCATGACCCGCCCTACGTTGGGAGGGATGCAGCTCGTAGGGCGGGTCGCGACCCGCCGGCATTGCGGGATGGCGCCACATGGTGGCGGGTCATGACCCGCCCTACGTTGGGAGGGATGCAGCTCGTAGGGCGGGTCGCGACCCGCCGGCGTTGCGGGGTGGCGCCACCCGATGGCGGGTCATGACCCGCCCTACGCCATGCCCCAATCGCGCGGGTACATGCCTGCCGCGACGAACCGGTGGAACGACGACCATGGCCAGTCGATGGCGTTCGACACGAGCCCGTGCTTCACCGGGTTGAAGTGCAGGTAATCCAGATGGCGCTGCACATCGACGTCGTCGCGCAGCCAATGTTCCCAATAGCGGTGTTGCCACAGGCTGCCCGGGTCTGTGGCGCCCGGCCGGGGTGTCATCGCCGCAGAGTGGCGGTAGGCGTCGCCCAGCTGTCGTGTCACCCGGGCCTTGATGAGGCGCCAGCGCGTGGCGTAGTCGTGGTCGCTGGCGGGCAGGGTCCAGATGGCGTGCATGTGGTCGGGCAGCAGCACCCAGCCGTCGACCTGAAACGGGCGATCACGTCGAACCCCCTGGATCGCCTCGCGCAACGCCAGCCGTACCGGCTCATCCGTCAACACCCGTTGGCGCCCTGCGGTCACCACCGTGAAGAAGAACGAGCCTCCCGGAACGCGAGCGCGGCGGTAGTTCGGCATGGCCTGACTGTAGGGCGGGTCGCGACCCGCCGTGTGGGTGGAGGCGCGCCACACCTGCCCGGCCGGTGGGGAACGGCGGGTCATGACCCGCCCTACGAATGCGGTCATGGCCCGCCCGCCCGGCGGGAGCGGCACCCGTAGGGCGGGTCGCGACCCGCCGTGTGGGTGGAGGCGCGCCACACCCGCCCGGCCCGGCAGGGAGCGGCGGGTCATGGCCCGCCCGCGTGGCAGGAGGCGGCGGGGCGCCACCTACACTCGCCGCTATGCCTGCGCCCACCGACATCACCGTCCACCAGCAGTCCCGCGTGCTGGAGATCGCCTTCGACGACGGCGCGCGTTTTCGCATCCCGTTCGAGCTGATGCGCGTCTACAGCCCCTCCGCCGAAGTCATGGGCCACGGCCCGGGCCAGGAAGTGCTGCAGACCGGCAAACGCGACGTCCTCATCACCGGCCTGGAGCCCGTCGGCCACTACGCCGTGCGGCCCGAGTTCAGCGACGGCCACGCCAGCGGCCTGTTCACCTGGGACTACCTCCACAAGCTCGGCAGCCAGCAAGCCACCCTGTGGGCCGACTACGAGGCCCGCCTCGCCGCCGCCGGCAAGGGGCGCGACGACCCCATGCCCGTCAAGGGCGGCGGCAGCTGCCACTCACACTGACCTATGACACCCAATTTGATCAGCGGGCGGGCCGAGCGCCGGGCCGCTCCCAAGCCGGCCTGCATCCCATCGGGGGATCGGTCGACGTACCCGTCGAACCAGGGGCTCCAATGACTCAGACCCACTTCGGTTTCAGCACGGTCGACGAGGCCGAGAAGGCCCGCAAGGTCCGCGGCGTCTTCGACTCCGTCGCGTCCAAGTACGACCTGATGAACGACCTCATGTCCGCCGGGCTGCACCGCGCCTGGAAGGCCTACACCCTGCAGGTCGCCAACCTCAAGCCCGGCGAGCGCGCGCTGGACATCGCCGGCGGCACCGGCGACCTCTCCCGCGCCTTCGCCCGCAAGGTCGGCGAGAGCGGCCTCGTCGTGCACACCGACATCAACGAAGCCATGCTGCGCCAGGGCCGCGACCGCCTGCTCGACGAAGGCCTCATCCTGCCCACCAGCCTGGCCGACGCCGAGAAGCTGCCCTTCAAGAGCGAGAGCTTCGACCTCGTCAGCGTCGCCTTCGGCCTGCGCAACATGACGCACAAGGACCTGGCGCTCGCCGAGATGTGCCGCGTGCTCAAGCCCGGCGGCCGCTTGCTGGTGCTGGAGTTCTCCAAGATCGCCGAGCCGCTGCGCAAGCCCTACGACTGGTACTCCTTCAACATCCTGCCCAAGCTGGGCTCGCTGTTTGCGGGCGACGCCGAGAGCTACAAGTACCTCGCCGAATCCATCCGCATGCACCCCGACCAGGCGACGCTGAAGGCCATGATGAAGACGGCCGGCTTCGGCCACGTGGACGTGCACAACCTCAGCGCCGGCATCGTCGCGCTGCACGCCGGCATCAAATGCTGACCCCGTAGGGCGGGTCGCGACCCGCCGATGGGTGGCGGCATCCCCCGTGCCGGCGGGTCACGACCCGCCCTACGAATGGCGGTTCATTCCGCCGTGATGTCGTACCGGTGGCCGGTGGCGCCGTGCCGCCGTGATGTTGCGCCGGTGGCCGGTGGCGTCACGCCGCCGGGATTCCTCCCGTAGGGCGGGTCGCGACCCGCCGATGGGTGGCGGCATCCCCCCGTGCCGGCGGGTCACGACCCGCCCGACGAATGGCGGTTCATCCGCCGTGATGTCGCGCCGGTGGCGCCGTCCCGCCGTGCCGGCGGGTGATGCATCCCGCCGTGGTGTCGCACCGATGGGTGGCGCCGGCCCCATGCCGGCGGGTCGCGACCCGCCCTACGAATGGCGGTTCATCTGCCGTGATGTCGCACCGGTGGCGCCGTGCCGCCATGCCGGCGCCATCCCCCACCTCGCCGGGCCACCCCCTGCCCACGCACCCCCGGGAATACGGGGGGTGCAGGAACTCGCGCCTTGAAAACGCTCTAACCCCCGGTTCGGCCGCCTTTTTAACGGGACAACGCCCCCACAGAAGCGACATATCCGGCCGCTACACTGATTTGCTAACCCTGGGCCGGCCCCCGTCCCATGCACAACAAGGACATCGACAAGATGGCAACGCGACTGATCAAGCCCCGTGTTTCCCTGCTCGCCGCCGTGGCGGCTGCCGTGCTGCTGGCGGCTTGCGGCGGGGACAAGGGCGAAAAAGCTTCCCAGACGGCCGCCAAGGTCAACAAGGAAGAGATCACCGTCCACCAGATCAACTTCGTGCTCCAGCGCCAGCAAGGCCTCAAGCCCGAACAGGCCGAGGCCGCCAGCCGCCAGGTCCTGGAACGCCTGATCGACCAGGAACTCGCCGTCCAGAAAGCCCAGGAGCAAAAGCTCGACCGCGACCCCCGCGTCGTGCAGCAGATCGAGGCCGCCAAGCGCGAAATCATCGCCCGCGCCTACGTTGAACGCATCGGCGAAAGCGTCGCCAAGCCCACCAACGAAGAGATCACCAAGTACTACAACGACAAGCCGGCCCTCTTCAAAGACCGCCGCGTCTACAGCCTGCAAGAACTGCAGATCGAGGCCAAGCCCGAGCAGTTCGAGCCCCTGCGCGCCAAGCTCAGCGCCGCCAAGAGCCTGGGCGAATTCGTCGAGTACCTCAAGGCCAACGACTTCCGCTTCAACGGCAACCAGGCCGTGCGCGCCGCCGAGCAACTGCCCCTGGCCAGCCTCGACAACATCTCCCGCCTGAAAGACGGCGACTCCATGGTCAGCCCGGCGCCCAACGGCATCACCGTGCTGTTCCTGTCCGGCTCGCGCAGCCAGCCCGTCGACGAAGCCCGCGCCCGCCCTGCCATCGAGGCCTTCCTGCTGAACCAGCGCAAGGCCGAAGTCGTGCAGAAGGACATCAAGGCCCTGCGTGACGGCTCCAAGGTCGAGTACGTCGGCAAGTTCGCCGAAGCCGCCGCCAGCGCACCCGCCGCGGCCACCCCGGCACCGGCACCGGCACCCACCGCCGCCGAGGCCCCCGCCCCGGCCGCCAGTGGCCTGGATCCTGCTTCCATCTCCAAGGGCATGGGGCTGAAATGAAAACCAAGGCCGTACGGCGGGTCGTGACCCGCCGGCACGGGTGGGCGGCGTCTTTCGGCACGAGCCGCCTGCTGCCACCAAACGGCGGGCCGCGACCCGCCCTACCGGCTTCAACGAACGGGATGACGATGACGAGACTTCCTCAACTGCTGCTCGCCGCTGCGCTCGGGCTGGGTGCCCTGGGCGCCCACGCCCAGGCCACCGCTCCGGCGGCCGCCACGGCGCCGGCTGAGTACCGGCTGGGTGCGGGCGACGTCATCCGCGTCGTCGTCTACCAAAACCCCGACCTCACCCTCGAAACCCGCGTCTCCGAGTCCGGCGTCATCAGCTTCCCGCTGGTGGGGCATGTGCGCGTCGGCGGGCGCAGCGTCAGCTCGGCCGAGCGCCTCATCGCCGACGGCCTGATGAGCGGCAACTACGTCAAGCAGCCCCAGGTCACGCTCACGCTGCTGCAGGTCAAGGGCAACCAGGCCAGCGTGCTCGGCCAGGTCAACCGCCCCGGCCGCTACCCGCTCGAAACCGCCGACATGCGCCTCACCGACCTGCTGGCCACCGCCGGCGGCGTGGCCAGCAGCGGCAGTGACCTGCTCGTGCTCACCGGCACCCGCAACGGCAAGCCCTTCCGCCAGGAGATCGACCTGCCCGGCGTCTTCAGCGCCGAGCAAAACCGCGCCAACGACGTGCTCATCCTGAACGGCGACGTGCTGTGGGTCGAGCGCGCGCCGCTGGTCTACATCTACGGCGAAGTGCAGCGCCCCGGCCCCATGCGCCTGGAGCGCGGCATGACGCTCATGCAAGTGCTCGCCGCCGGCGGCGGCCTCAACCAGCGCGGCACCGAACGGGGCATCCGCGTGCACCGCAAGGGTGCCGACGGCAAGGTGCAGGTCATCCAGCAGGGCATGGATGACGGCGTGAAGGACGGCGATGTCGTCTACGTCAAGGAAAGCCTGTTCTGACCCGAGACCCAGCATGACCTTTCGCCAATTCCTCTCCATCCTGGTCGCCCGCAAGCTGCTGTTCATCGCCGTCCTGCTGGGCGTGCTGGTGCCCGCAGTCGTGGTCAGCTTCCTGCTGCCCAAGAGCTACACCGCCGTGGCCAGCGTCGTCGTCGACGTCAAGCCCGACCCGCTGTCTGCCATTGCCTACCAGTCGCTGATGACGCCCGGCGTCATCGCCACGCAGATCGACATCCTGCAGAGCGACCGCGTGGCCCGGCGCGTCGTGCGCGCCCTCAAGCTCACCGAAGTGCCGCTCATCCGCGAGCAGTGGAACGACGCGAACAAGGGCCAGGGCGACATCGAAAGCTGGCTTGTCGAGCGACTGCAAAAGGATTTGGACGTCAAGCCTGGCCGCGAAAGCAGCGTCATCAACGTCATCTACAAGGCGCCCGACCCCCGCTTTGCCGCCGCGCTGGCCAACGCCTTCGTGCAGTCCTACATCGAGACCGCGGTCGAACTGCGTGTCGACCCGGCCAAGCAATACAGCGCCTTCTTCGACAGCCGCGCCAAAGAAGCCCGCGAGTCGCTTGAGAAGGCGCAGAACAAGCTCAGCGCCTTCCAGAACGAACACGGCCTCATCATGACCGACGAGCGCATGGACGTTGAAAACCAGCGCCTGAATGAGCTGTCCACCCAGCTGGTCATGATGCAGTCGCTCTCCGCCGAGGCCAACAGCCGCCAGGCGCAGGCCGCCGCCGGCTCGGGCGACAAGATGCAGGAAATCAGCGGCCACCCCGTCGTCGCCGCCCTGCGCGCAGACCTTTCCCGCTCCGAAGCCCGCCTGCAGGAAATCAGCTCGCGCCTGGGCGACAAGAACCCCCAGGTCGTCGAACTCCAGGCCAACATCAACGAACTCCGCCAGCGCCTGGACGCCGAAGTCCGCCGCCTGACCGCGGGCGTGGGCGTCAGCAGCAACATCACCCGCCAGCGCGAAGCCCAGCTGCGTGGCGAGCTCGAAGCCCAGCGCGCCAAGGTCCTGCGCCTGAAGCAGGTGCGCGACGAAGGCGCCGTCATCACGCGTGACATCGAGAACGCCCAGCGCAACTACGACAACATCATGCAGCGCCAGTCGGTCACCAACATCGAGAGCCAGGCCACCTCCAGCAACGCCAGCATCCTGACCTCGGCCTCGGCGCCGGTGGAAGCCTCCTTCCCCAAGATCCCGCTGAACATCGCCCTCGGCCTGTTCGTGGGTGGGCTGCTGGCCATCGGTGTCGTCATGGCCGCCGAACTGCGCGACCGCCGCGTGCGCGACATCGACGATGTGCGCGAACTGCTCGGCCTGGCGGTGCTCGGCGTGCTGCCGGGTGCCAAGTCCACGGCCGCCTCCAGCGGCGCGCAGCGCCAGCGGCTGCTGGGCAGCAGCAAGTCGTCCACCAAAGCCGCCTGACGAACTGACATGCAACACAACATGAGCAGCCAACCCGCTGAAGACATCCGTCCGACGGCTCTGCATGACCGTTCCATCGGCGACATCATTGCCGAAGCCAACCAGCTCACCCCCGACCAGGTCGAGCGCATCCTGGCGCACCAGAAGACCCACGGCCTGCGCTTCGGCGAAGCCGCCGTCTCCCTGGGCCTGGCCAAGGGTGAAGACGTGCTCTGGGCCCTGAGCCAGCAGTTCCACTACCCCTACGCCGCAGGCGGCGGCCCGGCTCCCAGTGAAGAGCTGGTGCTGTCCACCAAGCCCTTCAGCGACCAGGCCGAAGCCTTCCGCGTGCTGCGCAGCCAGATCAACATGAAGCTGTACTCGGCTGACGCGCCGCGCCGCGCGCTGGCCGTCATCAGCCCCAACGCGGGCGACGGCAAGACCTTCTTCGCCGCCAACCTCGCCATCGCCTTCAGCCAGCTCGGCGGCCGCACGCTGCTGCTCGACGCCGACATGCGCAGCCCCCGACAGCACGAAGTCTTCGGCCTCGAAGGCGGTGCCGGCCTCTCCGGCATCCTGTCTGGCCGCTCCGAGAGCAGCGTCATCCGCCCCGTGCGCGACCTGCCCAGCCTGTTCGTCATGCCCGTGGGCACGCTGCCGCCCAACCCGACCGAGCTGGTCGAGCGCCCGGCCTTTGCGCTGCTCATGCGCGAGCTGGTCAGCAAGTTCGACCACGTCATCGTCGACACCCCGGCGGCCGAGCACGGCGCCGACTACGCCGTCATTGCTGCCCGCTGCGGCGCCGCGCTGGCGCTGGCCCGCAAGGGCGCAACGCGAGTGGCCGCGCTGCAGGCCCTCGTCGGCGCGCTCGGCAACACGCCGACCGAACTGGCCGGCGTCGTCATGAACGAACACTGACCGCAATGACGGTCCTGGAGGCTCCGATGCTTGCGGCGCGACAAAGCCGTGCGGCGCTCACCCCCTGGCTCGTGGCGGGCCTGGGCGTGCTCGCGCTGTACGTGCCCACCCTGATCAGCCTGTTCAGCACCATCTGGGCCTCCGACGCACAAGGCCACGGCCCCATCGTGCTGGCGATCAGCATCTGGCTGATCTACAAGCGCTGGCCCGACCTGATGGACACCACCGCCTCCCCGCCCCGGCCCCTGCTGGCCTGGGCGCTGCTCGGCGTGGCCGGCGTGCTGTATGCGGTGGGCCGCTCGCAGGGCATCTGGCTGTTCGAGGTGGGCTCCGCCATCCTCGTGGTCAGCGGCATCGTGCTGCTGCTGCGCGGCCCCGCCCAGCTGCGTGCCATCGCGTTTGCGCTGTTCTTCATGTTCTTCATGATCCCGCTGCCCGGCGCCATCGTCGACGCGCTGACGCACCCCATGAAGATGGCCGTCTCCTACGTCGCCGAAAGCCTGCTGCACACGCTCGGCTACCCCATCAGCCGCAGCGGCGTCATCCTGCAGATCGGCCCCTACCAGCTGCTGGTGGCCGACGCCTGCGCCGGCCTGCACACGCTGTTCACGCTCGAAGCCCTGGGCCTGCTCTACCTCAACCTCGTGCGCCACAGCTCGCTGTTCCGCAACATCACGCTGGCCATCCTGATCGTGCCCATCAGCTTTGCCGCCAACGTCATCCGCGTCTGCACGCTCACGCTCATCACCTACTACTTCGGCGACGAGGCCGGCCAGGGCTTCCTGCACGGCTTTGCCGGCATGGTGCTGTTCATCAGCGCGTTGATGCTCATCATCGCCACCGACGGCCTGCTGCGCGTGGGCATGCGCCGAGGCAACGCAGAGGCCAAGCCATGAGCGACGCGACCCTGAACCCCGCCAACCCGCTCGACCGCCAGACCCGCCGCGCCGCCCTTGCCGCGCTGCTGATGGGCGGTGCCGCCGCCGCCGCCTGGAAGCTCACGCCCACCCAGCGCATGGCCAGCCTGCACGGCGACTTCAAGCTCGAAGCCCTGATCCCCCAGCGCTTCGGCGACTGGCAGGTGGACGCCGCCGCCGTGGGCGGCGTGGTGAACCCGCAGCAGGAAGAACTGCTCAAGCAGCTCTACAGCCAGATCCTCACGCGCACCTACGTCAACGCCCTGGGCCAGCGCGTCATGCTCTCCATCGCCTACGGCAATGACCAGCGCGACGGCATGCAGATGCACTACCCGGAAATTTGCTACCCGGCCCAGGGCTTTCGCCTGGCCAGCAACGCCAAGGCCGACCTCAACCTCGCCGGGCGCCGCATCCCCGCGCGCCGCCTGGAAACCGTGCTTGCCAACCAGCGCTACGAGCCCGTGACGTACTGGACCGTCATCGGCGAGACGGCTGTGCGCGGCGGCAGCGACAAGAAGTTGGCCGAAATGCGCTATGGCTTCCAGGGCTTGATCCCCGACGGCCTGCTGTTCCGGGTGTCCTCGGTCGATCGAGACACCAAGGCGGCATTCGAGTTGCAAGATCGCTTCACGGCAGCACTTCTGGCAAGCGTCGCGCAGCCGGCACTGAATCGACTAGCGGGCGCCTGAATGCACGCTCGTTCGATCGCCCAGCTGTCGACGCAACTCATCGCACTGCTGCCCAAGGCGCTGCTGTGGTGCGCCGTTGGGTTCGGGTGCATGGTTCTCGGCTTGATGGTGCCGCTCATGCCCGTTGGCGTGACGCTGCGTGTCGTGGCCGTGTTGATGCTGGGCCTGGTGCTGATGCTGGCCTGGCTGCTCAGGAGCCGCTCGCGCGGCCTGCCGGCGCGGTGGGTCGAACGGGGCTTGCTGTTGACGGTGGCGCTCTCGATCTTGTGGCCGAGATTCATCTTCTTCCCATTGGGCGGGGCCTACACCAATCCGCAAGCGGCATCTATTCTGGTGATGCTTGCGGTTTGTGTGGTTTTGCTCGTGGCCAACGCAAGGCTTGCCCGCACAGAGGGCTTTGCCACTTTGGGTCTGTGGCGAATGGGCTGGCTGATCCTGGCCTGGTTTGCCTGGCGCTTCGTGTCGTCGGTCAGTGGCGACAACGCGGTGTCGTCTACCTTCCTGCTGTTGAAGGAATTGGCCTATCTAACCAGCTTCATTGGTGTCGCGGCCTTGTTGCTTGGCTTCCCGGATGCTGACAGGCGTCTTTTGCGCGTCATCGTGTTCTGCGGTTTTCTGGCCCTGCTGTATGGCTTGGTGGAAGCGTTGTGGCAGAAGAACCCGCTGATGCGTTTTGCTGCCGGTTCTGACAACGAGGCTACCGCTGATGTCCTGCGCTCGTTGACTGCGGAGAAGATTCGCGAAGGCGCTTACCGCGCGCAGTCGGTCTTCACCCACCCCATCGTGTTTGCGCAGTTTGTCGCTGCCTTGCTGCCGCTGGGCTTGTTGCTGGCCCTGACCGAGAAGCAAGACAAGTTCTGGCGTTTGCTGGGTCTGTTGGTGATCCCGGTGGGCCTGGCGGCCATCGTCAAGTCCGGGTCGCGGGCGGGCTTCGTGAGCGTGCTGGCGGCTGTGGCCATCGTGCTGTTTGTCTTCTGGCTGCGTGCGTTGCGGGGGCGCGGCTTTGGCCGCATCTTTGCCGTGCTGGGCGGCCCGGTCTTCCTGCTGGCGGCTGCCGGCATCGGCTGGCTGGCCAAGGGCCTGGTGCTGGGGCGGAGTTCGATGGAGGCTGGCAGCACCTCGGCCCGCGTCGAGATGCTGAACCTGGGCATGCGTTCGCTGGAGGCCCACCCGTTGCTGGGCTATGGCGAGGGGATGTCTGTCATGGTTGCCGGCCTGACCGATTCGAAAGGGCATACCTCTGTCGACAGCTACTTGCTGTCGCTGGCGGTGGACGGTGGCTATCCCAGCCTGTTGCTGTACCTGGCCATCGTGTTGACGTTTTTTGTGCGGCTGGCGTGGCTGGCCGCCAGCGACCCGGGCCGGCTGGGCCTGCAGGCCGGCCTGGTGACAGCCTCCTTGATGGCGTTGGTGGTGTCGTTCATCGGCCTGACGATTGCCCACAACATGACGCTGTTCTGGCTGCTGTTGGTGCTGGGCCTGTTCTATGGCCGCCGGCTGCAGGCGGGTGGTGTGGCCTCCCGGCCGTGATGTGTGTGGGGTTCGCTGCCGGGCGGCAAGCCCTGGCGCCTGCCTGGCTTTCCCAATAACTCTCGACATGCCGCAGCAGCGCGGTGTGATGTGTCATCAGCGGTCATGGTGGGTGGATTCCTTTTCGTCTTGATGGGCAACGTCCTGCGCCTTGGCGCCGGGCTGCTGGTCATCGTGTTGCTGGCCCGGGCGCTGGGCCCCGAGGGCTTTGGCACCTTTGCCTATGCGCTGGCCCTGGCGTCCATGGCCATCGTGTTGCTGAACTTCGGCCTGGGCACGGCGGTGCTGCGGCAGTTTGGCGCCAACCCTGGCGGCAAGCCTCAGGCGCTGGCCGAGGCGCTCACCGCCAAGTTGCTGCTGCTGGCGCCGCTGCTGCTGGCCAGCCTGCTGGGCGTGTGGCTGATGCCGGGCAGCGCGCGGCTGGTGTTCGCGGCCCTGCTGCTGGCGCAAGTGGCGGAGTCGTTCAGCGAGACCTATCAACTGGCCTTTCGGGCCGGCAGCAAGTTCAAGGATGAAGCGCACACCGCCTCGGTGGCCGCCGTGCTGCACATCGGCGTGATGGCTGCTGCGGTGTGGGCCTCGCCCGAGGCCCTGCATTGCGCCGGGGCCTTTCTGCTGTCGCGCTGCCTGGGCCTGGCGCTCACCATGCGCGCTGCGCAGCGGGCCTACCAGCCGCTGGGCCTGTCCAGCGTGGGCGCGGCATGGCGGTGCCTGCGCTCGGCCTGGGCCTATGCCGTGGAGTTCGCGCTCTCCACCGCCAACACGCAGCTGGACTCGGTGCTGATCCAGGGCCAACTGGGCGTGCGCGCGGTGGGGCTGTATCAGGCCGGCATGAAGCTGGTGCAGGGCGTGTCGCGCCTGGCGCCCATCCTGGCGCTGTACCTGCTGCCACGGCTGACGCGCGGCGTGCAGGCCGGCAGCAGCCGGCAGTCGCTGTTGACGCTGGGCGTGTTCGGCACGATCGGCGTGGCCGCCGGGGCTGTGCTGGCGCTGGGGGCGGGCCCGTTGACCCGGCTGCTTTTTGGTGCCGGGTTTGCTGATCTGGCGGCGCTGCTGCCCTGGTTCGGCCTGCTGCTGGCGCTGCGGTTTGTTGAAACCGGCGCAGGGCTGGTGCTGGTGGCCGCCAACCTGCAGCGCATCAAGGTCTGGCTGGTGGCCCTGCAATTGCTAGTGCTGGTGGGCGGCGGCCTGTGGGCGCTGGCGCACTGGGGCCTGCTGGGGTGGCTGTGGGTGGCCATCGGCAGCACGGTGCTGCTGCTGGCGCTGTACGCGGGTTTGTGGGTTTGGCATCGCCGCGCCGGGCGCGCTGTGGAGGGGTGAGCGTGGAGACTTCATCGGCGGTGACCGCGATCACCCTGAACTGGAACGGTGCGGCCGACACCATCGCCTGCGTGCAGGCCTTGCTGGCCTCCACGGTGCCGCCGAGGCAGATCGTGGTGTGCGACAACGCGTCGCGGCCCGAGTCCTGGCAGCAGCTGCAGTCGCTGCAGGCCCTGGTGGCGCCCGCGTCGTTCGGCAGCTTTGCCAGCCTGGCTGATGCACTGGCCGCGCCGCAGCGGCCCCGCGTGGTGTTGATCCAGACCGGTGCCAACCTGGGCTATGCCGGCGGCATGAACGTCGGCATGCGTTACGCACTGGCCGATGCAGGCGTGGCGCATTGCTGGGTGCTGAACAACGACACCGAGGTTCATCCGCAGGCGCTGGGCGCGCTGCTGCAGCGCAGCCAGGCCGAGCCCGCGATGGGCATTTGTGGTGCCACGCTGCTGCTGCACCACGCGCGTGACCGCGTGCAGGCGCTGGGTGGGGCCAGCTACCTGGCCTGGCGGGCCAGGTCCGCTGCCATCGGCATGGGGCTGTCGCTGGATCAGGTGCCGGCGTCGGCCGCTGCCGTTGAGCCGCGCCTGGCCTATGTCAACGGTGCCGCGATGCTGGTGCGGCGTGAATTGATGGAGACCGTGGGCCTGATGGATGAGCGCTACTTCCTCTACTCGGAAGAGCACGACTGGGCTTACCGCAGCCAGCTCGCGGGCTTCAAGCTGGGCTGGGCGCCCGATGCCAAGGTGTTCCACAAGCATGGCGCCACCATTGGCACGGCATCCAGTGGCGGGTCGCCCCTCAGCCTGTTCTATCTGTACCGCAACAAGCTGGCATTCGCGCGGCGGTTCCATCCCTGGCGCCTGTGGACCGTCGCTCCCATGCTGGCGTGGGAGGCGGCCAAGTTCGCGCTCAAGGGCCACCCCGACAAGGCGCGTGCCGCGTTGCGTGGCTTGCTGGCCGAGCGCCGGATGTTGTCTTACACGCCATGAGCACCACTGAAACTCCGCTTGCCGGGCAACGCCTCGTCGTTTTTGCGCCGGACATCCCCTGGCCCGCCAACCGGGGCGGGCGTGCCGACGTGTGGCGGCGCATCCAGGCCTTGCGTTCGCAGGGGGCGGCCGTGCTGCTGGTGCATCTCTACGAGGCCGGCGGGCCGCTGTCTCCCACGCCGGCGGATTGGGCGCACGTGAAGCACCACGTCGACGCGCACGAGTGCTTCCCGATGAAGCGGGGGCGCGCGTTGACGCTGCGACGGCTGCTGAACGCCAGGCGAGTGCCCTGGCATGCGGCGACACGGGTGCCCGAGCCGGTGGACGAGGCCCGCATTCGTGCGGCCGTGCAGGCGTTCGCGCCCACGGCCATGTGGCTTGAGGGGCCGTGGTTCGGCGAGCTGGCGTGCAAGTTTGCCGACGCGTTTGCCGTACCGCTGGCGTATCGGTCGCACAACGTCGAGCACCGCTATTTGCTTGGCCAGGCCCGCGCAGCAAAGCGCCTGCGCGATCAGCTGGCCTGGCGTTTGACCTGCGTGGGCCTGGCCGGATACGAGCACATGTTGATGCGGCGTGCCGATGCCGTGTTCGACATCTCCATCGACGACATGGCGTTCTGGCAGGGGCGCGGCATCCAGGGTGCCCATTGGCTGCCGCCGTTGCCCGAGATGGCCATGGCCGCCACGGCGCTGGCACCCGTACCCGGCGACATCGTGTTTTCGGGCAACCTGCGCACGCCCAACAACCTGCTGGGGCTGCGTTGGCTGGTCGGCGAGGTCATGCCCAGGGTGTGGCAGCAGGCGCCGGAGGCGCGTTTGCGCGTGGTGGGGTCATCGCCGAGTGCCGAACTGCGCGATGAGCTGGCCCGCCTGGCGCGCGTCGACACCGACTTTGATGTGCCCAGCGTGCAGCCCTTCGTGCTGGGTGCCAGGGTGCTTGCCAACCCGGTGTTCGTGGGCAGTGGCGTGCAGCTCAAGACGCTGGACATGCTCAGCACCGATGCCCCGATCGTCACTCGTGCGCAAGGGCTGCGCGGCCTGCCTGCCGAACTCCGCAGCCTGCTGAGGGTGGCTGATGACGCTGACGCGTTCGCGCAGGCGTTGATCGAGGCCCGGGCAGCGGCCGACCCCTGGTTGCAGGGCAGGGCCGGCTTTCGCCGGCAGTTCAGCGCAGCCGGTATTGCGCAAACGGTTGGCGCGGCGCTGGCCGCTTGCCGACCTTCCTCAGGCATTGGCCATTCATGACTTCTCGTGTTCCTCAGCCAGTGCGGCTGCTCATCGTGCATTCATCCGCCGAGCTCTACGGCTCGGACCGGTCGCTGCTGGACTTTGTTTCGCTGCAGCAAGGCGGTTTCGAGATCACCGTGCTGCTGCCCGAGGACGGCCCGCTGGTGCCGCTGCTGCGCGCGGCCGGCGCGCGCGTGGCCATTGGCGAGGTGTGCAAGGTGCAGCGCAGCATGCTGGGCCCGCGCGGGCTGTTGCGCACGCTGGCCGCCACGTGGCGCGCCTTGCGGGAGATTCGCCAACTGGCGGGAGACAGGCCCTTCGACCTGGTCTACACGAACACGGTGGCCGTGTTCGCGGGCGCGGCGTATGCGTTGCTGGTCCGGCGGCCGCATGTGTGGCACATCCGCGAGATCCTGGCCGGCTCGCCCACGCTGAGCCGGGCCTTCCGCGCCATCGTGTCGGCGCTGTCGCGCGTGATCATCAGCAACTCCCGCCAGACACAGGCCTGGATCGAGCTGCCACGCAGCCGCGAGCGCTGCCGCGTGGTGTGGAACGGCGTGGCCGTGGCCGCGCCGCAGGGGCGGCGCGAGCGCGAGCGCGAGGCGCGCGGCTGGGACGGCGGCACGGTGGTGTTTGCGCTGGCCGGCCGCCTCAATGCCTGGAAGGGGCAGGGCCTGGCGCTGGAGGCGTTCGAGCGGGTGCACGCCGAGCTGGGTGGCCGTGTGGCGCTGTGGCTGGTGGGGTCGCCCTTCGCGGGGCAGGAGCATTTTGAGCAGGCGCTGCGCGCACAGCTGGCGGCATCGCCAGCGGCCGGCGCTGCGCGGCTGGAGCCCTTCCGCCCCGACGTCGAGGCGGTGTGGGAGGCCGCCGACGTGGTGCTGGTGCCGTCGATCGACCCGGAGCCCTTCGGCCGCGTGGCCATCGAGGCGATGGCCTTTGGCCGGCCGGTCATTGCGGCGGCACATGGCGGTTTGCTGGACATCGTGACCGATGGCGACAGCGGCCTGCTGGTGCCGCCGCGCAGCGCGGAGGCCCTGGCCGCCGCCATGCAGCGCCTGGCCACCGATGCCCAGGCGCGCGCGCAGCTGGGGGCGCAGGCCCGCACCCGACAACAACAGGTGTTCTCCGTGGACGCCTATGTGCAGGGCGTCACGCACGCGCTGCAACATGCCCTTGACCCAACGGCCCCGGCGCGGGCCCGTGCCCAACCATGACGACGACACCCAAGACGCTACGCATCCTCGGCACCCGCGGCATTCCGGCCGCGCACGGGGGCTTTGAAACCTTTGCCGAGCGCCTGGCGCTGTACCTGGCCGCCAAGGGCTGGCGCGTGATCGTCTATTGCCAGGAGGAGGGCGAGGGCGCCACGTTCCAGGACGAATGGCGCGGGGTGGAGCGGGTGCGCATTCCCGTCAAGGGCGATGGCGCGGCCAGCACCATCGTGTTCGACTGGAAGGCCACCGCCCACGCGGCGGCGCACCGCGACCTGTGCCTCACGCTGGGCTACAACACGGCGGTGTTCTGTGCGTTGCTGCGGCTGCGGGGCGTCACCAACGTCATCAACATGGATGGCATCGAGTGGGCGCGGGCCAAGTGGGGCAAGGTGGCCAAGACCTGGTTCTGGCTCAATGAGCGCCTGGGCTGCTGGCTGGGCAACCACCTGGTGGCCGACCATCCCGAGATCAAGAAGCACCTCGCCACGCGCGTGAGCGAACGCAAGATCACGATGATTCCGTACGGCGCCGACGAACTGCGCGACGTGTCGGACGCGCCCGTGCGGGCCCTGGGGCTGGAGCCGGGCAAGTACCTGACGCTGATCGCGCGCCCGGAGCCCGAGAACTCCATCCTCGAAGTGGTGAGTGGGTTCTCAGCCGCGCCCCGGGGCATCAAGCTGGTGGTGCTGGGCAACTACCAGCCGGGCAATGCCTACCACCGCGCGGTGAAGGAGGCGGCCAGTGCGGAGGTTGTCTTCACCGGCGCGATCTACGACCCGGCCGTGGTCACGGCGCTGCGTTTTCACAGCCTGGCTTATGTGCACGGCCACCAGGTGGGGGGCACCAACCCGTCACTGGTGGAGGCGCTGGGCGCCGGCAACCCGGTGCTGGCCCATGACAACCCGTACAACCGGTGGGTGGCTGGGGATGGGGCGGTTTTCTTCGGCAGCCGAGAGGAATTTGATCGCGCAGTTGCCAAGGTTGTCGACGGCAGCTGTGATTTGTTGGGTATGAAAGCCTTTAGTGTGGGGCAGCACGCTACGCGGTTTCGCTGGGAAAAGATACTTCTTGAGTATGAGTTGCTTCTGGCGAAGCACCTGATGCATTGATGGGTTGCGCTTCCGTTATTTACAGGTGCCGCTGATGAAAATGTACCTGTCTTCAATAGACGCTGTTCGCGCTATTGCTGCGCTGATTGTTGCCTTTGATCACGGCCTCCTTCCACGGCAGTTGCCCATCCCTTTTGATCAGCAATTGCTGTATGTCTTGAAGGTCGCTCTCAGTGGGCCTGCAGCTGTTTTGGTGTTTTTTGTGGTGTCTGGATTTTGTATTCATTATCCAAACATTAATCGGGATCTGAGTGCTCGGGAGTTTTTGCTTCGCCGCGTTGTTCGTTTGGGCGTTCCATTTGCTGTTGCGAGCGGCATTGCCTATTTTCTCGAATATAGATGGTTTGAGATGGCGTTTGGTGGTCCGGCAATATGGAGTTTGGCTTGCGAGGCTATTTATTATTTGCTTTATATTTTCTTGCATCGTAAATTAAAATCAATGCGAGTTTGGGGGGGGTGGTTTTAATTTCCTTCGGAATTGCATTTCTTTTTGCGTTTGCGGGAAGAGATTCGATGGAGTATCCGAACAGAAATTTCGTGAGCCTGCTTTTTGTTGGCCTTCCTGTTTGGTTGTCTGGCGCCTATTTGGCGGAGGCAATAAAAGGCTCTGTGAGGTTTGATGTTTCGAAACCCTTGGCGGTGGCGCTATGGGTTGCTGTCCTCGGTGGCGGTGGCTTTGCCGCAGTGTTGAAGGTGGCGTTTGGTGTTAGCTATGCGATAACGCTGACCATCTATGCTATTTTTGTAGTCCCTTGGCTTTGGTCGATGGTTTTTCTTGACTTCAAAAGTCAACTTTTGAAGTTGTTTGGCGATGCGTCGTACTCTATTTACTTGCTGCACCAGCCGCTTATTCCTGTAGTTCGGCGTGAGATTGAACGGGCGAGCGTGACTTTGCCGCTGTGGGCTGTTGATGCTTTGACGATAGTTGTTGTGGTGGCGGCGCTTCTTCTTTTTTACTATGTTGTCGAGCGGCCGAGTCACCTCCTGTCGAGAAGGCTGTCGGCGGCAAGAAACGGTGCGCGCCCATAGTCAACCAAATGCCCGGTGTGCTTTGGGTTGGTAACTGTTCGGGGAAAATCCCACCGTGCACCGCACGCGAGAGATTATTCGTATCTTGCCTAGGCCAACCCTGTAGGTGGCCGCGTTGAGCTCGGAGTTCGAGTCAACCGAGTAATTGCGGAGATGGCCAAAGATATCGCTTCGCGCAATCGGTCGAATCCGCGTTGGTGCGCGCGCGGGCCGACCAGCGGACATTCGACGGGTCTGTTTATCTGTTGGGTGCTGCTGCGATTCAGCGTTGCATCAGCTCAGCTGGGGATGCGGCAGACCGTTGAGCTGCCGGGCTAGCTTGCCGCCGGCGTCCGCGCCAGGAAATACACGCCCGCCACCACCAGCGCAATGCCCACGGCCTTGTTGAGCGTGAAGGCTTCGCCGAGCCAGAAGTAGGCCACCACGGCGGCGAGCACATAGCCCAGCGACAGCATGGGGTAGGCCACGCTGACGTCGAGCTTGGCCAGCACACCTATCCACAGGCCGAAGCTGGCGACGTACAGCGTCAGGCCGCCGAGGATGTGGGGGCTGAGTGCGGCTGCCATGAGGATTTGCAGCCAGTCAGGGTTGGTGAGTTGGGACAGGCGCTGCGCGCCGGCCTTCAACACGAACTGGGCTGCGGTGTTGAGCAGCACCGCAGTGAGGACGAGGGCAACGGTGGAGAGGTTCATGGGAGCAGTGGGCCGGTGTAGGAGGCCATCAGGCCGAGGCCGAGCAGCAGGCCGATGATGACGAGGCTTTGCCAGTCGCGCGCGGCGAAGACGACGGGGTCGTCATGCACTTCGCCCCGGTGGGACTTGAGCCAGATGCGGCTGAGCCAGTACACCAGCATGGGGATGGCGGCCCAGAGAACCTGCGGGTGGGTGTAGAGCCGGGCGACGTCGGCGCTGTTGACGTACAGCGCCAGCACGAGGGCGGCGCTGTAGCCGCTGGCCGAGCCCAGGGCGAGCAGCACGACGATGTCGTCGGTGGAGTAGCCGCGGCCGGCGCTGCGGCGTTGGTCGCTGCGGGCGAGCATGCGCATTTCGCCGTAGCGCTTGAGCAGGGCCAGGCTCAGGAACAGGAACATCGAGAACGCCAGCAGCCAGAAGGACAGCGTGATGCCGGTGGCGGCGCTGCCGGCGAGCAGGCGCACGGTGTAGAGGGCCGAGAGCATCATGACGTCGACCATGACTTGCGCCTTCAGGCGCAGCGAGTAGCTGAGCGTGAGCAGGTAGTACATCAGCAGCACGGCGCCAAAGGCGGCGGGCAGGGCCAGGCTGACGAGCACGGCGCCGGCCAGCAGCAGCACGGTCAGGGCGCCGCCGAGCGGGATGGACAGGGCGCCGGCCGCAAATGGCCGCAGGCGCTTGCGCGGGTGCCGCCGGTCGACTTCGATGTCGAGCAGGTCGTTGAGCAGGTAGACGCTGGACGCGCACAGGCCGAACGCGAGGAAGGCGAGCAGGGCTTGCGTCAGCACGGCGGTGTCGGCCACGCGGTGGCCGGCCAGCACGGGGAGGAACACCAGCAGGTTTTTGAGCCACTGGTGAAGCCGGATGCCTTTGATGGCCGCGCGCAGGGGGTTGAAGGGGTTGTCGGTCTGGAAGGCGGTGCGGCCGAGCTGGTGGGCGGCATCGCGCACGCGCGGCTTGGCGTTGGCGATGGAGACGCGTTGTGCCTGCTGCCAGACGGGCAGGTCGTCGCTGCTGTTGCCGATGTATTCGAAGCCGGCCGGGAAGCGCTGTGCCAGGGCTTGCGCCTTGTTGGCGCCCGAGAGGTTGGTGTCGCTGGTGGCGGTGGCGATCACGTCGTCGAACAGGCCGGTGTGGTCGGCCACGGCCTGTGCGTAGCGTTGCGCGCTGGCGGTGGCCAGCACGGTGCGCCGGCCTTGCTCGCGCTGTGCCCGCACGTAGGCGATCACGGGTTCGCAGTACGGCAGGTGCTCCGCCTGGACAGCCACCAGTGCTGCGATGCGCAGCTTGGTTTCGGCCTTGCCCTTGAGCAGCAGCCAGAACGGCACTTGCAGCGCGGCGATGAAGTTCTGCCGCAGCAGCAGCAGGAACGATTCGAACAGCAGGTCGGTGTGGATCAGGGTGCCGTCAAGGTCGACACAGACGGGGACTTCAGCCGATTTGTCCACGGGAGTTGATGCAGTCATCTTCAGTGTTTCTGGTGCAGTTCAAACGCGATCGCGGTGTCGGTGCGCGTGTAGGCACCGGTTTGAAGCAGGGGGCGAGCCAGCCCGCTCGGGTCGACGCCTTCTCTGGGGGAGTAGATGACGATGTCGGGGGCCGGAGCTCCCGTGGCCTTGTAGGCGGGGTAGTGGGTGAAGGGGATGAGCTTGGCGGGCATGTCGACGATGCCATCGGGTGTCCACCCCGCCAGGCGGTAGTAGCCGATGGCCCGCTCATTGGCGAGCCACAGCACGACCTTGCCTTCCTGCAGCGCGGCACGTGCCCATTGGGCGGCTTGCCGGTAGTCGTCCTTGCCGTGGCGATCGGCCACGCGGATGGCGAGCGTCGATGCGGCCAGTGCCAGCAGCATGGCCGCCGCCAGGCCGCGCGCGATGAGCTGCTTTTCCTGCCAGGCCTTGTGGGCGAAGCACGCCATGGCCAGGCACAGCAGGGGCAGTGCGCCGGACAGATGGCGCCCCACCACGCGCCAGTGCAGCAGCAGGCCGACCGCGGCCAGCATGGCGATGGGCAGCAGCAGGCTGATGGCGGCGAAGCAGCGTGGCCGCGCGCCTTTCAGGCCGCGCCACGCAGCCAGCAGGCAGCAGGCCAGCAGCACGGCTGCGGCGAACATCATGCCGAGCTGTGTCGGGTCGGCCAGGCGCAGCTGGGTGCGCAGGTCGTGGCGCGAGGGGCCGAGGCCGGCCGCGCCGAGGAGTTCAATGAAGCCGTACACCAGGCCGCCGACGGAGAAGCTGGCAGCGAGGCTGGCGCGTGCGCCGCTGAGGTGGCTGTGTGCGGCGACGGTGATGATCAGGGCGCAGCCCAGCAGCAGCAGCAGCGTGAAGCCGGGTTGCCGGCGCGCGGCGCCGATGAGCGACATCAGGGGCGGGCGGTTGCAGGCGATGAACGCCGCCAGCGCACCGAAGATCCAGAACGCGCCCAGCGCGCTGCTGCCGATCAGCAGGAATGAGCCGATGAGCAGTTCGCGCCAGCTGGTGTCGGTGTCGTCCTCGCGCTGAGCCTGCAGCAGGTTGATGCAGCCGGTCATCAGCCAGCAGGCGCCGGCCAGGTGCAGCAGGTAGGGGCGTGCTTCGTTGAGCTGGTACCAGACCAGGGGATGCAGGCAGAAGATGCCGATGGCGAGCCATCGCACGGGGGCCTCCAGGCGCAGGCGATGGAGTCCCAGCAGCGCGAGCAGCAGCCATGGCAGGTTGGCGAGGCGCAGCGCGAGTTCGCTGGTGCCTGCCGCCTGGGTCCACAGGTACATGAACAGGTGGTAGAGCG
This sequence comes from Pelomonas margarita, assembly GCF_043555875.1. Lineage (NCBI taxonomy): Bacteria > Pseudomonadati > Pseudomonadota > Betaproteobacteria > Burkholderiales > Sphaerotilaceae > Roseateles > Pelomonas margarita. The sequence continues at coordinate 3,407 of NZ_JBIGHW010000023.1, read as the reverse complement.
GTATCTGGCCGTCACTGTTGTGGTGGTGCCAGAACCTCAGCGCCCAGTCCATGGGGCCGTTGGCTACTGCCGTGGACCAGGTGCCGATTTCGTCGGTCCAGAGAGAGCGTTGGTCGATGGCCAGCGCACCGACAGCCAGTGTGACGAGCAGAAGAATGGGTAGGTAGCGGCGTGGTGTCATGGATGGCGTGGCTCGGGGTGCGCGCGCAATGTAGCGGCTAGGTATGACCGTTCTTGCTGGCCCGAGGCCTTGCCCCCTGTTTGTGTGTCAGCCGGGCACGGGCGAAGGATGGCGCTGTGGTCGCGGATGGTGGGCCGGGCCGGTGTCATCAGGGCGGTCAGCGGCTTAGCGGCTTAGCGGCTTAGCGGCTTAGGGCCAGCGACAGCGCGCTTGCAGGCGTTTGCCGGGAGCGAAGCGTGTTTGCGGCGGTGCGGACTGTCTTCTGATCCAGGGTCTGGCCATCCTTGGTTGTCTTGAGCGTGACGCTCATGCCGGTGCCGGCAAGGTCCACGGTCTGTAGTTGCAGCTGTGAGCCGGTGATCTGGCCAAGCACCACGACGGGCTGATCCACCTGCAGCGTGACGCCGTTGCCGAGCGCAACTTGACCGGCCTTGTGGAATGCCACGGCCAGACGCGCGCCGTCGGCCGAGGTGGCGCCTTGTGCCGCTGCCGTGTTGACCAGCACTTTTGGCTTGGCGGCTGCCTGTGCCTGGCTGGCGCTGGTGATGCCGTGGATGACGGCGTAGGCATAGCTGGCGGCGTCGGGGCGCAGCCCGTGGTCTATGGCGAGCGTGAGGAGTTGCGCCGGCTTGGCGGTGGCGGCGACGGCGCCGAAGCTGGTGGTGGTGGGGTCGCTGCCGACGAGCTTTTTCTCGGCAACGGTGAGTGACGCGCCCTGACCATCCAGCAGGAGGTAGCCGACGCCGTGATGCGCGAGCCATTTGACGCCGCTCTGCGACTGGGTTGACGCCGTCGACGAGAGCGCGCCGGCGCTGGAGGCGCCGCTGCCGGCCCAGAGAGTCTGGTTGAGTGTTGTGCGCACGCGGTGCGCACCGGCGTAGCGAATGTCTGCACCCAGCGCGAGCATGGTGTTGCCGTCCACGAACCAGAACTTCTTTGCAGACAGGCCCTGCGTGCTGACCTGCATGCTTGCCAGGCCATGGTTGGTGTTGCTGAGCACGGCGACTCGTTCTTCGGTGCCGCGCAGGTAGCCGTTGAAGTCGGGTACGGTCTCCGGTGCGGTTGTGCCGGGCAGGGCGCTCCAGTCCAGCAGCGGCTGCAGGCCGAGGTACTCGGCGCCGTTGCCAGCCCCGACGATGAAGGTCGTGCCGAAAGGGAGCCAATACCCGGACAGGTTCTCGCCGTTGCCGGATTCGGTGCCCACGGTGCGCTTCGAGATCATCTTGACCGAGAAGTAGCCTTTGGACGTCTGGTGAGCGAGGAAGTCGGAGCGCCAGTAGGCGTGCGTGGAGGTGCTTGTCGGCGCAGCCTGTGCCTGAAGGCGATCGTGCAGGGCGTTCAGCGCAGCATGTCGATCTGGGGCCAGGCTGGCCACGAGCTTTGTCACGGCGTCGCGCAGGACGGCCGGGCGGGTGACGCTTTCCTGTCGGGTGATCTCCCGGCCGCGGGCACTCCAGTCCAGCCAGTCGCCGCGCGCGAGCGGCCCGATGCCGGTGGCGGCATAGTCGGCGAGCAGGGTCAGGTCTGCGGCGGTCAGCGCCCAACGCGTGCCTTGCATCCAGCTGGCCAGTCCGGCCATGTCAGCAAGGTAGGTCAGCCCGTAGCCGCCCGAGTAGAGCTGGTTGCCGTGTTGATGAAAGCTGAGATCGGCCTGGATGCCTTCGTTCGACGTGATGGCGAGCGTGGCGTGCAGTGCGTCCCGTCCGGCACTGAGTTCGGCGCTGTTGCGGGAGAGAGTTCCCTTGACGATGGCCTGCCGGGCGTACCAGATGAGGTTTTGCGCGGTCTTTCGATCGGCTGGCACCGATACGGGCGACACCAGGGAGGCAATCAGCGCGTTGCGGAGGTCTTGGGGCAGTTCGGTATCCATCAATACCAGCGTGGGCATCAATGCCGATGGCGCGCCTATGGTGTTGTGCCACCAGTTGTCGGACTGCGGCGAGCGGTTCACCCAGGCTTGCAGCGCGCGAACAATGCTGTCGCGCACCTTGGGCGAGCGGCTGTGCTTGCCTGTCGTTGCCGAGTAAGCGATGGCCATGGCACGGACGCGATCGAGGTGAAGCGTGGGTGTCCATTCGCCAACGCTGCGATCGCGGTAGTTGATGTCGCTCCATTCGCCATGGGCCAGGATGGTCGAAAGGGCCGCGTCAGCTTGCCAGGCGCTGGCGCCTTTGTATTCGTTGCGCATGCGCCCGAGCAGCGCGCCGAAGTCGGTGGTTGCGTCCTGCTCGCTGGCTTGTTGAGCGACGGCCGTTGCCTGTGCAGTGCCTGGCGCCGCCATGGCTTGGGTGGCGAGTATGGGCGGTGTGGCTTGCGTCGCCGCCGTCGGGCTGGGCAAAGCCGGCAGCGCAGGCGTGCCGGCGCCGGACGCAATCACAGCTTTGGTGGCTGTGTCGGAGGGCGGCTGCGCAGCGGCTCCTGCCTGGCTCGCGGACTGCGCGTTGGGGAGGGCTTGCAGGCTTTGCGCTGCTGATGTGTCCCGGGTAACGCCCGAGGCGGCCGATGCGGCCTCCAGCGGGAGTGGCGCTGAGGTTGCGGGATCGGCACTGGCCGGACTTGCGACGACAGATGGCGTTAGCGCTGCGTTCGCTGATGGCGATGCGGACGACGGTTCCGAGCTGCCGCCACATCCGGTGGCAAGCGCCGCCGTGGTCGCAGCGATAAGACCAAGCGATACGGCAGCCTTCACGTTCAGATCCTCATGTCAATGGCAGGTCGTGCATTTTGTGGGGTCCATGGTGACCGCCGTGCACGTAGCGGCGCTTGGATGGGGCTTTTTGTGAGGCATCGACATGTCCGGCCGGCTTTCTGCAGACCGGGGTGCAGCATGCAAGTTGCGCACCAACTTCCCGAGAATGCGAGAGGATTCGCCGCGTTGGTTGTTGCCCGGAAGGGGTGGTTGACGATTCCCGTACCAGATGACTTGCTGCGGTGTGTCGCCTGGTACCGGGACTGCGACAGGGCGTGACTTGGCCTGGCATGTCATGTGCGTGGGTTACAAACGCCTGAACGTAGGGCGCGTCATGACCCGCCGTTGGTGGTGCCGTGCAACGGTGCCGGCGGGTCGTGACTCGCCCTGCATGGGCGAGGATGAGGTGGGGCGGGTCGTGACCCGCCCCACGCGGTTTTATTGAACGAGGACAACGAATGAAAGTCACCGCCATCGGCACGGGCTACGTGGGCCTGGTCACCGGGGCCTGCCTGGCCGAGATGGGCAACCATGTGG
>NZ_JBIGHW010000022.1:0-33877 GCF_043555875.1 Pelomonas margarita | reverse complement strand
CGCCACCGAACTTCTTCGACAGCACGGTTGCGATTGCAGCCGTCAGCGTCGTCTTGCCATGGTCCACGTGACCAATCGTGCCCACGTTCACGTGCGGCTTGGTCCGTTCAAACTTGCCTTTTGCCATCTTGCGCTCCTGAGGCGAACCCGTTGGGACGAGTAGAAAAAGAGGAATTTGTGGTGCCCTTGACGCGGATCGAACGCGTGACCTCTCCCTTACCAAGGGAGTGCTCTACCACTGAGCCACAAGGGCATCGGCACGGGTTTGACGCCAACAATTAGCAGGCAAACCGGTATCGACGCTGACCAACCAAGCCACCCGATGTGGAGCGGGAAACGGGAATCGAACCCGTGTCATTAGCTTGGAAGGCTAAGGTTCTACCATTGAACTACTCCCGCCCTGGGAGTCTTCTCGCCATCAGATTTCCTCGGCTTGCAAACACAAGCTTTGGTGGAGGAGGCTGGATTCGAACCAGCGTACGCAATGCGGGCAGATTTACAGTCTGCTGCCTTTAACCACTCGGCCACCCCTCCTGAGGCAAGCCCGCAACTATAGCACAGCTTGCGACGGCTGCAACCGCCTCTTCGCACTCCAGCCGCCGAAACGCTCCGTTGCCTTGGCGACGCCTGCACACAGGGCCGCACGACTGGACTGCCGCGACGCCAGACCACACCAAAACCAGACCACCAGCGATGCGCCAAGCCCGGAGCACTCAGCGGCACGCGGTTTCGTCTCGAAGTTGCAACAGCTCGATGACGCTCAGGCAATACCAATCAGATGCCAGATGAGGGCGCCGAAGACACCACAACAGAGGAGAAACGCCTTCGTCGATGCTCACAGTCTCCGGGCACCCAGGGGAAACCACTTGTCTTCGACTGGTAGCAAAGTGGCGTCATCGCTTGATACATTGGCGTCACACTGGTTGTGCAGGGCTCGGACAGAAGACCATCGCAACCGGACTCCAGGTGGTATGCAACCGGTCGGTCGCGCATCACCGCCACGACTTCATCGGCCATCACGAGGAACTTACATGAAGGTCAAGCAGACTCCCATCTCGCAGGCGGTGTTCATCGCCCTGCTCGGCGCTAGCGGCGTTGCCCTGGCTCAACAAGCCCCGGCGCAAAGCCAGCTGGAGACGGTCGTGGTGACCGGTGTGCGCGCATCACAGGAGAAGTCACTGAGCGTCAAGCGCAACGCCGAGGCTCACATCGACGTCATCTCCGCCGAGGACATCGGCAAGATGCCGGACAAGAACGTGGCGGACTCGCTGGCCCGCATCCCGGGCGTGACGGTGCTCAACAGCCCTGCAGGCGGCTCGGGCGGCTTCGACGAGCGGGATCGCGTGGGCCTTCGCGGCACCAACCCCAGCCTCACGCAGACGCTGGTCGACGGCCACGGCATCGCCAACGGCGACTGGTTCGTGCTGGACCAGACCGGCGCGGGCGTCGGCCGCAGCGTGAGCTTCTCGCTGCTGCCGTCCGAACTGGTGAGCCGCGTCGAGGTGCGCAAGAGCTCCGAAGCGTCGCTGGTGGAAGGCGGCACGGCCGGTTCGGTGAACATCATCTTGCGTCGCCCGCTGGACTTCACGAAGACGCTGACCGCCGAAGTCGGCGTGGGCGCGGTCTATGCCGATCTGCCGAAGAAGACTGACCCCCAACTGAACGCGCTGCTCAACTTCCGCAACGAAGCGCGCACCTTCGGCGTGATGCTGCAGGCCTTCTCTGAGAAGCGCAGCCTGCGTCGCGACGGTGTGGAGGCGCTGGGCTACATCAACAAGCTGGATGCAACGACCGCGCCCAAGCTGGTCGCGGACAACCCGGCCCTGAACGGCGTCTTCACACCCGACCTGATCGGCTCGGCCCTCTTCACGCAGGAGCGTGAGCGCAAGGGCGGCCTGATCCGCGCGCAGATCAAGCCCAACTCGGACTTCGACCTGGTGCTCACGGCGTTCTCGTCCAAGATGGATGCGGACAACTACAACCGCAATTACCTGATGGCGCCTCGCGGCGGCTTGCTCAACACCGCGACCATCTCGGACTACGAAGTCAAGACCGACAGCAACGGCAACAAGACGCTGACCAGGGCCACGTTCAACTGGGCCACGCCGTCGACGGCCGGCTACTACGACATGATCAGCCGCAAGGCCTCGGCCGAGACCGGCTTCGTCAGCGTGGACTCCCGCCTCAAGGTGAACGACGCACTGACGTTCACCGCCAACGCCGGCACGTCGACCGGCAAGGGCAAGACGATCAGCCAGGACGTCGTCGAACTGGCCATCGCCAGCACACGCGCCAGCTACTCGCTCAACGGCACGGACACCGCGCCGTCGTTCAGCTTCACCAACCCGACGACGCGTGCCGACTGGATCTTCGGCGCGCAGAACGTGGTGGTGCACGACAAGGAGTCGTGGGCCCAGGTCGACGGCGAGTACGAGCTCGACGCCGGCATGCTGAAGACGCTGAAGTTCGGCGTGCGCAGCGCCCAGCACAAGCGCTACACCGACCCCATCGTCGCCCAGGGCCCCGGCTGCGCGACGGGCACGCCCTACCGCGTGTCGGCCTTCGACTGGAGCCAGCCCAGCGCCTGCTCGGTGCCCGGCCCGAACGGCACCATGGTGGACGCCCCGCAGAACTCCTTCTACACGCTGCCGGCCTTCGGAGGCGCCTACCCGAGCAACTTCGGCAGCGGGCTGGGCAGCGGTTTCCCGACCAACATCGCCTACATCACCGCCGACGCGCTGGCCGACTACAACCGCCGCGTCACCAACCGCGACCCGGTGGTGCGCCGCTGGGCCGAGCAGGAATACTCGGTGAAGGAGAACACGACGGCAGCCTACGTGCAGGGCGCGCTGGAGGGCCCGGGCTGGAGCGGCAATGTGGGCCTGCGCGCGGTGCGCACCACGCAGAAGTCCAGCTCCTTCCGCGGCAGCCTGGCGGGCGAGACGCCGACGATCACGGGCTCGGCCTTCGGCAACTACACCGTCACCTCGTCTGACCTGACCTACACCGACTGGCTGCCCAGCGCCAGCGTGCGCATCGATGTGCAGAAGGACGTCGTCGCGCGCCTGGCAATGAACCGCACCGTGACGCGAGCAGACTACACCGCGCTGTCCGGCTACACCGCGCTCAACACCACGGGCATGTTCCTGGACAACACCGTGGTGGGCGGCGGCACGGCGGGCAACCCCAAGCTCAAGCCGGTGCGCTCGACCAATGTCGACGCCAACGTCGAGTGGTACTTCGCACCGCGCGCCTTCGTGTCGGCGGGCGCATTCCTGATGGACATGAGCAGCTACATCACCGACGGCACGTTCCGCGCGAACTACCCGGCGCTGCTGACCAACACCAACCAGGTCGGCGGCAACCCGCAGCTCGTGAACCGCGACTTCCTCGTGACCGGCCCGACCAACCGCAAGGCGACCGTCAAGGGCGTGGAGTTCGCGTTCGAGACGCCGATCGCCGCGAACTTCGGCGTGATGGCCAACTACACCTATGCGGACGGCGAGGACGAGACTGGCGACGTACTGCGCGGCAACGTGAAGAACTCGTTCACGCTGGGCGGCTTCTTCGAGAACGACCGCTTCTCGGCCCGCGTGAACTACAGCTACACCGACGACATCTTCGTCGGCAACGACCGCGGCACGAAGTACTTCCAGAAGGGCACGGGCGTGCTGTCCGCCTCGGTGGGCTACAAGTTCAGCGACAACTTCAGCGTGAGCCTGGACGGCCAGAACCTGAACGACCCCAAGCTGAAGTACTACGCTTCGGAGCTGCAGCCGCGCGCCATCTACCGCAACGGCAGCCAGTACTACTTGACCGCCCGCGTCAAGTTCTGACGGCGCCGGGCACGGCGGAATCCTCGGGTTCCGGCGCGGCCCTTCGCTGACCAGAATCAACAGGGAGCGTGGAGTCCACGCTCCCTTTTTCAATGGCCCATCCCATGAGCGAGACCGCCACCGTCATCGACCCCTACACGCCCGCGCGGCCGCTGGGCGGCAGCACGGACGCGCCGCCACCGGTGCGCCATGTGTGCATCGTCGGCGGCGGCTCGGCGGGCTGGATGACCGCGCTGCTGCTGGCCACCACGGCCTATGGCCCGCGCCTGAAGGTGACGGTTTTGGAGTCGCCGCAGGTGGGCATCATCGGCGTCGGCGAGGGATCGACGCCATGGCTGCGCCGCTTCTTCGAGACCCTGGGCATCGAGGAAGCCGAGTGGATGCCGGCCTGCCATGCCACGTACAAGAGTGGCATCACGTTCGAAGGCTGGTCCGGCCGACCGGGCTTCGCGCGCTACTTCCACCCGTTCGTGTCCATGCTGGACAACATGACCATGCCCGCCTTCGTCGACCACGTGCACGCACGGCTCGACGGCGCGGACGTGCCAGCCCACCCGGACCGCTTCTTCGTCGCCGCCGCGCTCGCACGCCAGGCCAAGGGGCCGCGTGCGGCGGCCGACTTCCCGTTCGACGTCTGGTACGGGTATCACTTCGACGCCACGCTACTGGGCCAGTTCCTCGCCCGCAAGGCCACCGACCGCGGCGTTGACCACCGGCAGCGCCACGTGAACCAGGTGCTACTGAACGAGCAGGGCGACATCGCCGCCCTGCAGCTCGACGACGGCGAGACGCTGGCGGCCGACTTCTTCGTCGACTGCACCGGCTTCGCCTCGCTGTTGACCGGCCAGGCCTTGCGCACGCCCTTCATCGGCTTCGGCGACAACCTGTTCAACGACGCCGCCGTCGCGATGCCGACGCCGCTGCACGGCCCGCTCGAGTCCCAGACCGTCGCCACTGCGATGCGCCACGGCTGGGCGTGGAAGATTCCGCTGACGCACCGCCAGGGCCATGGCTACGTCTACAGCAGCGCGCACTGCTCGGCCGACGAGGCGGAGACCGAACTGCGACGCCACCTCGGCCTGCTGGACGCGGACATCCAGGCCCGCCACCTCAAGATGCGCGTGGGTCGCATGGAGCAGATCTGGCAGCGCAACTGCGTGGCGATCGGCCTGTCGCAAGGTTTCATCGAACCGCTGGAAGCCACCGCCCTGCTCTATGTGCAGGTGACCGCGTCCATGCTCGTGGAGGTGCTGGAGAAGCGTGCCCTCGGACCCGACGCGCAGGCACAGTTCAACGAGGCGATGCGGCAGCGCTTCGAGAACACGCGGGACTACATCGTCGCGCACTACAAGACCACTTCGCGCACGGACACTGCGTACTGGCGCGCCAACGCGGAAAACATGCACCTGTCCGACTCACTGAAGGGCGTGCTGATGACCTGGATGTCCCGCAAGCCGCTGATCCCGGGCCTGAAGGCGGGGCGCTTCGGCCAGGGCTACCCGGCCGTGTCCTGGTATGCGCTGCTCGCAGGCATGGGCGTCTTCCCCGACGCCGAGGACCTCACACCCCCGACCACCGCGCAGGCCCGCCACGACCTGACCGCCATCGATGACTTCATCGCGCACAGCCTGCGCCATTTCCCCGACCACCGCGCGCTGCTCGCCGACATCCCGCCGGGCAACAGCCACCGGCTGCTGCAGACCTACGCCTGGTAGCCGGCCTCAGCGCGTCAGCATGTCGATGAGCTGACGGCGTTCGGCCGCGTCGCGCTCGGCATCGACCGGGCCGAACAGGTGGCGCTGATCGGCCGGCAGGTGAGCCAGCGCGTCATCGCGCGCGCCGAACACATAGTGGCCGAACAAGGCCTGCCAGCCATCGCGCTCGCCGTCGGGCAGGTGGCGCAGCGCCAGCATGGCCAGGCGCAGCGCGGCCAGGTGCAGGTCGTCGGGCCGGCCGGGCGCGGCCTCGGGGCGCCACCAGTAGTTCATCAGGATGTTCAGCTGCGGCGCCAGCGCCTCGACCTGGTGGAACCACAGCGGCGGGATGTAGATCGCATCGCCCGGCGCCAGCTCGGCGACCTGCGCCTGCAGCAGCGCCTCGGCCACGCGCGGGAAGCGCGCCGGGTCGGCCCGGTGCAGGTCGGGCACGACCGACATCGGCGCGGGCGTCGGCGCGTAGTCCGGCGGACCCAGGTATAGCAGCGGCGCGCAGGCCGGCGGCAGCAGCGTGAAGCGCCGCTGCCCGGCCGCCACGCACGCCAGGTTGTGCGAATCGTCGAAATGCGCGGGCACCGTGGCGCGGTTGCCGATCCAGATGCGCGGCGCCACCGCGGCGTCCAGCAGCGGCAGCGCATTGGCACGCTCCAGGCCCGGCAAGGCCTGGGACACCAGCGCGCTCTGCACCGCCAGGCTGGGCGGCTCGGGGAAGTGGCTGTAGCGCCAGAGCTGCTCGAACAGGGCGGCAAACGGCCGCTGGTCGTGCATGAAGTTGAAGCCCGCCAGATCGGGCCGGTAGCTGAACGCGCGCGTCGAATCGGGCCTGGCCAGCAGGGCATCGACCGGCTGACCGCCGTCAAACCCCATCAGGTAGTGCAGGCAGGGCTCCAAGCCCGCCCGGCCCTGCGCCACCAGCGGCCAATGCGCGGCCGCGCCACGCAGCACGACGGGCTCGCAGCCCGGCAGCACCTCGCGCTCGAAGCGCTCGCGTGTGATGGCCTGGATCTCCTTCATTGGCTGCATGGCCCGCCCTCAGCACACCCTGCCGGGCAGGGCCGACACCGCCCGCTGCGCCAGGCGCTTCTTCAGATGCGGCGCATCAACGGCCGACCAACTCTCGACAGGCTTCACGGCGCCATTGTCCCGGCAGGTCGCCGCACCAGCGCCCCGGCCAAACCCTGCACCCATTAAGTCCAGTTGCAGACCAAACCTCGAAAGCGGCCACACCGCCCACCCGAGCGCAAGCGCGGCGTCGCCAACATGCAACAGCGCATTCGACGCCAATTCAATACCAGTGGCACCCACCCGTCTGCGCGCGCACTGGGCAGGAAGGCCCGTTTTCATAGGAGATCCATGAGCCATCCGGGAAACTACCCGGCCTTGATTGGTAGCAAAGTGGATTTATCGATCGCTATAGTGGCATTCGACTGGTTGCATTGATGCCCCAACAGAGGGCGCAGACAACCGGACTTAAGGTGGTATCTGCGGGCTCAACCCGCACCGGTCTGCCACCGCCCGAACCCCGCCAACCGAGGAAAGACAACATGAAGGTCAAGCCGACCCGTATCGCGACCGCCGCGTCGCTGGCAATGCTGGGCATGTCGCTGGCAGCCCAGGCGCAGCAGGCGCCCGCGCAGGAGCCCGCGCAGCTCGAGCAAGTCGTCGTCACCGGCATCCGCGCATCACTGCAGAACGCCGCCACGATCAAGAAGGCCGCATCGGCCGTGGTGGACGCCGTGTCAGCCGAGGACGTGGGCAAGCTGCCCGACTCCGACGTGGGCCAGGCCCTGGGCCGCATCCCCGGCGTGTCGGTCGGCCGGGCGTTCGGCCAGGGCGCCTCGGTGTCCATCCGCGGCTCCGACCCGCAGATGACCTACACCACGCTGAACGGCCAGACCGTCGCGTCCACCGGCTGGTACGACCAGATGGACATCGACCGCTCGTTCAACTACTCGCTGCTGCCGGCCGAGATGATCGGCGGCATGGAGGTCTACAAGTCCTCGCAGGCCAACCTGACCGAAGGCGGCATCGGCGGCACGGTCATCGTCAAGACCCGCAAGCCGCTGGACCTGGACGCCGGCACCGTGGTGCTGGGCGCACGCTACGGCACGGGCACGATCAGCGACCCGGAGAAGGAAATCTCGGGCCTGTACAGCTGGCGCACCGCCAACCGCAGCCTGGGCGTGCTGGTAGCCGCCGCCGTCTCGGATGGCGACTACATCCGCCGTGGCGTGGAAGCCGACAGCCGCTGGTCCAGCGACGTCGCGCCCACGGCCTTCGTGCAAGAGCGCAAGCGCACGGCGCTGAACGTCGCGCTGCAGGCCCGTCCGGTGGACGGCCTGGAAGTGGGCCTGACCGCGCTGAGCATGAAGCTGGAGGCTGACGGCTCCAACGCCAGCGACTACCTCTTCCACGACGCCAATTGCGACAAGCGCAACACGGCCGTGATCTCGGCGTTCAACCCCAACGGCATGTGCCTGCACAGCACGACCACGGCCGCCAAGCCGCTGGCCAACCAGTTCTTCCAAGTCTGGGCGCGCGGTGCCGAGATGAGCTCGGACAGCCTGACGCTGTACGCGCACTACAAACTGGCCAACGGCAAGCTGGACCTCGTGCTGGGCTCCACCAAGGCCGAAGGCGGCACCTCGCTGACCACCAACTACCAGACGCGCTCGTGGAGCGACGCGTCCGACCCGGCCTGGTTCGGCTACTTCCGCCGCCCCAACTGGCAAGGCACGATCGACGCCACCGGCCAGCAGATGGTGCTGAACCCGACGTCGGCCCAGTCCTGGGACCTGAGCGCCCTGCCCAAGCAGCTGGCGCCCGAAACCTGGGCCAGCTCGCGCGGCCCCAACAAGGACAAGGAAAACTACGGCCAGATCGACGGCACCTTCTACCTGGACTGGGGCGTCATCACCGCTTTCAAGACCGGCGTACGCCTGGCCGATCACACCTTTGAGAAGCGCTCCTTCCGCCCGGTGTGGAAGAGCACCATCACCCCGGTCAACACCGCCACGCTGTTCAACGGCTCGGTGGACGTGGGGGGCTGGAACGTGCCGCGCGCCAACATCGGCGCCATGCTGAGCAACACCGCCGCCAACATCAGCGGCTGGAACGAGGACCGCTCGGGCTACGGTGAACTCAACGAGAAGAACCGCTCAGCCTATGGCATGTTCGAGTTCGACACCGAAGGCTTGCGCGGCAACTTCGGTCTGCGCTACATCTCGACCGACATCACCAGCACCGGCTACAAGTTCGACGGCTCAGCCCTGGCCGCAGGCGACTACGCCGGCAACCTGAACTGGAGCAAGAGCACCACGTCCACCAGCGCCAGCTACAACGACGTGCTGCCCAGCGTGAACCTGGCCTTCGACCTAAAGAAGGACATGGTGCTGCGCGTCACCGCGTCGCAGGCCATCACGCGGCCCAACTTCGCCAACATGTTCGGCGTGACCGTGTCGGGCTACAACGACGACCGCCGCGGCAACGAGACCTGGACCGTGGGCAACGTGGGCCTGAAGCCGCAGAAGTCCAGCCAGGCCGACATCGGCGTGGAGTACTACTACGGCCGCGGCAACCTGCTGTCTGCCACCTACTTCGTGAAGGACATCTCCAACTTCGTCGTCGCCAAGACCACGGCCAACCAGAAGGTCGGCCTGGTGGACCCGCTGACCGGCGTGGACAACTGGACGCTGCAGAGCTTCGAGAACGCCGGTGGCGGCCGCATCCGCGGCATCGAGTTGCAGGCCAATCATGCGTTCGGCAACGGCTTCGGCGTCATCGGCAACTACACCCTCACGGAAGGCAGCGCGCCGGCCAGCAGCTACCTGGACCAGCTCGGCATGTTCACGCAGGCCTCCAAGCACAACGTGAACCTGGTGGGCTACTACGAGAACAGCACCTACAGCGGCCGCCTGGCCTATAACTGGCGCTCGAAGTACATGATCCGCGAAGGCGCGTTCTGGTACGGCAACCGCATGCACGACGCCTACGGCACGCTGGACCTGAGCGTGGGCTGGAACATCAACAAGTGGCTGAAGCTGAGCCTGGACGCCGTGAATCTGACGAAGTCCGACGACGTGCAGTACGGCGCCGCCGCGGCCAGCAACACCGGCATTAAAGACCCGCTGCGCGCCGGCTTCCCGGCCTGGTCCTTCCAGGGCGAGACGACCTACAAGATCGGCCTGACCGCCAAGTTCTGATCTCCCGCTTGTCTCCTTCAAGCCCGGCAGCCGCCGGGCTTTTTTGATGGCGTTGAGAGATCGCACCGACCGGCCCTCGCCAAGATGGGCTGGGCCGGGAACACCGAATGCCACGCCAAACGGGAGGCCGGGTCGGCCTGATGCGCAGGTGAAGGAAGAGACTTCGCAGCGGCCGGGGGACACGGAGCATCAGGCCGACCCAGCCTCCTGCGCTCAACCCGCTGGGCCGATCAGGCGGCACCGCCGCCCCGCTGCTCAGAAGTCGTAGAAGGTGTTGACCGTCAGCCGCCCGGCGCGGGGGTCGGGGCTGAGGCTGCGCTGAGGGTTGACGACGGCCGTGTGCAGCAGGCTGCCGCGATAGATGGCCAGACGGTTGAAGCGCGCGGGCAGCAGGCCCAGCAGCTCGAAGTACTCGTCGCCCTCGGCGAAGTAGCGCGCGGGCGGGGGCTGGTGCGCCACCTCGTCGTACAGCACGGCACCGAAACGCTCGCGCTCGGCCGCGGTGATCTGCTGCAGGCCCGTGGCGCGATGGCGGTAGAAGGCCGTGCCGCCGTGGCGCTCGTCGCACAGGTAGAGCAGCACGGCCATGTAGTGCGGCGTGCTGGCATCGAAGTGCGGCACACGCTGCAGCGGCCCCAGCGCCAGCGGCGCCAGCGTCGTCAACGAGAAGGTGCAGGGCGTCTTCTTCACCGGCAGCGCCTCGGGCACGTCGAAGTTCAGCTTGATCAGCGGCTCCAGCAGCTCCGTCAGCTGCTCGGAATACGCTGCCGGCGCCGGCGCCCGCAGGCCGGGGTAGCCCTTGCGCTCGGCCGCGCCGGGCAGGGGCTCGAACGTCGCCGCACACGCCGCGTCCAGCAGCGCCTGCGGGTCGGCCAGGAAGTCGTCGATGACCACCACCGCGTGCTCGCCCACCCGCACCGAGCGGATGTCCGGTGGCATGCGGATGGCGAACGGTTCGGGGATGGACGGCACCGTCAGATCTTCCAGTACCAGCCGCGCCGGTCCAGCGCCCAGACGATCAGCGCCCACGGCGCGACGAAGGCCAATGCGAAGGCCAGCGATTGCGCCTGCGCCCCCCACCATGCGCCCACCGGGCCGAACACGCCCGCGTACAGCGACGGCATCCAGCCCAAGGCGGCCAACGCCACCGACGCCAGCCACGCGCCGGCATAGGCGCCGATGGCGTTCAGCCCGAAGGCCCGGCCCCACGGCCGGTGGCCACGCACATCCACCCACACATGCGCAGCGGCCAGCGCCAGCGCCGCGAGGCCGCCAGTCCACAGGACGAAGGACGGCGTCCACAGCGCCTTGTTCCACGGCAGCCAAGCGGCCCACAGCCAGCCCGCCAGCGCCGCGCCTAGGCCGGTCAGCACCAGGGCCGGCAGGCGGCCGCGCCGCAGCTGCTCGCCGCACACCAGGCCCAGCAGCGTGCTGGCCAGCGCGCCCAGCGTGGACAGCAGGCCCTCGGGGTCGAAGGCGACGCCGGTCTGCGGGTGCCATTCATAGGCCAGCCGGCCCAGTACGGCCGTGTCCAGCCGCTGCTGCAGGCTACCCAGCTTGTCCAGCGACGCACTGCCCTGCAGCAGCGCGCCATAGCCCGCCAGCAGCAGCCCCAGCAGCAGCCACTGGCCACGCACGCGCAGCAGCGTGGCCACCAGCCCAACGGCGATGAAGCACAGCCCGATGCGCTGCAACACGCCCAGCAGCCGGAACTCCGGCTTGGCCAGCCACCACCACGCCAGCCCATGCAGCACCAGGCCCAAAGCCAGGATGCGCAGCCCGCGCTGCACGGCGGCCGCCCGCAGCGGCCCCGGCGCTGCGCCGGCCTGCAGCCGCGGGCCCAGGGCCAGCGCGGTGGACACGCCGACGATGAACAGGAAGAACGGGAAGATCAGGTCGGTGGGCGTGCAGCCATGCCAGGTGGCGTGCTGCAGCGGCGCGTACACCGCACCCCAGTCGCCCGGGTTGTTGACCAGCAGCATGGCCGCCACGGCCAGGCCGCGCAGCGCGTCCACCGACGCGATGCGGCGCGGCGTGCTCACGGTGCCGGGGATGCCATGGTGGCCATCGCGTCCAGGATCTCGCCGTTGTCCTGCGTCAGCTCCCAGGCGAACACGCCGGCCAGGCCGGCCCGCTTCGCGAACGCCACCTTGGCGCGCACCGCGCGCGGGTCGTCGTAGCCCACGTACTTGCCGTCGCCCACCAGCGCCCAGGCCTGCGTGGCCTTGTCGAACACCGGCTTCAGGCCGCGGGCCTTCAGCGCGGCCACGTCCTTGTAGGGCACCGAGCCGTCGTCATTGGGCCAGGGCCTGGCGTAGCTGCCGTCGGCCTTCACGCCGTCGAAGGCGCGCGCGTACATCGCGATGCCGGCCACCATCTTGGCCACGGGCACGCCCGCGGCCTTCAGGTCGGCAACGGACTTCTCCAGGCTGTCCGCGCCCGGCTTGCCGCTGCGCAGCGCCGTGTGGTGGGCGGCCTGGCGCGTCCAGGGGCCGGCGAAGTCGTAGGTCATCATGAACACCAGGTCCAGCGACTGCGCGGCCGGGCCCATGGGCATGCGGCGCAGCTGCTCCTGCGTGGTGTTGATGGCCACCGTCAGCGCATAGCGCCGGCCGGTCTCGCGGCCCAGCGCGTCCAGGCCCGTGCGCAGGTCCTGCAGCAGCTGCACGAAGTAGCCGCCGTCGGCCGGGCTGCCCAGCTGCACGCCGTTGGAGGCGCCGTTGTTGCCGGGGTGCTCCCAGTCGATGTCCAGGCCGTCGAAGCCAGGGTGGGCGCGCAGCCAGTCGGTGCTGGCCTTCACGAAGGCGGCACGGCCGGCGGCGCTGGCGGCGAGGTGGAAGAACGGGTCCGAACCGCCCCAGCCGCCCACCGAGGCCAGCACCTGCACCTGCGGGTCGCGGGCCTTGAGGCGCTGGAAGGCGGCGGAGAACGTCGCCTGGTCGGCGTGCGGCGCAATACTGAAGTTGGGCCGGCCGGCGCAGGCAGCGGCCTCTTCCTTGCGCTGGCCCTCGCCGCAGATCAGCAGGAAGGCATAGAGCAGGTGCGACACGCGGCCGGGCTGGAGCTGCTCGACGACCTGCACCCCGCGCTCGGCCAGGATGTACGTGCCGACCACCGGCCGGGCGGCTTGCGCCTGGGCCAGGGATGCCGCCACGGTGAGCGCCGCGATCCAGAGCTTCTTCATAAGTTGCACTCGCTGGTGAGGCCCACATCGGGCACGGTGTCATGGCGCGCCACGCCCTGCTGGCGCAGCTGATCGGCGCGGGCCTGCATGGCCTCGGGGGGGAGCGTGCGGCCGGCCTGGTGCAGCACCCAGTCCACCTCGAACGCGTAGGCGCGCGGCGCGCCGGCCACGGCGCCGGCCGACAGCCAGTGGTTGAAGCTGATGGCCATGGGCTTGGCCGGCACGTTGCGCCCGGTGTGCTCGCCGAGCAGGCGGCCATTGACGTAGTGCCGCGTGCGCGTGGCCTCCACCTGCACGGTCAGCAGCTGCCAGCCGTCGAAGGAGCCGGGCAGCTGCGAGGCCTGGTTGAACGGCTGGAAGGGCTGCACGCGCACGGTCTGCCAGCTGACGCCGTACAGCCGCGTGTCGGGGCTGCCCCAGCCGCCATGCGGCAGGTACTCGAAGTCGACCTCGCTGAAGTCGGGGTCGTAGTCATGCCGCAGCGGCCCGGCCAGGAAGAAGGCCTGCACGATGGGGTCGCGCGAACCCGGCGTGTCGCGCAGCCGCACACGCGCCGAGGTGGTGCCGATGAGGAGCTTGCGCGCCCCGCACAGCTGGGCCAGCGTGGTGTTGGCGGGCGTGCCGTCCGTGTCCAGCCGCAGCCTCAGCAGGCCGCCGTCCAGCGCCAGCTGCGCGGCCGAGAAGCGCGCGCCGGGCAGGCCGGGGTGGCCGCTGCCCTCGCGCAGCACCCAGCCGCTGGCGCGCAGCGCGTCGAGGTCCTTCTGCGAGAAGTCGTCGAAGAACTCGGCTGTCGACTGCGCACGCGCAGGCGCCGAGCACGCGGCCGCCAGGGCCAGCAGGGCCAGGGCGCGCTTCATGCGGCAGGCGCGCTCACGCGGCTGGTCAGCGGCACCCACAGCAGCAGCAGCAAGGCCGGCACGCCGCACACCAGGGTCCATAGGAAGAAGTGCTGGTAGCCCATCGCGACCTGGATGTCGCCGCTGATGGTCTTGCTGAGGATGAAACCCAGCTGCATGACGCCCGAGCCCAGCGCGTAGTGGGCCGTCTGGTAGCGGCCCGGGGCCACGACCTGCATGATGTACAAGATCATGCCGACGAAGCCGAAGCCGTAACCGGCCATCTCCAGGCCCACGGCGGCGCCGATGGTCCAGACCGAGGTCGGCATAGCGAGGCTCAGGCCCCAGAACACCGCGTTGGGGATGGCCATCGCGATCACCAGCACCGGCATCGCCCGCTTCAGGCCCAGCCAGGACGTGAAATAGCCGCCCAGGATGGAGCCCACCAGGAAGGCCGCCGTGCCCACCGTGCCGTACACGCCGCCCACCTGCTCGCTGGTCAGGCCCAGGCCGCCCCCACCGTCAGCCCTGCGTGCCTCGATAAGGAACAGCGGGCCGATGGTCTGCACCTGGCCCTCGGCCAGCCGGAATATCACGATAAACAGCACCATCTGCCAGATGCCCGGCTTCTTCAGGAAGTCAGCCACGATCTCGGCCAGCTTCACCGGCTCGGCCGACACGCGCTCGGGGTTGGGCAGCGCCTTGGCGTTCCACGCCGCCAGCAGCGCCAGCAGGCCGGCCAACATCACGAAGATCAGGCTCCAGGCGTTGAACACGCCCATCTGCGTCTCCAGCCGCCCGGCCAGCACCATCAGACCGCCCAGCGTCAGGAACTTGGACGCATTGAAGAACGCGCCCTGCCACCCGGCATAGGCGGCCTGGCGCTTCTCGTCCAGCGCGCCCATGTAGAGGCCGTCGCAGGCGATGTCGTGCGTGGCCGACGCATAGGCCAGGAAGAACAGCACCGCAATACTGAGCGCGAAAAAGTGGCTGGCCTGCAGCGCCAGCGCCAGCAGCCCCAGCCCCACCGCGCCGCTGAACTGCATGGCCACGACCACCATCTTCTTGCTGCGCGCCAGCTCCACCAGCGGGCTCCACAGCGGCTTGAAGGCCCAGGCCAAGCCGATCAGGCCGGTCCAGCGGGCGATCTGATCGTTGGCCACGCCCATCTGCTTGAACATCAGGCCGGCAATCAGCATGACGACGAAGAACTGCAGGCCCTGCACAAAGTACAGGCTGGGAATCCAGCGCATGGGGCTGGACGGCGCCCCTGGCGCTGCGGGCGGCGCAGTCGAGGCGTGGAGCGTCACGGCCGAGGCCTGGGCCGGGTGGGCGGCGTTGGTCATCACTGCAGTCCTTGCGGCGCGCGGCCGGTCGCTCGGGTCTTGCCTTCCAGCCAGGCGCGCAGGCCGGCCAGCGCGCCGGGCGCGAAGCCCCAGGTCAGCACGGTCGGGCCATGCACGTCCAGCGCCTGGTAGGGGTTCCACAGCGACAGGTGCAGGTCGGGCCGCCACTCGCTGGCGGTCAGGCCGTAGCGCGCGCGGCGCGTGGACACCAGCACGTTGAGCCGGCCGTCCTTGGGCACCGTGGCCCAGTCCAGCTGCGCGATGTCGTCCACCATCTGCACCTGGGCATCAGTGAAGGACTCGAAAAGCGCGACGGCCTGGCGGCCCGTGGGGCCGGCCTCTGAGACCATGTCGGTGGGCACGTCCCCCTGCACGATGACGCGGACGGGCGCGTTCAGCGCAGGCGGCCTAGCGCCGCGCAGCGCGGTCAGGCCGGCAGCCCAGGCCTCGCTCATCAACGCATGGTCGGCCGCGCGGACGGCGCTGTCGTCCACTGCGCGCGCGGGGTAGGCGGCAGCCAGCTCGTCAAGCCGTGCATTGGCCACCTCGCCCTGGTGCGCCGTCAACGCACCGCTGGCGAAGGCCTCACGCAACGCGTTGATGGCCACCAGTTGCTCGGCCGGCGAGCCCTGAGCCAGCACCATGTCGGCGCCGGCCTGCAGCGCCATGACGGCCGAGCGCGCATAACCGAAGCGCTCGGCCACGGCCTTCATCATCAGCGCGTCGGTGATGACGACGCCGTCGTAGCCCCAGTCGCCGCGCAGGATGCCGCCGATCAGCGCTGGCGACAGCGTGGCCGGGCGCTCAGGGTCGATCTGCGGGTAGACGATGTGGGCCGTCATCATGGCCGGTGCCTGGCCTGCCAGCGCCTTGAACGGCGCCAGCTCCAGCGCGTTGAGCTCGGCACGGCTCTTGTCCACCGTGGGCAGCGCGTGGTGCGAGTCCACATGCGTGTCGCCGTGGCCGGGGAAGTGCTTCACGCAGCAGGCCACGCCCTCGCGCAGCGAGCCGCGCATCCACGCGGCAGCCAGACGGCTCACTTCAACGGGGTCGTTGGAGAAGCTGCGCTCGCCGATGACCGGGTTGGCCGGGTTGTTGTTGACGTCCAGCACCGGCGCGAAGTTCCAGTTGATGCCCAGCGACTTCAGCCCGCGCGCCACTGCTGCACCCACGGCCTCGGCACGGTCAGCGTCGCCGCTGGCGCCCAGCGCCATGGCCGACGGCGGCTGCGGCAGGAAGGTCACGCGCACGACGGCGCCGCCCTCCTGATCGATGCCGATCAGGGCCTCGGGGCCCAGCACCGCTATCAGGTCGCGCATCAGCGTGCGCACCTCGGCCTCGGTGCCGATGTTCTTGCGGAACAGGCAGACGGCGCGGATGTGCTGCTCGCGCAGGAAGGTGGCGGTCTCGGCGTCAAGCGTCTTGCCGGGGATGTCCACCATCACCAGGCGGCCGGGGTCGAAGTTACTCATGGTCAGTGCGTCTTGGTGACTTTGGCGAGGTTGGGCGGGACATCCGGGTTGAAGCCGCGTGCACGCGCCAGCGCCTCGACCATGGGATAGAAGCTCTGCACGAGGGCAATGGGGTCGAGGTCCTCGTTGCCCGTCGTCACCAGCGGCAGCATCTGCACGCCGGCCGGGCACGGCGTGCCCAGCGGCGCAGCCAGCAACACGCGGCCGCCACGGGTGCTCATCTCCTCGGCGATCGCCAGCAGGCCGGCCTGGGCCGGGCCGCGCGGCGCGAACACCAGCAGCGGGTAGCCGTTGCGCACCAGCGCCATCGGGCCATGCTTGACCTCGGCGCCGGAGAAAGCCTCGGCCTGGATGCCGCAGGTTTCCTTGAGCTTGAGCGCCGCTTCCATCGCGACGGCCAGGCCCGTACCGCGGCCCAACACGAACAGGCGGTCCGCGTCCTGCAGCGCTGGCACGGCCGCGCTCCAGTCCAGCTGGCTTGCCTGCTCCAACGCGATGGGCAGCACGTTCAGCGCGGCGCGCAGCGCGTCGTCCTGCTGCCAGGCAGCCACGACGCGCGCGCCGGCCACCAGCTGGGCGATATAGCTCTTGGTTGCGGCCACACTCTTCTCCGGGCCGGCGTGCAGCTCGAACACATGCTCGGCCGCGGCAGCCAGCGGTGAGCCGCTGGCGTTGACGAAGGCCACCGTGCGCGCGCCACCCGCACGGAAGAACTGCGTCGGCGCGATCAGATCGGGGCTCTGGCCCGACTGCGAGAACGCCAGCGACAGCAGGCCCTCGCAGTGGATGCGGCTCTGGTACAGCGTGATCAGCGACATGGGCAGCGACGTGACCAGCCGGCCCAGGCGCGCCATGACGAGATAGGCCAGGTAATGCGCCGCGTGGTCGGAGCTGCCGCGCGCAATTGTCAGCACGCTGGTGGGCGGCACCTCCTGCAGGGCCTGGCCCAGGCGGGCGTAACTCAGCGGGTCGGCCGCCAGCTGGCGGGCCACCACGTCAGGCGCACTCAGCGCCTCCTCAAGCATCAGCGACGACATCGATCTCTTCACCTTCCACAAACACACGCTGCAGGGCCAGCCCCGCATCCATCACCACCACATCAGCCCACGCGCCCTCAGCGAGGCGCCCGCGGTCCCACAAGCCCAGGTAGTCCGCCGCGATGGTGGACACGCGCCGCACCGCATCGGGTAGCGGCAGGCCCAGTTGCTGCACGAGGTTGCGCAGGGCCTGGTCCATGGTCAGTGCGCTGCCGGCCAGCGTGCCGTCGGCCAGGCGCACGCCGCCCAGGCACTTCTGCACCTTGTGCTCGCCCAGGCGGTACTCGCCATCGGGCATGCCGGCCGCGGCCGTCGAGTCGGTCACGCAGAACAGATGCGGAATGCAGCGCAGCGCGGTGCGGATGGCGCCGGGGTGCACGTGAAGGAGGTCGGGAATGAGCTCGGCATGCTCGCCATGCGCGAGCGCCGCTCCCACCATGCCGGGCTCGCGGTGATGCAGGCCCGTCATGGCGTTGAAGAGGTGGGTGAAGCCGGACGCGCCCGCGTTCAGCGCGGCCACGCCGTCCTCGTAGCTGCCGTTGCTGTGGCCGATCTGCACGCGGATGCCCGCGTCGCGCAGCGGGCCGATCAACGCGAGGTGGCCGGCCATTTCGGGCGCGATGGTCAGCACCTTGATGGGCGCGATCTCGCTCAGGCGCAGCACCTCGGCCAGCGTCGCGGGGATGGCGTAGGCCGGCTGCGCGCCCAGCCGCCCGGGGCTGATGTAGGGGCCTTCCAGGTGCACGCCCAGAACGCGAGCCGACTGGGCGCTGCGCTCGCGGCACACCGGGCCCAGCGCCCGCAGCGCGGCCTCGATGTCGCCGACCGGGGCAGTCATCGTCGTGGCCAGCAGGCCGGTCGTGCCGTGGCGCACATGGCGGCGAGCGATGTCCTCGATGGCGTCACCCCCCTCCATCGTGTCGCGGCCGCCGCCGCCGTGCACATGCACGTCGATGAAGCCCGGCAGCAGCACCGGCCGGCCGCCCTCCCCCGCACGCGACGAGTCGACAGGCACTCCCGCGATGGCGGCGATGCGCCCCTGCGCGATGTGCAGGTGGCCCTGGATGACGCCTTGCGGCGTGACGATGTCGCCTTCGAGTTTCATCAGTCGCGGCGCATTTCTGCAACGAAGTCGTAGTAGTCGCTGCGGCAGTAGGAATGCGTCAGCTCGACGGCCTGGCCCGAGGCCAGGTAGCCCACCCGCGTGATGAACAGCACCGCGGCGCCCAGCGGCACCTCCAGCAGACCGGCCAGCTTGGCGTCGGCATTCAGCGCGCGGATGTGCTGCAGCGCGCGCACCGGCGCGCGCTCGCCGAGGTGGGTGTACAGCGAGGCCTCGACCTTCTGCGGGTCGGGCAGTACGCTCTGCGGCAACACGCTAACCTCGTATGCCATAACGACTGAGTCCGCCAAGCGCAGCCGCTCCAGCCGGGCGACGCGCTCGCCGCTCTTGAGCTCCAGCGACAGCTGCTCGTCCGGCGCCGCCGGCGTGAAGCCGCGCAGCAGCCAGCGCGAGCCCGGCACGAAGCCGCGCTGGTGCAGCTCTTCTGAGAAGCTGGTCAGGCGCGTCAGCGGCTGCTCCAGCTTGGGCGCGATGTAGTTGCCCGAGCCTCGCTTGCGGATGATGAGGCCCTGCTCAACGAGCCGGTCGATGGCCTTGCGCGCGGTCACGCGCGACAGCTCCAGCTGCTCGGCCAGCACACGCTCGCTGGGCAGCGCCTCGTCGGCATGGAACACGCCGTCGCGGATGGCCGTCGCCAGGCTTTGCGCCAGTTGCATATACAAGGGCGACGCGGCGTTCGGGTCCGCCTTGAAATCAAAGACAGCACTCATGCGGGGTTCTTCTGTTGTTGGATCAGCCAGAGTGCGCCGGCCACGGCGTCGCCCCGGGGTTCGACACGGCGCGCCTGCAGCGCCGGGCTGAGCCGGTCACCCAGGCGCAGCGCGATGCTGCCGGCCAGCGCCAGCGGCAAGGTGGGATGGAGGGCGACGGCCAGCGCGTCCAGCGCGCGGGCGGCGGCGTCCAGCAGCGCCGCGGCGGCGGGGTCGCCCGCCTCGTTTTCAAAGACCAGGCGCGCCAGGCTGGCATAGCCGCCCTGCCCGGCCTGCGCGCAGAACGCCAGCAGGTCCTCACGGCGGGTGCCGGCCACGGCGCCAACGCTGTCAGCCAGCGCGCCGCGCGTTGCGCGGCCATCGAATGCAGCGTGGGCCAGCTTCATGGCCTGCTGGCCCAGCCAGGCGCCGCTGCCCTCATCGCCGATCTGCCAGCCCCAGCCACCCGTCATGCGGTGCGAACCATCCGGCAGCAGCGCCTCAGCCACCGAGCCCGTGCCCGAGATCAGCAGCCCGCCCGGCTCGCCGCCATGGGCGCCCAGCAGGCCGGCAAAGCCGTCGGTGACCAGCGCGAACCGAGCCACGCCCGGATCGGCCGCCACGAAGCCCTGCAGCTGCGCCGGCACGCCCGTGCCAGACAGACCCAGGCCCAGCGCACAATCCCGTAGCTGCAAGCCCGCCACGCCAGCGCCAGCGATGGCCTCGGCGATGTGCCGCCAAGCCTGGTCGACACCCTGGTTCAGCGCCGAAGCACCGGCCTCACCGCGCCCCAGGATGCGCCCCTGGGCATCGGCCACCAGCGCACGCGTACTGGTACCGCCGCCGTCAATGCCCACCCACCAGCGCACGGGCCGGCCGGAGTCACGGGATGTCACGAGAGAGGGGTGGAGAGCAAGCGGCATGGTCGACAGGAAGCAGTCGATACCACTCTAATACCAACAACCAGGGGCGTCAATTGGTTTTAAACTGGTCTACACCCATGCCCCCGCGGCGCCGCATCGACCCCGGTCCGGGGGATAGGACGACTCTCGGATGAACAAGAATACCAGTGAGAAACCAACCTGAGCCCGCCTTGTTCACCCTGCAACCTGCCGCCAGCGACGCGCTGGCCGACCTGCTCAGCCGCATTGCCCGCGTGGCCCGGCGTCACCCGCCGCTGGCCGACCGGCTGCTGGAGCGCCTGAGCGCGCAGGCCTTCGAGGCCGGCGACACGGCGGCGGGCGCAGACGCGCTGTATGCCCGCTTCGGCCTGCTGGAGCCGCGCGGCCGCGCGCTGGAGCTGCTGCCGGCGCTGGAACAGGCCGGCGCACTGGCGGCGGCCGGCCACTTCCCCATCCAGGCC
This sequence comes from Pelomonas margarita, assembly GCF_043555875.1. Classification (NCBI taxonomy): domain Bacteria; kingdom Pseudomonadati; phylum Pseudomonadota; class Betaproteobacteria; order Burkholderiales; family Sphaerotilaceae; genus Roseateles; species Pelomonas margarita. Next base: position 13,074 of record NZ_JBIGHW010000022.1, on the reverse strand, counting down.
GCCCGTGTCTGCGAGGCGCTGGGGCGCATTGCCTACCAGCAGGGCGAGTACCAGCTGGCCACCGAACAGTGGTCGCGTGCGCTGGACTTGTCGGAGGTCAGCGGCCACCTGCAGACCGGCGTAGCAGCACGCATCGGCCTGGGCCAGATCCACTACGCGCAGGCCGACTGGGCCCGCGGCCTGCGCCAGATGCGCGATGCAGCCGAGCGCCTGGCCGGCCATGACGACAGCTACCTCGCCGCAAAGCTGGCACTGAACATCGGCGTGGGCAGCTTCGAGACCGGCGACCTTCCGGCCGCAGAGCGCCACTTCAGCCATGGTCTGGCGGCCGCACGGCGCGGCAGCCACCGCGTGTTCGAGGCCGAGGCGCACTGGCACCTGGCCCGCGCCGCGCTGGCCCGCCAGCGCATGGACTGGGCCGTGGCCGACTGCCGGCTGGCGCTGGACATCGCCGCTCGCCAGGGCTACCCCTGGCTGGAGGCCGCCGCCAGCCGCACGTGGACGGAGATCGCGCTGGCCCGTGGCGACAACGCGGCCGCCGTGCGCTCCACGCGCCACGGCCTGCAGCTCGCGCAACGCATCCAGGCCCGCGCCCAGGCCCGCCAGGCCCACCTGCAGCTGGCCGAGCTGCTGCAGGCCCAGGGTGATGCCGCCGGCGCGCTGGACCACCTGTGGCAACACCTGGCCCTGCAGTCCGAGATCAAGCGCCTGTCGCTGCCGGCGCGCACGACGCTGGCCGCCCCGCCCGCCGATGAGGCCGGCGCCCCCGTGACGCCCGAGGAGCTACTGCTGCAACTGAGCGGCCAGCGCCAGCGCCTGGCCACGCTGCCGCCCACCGAGGCGCTGGCCGAGCTCAAGGCCGCCAGTGCCCGCATCCTGGGCCTGGCTAGCGTGGTGCGCTGGACGCTGGGCCCAGGCGGGCTGACCGCCACCGACCACCCGCGCTACCTCGGCCTGCTGCACCGCCACGGCACGCCTCTGGCCTTACCCGACGCGGCGCTGCACCCCTGCCACGCCGAGCTGGCCGGCCTGGCCGGCGCGGCCGAGGCGCGCATCGAGGTGCCGCTGTACGACGGTGCCCAGCTGGCCGGCGCGCTGTGGCTGGTGGACGCCCGCCCCACGCGCGCCTGGACGCGCCAGGAGCTGCTGATCGCCAGCCAGCTCGGGCTGCTGTTCGAGCGGGCCTGAGCCACGCCCGTTCACACGCCGCGCATGCGCCCCTCGCGCCGCGGGGCGTCCCGGACCAGCTCGCTGATCAGCTGCGTCTCCGGCATGTGCGCCCAGTAGCGCACCGGCATCTCCTTTTTCATCATCGACAGCTTGAGCCGCGCCGGGTTGAAGATGCTGCGGTAGTAGGTCAGCCACAGCGCCTCGCCGGCATCGGCGGGCGGGGCTTCCTCGCGACGTGCGGGGCCCGCGCCGCTGAGGCGCTGGCCGTCCCAGTGCAGGCAGCCGCGCGGCGTCAGGATGGCCCAGGCGTGTTGCGCAAACCGCTTCACGAAGAACGGCGCCGCGGCGCGCAGGACATGGTGGGCCGGCTCGAACCAGGCCACATGGCGGCAGCCGCCGGGCGCACTGTCGTCGGCCACCTCGCGAAAGCGCACGAAGGCGTGGGTCTTGTGGATCTCGCGGCTGACCTGCCGGGCCAGCGACTGCAGGTGGCGCCGGTCGGCGTCCAGCCGGTCGTCCCACAGGCCGGGCTGCTGCTGCAGGCGGCGCGCAAACGCGAGCAGGCGGGCGTAGCGGTCGTCGTCGGCATGCATGGCCACCAGGCGGCCCAGCGCGTCCCAGCCCTCGGGCGGGTGCCACGGCGCGCGCCCGGGCGGCAGCACGGCGTCTTCGCCGAACAGCGCGGCCTGAGCGCCGACGTCATGCGTCCAGCCAGCCGAGGCCCCGGCCAGCAACTCGGGCAACTGGGCGGCGAAGCCAGGCCAGTCTGCCGGGTGGCGCAGCGGCACGTCCATCAGAACAGCGACGCCTGTTGCGGCACGGCGGCCGGCCGGCGCAGGGCCTGCAGGTCGGCGGGCTGGGGCCGGTGGTCCACCGCAACGACGAAGGGCAGCGCCTTGCGCGCCAGCGGGCCCAGCGCCAGCAGGTCGGCGCGGCGCAGCCGGCGATGCTGGCGGGCGGCCAGCAGCTTGTCCACCGAGCCCACGCCCAGGCCCGGCACGCGCAGCAGCTGCTCGCGCGGCGCGCGGTCCACGTCCAGCGGGAACTGCGCCGGGTGGGCCAGCGCCCAGGCCAGCTTGGGGTCGTGCTGCAGCGACAGGAAGCCGGCCTCGGTGACGATCTCGTCGGCCCGGAAACCGTAGAAGCGCAGCAGCCAGTCGGCCTGGTAGAGCCGGTGCTCGCGCAGCAGCGGCGCGGCCTGCGCGGGCAGCGCGCGGCTGGCGTGCGGGATGGGGCTGTAGGCCGAGTAGTAGACGCGGCGCAGGCCCTGGCCCGTGTAGAGCCGGCTGGACAGCTGCAGCACGGTGCGGTCGTCCGACGCATCGGCGCCAACGATGAGCTGCGTGCTCTGCCCGGCCGGCGCAAAGCGTGGCGGCGGCGCCGTGCGGGCCGCCGCGCCGGGCAGCGCGCGCACGGCCTGGGCCTCGCGTTTGGCCTCGCGTGCGGCCTGCAGCCGCAGGTGGATGCGCGACATCGTGCGCTCGATGCCAGCGGCGTTCTTCTCCGGCGCCAGCTGCTGCAGGCTCTGCGCGCTGGGCAGCTCGACGTTGATGGACAGCCGGTCGGCATAGCGGCCGGCGCGCTCCACCAGCTCGGGCGACGCATCGGGGATGGTCTTCAGGTGGATGTAGCCCTTGAAGTGCTCGTCCTCGCGCAGCCGGCGGGCGACCTCGATGACCTGCTCCATCGTGTAGTCGGGCGTGCGGATGATGCCGCTGGACAGGAACAGCCCCTCGATGACGTTGCGCCGGTAGAAGGACAGCGTCAGCTGCACCACCTCGTCGATGCTGAAGCGCGCGCGCTTCACATCGCTGCTCTGGCGGTTGATGCAGTAAAGGCAGTCGTAGACGCACCAGTTGGTCAGCAGCACCTTGAGCAGCGAGATGCAGCGGCCGTCGGGCGCGTAGGCGTGGCAGATGCCGCTGCCGGTGGTGGAGCCGATGCCTTTGCCGTCGCGCGAGTCGCGGCGGTCGCCGCCGCTGCTGGCGCAGGAGGCGTCGTACTTGGCGGCATCGGCAAGGATGGCGAGCTTGTCCTGAACTTGCATCGCACAACTGTAATTGCATACAGCATTTCCGCAGGCATTCGGAGGGCTTGCAGGGAGGATGTGCCTGGGTTGCCATGGCCGCGTCACCCGCTTTCATCGCCGGTTCATGCGCCGCTGCGACAGTGCAGCGAACGTGCCCACCACCACCGTCCCCGCTTCGCCCATGGCCGGCGCCCGGCCCACCCTGCCCCGGGGCTTCGGCGTCGTCATCGGCGCGCAGTTCGCGTCGGCGCTGGCGGACAACGCGCTGCTCATCGTCGCCATCGCGCTGCTGATCGAGCAGGGCTTCGCAGCCTGGTGGGCGCCGCTGCTGAAGGTGGGCTTCATGGCCGCCTATGTCGTGCTGGCGCCGTGGGTGGGCCCGCTGGCAGACGCCTTCGCCAAGGGCCGCGTGATGGCGGCGATGAACCTCGTCAAGATGGCCGGCCTGGCGCTGCTGGTGCTGGGCCTGCACCCAGTGGCGGCGCTGGCCGTCGTGGGCCTGGGTGCGGCGGCCTATGCGCCGGCCAAGTACGGTCTCATCACCGAGCTCGCCGCGCCAGAAGCGCTGGTGAAGGCCAATGGCTGGATAGAGATCACCGTGGTGTCGGCCGCGCTGCTGGGCGCGGTGCTGGGCGGGGCGCTGGTCAGCCCCGCGTGGCTGGCGTCAGACCTTGCCCGGCTGTGCGATGGGCTGCAGCTGCCTGCCGACAAGCTGACCGGCTCGCTGGCCGCGCTGCTGCTGATTTATGCGGCCAGCAGCGCGCTGAATGCGGGCATCCCGGACAGCGGCCGGCGCCAGCGCAGCGCCTCACACGGCGCCGCAGCGCTGCTGCGCGAGTTCCGCGCTGCCAACCGCACGCTGTGGCGCGACCGCGAGGGCGGCCTGTCACTGGCCGCGACGACGCTGTTCTGGGGCGTCGGCGCCACGCTGCAGTTCGCCGTGCTGCGCTGGGCTGGGGAGGCGCTGTCACTGCCATTGAGTCAGGCTGCCTACCTCCAGGCTGCGGTAGCTGTAGGCGTCATCGCCGGCGCGGCGGCGGCCGGGCACTGGCTGGCGCTGCACCAGGCGCGGCACGGGCTGTGGGCGGGCGTGGCGCTGGGGCTGCTGATGCCGGTCGTCGCGCAGATCGACCAGCTCGTCACCGCCGCGCTCGCGCTGGCCCTGGTGGGTGCTGTCGGCGGCGCCATGGTGGTGCCGCTGAACGCGCTGCTGCAACACCGCGGCGCCACGCTGCTGAGCGCCGGCCGGTCGATTGCCGTGCAGGGCTTCAACGAGAACCTCAGCGTGCTGGTGATGCTGGCGGCCTACGCGGGCTGCGAGGCGGCCGGCGTGCCCATCGCGGCGACGCTCAGCGGGCTGGGGCTGCTGGTGGCCGGGGCGATTGCGGTGCTGATCCGCCTGGACGCCGGGCGGCGGAAAAGTTGACCCCGCCGGGTGAGCATGGGCCACGCCTACCGATGCTTCCTGGGCCCAGGCAGGCGCCGTTCATGACTTGCGCTGCCCTCATGAACCCATGCGTGCCATGCGATCAGACCGCTTGCACTTCTGGAGCTCGCTTCACGCCAGGCTGATGCACCCACTGAGCCCGACAGGCGCGCCTCGCCCTCGGGCCGGCAGGGCGTGATCAGCCGGGCGGGCTCACGCGCGGCAGCAGCGCGTCCCGCACGAAGCGCACCAGCGCGCGCGCGGTTTCCGAGCCGGCGGGCAGTGGCAACGTCAGCGCCTGCACCGTGTCCAGGCCGACCTGCAACTGCCAGCCGGGCAGCACATTGCGCAACGGATTTGGTGAGGCGGACGTCGGCGCGACGGCATCGCCCTGCAGCGCGGCGACGGGTTCCACACAGAAGTCTGGGGCGACGACGACGCCAGCGCCGTGCCGGGCGAGTGCGATGAGACCGTCCAGATCGCTGCCCCACGCGGACGCCTGCAGGGCCACGTCTTCCCGGCGGCCATCCTCGTGTTGCCATTGGCTGGCAAACGGCTCCTCGCCCTGGCCCAGCAGCAGCATGGGCGCGCTGGCGAGGTCTTGTGGCGTCTGGCGCAGCGACTGGCTCTCGGCGCCGTAGGCGCGAACCTCGAAACGCAGGACGGGCTGCGCCACCCAGGTCTCGGGCGGCTTGCTGGTCATGCGAAAGGCGATGTCTATGCCTTCGCGCAGCAGATCCACGCGGCGATCCGTGAAGAAGAGCTCGTAGCGCACGGCCGGATGCCGTGCCTGGAAGCGCGCGAGCAGCGGCGCGAGCACATGCCGGCCGAAGCCGGCGGTGGCGCTGATGCGCAGCGTGCCGTCCAGCTGGTCGCGCGTGTGCCGCAGCGCCAGGCGGGCGCTCTCGGCGGCTTCGCGGACGGCGCGCGCACGGGTGTGCAGTCGGCGTCCGGCCTCGGTCAGGCCCAGGCTGCGCGTGCTGCGGGCGAACAGCGTCAGCCCCACCGCAGCCTCGATTGCGGCGATGCGGCGGCTGATGGCGGCACGGGTCAGCCCCAGGTCGCGGGCGGCCTGCGCGAAGCTACCGGCCTGGGCGATGCGGGCGAACAGTTCCAGCGCGTTGGCGTCGAGCGCCTCTTCGGCAGCGGTCTGGCGGCGCCGGCCAACGCCCGGTGGCGGGCTGGGTTTTGTTGACATTTGATTGACGATCTGGCGATTGATGGCGATCTACCGCCTGAAAAGTTGCCAATCTAGACTGGCCGCTCCGGTGCCGCAAGGGCGCCGCCACGAGGTGCTTCCATGTCCAGCCTGCCGTTGTCGCCCGCCGACGCCCTGCCGCCCCGTCTTCCCGTTGCCGCAAAGCTCGACGACGTCGAGGCCGGGGCCGATGACGTGTGGGCAGCGCTCCACGTGCCAACGCTGCTGCGTTGCAGCGACGGGCGCCTGCTGGCAGCGCAGTGGTTCGAGCCGCCGCCGGCCGTGGGCGTCAAGGCCGTGGCCGTCATCGGCGCGGCGACGGCGGTGCCGGCCAGCTACTACCGCCACTTCGCCGACTGGCTGGGACGCCGTGGCTACGCGGTGCTGAGCTTCGATTACCGCGGCATCGCCGCGTCTCGTGAGGCGCTGCAGCCGGGCGAGGACGTGCGGCTGCGCGACTGGGCTCGACTGGATATGGCCGCCGCGCTGCATGCGGCGGACCGGCGTCGCCGTGAGGAGGCCGACCGCCAGCAGCGCGATGTGGGCCTGTTGTGGGTGGGGCATTCGCTGGGCGGCAACGCCGTCGGGCTGGTGCCGGGCTTCGCCGACAAGGTGGACGCAGTGCTGGGCGTCGCGGCGCAGGTGGCCTACCTGGGGCACTGGTCGGGCTTCGCGCGCGTGCAGGCCTGGGTGTTCTTCCACTGGATGCTGCCGGTGCTGGTGCGGCTGCTGGGCCATGCGCCGGGCCGCGTGCTGGGCCCGCGCGCGCAGGACCTGCCGGCCGGCGCTGCGCTGGAGTGGGCCGCGTGGGGCCGCACGCCGGGCTTCCTGTTCGGCGACGAGACGCTGGCGCGCGAGCGGGCCTATGACCGCTTCGGCGGCACTGTCCACCTGTGGAGCATCACGGACGACCACCTCTTCGGCCCGGCCGCGGCGGTGGACGCGCTGGCCGCGCAGTTCTGCGCGGCGCGGGTGCAGCGGCATGTGGTGGCGCCGGCCGAGCTGGGCGTGAGGAAGATCGAGCACTTCGGCCCCTTCCGGCGCGACCTGGGCGCGCGGCTGTGGCCCCGGCTGCTGGCGCCCATCGAGGCCGCCACGCCACGGCTGGCGGCGCGGCTGCCGGCGGCAGGCTGAGCTGCGGGCGCAACACGTTCACGGCGGCGTCATGACCGGCCGGCAGCATGCCAGCCATGCCGACGCCGCAAGACCCTCACGACGCCGCTGACGCCGGCACCGACCGGCCCACGCTGTCGGTGCGCACCGTCTGGATCTCCGACCTGCACCTGGGCACGCCCGGCTGCCAGGCCAAGGCGCTGCTGGACTTCCTGCGCGACGTGGAGTGCGAGACGCTCTACCTCGTCGGGGACATCATCGACGGCTGGCAGCTGCGCCGCAGCTGGTACTGGCCGCAGGCGCACAACGACGTGGTGCAGAAGCTGCTGCGCAAGGCACGCAAAGGCACGCGCGTCGTCTTCATCCCCGGCAACCATGACGAGTTCGCGCGCAAGTATGTGACGCACAACTTCGGCGGCGTCGACGTGCTGGACGAGGCCATGCACGTGACGGCCGACGGCAAGAAGCTGTGGGTCACGCATGGCGACCTGTACGACGGCGTCATCCAGTGCGCGCGCTGGCTGGCCATCGCGGGCGACCTGGCCTACGAGTTCACGCTCAAGGTCAACCGCTGGTTCAACCGCATCCGCGCCAAGTGCGGCCTGCCGTACTGGAGCCTGTCGCGCTACCTGAAGCACAAGGTCAAGCGCGCGGTCAGCTACATCAACGAGTTCGAGAACGCCGTAGCGCGCGAGGCCAAGAAGCGTGGCGCGCACGGCGTGGTCTGCGGGCACATCCACCATGCCGAGATCCGCGAGATCGACGGCGTGCTGTACTGCAACGACGGCGACTGGGTGGAGAGTCTGACGGCGCTGGTCGAGCACTTCGACGGCCGGCTGGAGATCATCGACCGCGGCGACGAGGCGGCGCTGCCGGGCATGCTGCCGGCGACCAAAGCCACGCCGGTGCCGGCCCCCGCCGTGCTGCCTGTGCCGGTGGTCGCGACGGCTGGGACCCCCGATACCGTCAGCTGAGCAGCTTCAGCAGCGCCTGCCCCGCGCGGATCTGTGCGCCGGTGGTAATGCCCTCGGCCAGCTCGAAACCCTTGGGTACGAAGACGATGATGGTGGAGCCGTGCTCGAACCAGCCCATCTCCTGGCCCTTCACGTGCGGCGCCGAGCAGGGCATCTCGTGTGCCCCGGGATGGCCGACGTGCAGCAGCACGTTCAGCCAGTGCAGGCGGATGCTGGCCACCAGCACGGCAGCCACGGGTACCAGCGCGATCGGTTGCCCGCCGGCCAGCCGCATGCGCACCACAGCGCGCTCGTTGCGGCAGAACAGCCGCTCCAAGCGCTTGAGCGCCACGGGGTTCACGTTCCAGGTGTCGCCGCTGAGGTAGGTCACGTGCTCTACGGTGCCGTCGGCGGGCGCGTGGAAGCGGTGGTACATCACCGACGTGAGCCGCAGCGTGATGAAGCGGCCACCCTCGAAAGCGCTGGCGTCCTGCGTCGGGCCGAACAGCTCGGCGGTGGAGTACGGGAAGCCCTTGGCCTGGTAGACCTGGCCCTGCTGCACCGTGCCCATCGCACCGACGATGGCGTCGCAAGGGCTGGCGAAGACGTCGGGCCGGGCGTCGAACACGCGGGCGCCGTCCTTCAGCTCGCGCGTGAAGCAATCCTTGATGGAGGTGAAGCGCTGCCGCTTCGCCTCGCGCAGGTCGAGTGGTGTGAACAGCTGCCACACACGGATCGCCAGCTGCGTGAACAGCGGGCTCTCGATGTTGGCGATGCGGCCCATCAGGCGCGTCGCAGCGATGCGCGGGATGCGGTTGGTGAGCAGGAAGTTGAGGTCTTCCTGTGCGCCGAGGCGGGCCAGCCAGCCTCGGCTGTCCTTCACGCCGTCGTCCAGGGCCGGCGCTGCGTCGTGGCTCTTCATCGTCAGAACTTGTGGGAAAGCATCTCGCGGAACACGTTGCGGCGGATGGCCTTGCCCGTCAGTTCGGGCGCCGTCCACCACCAACCGTCGGCGCGCATCTCGTCGCAGGCGGCGACGAAACGGTCCATGACCTCGGCGAACTCGGCGTCACCGTAGTTCAGGCTGAAGATCAGCCGGCCCGTGCCCACCCAGCTCAGCGCGAGGCCGTGCTTGCGCAGGTAGAACTGCAGCATCCAGTGATAGCGGCCCGGCTGGTCGTACATGACCGTCCAGATCGTCGACAGGTTGGCCATGCGCACGGGCGCGTCCGCGGCCTGCAGCCGGGCGTTGAACTGCGCGCAGCGTGCATTCCAGCGATCGTCGAGGCCGTCATACAGCGCCTTCACCTCGGGGCGCTCGAGGCGCTTCAGGAAGGCCGCCATGGCCGCCACCACGTAGGGGTGGGCGTTGAACGTGCCGCGCGCAAAGCAGATGTCCGCCGGGCGGTCGTCGCGGTAACGCTGCATCAGCGCGCGCGGGCCGCACACCACGCCCACCGGCAGGCCACCGCCCAGCGTCTTGCCGTAGGTGACGAGGTCGGCCTTCACGCCGAAGTACTGCTGCGCGCCGCCGGGTGCGAGGCGGAAGCCGACGAACACCTCGTCGAAGATCAGCACGATGCCGCGTGCCGTGCACACCTCGCGCAGGCGCTTCAGCCAGTCCGTGTAGGCCTCGCGGTCGTAGCTGGCGCGGCGGCTGCCGTCGATGAGGCTGGAGTCGCCCGGCGCGTTGACGTTGGGGTGCAGCGCCTGCAGTGGGTTCACCAGCACGCAGGCGATGTCGCGCCGCGTGGCGAGCACCTTCAGCGAGCGCTCGGCCATGTCCTGCAGCGTGAAGGTCTCGCGCGGCGGCAGCGGGTTGCCGGGTCCGGGCTGCACGTCCTCCCACCAGCCGTGGTACGCGCCGGCAAAGCGCACCAGGCGCTTCTTCTTCGTGTGATAACGCGCCAGCCGCACGGCCTGCATGACGGCCTCGGTGCCGCTCATGTGGAAGCTCACCTCGTCCTGGCCAGAGATGGCTTTCAGCCGGCCCAGCACGTCCAGCACGCAGGGGTGGTAGGCGCCCAGCACGGGGCCCAGCTCGCGCGCGGTGGCCACGGCCTCATCGATGCAGGCCTTGTACGCGTCATAGCCCAGCACGTTGACGCCGTAGGAGCCGGTCAGGTCCATCAGCCGGTTGCCGTCCAGGTCCTCGACGTGCACGCCGGAGCTAGCCTGCAGGAAGGCGCCCACCTTCAAGTGCTCGCGCAGCACCGGGCTGAACTGGAAGGGCACGCGGTAGCGGCCGGTGAACTTGAGGTCGGAGATCGCGTCGCGCGCCTGCTCGGTGGCGGCCAGCGTCTTCGCGAAGCGCGAGTCGAACTCGGCGCCCAGCCGCTGCAAGGCAGCCTTGCGCTGCGCGGCGACCTCAACGGGCGTGCCGTCCACGCCGAAGAACTGCGCCTCGTCGTAGGCATAGCCCGGCACCCAGCGCGCCAGCCGCTTGGCCATGCGCGAGTGACCGGCCAGAGACCGATGTTTGGCGCGCGACAGCTCGAAGCGCCGCTTGGCGGCTGGCAGCAGCGCCAGCGCGCCCAGGGCCAGCGCCGACAGCGTGAAGGTCTCGTCCATCGGTTCAGTGCGCTTGGCTGGAGCCGACGTGTTCCATCGGGTCGATCAGCTGCCCGCGCAGCAGGTACAGCGGCGACTTCCAGTACAGCAGCACGTCATGGAAGGGGTCGGTGATGATCTTGAAGCCCCAGGCCAGGCCCTGCATCAGGTTCTGCGTGATCCACAGCTGCACGACGCGGAACACCAGGCCCGTCACGCCCAGGCAGAACCAGGCCATGCCCACGTCCTCGATGAAGCCCCGCGTGTCTGCCGCCGGCGCTATCAGCCCGCCCAGCGACGGGAACACCCACAGCACCGCGGGCAGCGCCACCCACACCGCCAGCAGCACGATCTTGCGGCGGATGTTGTAGCCCACCTTGATCTCTTCCTTGTGCGCGTCGGTGGCCTGGTTCACGTGGTCGTAGCCGCGCGGTTCGAAGAAGAAGTGACCCGCCTGGCGTGTTGTCATCGACACGCACCAGGCCAGCAGCGCCGCCCAGGCCGGGTTCACGAACACCAGGCCGTAGGACACCAGGAAGCTCAGCGCGCTGATCAGGTGCAGGCTCTGGTTGATGCGGCTGTGGTGGTAGTAGCGGTGGTCGTCCCAGCGCTGTGTCTTCAGGGTTTGGAAGAACTCGTTCACGTCGTCCCGTCCTCGTGTTGGGGTGGAATGCGGGGCGGATGGTGGGGGGCTTGCGTGAAATCGGCGTGACGGTGCTGCGTTCATCGTTCTGTCGCATGCAGTGCTGACCATGCGCACCATGAACACCGTCGACGCCGATGACATCCTGGTCGATGACCTGCCCGCGCCGCGCCATTCGCGCCGGCTGGCGGTGGTCACCGAAACCTATCCGCCCGAGGTCAACGGCGTCGCCATGTCGATGGCGCGCGTCGTCGACGGCCTGAACCGCCGTAACCATGACGTGCAGCTCATCCGCCCGCGCCAGTCCGCCAAGCTGACGCCGCCATCCAGCGGCATCCCTGCTGTCGACGAGGTGCTCACCAAGGGCCTGCCCGTGCCGCTGTACCCCAACCTGCGCATGGGCGTGCCGAGCAAGCGCGCGCTGGTGAAGCTGTGGTCGCTGAAGCGGCCCGACGTCGTGCACATCGCCACCGAGGGGCCGCTGGGTTGGTCGGCGCTGCAGGCCGCGCAGCACCTTGCGCTGCCGGTCACGTCGGACTACCGCACCAACTTCCACGCCTACGGCAAGCACTACCGGCTCGGCCTGCTGAGCAAGCCCATCATGGGCTATCTGCGCAAATTCCATAACCGCTGCGACGCCACCATGGTGCCCACCGAAGCCATGCGTGTGCTGCTGGCCGAGCGCGGCTTCGAGCGCCTGACGGTGGTCGGCCGAGGGGTGGACACACAGCGTTTCGATCCCGCCCGCCGCAACGACAAGCTGCGTGCCCGCTGGAGCGCTGGGCCGGACGACCTTGTGCTGGGCTACGTCGGCCGCCTGGCGCCCGAAAAGAACCTGGGCGTGGTGCTGGCCGCCTACGAGGCCGTGAAGGCCGAGCAGCCGCGAGCACGACTGGTGTTGGTCGGCGACGGCCCCATGCGCGCAGAACTCGCAGCGCGCGCGCCCGAAGCGCACTTCGCCGGCCCACGCAGCGGCGACGACCTGGCTGCCCACTACGCCGGACTGGACCTGTTCTTGTTCGCCAGCCTCACCGAGACCTTTGGCAACGTCACCACCGAGGCCATGGCCAGCGGCTGCGCTGTCGTCGCGTTCGACAGCGCTGCGGCGGGCGAACTGATCCACAGCGGGCAGAACGGCTGGCTGGCCGGGCCGGGTCGGGAATCCGACTTCGTCGCTGCAGCGCGCATGGCGGCGCTGGACGGGGCCGCACGGCGGGGCGTTGCAGAGGCGGCCCGTGAGACGACGCGGAGGCTGGATTGGGGAGACATCACAACCCGATTCGAAGCCGTACTGGAAGGCGCGATCGGACGCACAGCGCAGCCATTCGAGACCGCCGCATGACTACTCACGACTACTCACGAGTGTTGTCGATTGCGGTAGGGATGCCGATTGCTCGGCACCCCCCCGCACAGATCCGTACTTGCCCAATTAAGGCATACGGCTCCTACCTCGGGTTTTGACGAACAGGCGGTCTTCAGGCCATGGATGAAGCACATGGGGTGGCGGTAACCACTCGACGGCCAGGCGATTCATGCGGGCCCAGGTCGTCCGGTCCTTCTGGCTGCGTCGTCGCAGCGAGCGTCGCCAGAGATCGAGGACGTGATGCCGGTATGCCCCAATCGCTTGCGCATTGGTCGGCACCGCGTGGTACGCGAAGTAGCCCGTGACCACCGATCGCAGCCATCGCCCTTGTTCGGCGATGCTGTCGCTGCGTCTGTTCCGCAGTTGCGTCTTCACCTCCTGCAGAGCCGCACGCATGCGGTCACGTCGCGTATGGCGCCGGAGCAAGAACGCTCCGCGCCGCGAGCGCCCACAGATGAACGTGAACCCCAGGAAGTCGAACGTCTGCGGTTTGCCCTGCCCGGTGCGTATTTCAGCGATCGTGGACGCCCATTTCAGGCTGATCGTGGACGGCAAAACTGAGCTTGCCGTGGCGGCGCCGGGGAGGCGCGCAGGAACTGGTTTGAATGTAGCTGAATCGTCCACGATGA
>NZ_JBIGHW010000021.1:0-36388 GCF_043555875.1 Pelomonas margarita | reverse complement strand
AGGGTAGTTCGCCTGCGGCGCGGCGGGCTGCTTGCCGGTGGGGTGGATGGCCATGATGGAAAGTCCTCGCTGAGTTGCTCGGTCTCACGCGTCAGAATGGATCGCGTGAACAGCAACATTACGGGACAACTCAGCGCAGCATCGGACCCTTCGCAGGCTCTGCCTTCGGGGTTGCTCCGCGTAGCGGCTTCGTCCAACTGGGCGGTCAAGCGGACGCTTACCTTGGGCGTTAGGCATCGCAGGCCCACACCGCAAGTGCTCGTGCAGATCCAATACAGAACAGCCATACCGCTGGACTCCGAAGAATGCATCCGCATTCGCGGAATCACGCGAGAGAACGCGATCTCAAGCGAAGTTCTCGCCGGTATGGGGATCACCGTTGAGACTCTCGCCAAAGCCATTGAAGCAGGGGAACTGTCTGGCTTTGTGTGCATGGCAGGCTCGCAGATCGCTGGTTACTGCTTTGGTGCTAGCGCTACTGGAGAGATCGTCGTTCTGGCGCTTCGCCGCGAGTTTGAAGGCATGGGAGTCGGGCGCGAACTGCTCAGTCGAGTTGCTGCGCACCTGGGCAAGCTCGGGCACAGCAGGTTGTTCCTAGCTTGCTCCGCCGACTCGTCGGTCCGTTCACATGGCTTCTATCGCCATCTCGGCTGGCGAAGCACTGGCGTCGTTGACCACCATGGAGACGAGGTTCTTGAACTCCAGCGGTAGCGAGTGGCAAAACAGCGATGCCTAACCCCTCTACAGGGACTTCCCAGTTGATCAAGCGGATTGATGTGGGCGGTATCCGATAGTCGCCTTTGCTGTTTTTCTCAAGACCGGAGTTCGGGTTCGATGCGGCTTCACAGAGAACAGACTGCACATCTACAGGCGGCCTTGTTGCACTCGGGTTTCGGTGCGGGCCCAGATACCAACCGCTCAGCAGGGCTCCATTCACTCGCCGCCGTCGCCACAACTGGCGCGGCACAGGGTTAGTCGAGCTTGCCTGCTGCCGGTCTGACCTGTGAGTTGCATCTTCGAACGCACGTCTACGGGGAAGAACTTGTTTTGTCGAGAATGGGTTTCAGGCCGGCATCACGGGCGGCATCGGCAGAACCTCGCCAGGCTTGACCGACACGTAGTTCGGATCGAACTCGCGCCCCTTGGCCAGCAGCGCCCAGACGATGCGCGCGTTCTTGTTGGCCAGCGCCACCACCGCCTTCTGCCAGCCCACGCGGGCCAGCAACTGCACCAGCCACTGCGAGACCTTGTCGCTGCGTTTGTGCGCCGTCATCACAGCCGACTTGGCGCCCTGGATCAGCAGCGTGCGCAGGTAGTCGTCGCCGCGTTTGGTGATGCGCCCGAGTTGCGTCTTGCCGCCGCTGGAGTTCTGCCGGGGCACCAGGCCAAGCCATGAGCCGAACTGCGCACCGCTCTTGAACTGCTTGAAGTCGCCCACCGTAGCGATCAGGGCCGATGCGGTCACCGGGCCGATGCCGCTGAGCTGTGCCGCCACCTTGGCTTGCTGGTCCGAGCGCACATGCGCAGTGATGCGCTCGTCGCAGCTGGCGATGTGGCATTCCAGCTCGATCCAGTGCAACCGCGCCTCTTGAATCGCCAGCCGTGCGATGCCGGGCAGTTCGTTGCTGGCGTCTTCCAGTACGTCGGCCAGACCCAGGCGCAGGGCGTCGGGACTTTGCGCGAAGACGATGCCGATCTCGGTGAGCAGGCCGCGGATGCGGTTGATGCAGGCGGTGCGGTCTTCCTTGTAGCCCTCGCGCAGGCGGTGGATGGCCAGCAGGGCCTGCTGGGCGGGCGTCTTCACGGGTACGAAGCGCATGTGCGGACGACCAGCAGCCTCGCAGATGGCGGCAGCATCCGCCGCGTCGTTCTTGCCACCCTTGCCGGCCATGCGGTAGGGGGTGACGAAGTGGCCGGCGATCAGGCGCGCGTCAAGGCCATAGCTGCGCAGCTTGCGCGCCCAGTGGTGGGCGCCGCCGCAGGCCTCCATGGCGACCAGGCAGCCGGCAGGCAGTTGCACGCACCAGGCGGCGAACTTGTCGGCAGGCAGAGCCTTGGCGGCGACGACGCGGCCGGTGGCATTGACGGCGTGGACCTGGATCACGCGCTTGGCCAGATCGACCCCGACTCGGGTAATCTCGTTCATGGGCTTCCCCTTTCATAGGACCGCAGATTGACGATTCGCACCATCAATCTTGGCGCCTCGACGCCGTGGGCCAGAAGGTGGGAAGTCCCTTCGTATTCCATCGAGAGGACGTGCCCCGGCAAGCCGGGTCGAGCCTCTCATGTCAAACGTTGGGCATCACCGGCAAGGCATGTCGTTGTGCTTGCGATGAATACGGCAATGCCGTAGCATTGGCGCGTGAGAACGGTAGCCGAAACCCCAATCTTCCAGCGGTACGCCGCTGATATCTGGACTCAAGCGGAGCGCGAGGAATTCATCGCGTGGATCGCGGTCAATCCAGAGGCTGGCGATCTCATCAAGGATAGTGGTGGGTGCCGAAAGGTCCGGTGGGCCGCGTCCGGTCGAGGCAAGAGCGGTGGCGCAAGAGTTATCTACTTCAACGTCAGCGACGAGACGATTTGGTTGCTCATCGCCTATACGAAAGGCAAGTTCGACAACTTGCCAACCTCGTTCCTAGCGGAACTGAAACAAGGAGTCGAAGATGCCCTCTGAAATGAAGAAATTCCAGCAAGACTTGCTTGAGTCGGTTCGCCAGATGAAGCGCGGTGAATCTGCTCGTGTGACGAAGGTTGAACTACCGGCTGCAGCTGAAGCGCGTGCGCAGGTCGGGTTGTCGCAGCAGGATTTTGCGAACCTCTTGGGCGTTTCCGCGCGCACGCTGCAAGACTGGGAACAGGGGCGGCGAGAGCCGAATGGTGCGGCGAAGACCTTGCTGCGTGTCGCGGTAGCGCACCCTGAGGTACTGCGCGAGTTGCATGGGTGAAGTGACGTCCAACCAATCGCTTGAGCCGACTCGCGTCGGCGAGCCGCCGCTCGCGGTTCAGCGCCAACGTTGAGACAGCAAGGCTAAGGCACCCTGCCGCCACGCAGCCGCTGCCCGCCCTGCAGCAGCACTGCGGCGGTGACCTGGCCTGCGGCATCGCGCTCGAACTCGATGACCGCGCCCACCGCCTTGATCTCGATGCGGTCCGGCCCCGTCACCTCGGCCGCGATGGCGGGCTGGCCGCTGCCCTGCACCATCAGCTGCCCGTCGCGCTCGAACACCTTGAGGCTGAACTGCGGCGCCAGCTGGAACTCGCCGGCCCAGTCGCGCCAGGCCGGGTGGGTGATGGCGGGCGGCGCCTCCACCCGCCCCACGCGGCGGGCCAGCGTCGCGCCGCCGCCCTGCTGCCACGTGAAGCGCGCGACCGGCTGGCCGGCCCCGGGCGGCTCGGGGCGCAGCAGCGCGGAGAAGCCCAGCGGGTAGAAGTCGCCCCGGCTGTCGTGGCGCAGCTCGAAGGCGGACTGACCCGGCACCTGGGCCAGCAGCCGGCCGTCGCGCTCCCAGATCGTCAGGCGCAAGGGGCCCAACGCGTAGTCCCCGGCCAGCGCCTGGCGCAGCGCGGCCGGCGGCTCCACGGCGCGGCGCGGCTGCAGCCGCATGTCCAGGCCCAGCAGCGCGAAGCCGATGTCGCCCAGGCCGCCCAGGTCGGCCAGCGCCGTGTCGGCCAGCAAGACGACCGCCCGCTGCGCGCCCGGCTCCAGGGCCACCAGCGACGAGAAGCCGCCGGTGCCGCCTTCATGCATGACCAGATCGCGCCCCTGCACGCGGCGCAGCATCCAGTTCATGCCATAGCCCTGGGCCAGCGGTTGCTGGGTGCGGCGCAGCTGCGCCACCAAGGCCGACGGGCCCGCGCCCAGCTGGCCGCGGGCGTAGGCCACCATGTCGTCCAGCGTGGCCTTGACCATGCCGAAACCGGCCAGGTTGGTGGCGACCGTCCAGCCCGGCGCCTTGGTGCCGTCGGGCAGGTGGCCTTGCGCGGCAGCGGCCCCCAGGGGCTTGGCGACGTGGGCCGTGCCCATGCCCAGCGGCCGGAACAACTGCTCGCGCAGCGCGGCCTCCAGGTCGCCGCCCAGGCTGCGGGCCACGGCCAGCGACAGCACCATCATGCCGAAGTTGGAGTACGCTGCCTGGCTGCCAATCGGGAACACGAGCGCCGTCTTGCCCAGTGACGCGAGCAGGCCGGCCTCGGTCAGCCGGGCGTAGGGGTCGGCCTGGGTGCCGCCCTGCAGGTCGGCCGGCAGCGCGGGCAGGCCGCTGGTGTGGGTCAGCAGGTCGCGCACGAGGATCTGCCGCTCGCCCTGGTGCGGCACAGCCGTGCCCTCGGGCAGATGGCGGGCTACTGCGTCGTCCAGCGACCAGCGGCCGCTGTCCACCAGCCCGGCCACCAGCGCAGCCGTCATGGTCTTGCTGACCGAGCCGATCTCGAAGGCCGCACCTGCGGCCGGGGCACCGTCGGCGCGCGTGCCGGCACAACGGCTGGCGCGCCAGACCTGCCCGGCCTCGATGACGGCGGCCTGCACGCAGGCGCCGGTGCGGTCGCCGTCGAAGCGGGCGGCCAGCAGGCGCTCGACATCGGCGTCGCTGCCCGCGGCTTGCAGCAGCGGCGAGAGGGCCAGCAGCGCGCCGGCCAGGGGGATGCGCTTCATGGGGTCTCCTTGGTCAGTTGATCCAGCGCGTCGATCTCGCGCTGCAGCTGGCGCGCGGCGCGCCGGTTGATCCACACGACGCCGGCCATCACCAGCGCGGTGATGACGAACGGCCAGGCCTGCCAGTGGCCGTTCTCGATCTGCCGCCCGCACAGGAACAGCACCAGCCCCGGCACCACGGGCGCCACGTACCAGCGCCAGACCGCGCCCAGCGCGTCGCGCTGGCGGGCCAGCTCGGCGCGGTGGAACTGCAGCCGGCTGGCGCCCAGCGACTCGGGCTGCGGCCGTGCCGACGCGCGGCGCTGCAGCTGCCACAGCATGACGCCCATGCCCGCCACGTTGAGCAGCGCGCCCAGCTTGGTGAGCCAGTGCGGAAAGACCCAGGCGTAGGCCAGGAACACCACGGCCACCAGGCCAGCAGCGACGGTTTCACGGCGGTTGCGGCGGCCGACCTTGTGGCGCAGCTGCTGCGACTGCGCAGCGAGTTCGTCAGTGGGCAGCGGCTGCAGCGCGGGCACGGCCTGTTCGCGCCACAGCAGGCCAGCGTCGTCGTCCAGGCTCATGGCGAACTCCTCGGTGTGGCGAGCTGACGGGCCAGCAGCGCCTTGATGCGGTGGATCTTGGTGGCGACGTTGCGGGCCGAGAGGCCCGTGATGTCGGCGATGCTGGCGGCGTCCAGCCCTTCCAGGTAGAGCAGCATCAGCTCGCGGTCCAGCAGGGCGAGGCGATGCACCAGCGCCAGCACGCGCTGCAGGTCCAGCCGGCGCTCGGTGTGGCCGGGGTCCAGGCGGTCGTCGGGCAGGTGCTCGATCTCGTCGAGCGCCAGCATGGGCGCCTTGCCCGCGTGCTGCTGCACATGGCGCGCGCCGACGTTGTGGGCCACGCGGTAGACCCAGGTGCGCAGCGAGCAATCGCCACGGAAGGTGGCCAGGCTCTGCCACAGCGCCAGGTGCAGCTCCTGCTGCAGTTCCTGGCGCAATGCGGGGTCGCGCTCGTAGCCGGCGCAACAGCGCGCCAGCTCGGCGCCGTGGGCCGCGAGGGCCTGGCGGTACAGCGCGTCCTGCGATGAATCAGCGGTCATGCAGCAGGTAGTGACGGCGCTGCGGAACTTCTTACAGCCGGTAGGCCAGCACTTTCAGGCTGCGGTCGGGCGACACGTCCTCGAACACCGCCGGGTTGGCCACGCGGCCGACGAACGTCAGCTCGGGCGCATGCTCGGCCACCACGTCGCGCAGGAAGGCCTCGCCCAGCTCCGGCGCGTTCAGGCACAGCAGCGCGTGGCCGCCGGGCGCCAGCAGCGCGGGCAGACGGCGGGCCAGCCGCGCGTAGTCCTTGGTGGCGACGAAGCTGCCCTTCTGGAAGCTGGGCGGGTCGCAGATGACGAGGTCGTACGGGCCGCCACGCGTCAGCTTGCCCCAGGAGTTGAAGATGTCGTGCGCCAGGAACTTGGCGCCCGCCTTCACGCCATTCAACTCATGGTTGGTGCGGCCCGTGGCCAGCGCGCCAGACGCCATGTCCACGTTGACCACCTCGGCCGCTCCCGCCTGCAGCGCGACGACCGAGAACGCGCAGCTGTAGGCGAACAGGTTCAGCACCTTGGCGCCGGGCTTCACGTGCTCGCGCACCCAGCGCCGGCCGGCGGCCATGTCCAGGAACAGGCCGTGGTTCTGGCCGCGCAGCAGGTGCACGAGGTATCGCGTGCCGGCCTCGGTGACCACATGCGGCTCGGGCACGCTGCCGGCCATCTGCCGCGTCTCGGCGCCCTCGCCGCGGCATTGGTAGACCCAGCTCAGCGCGGCGCCGAAGCGCGCCGTCAAGGCGGTGGCTACGGCGGCCAGCGCGGCCTCGTCCAGCGGCTTGAAGGACGTCAGCAGCAGCAAGGGCGGAAAGGCGTCCAGCGCCAGGTGCTCGCAACCCGGGAAGCGGCCACCGCGGCCGTGGAACAGGCGGCAGACGTCGGTGGGCAGGTCGGGGGCGGCGGCGATGGCGTCGAGCAGGGCTTGCATGGGGCGCCATTCTCAAGGTCAGAATCGCCCGCATGGACTTCCAGCTCGTGCTCGACCAGATCAACGCCGAACTGCGCCCGCTGCTGGGCCAGCAAGGCCAGGTGGCGCGCTACATCCCGGCGCTGGCCCGGGTGTCGCCCGCGCAGTTCGGCATTGCGCTGCGCACCTGTGACGGCCAGACCGCCCAGGCCGGCGACAGCGCCGTGCCCTTCTCCATCCAGAGCGTGTCCAAGGTGTTCTCGCTGACGCTGGCCATCAAGGCGCTGGGCGAGGCGCTGTGGACGCGCATCGGCCGCGAGCCCTCGGGCAGCCCGTTCAATTCGCTGGTGCAGCTGGAGACGGAGCGCGGCATCCCGCGCAACCCCTTCATCAATGCCGGCGCCATCGCGGTGGCGGACCGCCTTGTCACGCTGGGCGACGGCAAGGCCGAACTGCTGGCGCTGCTGTCGCGCCTGTGCGGCGAGCCGGTGGCCATCGACGCCGAGGTCGCGCAGTCCGAGGCCGACACGGGCTTTCGAAACACCGCGCTGGCCAACTTCATGAAGGGCTTCGGCACGCTGGACAACGACATCACCACCGTGCTGGACGTCTACTTCAACCAGTGCGCGATTGCGATGACCTGCGAGCAGCTGGCCTGCGCCGCCGGCTACCTGTGCCGCGACGGCCGCCACCCGCTGGCCGGCACGCCGGTGCTGAGCCCCGCGCAGGCGCGGCGCGTGAACGCGCTGATGCTGACCTGCGGCACCTACGACGCAGCCGGCGAGTTCGCGTTCTGCATCGGCCTGCCCTGCAAGAGCGGCGTGGGCGGCGGCATCGTGGCCGTTGTGCCCGACCACCTCACGCTGTGCGTGTGGTCGCCCGCGCTGGACCCCACCGGCAACTCGCTGCTGGGGCGCCAGGCGCTGGAGCTGTTTGTCGCGAAGACCGGGCTGTCGGTGTTCTGACTCCGCAAGCCTGAGGATGCCGCCAAGGCGCATCCCCTCAACACTGGCGGCCCCTTACAACGAGGCCGGAGGCGCCATGCTCATCATCACCAACCGCCGCGTGAGCGGCAGCGGCACCGACACCGCCTTCAGCGGCGCCTTCGAGCCGGCGCAGTCCCTGCTGAGCATGGCCGATGCCCGCGAGCAAGGCGGCGCTTGGTCGCTGCAGGCACTCGCCAGCGAGGCCAGCGACGACGCCATCATCAGCGCGCTGCGGCGGCGCTTCGAGGGCTCGCGCCGGGTGCTGCTGTACATCCACGGCAACAACAACACGCCGCAGCGGTGCTTCGAGCGCTGCGCGCTGCTGGGGAACATCTATGGCGTCGAGGTGATCGGCTTCTCCTGGCCATCGGAAGGCCTGCTGCCCGATGGCCACACGCTGCCGGGCGTGGCCGACACCGCGGGCAGCGAGGACGACCTCGCTGACGTGCGCGCCAGCAACCGCACCGCCGGCCCCATCGTGCAGAAGGCGCGCCGCTACCGCCAGGCCAAGAACAACGCGCAGGACTCGGTGGACGCGCTGGCCCGGCTGCTGCGGCTGATGGCGATTGCGCGTTTGCAGGCCCATGCCCAGCCCTTCAGCGTAGCGGCCCACAGCCTGGGCGCCCACTACCTGCAGTACACGCTGGAAATCGCCGCCGCCCGCGAGGCACTGGGCGCGGCGCAGAACGTCGCGCTCGTCGCGCCCTGCGTGCGCGCGGCCGGGCATGGGGACTGGGTGAGCCGCCTGCGCCCCAAGGGCCAGGTGTTCGTCACCTACAACGAGGGCGACTCGGTGCTACTGGGCGCCTGCATCGTCGACGGCCAGCAGGTCAAGCTGGGCACCGACCCCGGCGGCACGCTGGTGCGCAACGGCATCGTGCGCTACGTGTGCTTCACCGGCTCGCCGGTGGGCCTGGGCGGGCATGGCTACTTCGTCCATGACGGCATCGCCGACAAGACCCGCACCGCCTTCAGCCGCATGTTCGGCTCCGAGGCCGACCTGCAGGCCGGCGAGTACCCGCGCCAGGTCTACGTGGCCGGATGTGATGCGGACGGCGCCGTCTGCTACGTGGGTGTGCCCCGAGTGCCCGATGGCGGTTGAGCCCACCCCAGGCCCACGCCGGCGGCTCGCCGGGGCCACCGCCGTGCTGGCACTGCTGGCCGGCTGCGCCACGCGCACGCCGCCGCCCGAAAACGCGCCGCCGCCCGCGCCGCCGTGTGCATCAGGCGAACGCCTGCCGGTTGGGCAGACCTGCAGCCTGCGGGTCGATTCGGCACAGCGCGACACGCCGCTGCCGCTGGTGCTCGCGCCGGGCGATCGCTACCGGGTCGAGCTGCCCGGCGGCCAACTGTGGCGTGATGCTGGTCAAGCACTCGTCGACCCCCTGCAGGGGGACAACGGCGCCGACAACCCGGTCATGCGCTGGTTCAGCAGCCTCAAGCGGATGCCGACCGAGAACTACATGGTGGCGGGCCTGGCCCAGGAAGGCAGCCGCCCGGTGCGCATTGGCGCCCCGGGGCTGACGCTGGTGGTGGCGCAGTACGGGCCGGTGAACTTCTTCGCCAACGACGTGTGGCCCATGCACTGCAACAACAGCGGTCGCGTCTGGGTCACGGTGCGGCGGCTGGCGGCCGAACCGTGACGCAGGCGCTCAGCTGGCGTACTTGACGCTGCAGCCGTAGGGCCGGGTGCTGGCCTTCTCGACCTTCTTGCCGGCCGCCACATCGGCCAGCGCCAGCTTCACATAGGGCTCGGCCTTGGCGATGTCGTCGGCCTTGGCGCTGGCGATGCTGTCGATGCCGCCCTTGTAGGCCAGCGTGCCGTCACCCTTGATGACGTACATGTGCGGCGTGGTCTGCGCGCCGTACAGCTTGCCCAGCTCGCCCTTGGGGTCGAGCAGCGTGGCGGCGGGCGCAGCGCCGCGGTCGGTGTTGAGCTTCTTGGCGGCGGCGCCGTCCACATGGCCTTGCTGGCCGGGCGCGGACGAGATCACCTGCAGCCAGACCACGCCCTGGGCGGCAGCGTCCTTCTGCTGCGACTGCATGTTGCCGCTGCCGTAGTGCTTCTTGACGAAGGGGCAATCGTGGTTGGTCCACTCCAGCACCACAGTCTTGCCCTTGAAGTCGGCGAGGTTCACGGTCTTGCCGTCGGCGGTGGTGGCCGTGAAGGCCGGCGCCGGGGCGTCCACGTTGACATTGGCACCGGCCAGCAGCGGTGCAGCGAGGGCGGCGGCGATCAGGGAACGGCGAAGCAGCGTCGTCATGTCGAACTCCGGGAAGCAGGGGTGGCGGAAGAGATGGCCTCGATGACAAGGCCGGGGGTCAGGATCTGCGGCAGCACCTGCGCCTCTGCGGCACCGGGCGCGTAGTACAGGTACAGCGGCACGCCGGAGCGGCCATGCGCCTTCAGCACAGCGGTGATCGCGGGGTCTTCCCGCGTCCAGTCGCCCTTGAGGTAGGCCACGCCGCCCTGAGCGAAGGCCTGCTGCACCTCGGGGCGGGACAGGGCCACGCGCTCGTTGACCAGGCAGGAGATGCACCAAGCCGCCGTCATGTTGACGAAGACCGGCTTGTTCTGCGCGCGCAACTCGGCCAGACGCTCGGCGCCGTAGACCTCGTGCGTGGCAGAGGCCGCCGCAGGAGCCCCCTCCACCGGGCGCAGCCCCGTTGTCAGCGCCAGCGCCAGCGCGATGCCGATCACCGCAGCAGCGGTGCCCACCACCGGGGAGCCGCTGACACGACGCCACCACAGCCCGAAGGCAATCAGCAGCAACCCGCCCAGCGCCAGCGCCACGCCGTCCGGCCCGGCTTGCTGCGCCAGCACCCACAGCAGCCACACGACGGCGGCATACATCGGGAAGGCAAGTGCCTGCTTGAAGGTGTCCATCCACAGACCCGGCCGCGGCAGCCAGCGCTGCGCCGCCGGCAAGAAGGCCAGCACCAGGAAGGGCAGCGCCAAGCCCAGACCCAGCGCCAGGAACACGGCCAGCATGACCAGCGCCGGCTGGCTCAGCGCGAACGCCAGCGCCGCGCCCATGAAGGGCGCCGTGCAGGGCGTGGCCACCACGGCCGCCAGCACGCCGGTGAAGAAGCTGCCCGCCAGGCCCTGCCGGGACGCCAGGCTGGTGCCCACGCCGGTGAAGCTACCGCCGATGTCGAACAGGCCCGACAGGTTCAGGCCGACGAGGAACAGCAGGTGAGCCACCACGCCGACGAACACCGGCGAGTGGAACTGGAAGCCCCAGCCCACCTGCTGGCCGCCGGCCCGCAGCGCGATCAGCACGGCCGCCAGCGCCGCAAAGCTCAGCAGCACGCCGGCCGTGTAGGCCAGGCCCTCGGCCTTGTGGTCGCCCTGCTTGACCAGCGCCAGCGCCTTGATGGACAGCACCGGGAACACGCAGGGCATGAGATTGAGGATCAGGCCCCCTAGCAGGGCCAGCGCCAGCGCCGGCAGCAGGCCCAGGCTGCTCTCGGGGGAAGCGGCCGCCGGCGCAGGCGCCTCGGCCAGTGCAGCGCCCGGGGCCGGGCCCTGGCCGGCGCCCTCGGGCATGGGGGCGGACACCGTCCAGGCCTGCGTGCCGGTCGCCGTCGTCAGCGTCACCACGCCGGACAGCGGCCGCCCCGGCTTGACGGGGTCTTCCCCGGCCGTGAGGTCCAGCGTCCAGCCGTCGGCCTGCGCCTTCAGCGGCTGCGGCGCGCTGTGGGTGACAGCGCCCCAGGTGTCGGCAAAGAAGTAGGCCCGCGTGACGCCCGCCGTCGGACCGCTGAGCTGCACGCCCTGGGCCGCCGGCTTGAGCTGCACCGCGAACGGCGCCGGCTGCGGGATGGCGCGGCGCCATTCGGCGATCTGCGCCGCCTCCGCGCCGGCCTGAGCCTGCGCCTCGGCGGCGATCACCGGCAGGTCCAGGCCCAGCGTCACCTGCTCGGGGATGCAGACGTCCTTGCATACCAACCAGCGCACGTCCGCCTCCGGCTGGAAGCGGCCGCCCACCTTGGCGTCGGCCGGCACGGTCACGTCCACCAGCAGGGCCACCCGGCCCTCGTAGCCGTAATTGACCAGGGGGCCGATGGGCTGCACGGCCGGCGTGGGCCACTGGATGGCGCCGCCCTGCGCGCCGCGCCATTCGATCGTCGTCGCCTGGCCGGAGTCGCCCGGGTTGATCCAGTAGGTGTGCCAGTGCGACTTGATGTCCTGCTCCAGCGCCACCGTGAAGCGCTGGCCCGGCGCCACCGAGGCCTGGGCGGGCACCAGCCGCGCCTTCACATGTTCAGTGGCCGCCTGGGGCGGGGCGGCCAGCGCCACCAGGGGCGCGGTCAGGAGGGCGGAGAAAAACGATCGCAACAGGGAAGCCATCCGGAAATACTAGGCCAATCCCATTGCCCTTCTGTAAAGGCCGGCTTGGACAAAGGCGTCGAACGCGGCCCACAGCGGCATGAAGGGCTCGCCCTCCAGCAGCGTCAGCGCGTGCAGGCCGGCCTCCACAGTCGACAGCTGGCCCAGCCGGTGCGCCCGACGGATGACGTAGCGGCTGGGCTGCGCCGGCAGGCCCAGCCGCGGCAGCCCGGCCAGCCAGGGGTTGGCGGCCAGCAGCCGGCGGCTCTGGCGCCAGCTGCCGTCCAGCAACACGAGCCGGCGGACGTCAGCGGGTGCGGCAGCGGCAGCCCCGTCGCCCGGGTACAGCAGCGCCGTGCCGGGGCCGGCCAGCGCGGCGTCGAACACTTCGCCACGCAGCAGCTGCACCCGCTGCAAGCCCAGGGCCAGCAGCAGGGCGGTGTTCTTGGCATGGCCGGCTTCGGCCGGGTGCTGCAGGATCAGCAGTTCCGTGCGGTGCGCCAGCGGCGGGGCCGGCAGCGTGGCGCACAGGCAGGTGGACGCCGGCCGCTCACAGCGCGCGCAGCGCGGGCGGCGTGTCGTCAATGCGGCGGGGCGACGGTCTGCGGGCCTTGCGTGGACTCCGCGTCATCGCCCGGCTCCGGATGGGCCGGCCCGCTGGGACGGCGCCGCGAACGGGTAGACGGCAGACTGAGCTGCTTGCGCCGCGCCAGCGTGCCCGCCACCCACACGCCCAGCAGCACGCCGACGATGTTGAGCGCGCCGAACAAAGGCGCCGCGTTGGACGACAGCACCAGCGTCTGCAGTGGCGCCGAATAGGAGCGCGGTGCCGTCGCGAAGGTGAAGGCGCCGAAGATCAGCAGTGCAGCCCAGGCCAGCCCCACGCCCGACATCATCCAGGCCAGGTAGGGCCGGTGGCGCCGCCGCTCGGGGCGCAACGTCAGATACCCCCACACGGCCGACACCACCGCCAGCAGCATGGCCACCGCCACCGCCTCACCCAGCGCGACGGTCAGGCTGTTGCGCCCGCCGAACTGCACATAGAAGCTCTTCGGCAGGCCGATGGAGGCGTATTGCATGG
Organism: Pelomonas margarita; assembly: GCF_043555875.1. NCBI lineage: Bacteria > Pseudomonadati > Pseudomonadota > Betaproteobacteria > Burkholderiales > Sphaerotilaceae > Roseateles > Pelomonas margarita. The sequence continues at coordinate 23,349 of NZ_JBIGHW010000021.1, read as the reverse complement.
CAGCGGCGATGCAACTGCAGTACAGCAGGGCGCCGGAAATGCAGGCGGTAGAACGGCGGGCGGCTTTCATGGGGCCCCATTCTCGACGCTGCCGCCGCGGGCGGCGGCCGCCAAGCGTGCAGCACTGGGCAAAACAATGCCCGCCGTCCGGGGCCGGAGGGCGGGCTGCAGGGAAGCGGTGGCGGGATCAGCGCTTGCGGTCCAGCCGCAGCGCGCGGGCCAAGCCGCGGCGCTCGCCGCTGTAGAAGCCGGCGTCGAAGGCTTCGTGCTTGCGGCCCTTCTCGACCGACTCCTCGGCACTCCAGACTGCACCCATCTCGGGGGCGGGCAGGCGGCGGTGCGAATGTTCCTGACGGGTCTGCATCTTCATGGCTGTCTGGCCTGTTACCAGGCCGTCTCGCGGGGGGATATCGCGCGATTGCAGGCACAACGCCGGGCTCGGCGGCCCGGTTGACAGCCGCCACACACTTCTTTGCATCCGTGTCGACCCGACACAATGGACGCCTCGAATTCCCGGAAGCGTCCCATGACCGTCCAGCTCAAGAAGTCCCTGCCTGCCAAGGCCACGCCCATCACCGTCGTCGACCGCGCCGCCTTCCAGGCCCTCGCCCCCACGCTGCCCGAGGCCACCCGTGCCTGGCTGGCCACCGTCGGCTTCGTCGGCGCGGCCGACAGCCACGCGCTGCTGCCCGGCGCCGACGGCCGGCTGGCCCAGGTGTTTGCCGGCGTCGCGCACGCCGCCCACCCGTTTGCGCTGAGCAGCCTGCCGCTGGCGCTGCCGGCCGGCGAGTACCGGCTGGACGGCGCCGGCCTGGCGCTGCAGCCCGAGGCTGCCGCCATGTCCTGGGAGCTGGGCGGCTACCGCTTCGATCTCTACAAGCCGGCCAAGCGCGAGCCGGCCACGCTGTGGCTCAAGCCCGGCCCGGACGCCGAGCGCGGCCTGGCACTGGCGACGGCCATCGCAGCCACGCGTGACCTGGTCAACACGCCGGCCGAACACATGGGCCCGGCCGAGCTGTCGGCGGCCGCCAAGGCGCTGGCCAAGCAGTACGGCGCCAAGTTCTCCGAGATCGTCGGCGACGCGCTGCTGAAAAAGAACTTCCCCAGCATCCACGCGGTCGGCCGTGCGAGCACGCGCTCACCTCGCCTGATCGAGATGCACTGGGGCGACCCCAAGCACCCCAAGCTGGCACTGGTCGGCAAGGGCGTGTGCTTCGACACCGGCGGCCTGAACATCAAGCCCGGCGACAGCATGCGCCAGATGAAGAAGGACATGGGCGGCGCCGCCAACGCGCTGGCACTGGCTGGCCTCATCATGGCCTTCAAGCTGCCGGTGCGGCTGCAGCTGCTGATCCCGGCCGTCGAGAACTCGATTGCGGGCAATGCCTACCGGCCGGGCGACGTCCTCAAGACGCGCAAGGGCCTGCACATCGAGATCGGCAACACCGACGCCGAGGGCCGCGTCATCCTGTGCGACGCGCTGGCCTACGCGGCCGAGGGCAGCCCCGACCTGGTTATCGACCTCGCCACGCTGACCGGCGCGGCCCGTGTGGCGCTGGGCGCCCAGCTGCCGGCGCTGTTCGCCAAGCACATGGACACGGCCCGCGATCTCGTCGACCTGGGCCTGAAGCTGGACGACCCGCTGTGGCACATGCCGCTGTGGGCGCCGTACCACGCGGGTATCGAGAGCGCGCTGGGCGACATCGTCAACACGGGCAAGAGCGCGCTGGCCGGCGCCATCAACGCGGCGCTGTTCCTGGAGGACTTCCTGCCGGTACAGCAGGACTGGCTGCACATCGACCTGTTCGCGTGGAACGACACGCCGCGCCCTGGCCGCCCGGTGGGCGGCGAGGCGCAGACCATCCGCACGCTGCTCGCCTACCTGGAGCAGCGCTACGTGACGGGCTGATTACTCGGCCGGGTCCTTGGGCGGCTGCGCGTCAGCCGCCGGCTCGGCCTTGGCGGCACGGGCGGCCTGCAGGGCCTGGGCCATCTGCGACTGCACCGGCTGCTCAGGCTGCTGCGGCACCGGCTTGCGGCCGGGCTGCTGCGGGCGGCCGCCTTCCGCACGCGGAGGGCGATCACCGCGCGGGGGACGGTCGCCGCGCGACGCATCGCGCCGGCCCTCCGGGCGCTGATCCGCGCGGCGCGGGCCGCGGCCTTCCGGCCGGCCACCGCCGGGGCGGCGGTCGTCGCGGCGCGAGCCGTCACGTTCCTGGCGCGGCGGCGCGGGCGGGGCCTCGGCGCGCTCCTTGCGCGCGATCTCCAGCAGGCCGGGCAGCTCCTCAGGCGTCAGGCCCTTGAGCACGCAGAAGTTGGCCTCGGTCAGCGTCGTGCGCTCGAAATCCCACAGCAACTGCCCCCGGTTGCGGCGCTGCTGGGCTTCCAGGCGATGGCGTTCCTGCTCGGCGTGCTCGCGCTCCTGGCGCGCGCCCTTGCGGCGGGTCAGCTCTTCCTTGGCGGCGGTGAGGTGCTCCTCGCTGATCTCGCCGGCGGGGTTGCCGTCGAGGTCGAAACGGGTCTTGGCCTGCGTCAGCGCGATCAGGTAGCCGGTGCTGCCGGTATGCCGGCGCAGGAAGGCGCTGAGCTGGGCCTTGCTGAACTTGCCCGGCGCGCGCTCCTGGATGTCGGCCTGGATGCGCAGCTTGACGGGCTTGGGCTTGCCGGTGAACAGCGCCGGGAACAGGGCCTTCAGCTCGGCGGTGGCGTCCAAGGCCGCAGCCTCAGCCGGCGCGGCGGGCGCCGCCGGCGTGGCCTCGGGCGTCAGCGCTTCCTCGAGCGTGGCAGCCTCGGGTGCGGGCGCAGGCGCCTCGGCAGCCGGTGCTTCGGACGGGGTGACGGGATCAGGCAGATCGGAATTCATCGCAAGGCCGACGCAGCGGCAGCAAACAGGCAAGGGGCGGGATTGTCGGCGATCAGGCCGCCCGCTGCGCCATCCCCCGAAAAGCAACCGGCTACAGGCCGCCGAAAACCTTCTTCAGCAAGGCGCTGCCGGTGCCCACCGGGTCGCGGCGGATCTTCTTCTCCTCCTCGCCGATGAGGCGGAACAGGCCGTCCAGCGCCTTGCCCGTCACGTACTGCTGGATGTTGGCCTCGTCGCCCCTCACGAGGCCCAGGCCGGAGGCCTTGCGGGCGACGGCGTTGTACTTGTCCGCCAACGCCACGCGCTCGGTGGCCCGGGTCACGATGGGCAGGAACTGCTGGCTCAGCGGCTCGCGGGTCTTGTCGGCGAAGAAGGTCGTCACGGCGTCGTCGCCGCCCTTGAGGATCTTCAGGCCGTCCTCCACGCTCATGTCCTTGACGGCCCGGGCCAGCAGCGGCTTGGCGGCCGGCACGGCGGCCTCAGCGGCGCGGTTCATCGCGGTGACCAGCTCGTCGAGCTTGGCGCCCTGGCCCGTGGCCTTGAGCAGCCGGGCGGCGTCCTTCAAGGAGCCGGGCAGTTCGATCTTCACCAGCGGGTTCCCCAGGAAGCCGTCGGGCCGGCCCAGCAGCGCAACCGCCGCCTGCGCGCCCCGCTCCAGCGCCGCGCGGATGCCGGCGTTGGCGTCGCCCTCGCTGAGGGCCAGCGCCTGGGCGGGCAGCGCCCACCAGGCGGGAAGGACGGCAAGGGCGAGGCGGCGTTGCATGGTGATGCTCCTGAAAGCGCAGGCGCCCATGTTGCCACTGCCGCCGTGTTGCGCTGGGTCAAGCGCCACGTCAGCCGCGCTGCATAAGCTGGCTGAAGGAGACAACACCACACCATGCTGCCCGTCTACATCAGCCACCCCGACTGCGCCCGGCACGAGATGGGGCCGGACCACCCGGAATGCCCTGAGCGGCTGGGCGCCATCGCCGACATGCTGCTCATCCAGGGCCTGCTGGACTACATGGTGCCGCACGACGCGCCGCGCGCCACCGAGGCGCAGCTGGAGCGCGCGCATTCGGCACTGCACGTGCGGCGCACGCTGGACGCCGCACCCACCGAGGGCTATGCGCAGGTGGATCCCGACACCCGCATGAACCGCTTCACCGTGCCCGCCGCGCTGCGGGCGGCAGGTGCCGCCGTGCTGGCCACCGACCTGGTGCTGGGCGGCGAGGCGCCGTCGGCCTTCTGCGCGGTGCGCCCGCCCGGCCACCATGCGGAGCGTGACGCGGCCATGGGCTTCTGCTTCTTCAACAACGCCGCCGTGGGCATACGCCATGCGCTGGACGTGCACGGCCTCGAGCGCGTCGCGCTGATCGACTTCGACGTGCACCACGGCAACGGCAGCGAGGACATCCTGGCCGGCGACGAGCGCGTGCTGATGTGCAGCATCTTCGAGACAGGCCTGTACCCGTTCAACGGGCCGGACGCACGCTCGCTACGCGACGCAACCAACCTCGTCAACGTCGGCCTGCCGCCGCGCTCGGGCAGCGAGGCCTTCCGCGCAGCCGTCACCACGCACTGGCTGCCGGCACTGGAGGCCTTCCGCCCGGAGCTGATCTACATCAGCGCCGGCTTCGACGCGCACCGCGAGGATGACATGGGCAACCTCGGCCTCGTGGACGCCGACTACGCCTGGGTCACGCGCCAGCTGATGGACGTAGCCTGGCGCCACTGTCGCGGTCGCGTGATTTCCTGCCTCGAAGGCGGCTACGTGCTCAACCCGCTCGCCCGCAGTGCGGCTGCCCACATCAAGGTGCTGATCGGCGCCGACTAGAGTTCCCCGCATGGACAACCACTTCCTGACCCCCTTGTTCACCCCCGGCTCCGTGGTCGTCTTTGCCGGCCCGCCGGACGAGCCCGAGCGCCAGACCCGCCAGGCCCGCGTGCTGCGCACCGCGCTGGAGGCCGCGCCGGGCCCGCACCCGGTGCAGTTCCTGCACGGCGAGACCACCGGCACGCTGGGCGAGCTGGCACGCTCGCGCGCCGACCTGGCCGTCATCGCGCTGCCCGACGACGAGATCGCCGCCGCGCTGGAGGTGGCCTGCCGCATCGCCTGCCGCTCCGTGCTCATCGTCAGCGACGGCATCGAGCCCGCCCAGGCGGCGCAGCTCAAGCGCATCGCGCGCCGCGAGGGCGTGCACCTGCTGGGCCCCAACTGCCTGGGCTTCCAGCGCCCGCATCTGAACCTCAACGCCAGCGCCGCCGGGCCGCTGGCGGCCGAGGGGTCGCTGGCGCTGGTGTCGCAATCCGGCGCGCTGACCTCGGCCATGCTGGACTGGGCGCGCCAGAACGGCGTGGGCTTCAGCCAGGTCGTGTCGCTGGGACCGAACGCCGCCGTCGACCTGGCCCAGGTGCTGGACTTCCTGGCCGCCGACGCGCGCACGCAGAGCATCGTGGTCTACCTGGAAGGCATCTCCAACTCGCGCCGCTTCATGAGCGCGCTGCGCTCGGCGGCGCACGCCAAGCCGGTGGTCGTGCTGAAGGCCGGCCGGCGCAGCGCCGGCAACGAGGCGACGCTGACGCACAGCCGCGCCATCGTCGGCAGCGACGACGTGTTCGACGCCGCACTGCGCCGTGCGGGCGCGGTGCGCGTGCGCAGCTTCGTCGAGCTGTTCTCGGCCGCCAAATGCCTAGCCGCGCGCTACCGCCCGGTGGGCAAGCGGCTGGCCATCATCACCAATGGCGGCGGCCCCGGCGTGCTGGCGGCAGACTGGGTCAGCGAGATCGGCCTGCAACTGGGCAAGCTGTCGCCCGACACCGCGCGCGCACTGGCCCCGCAACTGGCCGACCTGGCCTCGCTGACTGACCTGATCGACCTGTCGGCCGCGGCCACGCCCGAGCACTTCGGCGCCGCCGTGCAGACCGCCGCACAGGACCCGTCGGTGGACGGCCTGCTGGTGGTCTACGCGCCGCAGATCGGCTCGGACGCCACCGAGATCGCGCGCGCCGTCGCCGCCGCCAAGGCCGCCACGGCCAAGCCGCTGCTGGGCTGCTGGATGGGCGACGCCTCGGTACTGGACGCGCGCCGCGTGCTGAACGACGCGGCCATCGCCAACTTCCGCACGCCGGAGGCCGCCGTGGGCGCCTTCGGCAACATCGCGTCGTTCTACGCCAACCAACAGCTGCTGCTGCAGACGCCGCCGCCCATGTCCACGCTGGCGCAGCCCGACGTGGAGGCCGCGCGCCTGCTGATTGAGAGCGTGCTGGCCGAGCGCCGCCGCACGCTGACCGAGATGGAGAGCAAGGCGCTGCTGGCGGCCTTCCACATCCCGGTCACGCAGACCGTGCTGGCCCGCAGCGCCAACGAGGCCATGATGCTGGCCACGCAGATGGGCTTCCCCGTCGCGCTGAAGATCGACTCGCCCGACATCGCGCACAAAAGCGACGTGCAGGGCGTGGCCCTGAACATCCAGAGCGGCTCGGCCGCGCGTGACACCTACAACGAGATGGTGGCTCGCGTGAAGCGGCTGCAGCCGCAGGCGCGCATCAACGGCGTGACGGTGCAGAAGATGGCCCGCGCCCAGCGCGGCCGCGGTGGCCAGGAGGTCTGCGTGGGCCTGGTGACGGACGAGGCCTTCGGCCCCACCATCGTCTTCGGCGCCGGCGGCACCATGATCGAGCTCATCGCCGACCGCGCGATGGAGCTGCCGCCGCTGAACCAGTTCCTCGCGCGCCGGCTGATAGAACGCGCCCGCGTGTCCGAGGCGCTGATCGAGGGCCGCGCCGGCGGCCCGCCGGCCGACATGGAGGCGCTGGAGCGCGTGCTGCAGCGCGTCAGCGAGATGGTGTGCGAGTTCCCGCAGCTGCGCGAGATGGACATCAACCCGCTCATCGTCGACGAGACCGGCGCGGTGGCGGTGGACGCCCGCGTGGTGCTGCAACCGGGCCCGCAGACCGGCATGCCGCGCGCGTTCGACTACCCGCACCTGGCCATCCTGCCCTACCCGGCCCGCTTCGAGCAGGTCTGGCCGCTGGCCGGTGGCGGCGAGGTGACGGTGCGCCCGGTGCGGCCCGACGACGCGCAGATGCTGCAGGACTTGGTGCGCGGCTTGAAGCCAGAGAGCCGCTATTTCCGCTTCGCCAGTGCGATCAAGGAACTACCGCCGGGCTTGCTCGCGCGCCTGACGCTGATCGACTACGACCGCGAGATGGCGCTGGTGGCCGTCTATTGCGAGCGCACGGCGCGCGATGACGGTGGCTTCGACGAGCACGAGCGCATCGTCGGCGTGAGCCGCATCATCACCAACCCCGACCAGACCAGCTGCGAGTTCAGCCTGCTGGTGGCCGACGACTTCGGCGGCAAGGGCTTGGGCTCGCGGCTCATGGAAGGCATCACCGACGCCGCGCGCGAGAAGGGCCTGGCAGAGATCGAGGGCCTGGTGCTGACCAACAACGCCGACATGCTGAAGCTGATGCGCGGCCTGGGCTTCACCGTGAAGCCCTTTCCCGAGGACCCGGACTTCAAGCTGGTCACGCGCTCCTTGCAGTGAGCGCGGCGGGCGTCAGGGCAGCTGCGCCAGGCGCTCGGTCAGCAGCGCGAAGAAGCCGTCGGCGTCCGCGTGCCGCAGCACCTGGGCGTTGGCCGGCAGGCCGGTCACGGCCCACCAGTCGATGACGGTCATGCCGCGCGTGAGTTCGCTCTGCGTCTCGACGCGCACATTGCAGTCGCGGCTGGTGAACAGGCCGGGCTGCAGCAGCCAGGCGATGACGCAGGGGTCGTGCAGCGGGCCGCCGTCCTGGCCGTATTTCTCTTCGTCGTAGCGCTCGAAGAACTCCATCCACGCGGCGACGACGGCGCCCACGCGGTTGGGCAGCGCACGGATCGCGTCGATGCGCTTCGCCGTCGTCAGCACCTCGTGAGTGACGTCCAGCGGCGCCATCGTGATAGGCACGCCGCTGGTGAAGACCTCGTGCGCGGCCTGCGGGTCGACATAGATGTTGAACTCGGCCGCGGGCGTGACATTGCCGCCCTCGAAGAAGCCGCCGCCCATCAGCACGATGCGCTTGATGCGTGAAGCGATGTCCGGCGCGCGGCGCAGCGCCAGCGCGATGTTGGTGAGCGGCCCCAGCGGGCACAGCGTGACGGTGCCGGCCTCGCGCGCCCGCAGCGTTTCAATGATGAAGTCCACCGCGTGACGCGGGTCCACGGCCAGCATGGGCTCGGGCAGGTTCACGCCGTTCAGGCCGGTGTCGCCGTGCACATGCTCGGCCGTCACCAGCGGCACGTCCAGCGGCCGGTCCGCGCCCACGCAGACGGGCACGTCGCGCCGACCGGCCAGCTCCAGCACCTTGCGAGCGTTCAGCGTGGTCAGATGCAGGGGCACGTTGCCTGCCACGGTGGTCACGCCCAGCAGCTCCAGCTCGGGCGAGGCGGCGGCCAGCAGCAGAGCGACGGCGTCGTCCTGGCCGGGGTCGGTGTCGATGATGATGGGCTGGCGGGTCATGGGGCGTCGGGGGCGATGTCGAGGTCGATGGCGCCGAACAGGCTGGCGCCGTCGGTGGTCTTGAGGTCCAGGTGCAGGCTGTCGCCGGCGGCGAGCTGCAGGTCGGGCAGCGCCAGCGCGGTGCCGACCACCTGGCCGGCCCGCAGCGCGCGCAGCCGCGCGACGCGGGCCAGCGCAGCGCCGGGCTGGGCGTCGATGTCCGGCACCGGCTGCTTGGCGCCGTTGTGCAGCAACTGCAGGCGCGCCTGCACGCGGCCGGTGCGCCAGGCCTCGCCCAGCTCGTCCGGGGTGACGGCCAGCGGCGCGGCCTGCGTGGCGATGAGTTCGTCGTCCAGCCGCCAGTCCACGGCCAGCGTCAGCAGGCACAGCGCGTCCAGTGCCGAGGCGGTGTCGCTGGCCGCTGCCAGGTCACCCGCGATGGCGGCCAGCGCCGCCTCGGGCCGGGCCGGCGCGCGCAACGGCTGGTGCGGGCCGGCAAACAGGCCGACGTCGCGGCGCACGCCGCCTCCGCGCGCCACCACGGCCCAGCCGCTGGCGCGCGGCAGCGGCGCCACGCACTTGTCGGGATCGAAGGGGAAGGCGTGGCGCAGCTTGCCGTGGTTGAGCTGCACGGCCAGGTCTTCCAGCTGCGGGGCGATGAAGCCCCAGTCGTCGAGCACCTGCTGCAGGCGGGTGGCGATGCCGGTGGCGTAATGGGCCTGGGACAGGTCGCGCGACACGACGACGAGGTGGCCGTCGCGCGAGCCGTCGGCGTAGCTGGCGAGTTTCATGGGGGATCTTGGAAGCAGTGGCAGCATTGTGCGATGCGCGCTCGCCCCACCCTGCCCCGCGCCGCTTGGCTGATGCTGGCGGCCAGCGTGCTCGCGCATGTGGCGCTGCTGGGGGACCCGCCCGAGCGCCCGGACCGCCAGGCACCGGCCCGCGCGGTGAGCATTGCCCTGCTGCCGCCGGCCGTGCTGCCGATCGCACGGCTCGAGCCCGCCGCGCCGGTGCCGCCCGCCACCGCCCGCCCGGCCCGACCGTCGCCGCTGGCCCGCGCGGAGCCACCGCCCGCGCCGACGCCCCTGGCAGACACCCACGGACCGCTGTTGCAGCTGGCCGGCCCGGCCTCCTGGCGCTACCGGCTGCGCCAGGGCGGCCAGGACGGCGAGGCGCTGCTGGACTGGCGGCCTGAGGCCGACGGGCGCTACAGCCTGCGCCTGACCCGCCGCATCGGCGAGCGAGCCCTGCCCGCGCTGGAAAGCCTGGGCCGCACTGGCACGGCCGGACTGGCGCCGGAACGCTTCGCGCTGCAGCGCGGCGGGCGCGACCGGCAGGCCGTCAACTTCGACCTCGATGACCAGCGCATCAGCTTCTCGGCCAGCACGGCCCATCACGAGATGCCGGCGGGCGCGCAGGACCGGCTGTCCTGGTGGCTGCAGCTGGCCGCACTGGTGCAGGCCGCGCCGACGCCGGGCGGGCGCTGGCGAGTCTGGGTGGCCGGGCTTCGCGGCGAGCTGCGCGAGTGGGTGTTCGAGGCCCAGGACAGCGGGCCCGAGGCCGCCGGCCTGCTGCACCTGCGACGCCTGCGCCTGGGCGAGCACGATCCCGGCATCGAGCTGTGGCTGGACCCGGCGCGCGGCTACTGGCCCGCGCGGCTGCGCCAGGGCGACCCCGAGATGCGGGGTTACGAAATCGTGCTCGCCGACGTGAACTCCTGACGCTTCGATACACCTTGTCAAGCGAGGGGATGCGGCAAACAGGCACCCCTTCTGCCAGTATCTGTGCCCGGGAGGCTTGAAATCTCTGGCCTCATCCGCAGTTGAAGCCCCAAGGAGAACACCATGCACATGCTCTACAACTCCGACAGCTTCATCGTCGTCCAGTTCGACGTGCCCCTGACCGAAGCAGAGACCGACCCTGGCCGTCAGCTCAACCGCGGCGGCTTCGAGATCGTCGACAAGTTCGCCCGCCGCGAGATCTTCATCGAGGGCGCGCTGGCCGAATCCTTCCAGCAGGGCGTGCAGGCGCTGATGGGCGACCGCCAGCCGTCCGAGGACGAACTCGACGACTTCATCGAGCGCTACGCCAGCATGGGCCAGCAACCGGTGGTCATGCACTGACGCTCCTCCTGCCCCTTTCCCGCACAAGCGCGACCGCCCGGCAGGCGGGTCGCGCTTTTTCACGCCTGAACGGCGAGCGGGCAATGCAGCACGATCGGCACGCACATCCCCCGTTCGTCGTGCAATGCCCCCGACAAGCGCGCAAGAAGTCGCACTGAGGCGCCGCGAAGCCTGATACAAGATGGCCCACACCGGCCGCTGCAGGCCGCGTAAGGAGTCCATCGATGGTCAAGCGAGCCGCCGCAGAGACAGCCCCCCGGGCCTCCGCTGCCCGCGTGCTGCCATCCCCCGGCCTGGACAGCGCCCCGGTGCTGGACCGCATGTGCTCGCAGTTCGTGCTGACGCTGACGGTCAAGCATGCCGGCCGCTTCAACCTGCGCCGCGATTTCAACGGCCTGCTGTCCTTCACCGGCCGCCACCTGGTGTGGCCCACCCGGGTGCTGCAGCGACTGCGCGTCTACCTGGCGCAGCGCTGCGCCGGCAACGAGTTGTGGCGCGGGCATGATGCGCTCTCCGACGAAGCCTTCCTCGACCGCTTCGGCCAGTGGAGCGGCCCGTTCTCCGAAGGCACGCTGTTCTTCTACCTCGACGAATACGTCAAGGACGCGCCCAAGGACATGATGGCCCTGCTGGCAACCACCTGCGAGCACCTGGACCGCCAGCTCAAGCGCGAGTCCACGCTGGTGGAGAAGAACATCGATGCCTTGGGCCAGCTGCTACAGCTCAACCCGGCCGAGCGCGCCATCCTGCTGTACGGCACGCTGGCCCGCTACCAACGTGAGCTGCGCGGGGCGCTGGTGGAGTTCAAGGTCAACACAGCGCAGGAGGCCTTCGCGGCCATCGCGGCGGTGGCCGGAGTGGACGAGCGCGAAGTGGCCGAGGCGCTGCGCGCCGGGTCGCGGCTGGAACGCATCGGCATGGTCGAGAACCTGATCTCCGAGCACAACATCACCGACCTGGCCGACCTGATGAAGGTCAGCGACCAGCTGCCGCCTGTGCTGATGCGCGAGTACCAAGGCCCGCACGACCTGATGGCCGTGTTCACGCGGCCGGCGGCCAGGAGCGCCCTGGCCGAGAGCGACTTCCAGTTCGTCACCGAGGACCTCGCCCTGCTGCAAGGCCTGCTGCGCCGCGCGGTGACCACGCATGCCACCGGCGTCAACGTGCTGTTGTACGGCCCGCCGGGCACCGGCAAGACCGAGCTGGCCAAGGTGGCTTCCGCCGCGGCCGGCCTCGATCTCTACGAAGTCGAGTACGCCGACCGCGACGGCAATTCGCTGTCCGGCCGCGACCGCTACCGCTCTCTGCAGATCAGCCAGGTGTTCCTGAAGGCCAGCGCGAACGTGGCGCTGCTGTTCGACGAGGTGGAGGACGTATTCCCGCCGCTGTCCAGCGACACGGCCTCACTGCTGAGCCGGCTGGATGCCAGCGCCGAGGGCGGCGTGGGCAATTCCGTCAGCGGCAAGGCCTGGGTCAACCAGATCCTGGAAACCAACCCGGTGCCGGTCATCTGGGTCACCAACCGCATCGAGCAGATCGACCCGGCTTTCCGGCGCCGCTTCCAGTACCACTTGGAGCTGAAGTCGCCGCCGCCCGGCGCGCGCCGCGGCCTGGTAGCGCGAGCGCTCGGGGACGTGGCCGTCAGCGAGGGCTTTGTCGCCAAGCTGGCCGAGCGACCCGGCTTGACACCGGCGCAAATCCGCACGGCCGTGCGCTTCGCCCAGCTGGCGGGCGACGCAGGCGACGCCGAGAAGCTCATCGAGCGGCAACTGCTGAACGCCGACAAGGCACTGGGCCGCGACGATGGCGCGAGCCTCGCGCGCCCCTGCGTCACGCAGTACACGCTGGACCTGCTGAACTGCGAAAGCCGCTTCGAGATCCCGCGCATCGTCGAGGCGCTGCGCAACAAGGGCCGGGGCCAGCTGTGCTTCTACGGCCCGCCCGGCACCGGCAAGACGGCACTGGCCGAGCACATCGCGCAGGCGCTGGGCCGGCCGCTGATGGTCAAGCGCGCCAGCGACATCGCCAGCAAGTTCGTTGGCGAGACCGAGCAGAACATGGCCCGCATGTTCGAAAGCGCCCAAACCGAAGGCGCCGTGCTGCTGCTGGACGAAGCCGACAGCTTTTTGCGTAGCCGCAAGCATGCCGAGCGCAACTACGAGGTGTCTGAGGTCAACGAGATGCTGGCCGGCATGGAGCGCTTCAACGGCCTGTTCATCTGCACGACCAACCTGTTCGACGACCTCGACGAGGCCGCGCTGCGGCGCTTCGCGTTCAAGATCCGCTTCAAGGCGCTGAAGCCCGAACAGCGGCTGGCGATGTTCGAGCGCGAGGCCGGCGCAGCCCCCACCGACGAGCATCGCTCACGGCTCACGGCGATGGACTGCCTGGCGCATGGCGACTTCGCGGCCGTGCGGCATCAAGTCGAGATCCTCGGCGAGGCGTTCACGCCGGACGAGTTCCTGGCGCAGCTGGAGGCGGAGCATCGGGCCAAGCCCGAGGTGCGCGAGCGCCGAGGCATCGGGTTCAGGTAGGGCGGGTCAAGACCTGCCGCCTGGTCGCGATGCACCGGTGCTGGCGGGTCGTGCCCCTACGGGAAGTGGCGAAAGTAGTACGTCGTCGAACACAACGCCCCCTCCGGCATCAACGCATAGTTCGGAATATCCCCGGCCTTCTGCCACCCCAACCGCTCATAGAGCCGCGACGCGTCGCTGCCCGTGACGGTGTCCAGCACCAGCGTCGTCTTGCCCAGCTCGCACGCCTTGGCCTCCAGCGCCTTCAGCAGGCGCTCGGCCACGCCCTGCCGGCGCGCGCGGCGGTGCACCAGCATCTTGGACACATCGGCGCGGTGCGGCTGGTTGTCGGGCATGTCGATGACCAGCGACACCGTGCCGCAGATCCGGCCAGCCTCGTCCTCGGCGACGAACAGGTGGCGCTCGCCCGCCGCGACGCCTGCGGCCACGCGGCGCCAGAAGGCTTCCGGCCGCCCCTCGGCCAGCGGCAGCATGAAGCCCACCGACGCGCCGCCCTCCACGCAGTCGCGCAGCACCTCGGCCAGTTCGCCCACGCGGGCCAGCGCCTCGGCGCCGTCGATTTCACGGATGGTCATGGCCGAGCTCCGGTCAATGCCACGAGGTAGCGGGCCGGCCGGTTGCCGGGGTTGAAGAAGCGGATGGGCGCGTTCAGCTGCACCGCCAGGCAGTCGCCGGCGGCCAGTTTCCACTGCGTATCGCCGTGGGTGATGTCCATGGCGCCGTCGATCATCCAGATCAGCTGATGGATGTCGCTGTCGCGCTCGGCGGTCTCGAAGGCCACGCGCTGGCCCGGCGGGAAGACGACGTCCACCAGCTGCAGTGGCGACACACCCGGCGGCGACACGTTGCGGCGCAGATAGCCCGAAGCCGGGTCCTGCCAGACCGGCTGGTCGGCCACACGGGCCAGCGGCGACGGCGCGGCCGGCGCCTCGCCGGCCTCGAACAGCGACGCGACGCTGACACCCAGCGCCGACGACAGCTTGTCCAGCACGACGGCCGTGGGGCTGCTCTGGCCGCGCTCGATCAGCGAGATGTTGGAACGGCTGACGCCGCTCTTGTGGGCCAGCGCGTCCAGCGACAGGCCGGCGGCCGCGCGCAACTCGCGCAGGCGGCGAGCGATGAGTTCGGAGATGCCTTCGTTCATTCCTCCAGCATACTGGAATTTAAATTCCATCAAAATGGAATGGCGCGCTCCACGGCACGACGCCAGGCCGGGTCCGGCCACCGGCGGTCCAAACGCCAGGCGGCGTGGGTGAGCTTGATGACGTGCGCGTCGTCCTGTTCGCAAGCGGCGGTGATCAGCACTGGCCAGGGGCGGCAGGGCAAGTCATCCAGACCGAATGACGGCACGGCGCCGCTGGCGAGCAGGCCGGCTGCTGCGGCGACGCTGAAGCCACGCGGCAGCTCGGGCGCGGGCCACCAGGGCTGCAGCACGCTCATCGCGTGGCTGGCGGTCAGCAGGTGCAGCACGGTGAAGTTGCCGGTGGCCGCGTAGGTGCGGGCGGCCAGCAGCGCGAGGTCACGCAGCGTGTCGGGCCCATGCTGCAGCCGACCGGCAATGGTGGCGAAGCCGGCCGCGTCGCCCCAGGCCTGCATGCGGTCGGTGATGAAGCGGCCTGCCGGGTCGGCGGGACGGGGCAGTGACGTCAGCGCCTGCAGCCAGTCGGCCAGCGCCAGCGGCGCCTCATCGGCGGTAGGCAGCGGCATGAAGTGCGATGCCCAGTGCGCCAGCCCCGCGGCCAGTTCGCCATCGTGCCCCGCCAACACCGCGTGCCCCGTGCGGATCAGACCGTGGAAGGCAATCGCTCCAGTGCCCGGCAGCAGCAGTGCCAACGCCTCGCGCAACGCGGCAGGTGAGCCGAGCTTGGCGATACGGCCAGCGAAATGCGTGCGCCAGGCGACGTCGCTATACGGACGGCCAAGGTCACGCGCGACATCGACAGGCGACGGCCGCGCGGGATCACGCGGCTCGAGATGCGTCTCCTCCGCCTCGGTGAAGGCCTGCAGCCGCTCGGCCGAGGCGCCCAGCTCCAGCAAGGCCTGCTGGACCATCGGCAGGTGGTTGCTCATGCGGCCACGGTAGGTGGCGGACCAGGCCTGGCCGGCATCGAGCAGGTGGTGCAGCTGGGCCAGCGTGGCAGGTGTGGCAGGTGTGGCAGGTGTGGCGGCGGTGTTCATCAACATGGCGACTCCATTCGTGGGAACATGGCCGCCATGGTCGAAGTTGAAGTGCACTTGAAGTCAAGCGGCGATGCCGGGCCGGCTGCGGGCGCGCCGCTGACCATCAGCCAGCTGGCCCGTCGCGCCGGTGTGGCGGCCAGCGCCCTGCGCTTCTACGAGGCCGAGGGCCTGCTGGCCGGCAGCCGCACGCCCGGGGGCCACCGCCAGTACCCGCGCCATGCGCTGCGCCGCGTGGCCTTCATCCGCGCGGCGCAGACGGTGGGGCTGAGCTTGCCGCAGATCAAGGCGGCCCTGGCCACGCTGCCCGACAGTCGGACACCGACCAAGGCCGACTGGGCGCGCTTGTCTGCCAGCTGGGCGCCGCTGCTGGATGCCCGCATTGCCGCGCTGCAACAGCTGCGCGAGCGACTCACCGGCTGCATCGGCTGCGGCTGCCTGTCGCTGAAGGCCTGCGCGCTCTACAACCCGCAGGACGAGGCCGGCGCGAGCGGCGTGGGCGCGAGGCTTCTGCGCATAGAAACCGAGCGTTGACCCTTGCGCGACTGCCGCCTATCAGTTCCCGGCGAAAATGCCGGGTTAACCCGTCACCCGAACCTCAGCGAGCGCCCATGAGTGCCTTCCACGAAGAGACCGTCCTGACCGTCCATCACTGGACCGACCGCCTGTTCAGCTTCACGACCACGCGCGACCAGGCGCTGCGCTTCTCCAACGGTCATTTCACGATGATCGGCCTGACCGGCGACAACGGGAAGCCGCTGCTGCGCGCTTACTCCATCGTCAGCGCCAACTACGAAGAGAACCTGGAGTTCTTGAGCATCAAGGTGCCGGACGGCCCGCTGACCTCCAAGCTGCAGCACATCAAGCCGGGCGACAAGATCGTCGTCGGCCGCAAGCCCACCGGCACGCTGCTGATCGACTACCTGCTGCCGGGCAAGAACCTGTACCTGCTGGGCAGCGGCACGGGCCTGGCGCCGTTCATCAGCATCGTGCGCGACCCGGAAACCTACGAGCGCTTCGAGAAGGTCATCATCGTGCACGGCGTGCGCGAGGTGGCCGAGCTGGCCTACCACGACCACCTCGCCGTGGACCTGCCCAAGCACGAGTTCCTGGGCGAGTACGCCAGCCACCAGCTGATGTACTACCCGACCGTGACGCGTGAGTCGTACAAGAACATGGGCCGCATCACCGACCTGATCCAGACCGGCAAGCTGCAGGCCGACCTGGGCCTGCCGCCGCTGGACCCGGAGAACGACCGCATCATGCTGTGCGGCAGCCCGGCGCTGCTGAAAGACATGCAAACCATGCTGGAAGTGCGCGGCTTCAAGGAAGGCAGCACGACGACGCCGGGCGACTACGTCATCGAGCGCGCATTCGTCGAGAAGTGAGCTCCGCCGCTGCCGCGGGAGCGGCAGCACTGCAAGCGCGTCCCGCATGAAGGACTCTCAGGCCAGGCCTCAGGTGATTCCTGCCCTGGCCTGACTTTTGGCTGTACCCCGGGAGGGGGCACACTCCGCACCTGTCCACATGGCAGGAGGCGAGACAAGCCCGATGAACACCCCCAAGCGCATCGCCGGCACGCTGGTCGTGCTGGCCTTGTTCGGCAGCGCACTGTTCTGGGCGCTGCGTAACAACCAGCAGACCCAGGCGCTCGAGCACGAGCAGACCGTCATCGCGCAGACCGCGCCGCTCAAGGGCCTGGTGACCGTGGAGATGGACCCGTTCTTCAAGGACGAGCGGGTGGCCCGCCTGCTGGCGACCGAACGCCTGCCGGTGCAGGCACAGCGCGTGGGCAGCCGCGACATGGCCGGCAAGCTGGCCGAGGCGCCGGACTTCTTCTTCGCCAGCGGCGTGGTGGCCGCCAACATGATCCTGGACGCCGCGCGCAAGGCCAACAAGCCGGCCACGCAGAGCTCGCCTTTCCACACGCCGCTGGTGGTGGCGTCCTGGGAGCCGGTGGCCAGGATCCTCGTCGCCAACCGCATGGCCCAGCCCATGGCGCCCAAGGTCTACGGCCTGGACATGGAGAAGCTGACCGAGGCCATGCTGGCCAAGAAGCGCTGGCGTGACCTGAAGGACAGCGGCGACTACGCCGTGTCGCGCAGCGTGCTGGTGTCGACGACCGACATCCGCCGCAGCAACTCGGCCGCGATGTACCTGGCGCTGACCTCGCAGGCGCTGCACGGCGAGGTGGTCAGCGACCGCGCGCGCGGCAACGAGCTGGCACTGAAGCTGGCCGAGCTGTTCAAGCGCCAGGGCTTCCAGGAGAACTACGTCAACGGCGCGTTCGACGACTACCTGTCCATCGGCATGGGCAAGACGCCGCTGGCCTTCATCTACGAGAGCCAGATGCTGGCCCAGGCGCAGAAGGCAGGCGGCGGGCTGCGGCCGGAGATGGTGCTGATGTACCCGCAGCCCACCATCGTCAACAAGCTGGTCATCGTGGCCATGAACGAGCGTGGCAGGAAGCTGGCCGAGCTCCTGGCCACGAACAAGGCGCTGCAGGCCATTGCGCTGGAGCTGGGCTTTCGCACCGGCGACCCGGCCGCGTTCGCCGCCACGGCCCAGCAGGCCGGCCTGGCCGTGGACACGCAGCTGCGTCAGGTGGTGGACCCGCCGGGCTTCGACCTGATGTTCGAGATGATCGACACCGTGAGCCGGGAGATGAACCAATGATGCGACGCCTCGCCCTCGTGCTGCTGGCCGCCGCCGCGCTCACCGCCTGCAGCAGGCGCGACGAGCCAGCGCCCCCCGCCGCAGCGCCAGCCGCCCCGAAAACGACGCTGCAGGTGCTGGCCACCAGCGACCTCAAGGACCTGGAGCCGCTGGCCGCGCAGATCGAGGCGGCCACCGGCGTGGCCGTGCAGTTCCGCTTCGGCGGCACGATGGAGAGCACGCAGGAGGTGCTGAGCGGATCGACCGCCGACGCCGCCTGGTTCGCCAACGCCAAGTACCTGCTCAGCGACGCCGCCGGCCAAGGGCGCGTGAAGCTGCAGGAAAAGATCATGCTGTCGCCCATCGCTGTGGGCGTCAGCGAGAGCGACGCGGCGCGCTTCGGCTGGAACAAGCCCGACGCCAAGCTGACCTGGGCTGACATCACCAAGGCCGCCAAGCGCGGCGAGCTGCGCTATGCACTGAGCAACCCGGCGACGAGCAACCAGGGCTTCATGGCGCTGCTGGGCGTGGTGGCGGCTGCCGGTGGCAAGGGCGAGGCGCTGACCGCCGCGGACGTGGACCGCCAGGCGATTGCCGACTTCCTGACCGGCTACAAGATCGTGGGCGACAACTCCACGTATCTCGCCGAGCAGTTCACCAAGCAGCAGGGCACGCGCGCCAACGCCTTCATCAACTACGAGAGCTGGCTGCTGAGCCTGAACGCCAGCGGCAAGCTGCGCGAGAAGCTGCACCTGATCTACCCGTTCGAAGGCGTGGCGACAGCCGACTACCCGTTCATGTTGCTGAACGACGCCAAGCGCGCCGACTACCTGAAGGTCGTCGAGTACCTCAAGGGCGACACGGCCCAGCTGTGGCTGGCACGCCAGACACTGCGCCGGCCGATGAAGGCCGAGCTGGCCGCGCAGGTCGCCGACCTGCTGCCCGCGCGCGGCTTCCAGGTGGAGCTGCCGTTCTCGCCCGACCGCCAACTGGCCGACGGCCTCATCGACGCCTACCTGAACGAGTTCCGCAAGCCCATCGCCAGCACCTTCGTGCTGGATACCAGCGGGAGCATGCAGGGCCAGCGACGCGAGCAGCTCGTCGAAGCGATTCACTACCTGGCTGGCGCCGACGTGTCGCTGACTGGCCGCGTTGCCAAGCTGACCAACCGCGAGAAGCTGTGGTTCCTGCCGTTCAGCGACCGGCCACGCGAGCCGGTGCTGTTCGAGATCCCGGCCGGCACGAGGGTCGCCAAGGGTGTGGCGCCGCAGGCCGACACCGACGCCAAGAAGGCTGAGCTGCAACGCGTGCGCGACAGCGCCGACAACCTGCGCATGGCCGGCGGCACGGCGCTGTACGACTCGGTGCTGGCGGCACTCAATCACATGCTGGAGCAGCGCAAGCTCAACCCCGACTACCAGTACTCGGTGGTCGCCTTCACCGACGGCAAGAACACCGTGGGCCGCAACCTCGATGCATTCAAGCAGGCCTACGAGCAACTGCCCGAGGACGTGCGCGGCATCCCCGTCTTCATGGTGCTGTACGGCGACGCAGCCGAGGGCGACCTGAAGCAGCTGGTGTCCATCACCGGCGGCCGCGTGTTCGACGCGCGCAAAACGCCGCTCTACGCGGTGTTCAAAGACATTCGCAGCTACCAATGAGTGCCTTGTTTCGATGGCTCAACGCACCGGCCAACTGGTGCGGCCTGCTTGCCGCGACCGGCGTGCTGGTGCTGAAAGCGCTGGGCCTGCTGGGCGGCCTGGGCCTCGGCGTGGCTGCGCTGGGCTACGCGGGCGGCCTCGTCGTCGGCGCGATGTGGTGGGGCTGGCCCAGCTTCAAGGAAGCCGAGTGGGAGGCGCTGCAGTTCAAGGACGAGGGCGACGCCCGCGAGGCCATGGGCCGGGCGCTGTCCGGCGTGCGGCGGCTCACCGAGCACAACCCCGGCCAGCGCATCCCCGGCGCTCTGGCCACGCGCATCCAGAACCTGTGCGGCAAGCTCGAAGGCCTGCTGGACCAGTGGGAGCGCAGCAAGGGCCAGCTGCCGCTGCAGGAGAGCTTCCATGCGCGCCACATCGCCATCAGCTACCTGCCCGATGCGCTGAACACCTACCTCAGCATCCCGCCGCAGTTCGCGACCAAGAAGCTACTCAGCAACGGCATGACGGCGCAGGCCACCTTCGAAGGTGTGCTGACCGAGCTGGAGGCCAAGGTCGAGCAGCTGGGCGATGACCTGGCCGGGCAGGACGCCCAGGCCTTCCTGCGCCACAGCGAATTCCTCAAACAGAAGTTCGGAGCCAAGCACCCATGAGCGACATCACCACCAAGCCCGCCTTCACGCTGACGCCCCCGGAGGTCATCACGCCCGTCGAAGCACCGCAGGCCGTCGAGGCCGTGCCGCTGAAGCCCGAACTCGCCAACCAGGTCGACGAGCAGGTGCGGCGCTTCATCGATGCGCTGGAAAAGGAAGACCTGCACAGTGAGCCCTTCAAGGCCAAGCTCGACAGCGCCTTCCAGCTCGGCCGCCAGGAGATCAGCCTCGCCGCCAGCCTGATGCAGGGCAGCCTGATGCAGCGCAACTTCGTCGGCGCCACGGACACGCCGGCCTACCAGGCCATCAACGCCATCCGCGCGCAGCTGGACGAACTCAACCCCGGCAAGGACGGTGACCTGCTGCAGCCGCGCAAGCTGCTTGGGCTGATCCCGTTCGGCAACAAGCTGGAGGCCTATTTCCGCAAGTTCGAGAGCGCCGCCAGCCAGCTGCAGACCAGCATGACGCAGCTCTACGCGGCCAAGGACGGCATCCAGAAGGACGTCATCGACATCGAGGCCACGCGCGGCAAACTGTGGGACGCGATGCAGTCCCTCGCCGCCGCCGCCCGCTTCGCCCGCACGCTGGACACGCGGCTGGCCGAGCGCGTGGAGCAGCTGAAAGGCACCGACCCGCTGAAAGCCAAGGCGCTGGAGCAGGAGGTGCTGTTCTACGCGCGCCAGAACCTCGCCGACATCCAGACCCAGCAGGCCGTCTGCGTGAACGGCTACCTGGCGCTGGACGTGCTGAAGAAGACCGGCCGCGAAATGATGATCGGCTGCGACCGCGTCGCCACCACCGGCATGAGCGCGCTGGCCGTGGCGCAGACCGTGGCGCGCGCCACGGGCAACCAGATCGAGGTCATGAAGATGCTGCAAGGCGTCAACGCGACCATAGCCAACCTCATCAACCAGACGGGCCAGGCGCTGAACCAGCACGTCGACCAGACGGCCGAGTTCGCATCCAACCCCATGCTGGGCATCGAGCAGATCCAGTCCATGTTCGACCAGACCTTCCAGGCCATGGACGCGATGGACAACTTCCGCTCGAAGGCGATTGCGACGATGGGCGCCAACAACAAGCTCATCGAGGCGCAGCTGCAGCGGGCCGACAGCTATGTGGACCGGACGCGGCAGCAGCAGGCGCGGGAAGCGGTGGCGGGTGGGGGTGTGGCGGGGCCGGTGAGGCTGTGAATTTTTCTGGACGCGAGATTCATCCCACTTACTCTTCCCTAAGTAGGCCTGCTCGGTGCGCCGGCTGTAGTGCAGGTACCGTATGCGCTCACGCAATTGATACAACAGCTTGGGGGCGCGCAGGGGCGGGAGGTTTGCCCCGGCTTCCGGGCGCGGCGCCCGCCGTGCCATCATGAGCACGGTTTCGCCCTCTCGATGCGCTGTGATGCCCATGACAAGCCCTTCACCTGATTCACCACCCGCTGCGCCTGCCGCCGAGGTGCATTACGCAGACAGTGTGGAGCTGTATGAAAACACAGTCAATGGCTTTTTTGTTGAGGCGGACCAAGCGCTTAGACGCGTGAAGCGCGTCGGCAATACGCAGCAGTCGTCTGCATTACGCAGACTGGCGACAACACGTTAGGCGTCGCAGGTGCTGACCAACGCATCGCTCCGGTCATGCCGCGCACAGAGCCGTGTTCTCAGCCACCGTCATGCTCCGGTGGACGCACTTTGATGAGCTTGGTTCTTGCTGTCACTTCTCACGCGCGGCGCGGTGGTTGGCCCACCGTTCCCGTCGCGCAGCAGCTCCAAAGACGACTCGGCTTCGCCAAGCACCGAGTCCTCGGTCCGCTCCGCGCAGCGCCAGCGAACTCAGGTTGCTTGGCCGGCGCAGTAGGCACTCTCGCCAGTTCCGCTTCCAGTTTGTCTGTGGCACAGTTTTGCCATGCAACAGCGACCACTTGCGCTTCCACCCGCCTCGTCAGCCGCCGAACCGACGCCTAACCTAGCGTTCGAGTGGACCCGCTCCGGCAGGCGGCGTAAGACTGGTCCGCAGTACTTCGTACCATTTTCGCGTCCCAGCCTTACGCCGCCTGCCTACGCGGTCCACTCAACTCAACGTTAGGCCTCGCGACGCGCTATTCTTCAGTTGGCCGACTGATTAACCCAGGGAGAGCACAAGTGGCAGAGAAGAAGGATCCTACAAAGCCGCCGAGGGACACGGGCGGGCCTGTTGTAAAGACAGGGCCGACGCGCGGAGACAACAGGTCACGAAACGAAGACGGGCAATGGAGAAAGAAGCGAAGTGATGCTGGCAAAGAAAAGAAGAAGTCCGGTTGCTACATCACTACTGCGGTCTGCAAGATCAACGGACTACCTGACGATTGTCTCGAGCTGGAGACGCTGCGTTCGTTTCGCGACGATGTCTTGATGCACACACGCGAGGGGCGTGCCTTGGTAGCCCGCTACTACGAGATTGCGCCAGGTATCGCGGCCGGACTCCATGATTCAGATCAAGTCGCGTCGGTTTGGCGAACAGTGCAAGAGTGCGTCACGGCAATCTCCGAAGCAAGACACCAGGATGCGATTCAGATGTACCAGGCAATGACAGCAAGACTCACTTGCCACAAGTCCGCAGGCGAGGCCTAACCACTCGCTCAAGCTGACCCGCTACGGCATGTGGTGTAAGCCTGGTCCGCGGTCCTCCGTCCATTTTCGCGCACCAGGCTTACACCGCATGCCTTCGCGGTCAGCTTAGCTCGAACGTTAGGCAGCGCAAGCCACACGACGCTCAAAATGCTGTGCCGCTCCGTTCCCGCAGCTGAGATCGGCTCGTTTGGCCAACTGACTTTGGCGGCGTGCAGCAGGCCTAGACACTGTCAGTTCTCCTTTCCTGCGCAGCACGGGCCAATGGTCTGGCATTCCGTGAGGCCATACGCGGCCTCCGAGTCAAGCAGGTTGACCTGTCAGCCTCTCAAGTATGTAGTGGTTGGCGCTTCGCGCCGGCGTGCTGCGCCGCGCAGTCAGTCAGTTGGTGTTGCCGCCAGGCAGGTGCAAGCTGACGCAGCCGAGATTCATTGGCGGCAACGACACGCGCAGCCGCAGCTTGCACGGTTGTCGCGGGCTGCAGCAGAATGCAGCAAGTGCCCGGTTTGGTCAACAGGTGCAAAGCGCCGCCTAACTTGCCGTTCGAGCGGACCCGCTACGGCAGGCCGCCCAAGGCCAGTACGCGGCCTCTCGGCATTCTCGCGTACTGGCCTTGGGCGGCC
>NZ_JBIGHW010000020.1:0-42203 GCF_043555875.1 Pelomonas margarita | reverse complement strand
ACCCTCCCGGTGTCCGCGATCAGTTTGGAATGCTGTCCGCCATCAGCGTGGAACGGTGTCCGCCATCACGGCGGAATGCTGTCCGCCATCAGAGCGGAACGGTGTCCGCGATCGCGTGGAATACGCAGGAAGATCATGCGCGAGTGGCTGAGCACCATGACGAAGGCCATCAGCGGGCGCCGTGCGCGGCCGATCTGCAGATGGCCGAGGTGAGCCCAATCGACCTGCGCCTGCTCACCCGGCAGCGTTCGCAGGCGCAGGTAGGCCTCGGCCACGGGACGTGGGCGCAGCCCGGCGACGAGGGCTCGGAAGTGCGAGGTGCTGCCCACGTAGCCGCGCTCGCTGACCATGGCGTGCAGGCGCGCCGCGGTGAGCGTGGGGAACTTGGTCAGCGTGGACAGGAGGAAGGGCCGGTACGCATCGATGCGGCTGGGACGCAGCGCAGAGGTGTGCACCGGCGCGCAGTTGCCCGCGAGCACGCGGCGCACGACGTCGCGGTGCACATGCAGTTGCCGGGCGATGGTGCCCACGCGCCACTTCTCCACGGCATGCAGTCGCAGGATCTGTGCGACCAGGTCAGGGGCTACGGTCATGGCGCCACCCTGAACGCACTGGGCGCGGACCACGACGAAGGCAGTCCTGGCGCACCCAGGCGAGCTGCGGCCTGCCGCAGCGTCGGCACAGCCAGGGCGTGGTGGCGTTGGTCGTCGCGGCGTTCGGGACGGCGTTCGGGATGATGGCCGCCGTGTCCGCAGGCACCGGCGCCGAGGTGGTGGTGTGTGTCCATACGGCCAGTGGAGCCGTAACCACCTCGGGCGGGCAACCCTGGTGCGTCACGTTCTGCTGGAGGCCACCACCACCATCGCCACCATCATTGCGCTCACGGCACCGCTCGCGCCAGCGCCGCGACCGCTCGGCGTGGGCAAGCCGGCCGCGCCGAGACCGTTGGTATCGGCTCGCGCTCTCGCGCCGGGCTGCGTCGCGCGCCAGCCGCCGGCACTGCCGGCCACAATAGCGGTTGCCACGATCGCAGTGGCTGCACAGCACGACCTGCACGCGGCAACGCGCGCACAGGAACAGCCGCCCAGGAGCATCCATACACACCCCGGTCTCGAACCGAAGTCGCAGTGCTGGACGGATGCGTCCCAGCGGTGCCACACTGAGGCGGCACCACCTTCATCGGCACGGTGTAGGGCGCGGTACGGTTGTCAGGCTTCCCGGCGAGATTGGCCGTTGCCGCGCCCACCTTCTTCGGCATGAGCGCTGTTGTATCCCGAGCGCCGCCTCGTACCGCGCGGGTGCACCGCCGAAGTCAGAACCTCCCCCTTGATCCGCGACGACCGCGTTGGCATTGCGCCCACGCCATCGGCTGCGCCTGCCCGGCCGCCCTGCAGGGCGGCCGGGCAGGCGCAATCCCTCCAACTCATCGGTCGATCAGCTCCAGATCAAATCCGACACCTCACCAGCGAATAAGCGCGGTTCCTGACCAGCGTTCACACGCCGGTTCACGGGGTGAACGTCGGCACGATGTGCGTTACGAAAACGCACTTCCGAACAGCCTGTTTTTGCAGGATCGGATGCGCAGTTGCGTATTCCACGCGATCCCGGACACCGTTCCGCTGTGATGGCGGACAGCATTCCGCCGTGATGGCGGACACCGTTCCACGCTGATGGCGGACATCGAGGGGCCAGCGTGGGGTTGAGCAAGCACCTCTTCCAACCTCGCGGCGACCCATGCCCACCGAGTTGAGCCGTCATGCACGAAGTCGAGGTCACAGTCCTCGAAGAACTCGGTGAGGTAGCTACTCGACCGGTAGCGAAAGTAGGAGACCTCGTTCGGCTCGGCATCACCGCAGATGATGTGAGCGAGGGCTCGAAGGTTCCTGTTCTTCCACTTCATGCCGGTTTGACCTATCTGGTTGCCGGCAAGGTGGGAACGGCCACGACAGCATCGGGAGCAGCGCTTCTCGCGACGCCCAAACCTTCCCAACAGATCGTTGGCGGAAGCGGTGAGATTCGAACTCACGGAGGGGGATTAGCCCTCGGTGCTTTTCAAGAGCACTGCCTTAAACCGCTCGGCCACGCTTCCAACTTGTCCGCTTCCTCGTTGGGTTGCGGAAACGATTCCCGCAACTTGCGGAAATCGCTCGAAAAAATCATTCTAAATCAATGCCCTAGCAGGCAGTGCAACGGCTTTCAAGACCGTTGGATTAAACCACTCTCCCACGCCTCCCAGGCGCCGCATTCTAAGGGCGACGGGCTCAGCGTCCGGGCGTCTGCGCTTGCTCGCAGTCGATCTGGATGATTTCGCGCCGCGGGCCGTCGATGCGCGCGGCGCTCAGGCGGCCGCCCCAGACGCAGCCGGTGTCCAGCCCCAACAGCGTCGGGCGGTCGAGCAGGCCAAGCGTGGACCAGTGGCCGAAGGCGATGGGTGTGTCGGCCGTGCGCCGGTTGGGCGCGTCGAACCAGGGCAGGTAGCCCTTGGGCGCAGCACCGGCGCCGTCCTTGGTCTTGAAGTCCATCTCGCCGTCGGGCGTGCAGAAGCGCAGCCGGGTCAGCGCGTTCACGGTGAAGCGCAGGCGCGGCGTGCCGGTCAGCTCGGGCGACCAGCGGGCCGGTTCGTTGCCGTACATGGTGTGCAGGAAGTCGGGCAGGGCGGGGCCGCGCAGCACGTCCTCGACCTCGGCAGCCAGAGCCAGCGTGTCGTCCCGGCTCCAGGCCGGGATGACGCCGGCGTGCACCATCAGCCAGCCGGCGTCGTAGACGGCCATGCGTTGGTGGCGCAGCCAGTGCAGCAGTGCCGCGCGGTCGGGGGCGTCGAGCAGCGCGGTCAGCGTGTCGCTGCGGTGGGGCGGGCGCACGCCGTGGGCTACGGCCAGCAGGTGCAGGTCGTGGTTGCCCAGCAGGCAGGTGGCCGCGCCGTCCAGTGCCTGCAGCTTGCGCAGCGTGGCCAGCGAGGCCGGGCCGCGGTTGACGAGATCGCCCAGCAGCCACAGGCGGTCGCGCGACGGCGAGAAGTCGATGCGGGCCAGCAGGCGCTCGAAGGCGTCGCAGCAGCCCTGGAGGTCGCCGATCAGGTAGTTCATGGGGCGGCATGCTACGCGGGCCGCCGGGCGCGGCCGGCGCGGCTCCGGGAATGCGCGGTGGGCGCTGTCACGGCCATCTGCTAGTCTCCCAGCCTTGATTTTTGCCCTGCGCCAGCCCTGGCTTTCGATGTCTGGCGCCTTCAATGGATACTGCACTCGTTCTCTTCCTGATCCTGCTCAACGGCCTGTTCGCCATGTCGGAGATGGCGCTGACCGCCAGCCGCAAGGCCAGGCTCCAAGTGATGGTGGAAAGCGGTGAGGGCGGGGCGCAGGCCGCGATGGACCTGCATGACAACCCCACCAAGTTCCTGTCGACCGTGCAGATCGGCATCACCGGCATCGGTGTGTTGAATGGCATCGTGGGCGATGCGGCGTTCTCCGGCCCGTTGTCGCTGTGGCTGACCGAGACCTTCCGGCTGAACCCGGAAGCGACGCAGATCGCCGCGACGGCGCTGGTCGTCGTCATCATCACACTGCTGACCATCGTGTTCGGCGAGCTGGTGCCCAAGCGTGTCGGCCAGATCTATCCGGAGACGGTGGCACGCCTGGTCGCGCCGCCGATGAACATGATCTCGACGGCCACGCGGCCGCTGGTGAAGCTGCTGAGCTTCACGACCGAGGCGACGCTGGGCCTGCTGGGCCTGCGCAACAAGGGCCAGCGCGGTGTGACGGAAGAGGAGATCGCCGCCAGCCTGGAGGAGGGCCTTGACGCCGGCGTCATCGAGGAGCACGAGCACCAGATGGTGCGCAACGTGTTCCGGCTGGACGAGCGCCAGATCGGCTCCATGATGATTCCGCGCGCCGAGATCGCTTGGCTGGAGGTCGACGCGACGCCGGCCGAGGTGCTGGCCGTGCTGCGCGAGCATGGCTTCAGCCGCTATCCCGTGTGCCGGGGCGGCCTCAGCGAGGTGCTGGGCATTGCCCACGCGCCGACGCTGCTGGCGCGTGCACTGGAAGGCCAGGCGCTGGACCTGGCCACCGGGCTGGAGGCGCCGCTGTATGTGCCCGAGACGCTGTCGGGCATGGAGCTGCTGGAACATTTCCGCGTCTCGGACGCGCCGCTGGTCTTCGTCGTCGATGAGTACGGCGAGGTGCAGGGCGTAATCGCCGTGCGCGACGTGCTGGAAGCCATCGCCGGGGAGTTCAATGCTCCCAGCGATGGCGACGCCTGGGCGGTGCAGCGCGAGGATGGGAGCTGGCTGATCGACGGCCTGATCCCGGTCCCCGAGCTGAAGGACCGCCTGGTGCTGAAGGAACTGCCCGAGGAGGACCGTGGGCGCTACAACACCCTGGCCGGCATGATCATGCTGCTGCTGGGGCGCTTGCCGCGCACGACCGATGTGGTGGAGTGGGACGCGTGGAGATTCGAGGTCGTGGACCTCGACGGCAAACGTGTAGACAAGGTGCTGGTCAGCCGACTGGCTGTGGAAACTGAAGAAAGAAGCTCATGAGCAACCCCCCGATGTATGGCGAACTGGCGCCGCTGGACCGTGAGGCCCACAAGAACCTGAAGCTGGACACGGCCAAGCCCGTCGTCAGCCGCGTGGCCGACCAGAACTCGGTCTTCCTGGCCGCCGTGGAGTTCGGTGATGCCTGCAAGGAGTTCCCCATCGTCTTCGTGCGCGCGGGTGAGCCCGGCGCCGACGGCAAGCCGCCCGTGGCCCCGCTGGCTGTGCTGGGCCTGAAGGCCGGCTCCAACCTGTTCGTCGACGGCGACAAGTGGAACGCCAACTACGTGCCGGCTTATGTGCGCCGCTACCCGTTCGCGATGGCCCGCCTGGACGGCAACGCCAACAACCTGGCCGTCTGCTTCGACAGCAAGTGGGAAGGCTTCGGTGAGACCACCGGCGAGGCGCTGTTCAACAACGGCGAGCCCACCGAGTTCCTGCTGAACGCCCGCAGCTTCCTCGAGAACTTCGAGCAGGAAGCCGAGCGCACCCGCCTGATCTGCAACCTGCTGGTCGAGATGGACCTGCTGCAGGACATGCGCTTCGAGGCCACGCTGCCCAACGGCGAGAAACTGGATGTCGAAGGCTTCCTGGCGCTGGACGAGAAGAAGTACAGCGAGCTGCCGGACGACAAGGTGCTGCAACTGCACCGCAACGGCCTGATCGGCCTGATCGAGCTGCACCGCCTGTCCATGGGCAACATGAACCGTCTGGCGGCCCGCTACGCGGCCTGAGCGCGCCGGCGCACGAGGTGAGGCGGGTTTCCGCCCACTGTCGAGGCCACGCTTGCGTGGCCTTTTTCGTGCCCTCGCCGCCTCTGCAGCGCGATGCATCCCACATTCGCACCCCCCAAGTTCTAGGGGAAATCACATGTTTCCATGTGTGAGGTGCTGGGAAAAGTCACGTTTCCGTCCCTAGACTCCAACGCTCCGCCTTCGGGCGACCTTTCCTGGATGCCGTTGATGATTTCCCTTTTTCAAGAAAGCCGGCGTGCGCCTCTCAACCCCTTCGGCGGCCCGCCCCTGGAGTTGAACAGCGACTTCGGCTCTTTAGACGGCGAAGCCCTGGGTCTGGTCGAGCGTCGCTACGGCGACCGTGGGCTGGCGGTCAGCCGGGAGCGCTTCAGCAGCCGCAACGAGGATGGTGACGTCGTCTGCACGGCGCGGGACGGCGACAAGATCGTCGGCACGCTGAGCGTGCGCTTCGATGGCGTGGGCGGTCTCAAGGCCGACCTGCTGTTCGCCGAGGAGCTGGCCGAGTGGCGGGCCGCCGGCATCAAGCTCTGCGAGTTCGGCGCGCTGGCGGTGGACAAGCATTCGCACGACCCCAAGCGCTTGCTGGCGCAGGTCTTCCACCTGGGCTACCTGCACGCCCACCGGCGCGCGCGTTTCGAGCGCCTCATCATCGAGGTGAACCCGCGCCATGTGGCGTTCTACCGCCGTTGGCTGGGCTTCATGCCCTACACCTCGGCGCGCCACAACCCGCGCGTGGACGCGCCGGCCGTGTTGATGAGCATGGAGCTGTCCCATGCGCGCGAGCAAATCTCGCTGCTGGGCGGCCAACCCGAGAAGATGGCCACCTCTCGCAGCCTCTACCCGTTGTTCTGGGACGCGGCCACCGAGGCCGCGATGCTGGCCAAGATCAGCTGAGCCTTCGCTGCCCGTTCAGGCCGCGCCGCCCAGGCGGCGTGACAGCCCGGCAGCCGCTTCTCGCAAGGCCTGCACGGGTGCGCCGTCCAGCGTGGTGTCGAAGCCGGGGCTGGCGCCGATGGCGGTCAGCGTCAGCACCAGACGCCCTGAGGCCTCGAACACCGGCGCGGCCGCCGCGCTGACGCCTGCCACCACGCTGTCGCGCGACGTGGCACAACCCTGGGCCCGGATCTCGGCCAGCGACTCGGCCGCCGGCAGTGGCTGGCGCAGGGCTGCGGCCTCTGCCGCGCGCCAGGCGGCGAACAGCCGGCCCGACGCCGTGCCCCCCACGCTCATCACCGTGCCGTGACGCATGCTGATGTGCACCGGCGTCGGCCCCTCTGCCACCCGCACGATGGTGGGCCCCTGCGTGCCCCACACCGCGATGGCCACCGTGTGGCCCAGCCGCAGCGCCAGCTCCTCGATGACCGGCGTGGCCAGCCGCACCGGGTCGTACTGCTGCAGGCTGATCAGGCCCAGCTGCATGGCCAGCGGGCCCAGGCCATAGAGCCCGGCCCGGCCACTGCCGCCGTCCTGTTCCACCAGGCCCAGCTTGATGAAACTCACCAGATAGGGGTGGGCCTTGGCCGGCGTCATGCCAGCCTCGCGCGCCAGGTCCTTCAGCGCCATGGGCCGGCCGTGGTGGGCCAGAGCCAGCAGCAACTGGCCGCCAACCTCGATGCTCTGAATGCCGCGCGGGCTCTTGCTGTCATCCATGTGGAAAATTCTATATTGATGAATTGATTTGCAATAGGATAAATTTCGAACCTTGCAGGAGACCGCCCCATGACCGCCAAAGCCTTTGCCTCACAAGCCGACCTGGAAGAAAAGCAGGTCACCTTCGAGCGCCTGTCCGAGCACGCCTGGGCGTACACCGCCGAGGGCGATCCGAACACCGGCATCGTCATCGGCCGCGACGCGGCGATGGTGATCGACACCCAGGCCACGCCCGTCATGGCGGCCGACGTGATCCGCCGCATCCGCGAGGTCAGCGCGGTGCCCATCAAGTACGTGCTGCTGAGCCATTACCACGCGGTGCGCGTGCTCGGCGCGTCGGCGTTCAAGGCCGAGGGCTTGGAGCAGGTGATTGCCAGCGACGCGACGCTGGCCCTCATTCAGGAGCGCGGTGAGCAGGACAAGGCCAGCGAGATCGGCCGCTTCCCGCGGCTGTTCCGCAACGTCGAATCGGTGCCCGCGGGGTTGACCTGGCCGACGCTGACGTTCAGCGGCCGGCTCACGCTGGACCTGGGTGGTGTGAAGGTCGAGATGTTCTCCCCGGGCCGCGGCCACACGGCAGGCGACACGGTGGCCTGGCTGCCGGGCGAGCGCGTGCTGTTCAGCGGCGACCTCGTGGAGTTCGACGCCACGCCGTACTGCGGCGACGCCCACTTTGCCGACTGGCCGGCCACGCTGGATGCCATCGCCAAGCTGGATGCCGCCGCGCTGGTGCCCGGCCGCGGCCCGGCGCTGAAGGGCGCCGAGCAGGTGGCCGCGGGGCTGGCCGGCACACGCGCCTTCGTCAGCGAGCTGTACGCGGCCGTGCAGGTCGGCGTGCAGGCGGGGGAGGAGTTGAAGGCCGTCTACCAGCGCACGATGGCGGCGCTGCGGCCGACCTACGGCCACTGGGTCATCTTCGACCACTGCATGCCGTTCGACGTGACCCGCGCCTACGACGAGGCCGGCGGCACGGTGCATCCGCGCATCTGGACGGCCGAGCGCGACATCGAGATGTGGAAGGCCCTCGAAGGCGCCTGACCGCGATGGACCTGCCACGCTACCCCTACCACCAGAGCCTGGAGCAGCGCGCCGGCCAGTCGCAGCGCCGGCCGGTCGTCATCGTCGGCGCCGGCCCGGTGGGGCTGACGCTGGCGCTGGACCTGGCGAAGCGCGACGTGCCCGTCGTCGTCATCGACGACAGCGACCACATCGGCAGCGGCTCGCGCGCCGTCTGCTGGGCCAAGAAGACGCTGGAGGTGTTCGACCGCCTCGGCGTGGGCGAGGTTGTCGCCCGCGAGGGCGTGCGCTGGCAGCGTGGCCGCGTATTCCATGGCGAGCGCGAGGCCTATCACTTCGACTTGCTGCCGGAAGACGGCCACAAGATGCCTGCAATGGTCAACCTGCAGCAGGACCAGGTGGAGGCCCGCCTCGTGCGCGCCGTGCAGCTGGAGCAACGCATCGAATTGCGTGGCCGGCACGAACTGATCGGCCTGGAGCAGGACGACGACGGCGTGACGCTCAAGGTTCGCACGCCCGATGGCCTGTTCGACATGCGCGCCGACTGGGTAGTGGCCTGCGACGGCGCGCGCAGCCCCACGCGAACGCTGTTGGGCGTGGGCTTCACGGGCCAGGTGTTCGAGGACCGCTTCCTGATCGCCGACGTGCGCCTGGCGCCCGGCGCGCGGCCGCGTGGTCTGGACCCGGCCACGCCCGAGCGCTGGTTCTGGTTCGACCCGCCGTTCCATCCTGAGCATTCCGTGCTGTTGCACGCCCAGGCCGGCGGTTTGTGGCGCATCGACTTCCAGCTGGGGCGCGATGCCGACGTGGAGGCCGAGCGCCAGCCCGAGCGCATCCAGCGCCGCGTTGCCGCCATGCTGGGCGGCGCGTCGTTCGAGCTGGCCTGGTCGTCCATCTACCAGTTCGCGTGCCGGCGCGCCGAGCGCTTTCGCGTGGGCCGTGTGCTGCTGGCTGGCGATGCAGCGCACCAGGTCTCGCCCTTCGGTGCGCGTGGCGCCAACAGCGGCGTGCAGGACGCCGACAACCTCGGTTGGAAGCTCGCGGCGGTGGTGAGGGGGGAGGGCGGCGAGGGCCTGCTCGACGCCTACGAGTTCGAGCGCATGGAGGCGGCCGACGACAACATTGGCCACTCGACCCGCGCCACCGATTTCATCAGCCCCAAGACCGCGCTCAGCCGCCGCCTGCGCAAGGCCGCGCTGGACCTCGCCGCGCATGCCGACTTCGCCAAGCCGCTGGTCAACAGCGGCCGGCTGTCGCTGCCCACCGAGCACCTGGAATCGCCGCTCAGCACGCCCGACGACGCCCACTGGGCCGCCGGCCCCGCGCCCGGCTGGCCCGCGCCCGACGCACCGCTGGACGACGGAGGATGGCTGCTCGAGTGCCTGGCTGGCGGCTTTGCGCTGCTGGCCTTTGGCTGGGCGGTTGAACTGGCAGGGCTGCGCGTCCTCACGCTGCCGGCCGATGGCGTTGCTGCGCGTCGCTACGGCGCAGCAGCTGGCAGCGTCTATCTGGTGCGGCCCGACGCCATCATCGCCGCGCGCTGGCGCCGCTTCGACGCTGACGCCGTGCGGCCGGCGCTCGCCCGCGCCCTCGGGAGGCCCCATGTCTAAATTGACGCTGACCTCACATTTCGGTGCAGAGGCGGACGACTTCTACGCCGAGCTCATCGCTGCGCAGGCCGACCTGTCCGATGAGGCCGCGGCCGACTGGCTGGCGCGGCTGACCCTCATCCTGTGCAACCACATCGGCGACCGCGAGGTGCTTCGGCAAGCCTTCGCCCTCGCTCACCATGCCCCAGCACCCCATGACTGACCCGACCTACCTCGCCGGCTTCGGCAACCAGCACCAGAGCGAGGCCCGCACCGGTGCGCTGCCCGTGGGCCGCAACAGCCCGCAGCGCTGCGCCCACGGGTTGTATGCCGAACTGCTGTCCGGCAGCGCCTTCACCGCGCCGCGCGCCGACAACCAGCGCACGTGGCTCTACCGCCGCCAGCCCTCGGTGGTGGTGGGCGGCTACCGGCCGCTGCCGCACGCGACGTGGAAGAGCGGTGCCGCGCAGGGCGAGGCCGCGCCGCCTGATCCGTTGCGCTGGGGGCCCTCGCAATTGGACGTCAGTGACGGCGATTTCGTCGACGGCCTGCGCAGCTATGCCGTCAACGGCGAGCCTGGCGTGGGCGGCATGACGGCGCTGGCCTTCGTCGCCACCCGCCCTATGGGCCGTCGCGCGTTGGTCAACGCCGATGGCGAGATGCTCGTCGTGCCGCAGCAGGGCCGGCTGCTCATCACCACCGAGCTGGGCCGCCTGGAGGTGGCGCCCGGCTTCATCGCGCTGCTGCCACGCGGCATGGCCTTCAAGGTGGACCCGCTGGACGTGCCCGCGCGCGGCTACGTCTGCGAGAACCTGGGCGCCGCGTTCCGTCTGCCGGAGCTGGGGCCCATCGGCTCCAACGGCCTGGCCAACGCGCGTGACTTCGAGGCGCCGGTGGCCTGGTACGAAGATGAGGCCCCCACGTCGGCGGGTGCCTACGAGATCGTCAAGCGCCATGGCGGCCAGCTGTGGCGGGCGACGCAGCCGCACAGCCCGTTCAACGTCGTCGCCTGGCACGGCAACCTCGCACCGTACCGCTACGACCTGTCGCGCTTCATGACGATCAACACCGTCAGCTTCGACCACCCGGACCCCAGCATCTTCACGGTGCTCACCAGCCCCAGCGACACGCCCGGCTGGGCCAACGTCGACTTCGTCATTTTCCCGCCGCGCTGGATGGTGGCCGAGGACACCTTCCGCCCGCCCTGGTACCACCGCAACGTGATGAGCGAGTTCATGGGCTTGGTGCTGGGCCAGTACGACGCCAAGCCCGAAGGCTTCAAGCCCGGCGGCGCCAGCCTGCACAACAGCTACGTGCCGCACGGCCCCGACGCCGAGGCCTTCGACAAGGCCAGCGGCGCCGAGCTCAAGCCCCACAAGCTGGACGCCACGCTGGCCTTCATGTTCGAGACCCGCTGGCCGCTCAAGCCCACGGCCTGGGCGTTGAACGACGCGCCGCTGGAGACGACCTACGCCGACTGCTGGCGCGACCTGAAAGACAACTTCCATGCTTGATCCCCAACTCGACCATACGCACGACGCCGCCGTCCTCTCCTGGGTTGCGTCCGCCAACGACCCCGCCACCGACTTCCCGCTGCAGAACCTGCCGTTCTGCTCGTTCCGCCGCGCCGGCACGCTGGAGCCCTTGCGCGTCGGCGTCGGCATCGGCGACCAGATCCTGGACCTGAGCGCCTGGGGCATTGCCGATCTCAACGCCGTGATGGCCCGCCCCAGCGCCGAGCGCCGGGCCCTGCGCCATCGCCTCTTCGACACGCTCAAGGCCGGTGCGCCCGAGGTGGCGCTGGTGCCCCAGGCCCAGGCCGAGTTCGCGCTGCCCTGCCGCATCGGCGACTACACCGACTTCTACACCGGCATCCACCACGCCCGCGCCGTCGGCCGCCTGTTCCGCCCGGACAACCCGCTGCTGCCCAACTACCAGTGGGTGCCCATCGGCTACCACGGCCGCAGCAGCTCCATCGTCGTCAGCGGCACGCCGCTGCGCCGGCCCAGGGGCCAGGTCAAGCCGCCCGATGCCGACGTGCCCGTCTTCAAGCCCAGTGCCCGCGTCGACTGCGAACTGGAGCTGGGCCTGTTCGTCGGCCCCGGCAATGCGCTGGGCGAGCCGTTCTCCATCGACGAGGCCGACGAACACGCGTTCGGCCTGACGCTGTTGAACGACTGGTCGGCCCGCGACATCCAGCCCTGGGAGTACCAGCCGCTGGGCCCATTCCTGGCGAAGAACTTCGGCACGACGATCTCGCCGTGGATCGTCACGATGGAAGCGCTGGCGCCGTTCCGCATCCCGTTCACGCGGCCGGCCGAAGACCCGCAGCCGTTGCCCTACCTCGACTCGCCGGCGCACCGTGCGAACGCGGCGTTCGACATCGAGCTGGAGGTCTGGTTCAAGACGCCCGCGATGAGCGAGCCCACGCGGCTGTCGCGCTCCAACCTGCGCCACGCCTACTGGTCGCTCGCGCAGATGCTGACCCATCACGCCAGCAACGGCTGCAACCTGCAGCCCGGTGACCTGCTGGGCACCGGCACCCTCAGCGGCCCGGCGCCCGAGGAGGCCGGCTCGCTGCTGGAGTTGACCGGCGGCGGCAAGCAAGCCTTCACCCTGCCGAACGGTGAACAGCGCAGCTTCGTGCTCGATGGTGACCAACTCGGCCTGCGCGCGTTTGCAGTGAAGCCAGGATTCCGACGCATCGGCTTCGGTGCCTGCGACGGCACCATCACGGCCTGTTTGTCGGCCTAGGGTCTACCCGCAAGCCACAAATCGGGGCGCCTTCGTCCCGTTTTTGTGCGGCTCGCAAATGCTGCGGTACACAAGCGGTGCGGATGGCACGCTGGAGGTGCTTGACCATCCCATAACCGTGCAAGCCCAGGGTGGGTCACCGATGTGACGAAGTGCACGAAGCTGGCACGGGCCTTGCGCTCAGTGCTCTTCGGCTACCTCGATCCCTCACACATCCAACTTGGAGGCTTACCCGATGCTTCGCCGTTCTGCACTTGCCCTGGCCGCTGCCGCCAGCCTGTTTGCCACCCCCGCCGCCTTTGCCGCCGACACCATCAAGGTGGGCGTGCTCCATTCCCTGTCCGGCACCATGGCCATCTCCGAAACGGTGTTGAAGGACACCGTGCTGATGGCCATCGACGAGATCAACGCCAAGGGCGGTCTGCTCGGCAAGAAGCTGGAGCCGGTCGTCGTGGACCCGGCCTCCAACTGGCCGCTGTTCGCCGAGAAGGCCAAGCAGCTGATCTCGCAGGACAAGGTCGCCGTCGTGTTCGGCTGCTGGACCTCGGTGAGCCGCAAGTCGGTCTTGCCGGTCTTCGAGCAGACCAACTCGCTGCTGTTCTACCCTGTGCAGTACGAGGGTGAAGAGCTCAGCAAGAACGTGTTCTACACGGGGGCCGCGCCCAACCAGCAGGCCATCCCCGCCGTCGAATACCTGATGAGCAAGGACGGTGGCGGCGCCAAGCGTTTCGTGCTGCTGGGCACCGACTACGTGTACCCGCGCACCACGAACAAGATCCTGCGCGCCTTCCTGAAGAGCAAGGGCGTTGCCGATGCCGACATCATGGAGGACTACACCCCCTTCGGCCATGCGGACTACCAATCCATCATCGCCAAGATCAAGAAGTTCGCGTCCGAAGGCAAAAAGACCGCCGTCGTGTCCACCATCAACGGCGACTCCAACGTGCCCTTCTACAAGGAACTGGGCAACCAGGGTCTGAAGGCGACGGACGTGCCGGTGGTGGCCTTCTCCGTGGGTGAGGAAGAACTGCGCGGCGTGGACACCAAGCCGCTGCAGGGCCACCTGGCCGCTTGGAACTATTTCATGTCCATCAAGGCGCCAGCCAACGACGCCTTCACGAAGAAGTGGGCTGCCTATGCCAAGGCCAAGAACATTGCCGGCCACAAGGACAAGCCGCTGACCAACGACCCGATGGAGGCCACCTACATCGGCATCAACATGTGGGCGCAGGCGGTGACCAAGGCCAAGAGCACCGACACCGACAAGGTCATCGCCGCCATGGCCGGCCAGACCTTCACGGCGCCTTCGGGCATCACGTCCAAGATGGACGAGAAGAACCACCACCTGCACAAGTCGGTCTTCATCGGCGAGGTGAAGGCGGACGGCCAGTTCAACGTGGTGTGGAAGACGCCCGGCCCCGTCAAGGCCCAGCCGTGGAGCCCGCACATCCCCGAGAACAAGGGCAAGAAGGACGAGCCCACGAAATAAGGCTCACCCCCTACCGCAGCAAAGCTGCGGCCCCCTTCGAGGGGGCGCCGCTGGTGGACTGGCAGAGCCAGATCCACGGCGGCCGCTGGAGGGACGTGCGCGCTGCGCGCGTCACTTGTTTGCCTTCGCGTAGGTCTTCATGATCAAACGACTTTTACTGGGATGCCTGCTGGCGCTGAGCGGGTGGTCGGCGTGGGCTCTGCAGCCCGAGCTGGCCAACCGCATTGCAGCGGGTGAGAGTGACGACCGCGTGGCGGCGCTGCAGCAGGCCTTGGCCGCGGGCGACGCCTCGCTCGGGCCTTTCCTACGTGCGCTGCAGGACGGCCGTGTGCGCGTCAAGGCGGGGCAGGCCGTCGTCGTCGCCGAGGGTGCGGAGCCGCCGGCCGATGCCGAAGAGCCGCTGCTCAACAACCGCATGCGTCGCGAGATCGACGCGGCGCTGGCCGGGCTGGACCTGTTCTCTCCCGACCGCGACACCCGCGCCAAGGCTCTGGCCACGCTGCGCGAGGACGCCGATGCGTCCAAGCTGCCGCTGTTCGAGAAGGCACTGGATGCCGAGAGTGACGGCGGACTGCGCGCGCAGCTGAATGCGCTGCAGGCCGGCGCCAGGCTGTCGTCCACCGACGCCGCGCAGCGCAAGGCGGCGGCGCTCGAACTGGCCGGCAGCGCCGACCCCGCCACGCGCGCACTGCTGCTTGAAAAGCTGGCCGCCGAGACCGACCCGGCCGCCAAGTCCGTCATGCAGAAGGCCGCCGCCGACATTGCCGACCGCCTCGCTTGGGGCGAGCGCGCGCAACTGCTGTTCTCGGGCTTGAGCCTGGGCTCGGTGCTTCTGCTGGTGGCGCTGGGCTTGGCCATCACCTACGGCCTGATGGGCGTCATCAACATGGCCCACGGCGAGCTGCTGATGGTGGGCGCCTATGCGACCTACATGGTGCAGCAAGGTTTCCGTGCCTGGGCGCCCGCGGCCTTCGACTACTACCTGTGGCTGGCGCTGCCCGCCAGCTTCCTCGTCGCGGCGCTGGTGGGCGCCGCGATGGAGCGCAGCGTCATCCGCTGGCTCTACGGCAGGCCGCTGGAAACGCTGCTGGCCACCTGGGGCATCTCCCTCGTGCTGATGCAGGCCGTGCGCACGCTGTTCGGCGCGCAGAACGTGGCGGTGGAAAACCCCGCGTGGCTCTCCGGCGGCTGGGCGCTGCTGCCCAACCTCACGCTGCCCTACAACCGCTTGGCCATCCTCGTGTTCGCCGCGCTGGTGCTCGTCGGCATGGGCGCCTTGCTCGCCAAGACGCGCCTGGGCCTGATGGTGCGCGGCGTCACGCAGAACCGCCGCATGGCCGCCTGTGTGGGCGTCAACACCGCGCGGGTCGACACGATGGCGTTTGCGCTGGGCTCCGGCATCGCCGGCCTGGCGGGCTGCGCGCTGAGCCAGATCGGCAACGTCGGCCCGGACCTAGGCCAGAGCTACATCGTTGACGCCTTCATGGTGGTCGTGCTGGGCGGCGTGGGCCAGCTGGCCGGCACCGTCTACGCGGGCCTGGGCCTGGGCGTGCTGTCCAAGCTGCTGGAAGGCTGGCAGGGGGCGGTGCTCGCCAAGATCGCGCTGCTGCTGCTGCTCGTGCTCGTCATCCAGAAAAAGCCGCAAGGCCTGTTCGCCCTCAAGGGCCGGAGCGTCGAATGAAGAAGACGCTGTTCATCGCCGTCGCAGCCCTCACGCTGCTTGTGCCCTTCCTGCACCTCGCCTTCCCGGCGGGCCACCCGCTGCACCTCAGCGAGTTCTACGTAGGCCTGCTGGGCAAGTTCCTTTGCTTTGCCATTTGTGCCCTGGCCTTGGACCTCATCTGGGGTTTCGGCGGCATCTTGTCGCTGGGCCATGGGCTCTTCTTTGCCCTTGGGGGCTATGGCATGGGCATGTACCTAATGCGCCAGATCGGCCGTGACGGGCAATACCAGTCGGACCTGCCGGACTTCATGGTCTTCCTGAACTGGAAGGAGCTGCCCTGGCACTGGGGCTTGAGCGACTCGCTGGTCGGCCAGGTCTTCCTGGCGCTGGCGGTGCCGGGCCTGCTGGCCGCCGTGTTCGGCTACTTCGCCTTCCGCTCGCGCATCCAGGGCGTGTACTTCTCCATCATCACGCAGGCGCTGACGGTGGCGGCCATGCTGCTGTTCTTCCGCAATGAGACCGGCTTCGGCGGCAACAACGGCTTCACCGACTTCAAGCGCATTGCCGGCATCGCGATCAACACGCCGGGCATGAAGGTGGCGCTGTGCGTGGCCAGCGGCGTGGCGCTCATCGGCTGCTACCTGGTGGCGCGCTGGCTCACGAACAGCCGCTGGGGCCGCATCCTGCAGGCCATCCGCGATGCCGAGGGCCGCGTGCGCTTCCTGGGCTACGACCCGGTCGCGTTCAAGCTCAGCGCCTACGTGATCTCCGCGCTGATGTGTGCGCTGGCCGGCGTCCTCTACGTGCCGCAGGTCGGCATCATCAACCCCAGCGAGATGAGCCCGGCGGCCAGCATCGAGATGGCCATCTGGGCGGCTGTCGGCGGCCGCGGTACGCTGATCGGGCCGGTGCTGGGCGCCTTCTTTGTTAACGGCACCAAGTCGGTGTTCACGGTCTGGTGGCCGGAGGGCTGGCTGTATGTGCTGGGTGCCTTGTTCATTGCCGTGACGTTGTTCCTGCCGACCGGCCTGGCGGGCCTCGCCAAGAGGTTCAAGCGATGACCCCAGAACTGCTCGAAGCCGGCGCCGAGACACGCTCGCGCGCCATCACCCGCATCGCCACTGCCGGCGAGCCCATCTTCAACCAGGGTGTGGCGTTGTACGTCGAAGACCTCAAGGTCGCGTTCGACGGCTTCCAGGCGCTGGGCGGCCTGAGCTTCACTATCGGTGTGGGCGAGCTGCGCTGCGTCATCGGCCCCAACGGCGCTGGCAAGACGACGACGATGGACTGCATCACCGGCAAGACCAAGCCCGACAGCGGCCGCGTCTTCTTCGGCAGCAACCTCGACCTGCGGCAGATGAACGAGCAGCAGATCGCCCGTGCGGGCATCGGCCGCAAGTTCCAGAAGCCCACCGTCTTCGAGGCGCTGAGCGTCACCGAGAACCTGGAGCTGGCCCTGGCCGGCGACCGCCGCGCAAGGGTCGCGATGCGGGCCAGGCTCAGCGGCGCGCAGCGTGACCGGCTGGATGAGCTGCTGAAGACCGTGCATCTGATCGAGGATCGTGAACGCGTTGCCGGCATGCTGAGCCACGGCCAGAAGCAGTGGCTGGAGATCGGCATGTTGCTGGCCCAGGACCCCAAGCTGCTTCTGCTGGACGAACCCGTCGCGGGCATGACGGACGAGGAGACCGAGCGCACGGCCGAGCTCTTCCTGAGCCTGGAAGGCAAGCACTCGCTGGTCGTCGTCGAGCACGACATGAGCTTCGTTGCGACGCTGGCCGGCGCGCACCGCACGGTGACCGTGCTGCATGAAGGCAAGACGCTGGCGGAAGGCACGATGGCGACGGTGCAGTCCGATGAGAAAGTGATCGAGGTGTACCTTGGCCGATGACCTGTTGAAGGTGCAGGACCTGCACAAGCACTACGGCGGCTCGCACATCCTGCGCGGCCTGGGCTTTGACCTGAAGCCGGGCGAGATCACCGTCGTCATGGGCCGCAACGGGGTCGGCAAGACGACGCTGCTGAAAAGCCTGATGGGCGTCGTGCCGGTCACGTCCGGCAGCATCACGCTGGCCGGCGAGGCCATCGACAAGCTCAAGACCCACCAGCGCGTGCGCGCCGGCCTGGGCTACGTGCCGCAGGGCCGCGAGATCTTCGGCCGGCTCACGGTGCTGGAGAACCTGCAGATGGGCCTGGCCAGCCAGCCCGCCGGCACGCCGCTGCGCGACGAGCTGTTCCAGCTTTTCCCGGTGCTCGCGCAGATGCGCAACCGCCGTGGCGGCGACCTCTCGGGCGGCCAGCAACAGCAGCTCGCGATCGCCCGTGCGCTCGCGCCGGGCCCGAAGGTGCTGCTGCTGGACGAACCCACCGAAGGCATCCAGCCCAATGTCATTCAGGACATCGGCCGAGTCATCAAGCACCTAGCCCACGACAAGGGCCTGTGCGTGGTGCTCGTGGAGCAGTACTACGACTTCTGCGAGGAACTGGCCGACCAGTACCTGCTGATGCAGCGCGGCGAAATCGTCATGCGCGGGCGGGGGGGGGGCACCATGAAGGCGGACGGCGTGCGGGAGCGCCTGGCGATCTGAGCGCGTGGATCAAAGAGCCTGGGATTCCAGCCACAACACCGCAAACCACCGGTTCGGATCCGTCCACACCTTGCCCGGCGTGAACCCAGCGCGCTGCGCCACCGCCTGGAAGGCCGTCACCGTGTACTTGTGCGAATGCTCCGTGTGCAGCGTCTCGCCCTCGTGGAACACGTAGACCTCCCCGCCCAGTTGCAGCGTCAGTGCCCGCGCGGCGCGCAGGTGCATCTCGATGCGCCGGTAGGCCGGGTTGTAAAAGGCCAGGTGCTCGAAGCCGTCGGCCGGGAACTCGGCGCCCAACTCTTTGCGAGCGCGATCCAACACATTGAGGTTGAACGCTGCGGTCACGCCGGCCGCGTCGTTGTAGGCGGCGTGCAGGACGCCGTGGTCCTTCACGAGGTCGATGCCGATCAGCAGGCCGCCGCCGGCCAGCTCGGCGGCCGCCAGGCGCAAGAAGGCATCGGCCTCGGCCGGCGTGAAGTTGCCGATGCTGGAGCCCGGGAAGAAGCCCACGCGGCGCGTGCCGTCAGGGCAGGGCGGCAGCGTGTGCGGCCGCGTGAAGTCGGCCACCAGCGGCTGGATGGTGAGGCCAGGGTAGTCGGCAGCCAGGCCGTCGCACGCCGCCAGCAGGTGCGTACCGGAGATGTCCACCGGCACGAACTGCACACTGTCGTATGGCATCGCGTCCAGCAGCAGGCGCACCTTGTGCAGCGCGCCGGCGCCGTACTCCACCAACTGCACCTGCGGGCCGAACTGTGTGGTCATGTCGACGGCATGCGTGTGCAGCAGCGCGAGTTCCGTGCGGGTCGGGTAGTACTCGGGTAGTTCGCAGATCTGCTCGAACAGCCGGGAACCCGCCTCGTCGTAGAAATACTTGGGCGAGATGGCCTTGGGCGTGCGGCCGAGCGCCGCATGCAGATCGGCAGCAAACGGGCTGCTCTCGGACGGGGCGCCGGTGGTGTGCCCATCGAGTTCTGGTTTCATCGTGCGAGCCTCACGCCACTGAACTGCCAGCGCGCCGCCGGCGGGAAGAAATTGCGGTAGCTCGGGCGCGCATGGCCGAGCGGTGTCGCGAGGCTGCCGCCGCGCAGTACCTGCTGGCCCACCATGAACTTGCCGTTGTATTCGCCGACGGCGCCGGCGGCTGGCTTGAAGCCGGGGTAGGGTGCGTAGCTGGAGCGCATCCACTGCCAGGCCCGATCAGCGGCCTGGGCAAAGCCTGGCAAGCCGCTGGCGGCTTCCCACTCGAACTCGGTGGGCAGCCGCGCGCCGGCCCATTCGGCGAAGGCGCAGGCCTCGTAAAAGCTGAGCTGCGTGACGGGCGCCTGGGCGTCCATCGCCTGCGCGCCGTGCAGCCCGAACACGCGGCCGTCCTCCAGCCAGTAAAGCGGGCGCTGCCAGCCCTGGGCCTGCACGGCAGCCCAGCCGTCGGACAGCCACAGCAGCGGCTCCTGGTAGCCGCCGGCCTCGACGAAGTCGGCGTACTCGCCGCAGGTGACGAGGCGGTTGCTGATCTCAAACGGCGTCAACAGCGCGGCATGGCGCGGGCCTTCGTTGTCGAACGCGAAGCCGTTGCCGGCATGGCCGATGTCAACGATGCCGCCGGGGTGCTGCAGCCATCCCTGGTCGGGGGGCTCAACCGCCGCCGGAGCGCCCGTGGCGTAAGCGGGCAGCAGCGGGTTGCACGAGAACGCGTGCAGGATGTCCGTCAGCAACAGCTCCTGGTGCTGTTGCTCGTGGTGACAGCCCAGCTCGACGAGCGCGTCGACCGCCGGTGGCGCGACGGGCAGCAGGGTGGCCAGCGCCGCGTCGACATGCTGGCGATAGGCCTTGACCTCTGCCAGTGAGGGCCGGCTCAGCAGGCCGCGCTGCGGGCGCGCGTGGCGCGGGCCCAGGCTCTCGTAGTAGCTGTTGAACAGGCGCGGCCAGCGCTCGTCGAAGACGCGGTAGCCCGGCAGGTGCGGCGCCAATACCAGCGTCTCGAAGAACCACGTCGTGTGCGCCAGGTGCCATTTGGCCGGGCTGGCATCGGGCATGGACTGCAGCTGCGCGTCCTCATCGGACAGCGACGCCGCCAGGGCCAGCGAGTGGGCGCGGGTGCGGTGCAGCAGCGAGGACAGGGCATCGGGCGTCATGCGCTGACGCTAGCGCAGCCTGCTGCCAGCGTGATGTCAGTGCGACGACGGCATCCCCAGGATGACGGCGGCTTGTCGGCGGGCCAGCCAGCCCAACGGCCACGCGGCCAGCAGCCCCAGCGCGATGCCGATGCTGTCGGCCAGCAGGTCCGCCCAGTCGGCCTGGCGCTGCGTCGTGAAGCTTTGTGCGATCTCGATGAAGCCGCCGTAGGCCAGCAGGGCTGGCGCCAGCCACAGCAGCCATTGGCGCGGCCGGGGCCACAGCGCCCAGACGGCGCTGAAGGCCAGCGCCGCGAAGGCCAGCGCGTGGTTGGCCTTGTCCCAGCCGGTGTGGACTTTTGGGGGGTCCGGCGACAGCGCCAGCCAGGTGATGGTGGCCAGCAGGGCCAGCAGCAGGGCCCGCCACAGCGGGCGCCGCGCGGGCGCGAAAAACAGGAGCAGCAGACGGGACATGGCGGGCAGCATTGTGGCCCGCCCTCATGTCCGCTGCGTGGCCACTCAGGGCGTGGCGGCCTTCATCTGCGTCAGCCAGCCCTTGGCCTGGCGCAGGTGGGCGTTGAGCTGGGCCTGGGCCGGGCCAACGGCCGAGTCGTTGACCGACAGCTTCTCCAGCAGCGCGGCGTCGATGAAGCGGCGCGAGTCGGCGTTCAACATCCAGTTCATGGACGGCGGCCGCTGGCCCTGCACGGCGGGCAGGCGCAGCTCGGCCACCTGGCCACAGCCGCCGACGCGTTTGATGAGCTCCACCGTGCTATCGCGGCCGCGGGCGTCGTTGGCGTTCAGGATGCCCAGTGGCGGGCCGGCCAGCTCGTGCAGCGCGATGTCGCGCGCGCGATAGCGGCGGCTGTCCAGCGGCTGCGCGTCGGCGGACTGCGGGGCGTCCCTGCACAGCCAGTCCTCGACCTCGGACGGACTGTTGACCAGCAGCAGCAGCCGCAGCCGCGAGCGGTCCAGGATGCCGTTGGCCGCACAGTCGTCCTCGGGCTTGCAGGCCTTCAGCCGGCCGCCGGCTTCCAGCTCGCGCAGCAGGTC
This sequence comes from Pelomonas margarita, assembly GCF_043555875.1. NCBI lineage: Bacteria > Pseudomonadati > Pseudomonadota > Betaproteobacteria > Burkholderiales > Sphaerotilaceae > Roseateles > Pelomonas margarita. The sequence goes on along the minus strand of NZ_JBIGHW010000020.1, from coordinate 21,000 downwards.
GGCCAGCGCCAGCGTCGCGCTGGCTTCCACATAGCCCCCGTCGCCGAGGCGGTCCCACACGCGGCCCTTGTCGCTCGCGTCGTCGGTGTTGCCGTTCTCGCCGCCCTTGTGGGCCTGCTTGAATGGCACGGCCGCACTCGGGCTGATGTAGGGGAAGCGGGCGCTGTTGTGCACGGCCTGGGCCAGGGTCAGGCGGTCCACGTCCAGCCCCAGCGTCGGGTCCAGCAAGTCCAGGCCGTCGCCGCCGCTCAGCAGGTAGTCACTTTGGTAGACGCGCTGGCCGCGCGCCAGCGCGGCGCTATTCAGCGCCAGCAGCGGCAGCCACTCGGCGGGCGTGGCGCGGCCGTGCAGCGCCGTCATGGCGTCGTCCCAGGGGTTGGGGTGGGCGGCGGCGCGGGCCGGGCAGTGGCGAGCCAGACTGCGAGGCCAGTCGCGCGCCCACACCTGCTCCAGCATCAGCGAACGGTCGGCCCCAGGGAAGGCAACCGGCAGGAAGCGCTGCATCAGGTCGGCATACAGCAGGCCGCCCACTGGCGCGGCGAGGTGGTCCTGGCCGGTGAAGTCACGCACCAGCTTCCAGGGCGTGCAGGCGGTGGTGTCCTGGGCTTGGCGGCGCGCGTCCAGCGCGGCGACGAAGCTGGCCGCGCCGAGCGCGCCGCCGGAGGTGCCGCTGATGGTGAAAACGGCGTCGGCGAAGTTGACGCCGTCCTGCTCGCCCAGATCCTGCAGCCGCGCCAGCGCCGCGCTGCTCCAGTAGGCAGCGCGCGATGCGCCGCCGGCGGCGGCCACGATGACCAGCGGGCGCTTGCCGTCGGCGCCCACGGTGCGCAGCCAGCCCTGCAGCCAGGCCTCGGCGGGCTGGCGGTTGAGGTTGGGGCGGGAGGCGCTGCGCTCGGGGTCAGCCACGCGGTGGTTGTCGTTCAGCGGCGCGAACAGCGCGAACAGCAGCAGCGGCAGCGCCGTCAGCGGATAGCCGAACAGCGCCTTGGGCACATAGGTCAGCAGGATGCCGCCGAACACGATCCAGCTGCCCAGTGCCAGCAGCACCAGAGCCGGGGCGCCGAAGGCGCGCGCCGTGGCCTCGGGCCAGGCCAGCAGCGCGGCGAACACGGCCCATTGCAGCACCAGCATCGCTGCGACCAACGCGCGCGACGGCGTGCTCATGCGGTCCTCGCGGGCGAAACTGGCGATGGCGTCGCGGCGCCAGCTCAGCGCGAGCCAGCGGGCAAGGCGCGAGCCCTCGCCGAGCTTGAGCAGCCAGGCGCGGCGCTTGTGCACGAACAGCGTCAGCGCGGCCGTGACGGCCAGCAGCGCCACGCCGATGAGCCGCTCGCGCGGCTGCAGCAGGAAGAAGGCCGCGAGAGGCAGGCCACCGATCGTGATGAGTACGCGCGGCAGCCAGCTCCTGAGCGCCAGCGCGAAGCGTGGGTGGGTGCATTCGCCCAGCGAGTCGGGCGTGAAGCGGCGGTCCAGCAGCAGCCGGCTGGTGTACCAGGCCAGCAGCAGCCACAGCCCGAAGGTGGCGACGAGCAGCGCGGTCTGCACGCTGCCCACTTCCAGCGCCAGCAGCGTCTCGCGAGCCTGGTCCAGTCCCAGCAGCACAGCCACGCCGGCTAGCACGATGCCCACCGGGAAGGCGCACAGCCACAGCACGCGCAGCAGATAGAGCAGGCGCGGCACGTCGCCCTCGGGGCGCGGCGCGGGCGGTTCACCGCCGGCCGGCGGCGGTGGGGGTGGGGGCGGCGTGATCTCGTCCGGCCGCTGGGGCGGTGGCGGGGGCGTGAAGACCTTGGGCGGCGACGCGTCGGGCGGGGGGTAGACGACCGGGATGAGCATGGCGGGATTGTCGGTGGGCGCGGGCCAGGCCCGGCGCGATGGCCGCGCACTCTAGGCGGCCCGCCGGGCGAGGGCAATGCGGGCTTGTCACGCCAGGGACAAGACCAGCCGAAGCGGGCTGCCTAGAATCGAACGATCGTTCTATTTCCTTCCCTCTTCGACTCCGAGGTCGTGCCCATGACAGCTCATTACGAAGTCCGCGGCAGCGTCGCCGTGATCACGCTCGACAACCCGCCGGTCAACGGCCTGGGTTTCGCCACCCGCGCGGCCTGCGCCGCCGGCGTGGAACGCGCCGAGGCCGACCCGGCCGTCACGGCGGTGGTCATCACCGGCGCCGGCAAGGCGTTCTCCGGCGGTGCCGACATCAAGGAGTTCGGCAGCCCCAAGGCGCTGGCCGAGCCCAACCTGCTGAGCCTGATCGGCGTCGTCGAGAACTGCAGCAAGCCGGTGGTCGCGGCCATCCACAGCGTCTGCATGGGCGGCGGCCTGGAGTTGAGCCTGGGCTGCCACTACCGGGTCGCGCAGACCGGCACCAAGGTCGCGCTGCCGGAAGTGAAGCTGGGCCTGCTGCCGGGTGCCGGTGGCACGCAGCGCCTGCCGCGCGCTTTAGGCGTGGAGCCCGCGCTGAACATGATTGTCAGCGGCGAGCCGGTGGAGGCGCAGATGCTGGCCATGGTCCCGGGCCAGAAGCTGTTCGACAAGATCGTCGATGCTGACGTGGTGGCCGCAGCGGTGGCCTTTGCCGCTGACGTGGCCGACAAGCGCCCGTTGCCCAAGGTGCGCGACCTGAAGGCTCGCCACCCGAACGCCGAGGCCTACTTCCAGTTCGCCCGCAACATGGTGGGCGGCATGAGCAAGAACTTCCCGGCGCCGCTGCGCTGCCTGGAGGCTGTGGCCGGCGCCGTCAAGCTGAAGTTCGACGACGGCATGCGCGCGGAGCGCGAGGGCTTCGCGGCGCTGATGCTGACGCCGGAATCGAAGGCGCTGCGCCACCTGTTCTTCGCTGAGCGGGTGGCCAGCAAGATTGCCGACGTGCCCGAAGACACACCGCTGCGCACCGTCGCCAAGGTGGGCGTCATCGGCGCCGGCACGATGGGTGGCGGCATCTCGATGAACTTCCTGAACGCCGGCCTGCCGGTCACCATCCTGGAGACCAAGCAGGAAGCGCTGGACCGTGGTGTGGCCACGATCAAGAAGAACTACGAAGCCCAGGTGAAGAAGGGCAAGCTGAAGGAGGACAAGTACGCCGCTCGCATGGCGCTGCTGTCGACCACGCTGAGCTACGACGACCTGAAGGACTGCGACCTCATCATCGAGGCCGTGTTCGAGGAAATCGGCGTTAAGGAGGCTGTGTTCAAGCAGCTGGATGCGGTCGCCAAGCCCGGCGCCATCCTGGCCTCTAACACCTCCACGCTGGACGTCGACAAGATCGCGTCGTTCACCAAGCGTTCGCAGGACGTGGTGGGCATGCACTTCTTCAGCCCGGCCAACGTGATGAAGCTGCTGGAAGTGGTGCGCGGCAAGGAAACCGCCAAGGACGTGCTGGGCACGGTCATGGCCATCGGCAAGAAGATCAAGAAGACGGCTGTCGTGTCCGGCGTCTGTGATGGCTTCATCGGCAACCGCATGATCGAGCAGTACAGCCGCCAGGCCGGCTTCCTGCTTGATGAGGGCTGCAGCCCGCAGCAGGTGGACAAGGCTGTCGAGAAGTTCGGTTTCGCGATGGGCCCGTTCCGCATGGGCGATCTGGCTGGCAACGACATCGGCTGGGCTATTCGCAAGCGCCGCGCAGTGGAGCGCGCGACGATGAAGTACTCTGCCAGCGCCGACCGTCTGTGCGAGCTGGGCCGCTTTGGCCAGAAGACCGGCGCTGGCTGGTACGACTACCTGCCGGGCAAGCGCGACGCGATCCCGTCTGCGGTCGTCGACGAAATGCTGGCCAAGCACCGCGAGGCCATCGGCGCCAAGAAGCGCGACATCAGCGACGAGGAGATCGTGCACCGTCTGGTGTTCTCGCTCGTCAACGAGGCCGCCCACCTGCTGGAAGAGGGCATCGCCCAGCGCGCGTCCGACGTGGACATGGTCTACCTGACCGGCTACGGCTTCCCCATCTTCCGCGGTGGCCCGATGTGCTACGCCGACACGCTGGGCCTGTTCAACGTCGTGCAGGCGATGAACCGCTTTGCGAAGAACCCGATGGACGACGGCGAGTTCTGGAAGCCGGCGCCGCTGCTGGCCCGACTGGTCGCTGAAGGCAAGTCCTTCACTTGAAGCTTCTGACCTTGCGTGCCAGACCGATCGAGCGAAGCGAGTAGCTCTGGCACCAACTGACTAGGACTAAAAGACATGAGCAACGCACTGATCGTCTCCACCGCCCGCACCCCGCTGACCAAGAGCTGGAAGGGCGCATTCAACATGACCCATGGCGCCACGCTGGGCGGCTGGGCCGTGGCGGCCGCCGTCGAGCGCGCGGGCATCGAAGCCGGCGCCATCGAAGACGTGCTGATGGGCTGCGCCAACCCCGAGGGCGCCACCGGCGCCAACATCGCCCGCCAGATCGCGCTGAAGGCCGGTCTGCCCGTCACGGTGAGCGGTGTCACCATCAACCGCTTCTGCTCCAGCGGCCTGCAGACCATCGCGATGGCTGCGCAGCGCATCATCGCGGGCGAGGGTGACGTCTACATCGCCGGCGGCGTGGAAAGCATCTCCTGCGTGCAGCAGGAAATGAACAAGCACATGCTGGCCGACCCGGCGCTGGCCAAGATCAAGCCCGAGATCTACTGGAACATGCTGCAGACCGCCGAGAACGTGGCCAAGCGCTACAACATCTCGCGTGAGCGTATGGACCAGTACGGCGCCGCCAGCCAGCAAAAGGCCTGCGCCGCCCAGGCCGCCGGCAAGTTCGCTGACGAACTCATCGCGGTGACCACGACGATGGGCGTGGCCGACAAGGTCATGGGCCTGATGAGCAAAGAAGTGACCGTGAGTGCTGACGAAGGCCTGCGCGAAGGCACGACCTACGAAGGCATCAAGGACCTGCGCTCGGCCGTGCCCGGCGGCCTGGTGACGGCCGGCAACGCCAGCCAGTTCAGCGACGGCGCGGGCGCCTGCGCGCTGGTCAGCGAACAGTACGCCTCGGCCCACAACCTCAAGCCGCTGGGCCGCTTCCTCGGCTTCGCCGTGGCCGGCTGCGAGCCCGACGAGATGGGTATCGGTCCCGTCTTCGCGGTGCCCAAGGTGCTGAAGAAGCTGGGCCTGACGGTCGCTGACATCGACCTGTGGGAGTTGAACGAAGCCTTCGCCGTGCAGGTGCTGTACTGCGCCGACACGCTGGGCATTCCGATGGACAAGCTCAACGTCAACGGCGGCGCCATCGCCGTCGGTCACCCCTACGGCGTGTCGGGCCAGCGCCTGACGGGCCACGCCCTGCTCGAAGGCAAGCGCCGCGGCGCCAAGCGCGTCTGCGTGACGATGTGCATCGGCGGCGGCATGGGCGCGGCGGGCGTGTTCGAGGTGCTCTGACACCTGCTCCGGCCGAAGGGCGGCAGCTGCGATGCAGCGCCGCTCTTTTTTCATCGAGGAGGGCCCATGCGCCAGACCCTGGATTTCCTGCTGTTCGACTGGCTCAATGCCGGTGAGCTGACCTCACGCGAACGCTTCGCCGAGCACTCGGCCGAAACCTTCTCGGCGGTGCTGGACACCTGCGAAAAGATCGCGCGCGAGAAGTTCGCGCCGTTCAACCGCCTGGCTGACACGCAGGAGCCGCATTTCGACGGCGAGCGCGTGCACCTGCCCCAGGCCACGCACGATGCGACGCGGGCCTATGCCGAGTCCGGCATGCTGGCCGCGGCGCAGGACTATGACGTGGGCGGCATGCAGCTGCCCTGCGTCATCGAGATGGCCGGCAACGCCTTCTTCAGCAAGGCCAGCGTGGCTATGGGCGGCTACGCGATGCTGACCTCGGGCAATGCCAGCCTGCTGATGGCCCACGGCACGCCGTTGCAGCGCGAAGTCTTTGCGAAAAACGAATTTGCCGGCCGCTGGTTCGGCACCATGTGCCTCTCAGAGCCGCAGGCGGGGTCGTCGCTGTCCGACATTGCCACCCGCGCCGAGCTGGAGGACGAGGCCGACGCACTTGGCCCGCGCTACCGGCTGACCGGCAACAAGATGTGGATCTCTGGTGGCGAGCACGAGATCACCGAGAACATCGTTCACCTGGTGCTGGCCAAGGTGCCGGGGCCGGATGGCAAGCTGATCCCGGGTACCAAAGGCATCTCGCTGTTCATCGTGCCCAAGAAGCTGGTGAATGAGCGGGCCGAGCTGACCGGCGAGCGCAACGACGTGAGCCTGGCCGGGCTCAACCACAAGCTGGGCTACCGCGGCACCACCAACTGCCTGTTGAACTTCGGCGAGGGCCGCTTCACGCCCGGCGGCCGCAAGGGCGCCATCGGCTACCTCGTCGGCAAGCCCGGCGAGGGCCTGCGCGCGATGTTCCACATGATGAACGAGGCACGGATCGGCGTGGGTCTGGGCGCCGTGATGCTGGGCTATGCCGGCTACGAAGCCAGCCTGGACTACGCCAAGCAGCGCCCGCAGGGTCGGCCGATGACGGCGCAAGCGAGCGCCGGGCCGTCCCAAGCTCGCTTGACCCCCTCGGGGGGCGACGGCCGCTCAGCGGACGGCTCGGGGGCCAACAAGTTCGGCAAGGACGCAGCCAGCCCGCAGCGGCCCATCATCGAGCACGCCGATGTGCGCCGCATGCTGCTCGCACAGAAGAGTTATGTCGAAGGTGGTCTGGCGCTGGAGCTGTTCTGCGCGCGCCTCGTCGACGAACTCGCGACGGGCGAGGACAAGGCCGGCGCGCAGGCGCTGCTGGACGTGCTCATCCCCATCGCCAAGAGCTGGCCCAGCGAGTGGTGCCTGGAGTCCAACTCACTGGCCATCCAGGTGCTGGGCGGCTACGGCTACACGCGTGACTTCCCCGTCGAGCAGTACTGGCGCGACCAGCGCCTGAACATGATCCACGAGGGCACGCACGGCATCCAGGCGCTGGACCTGCTAGGCCGCAAGGTGGTGCAGCAGGGCGGAGCGTCGCTGGCGGCACTGGCGACGCGCGTGCAGCAGACGATCGAGCGCGCCATCCAGACCGACTGGGCGCCGCAGGCCAATCAGCTCGCTGCGGCGCTCGCGCAGGTGGGCAGCGCGACGAAGAAGGCCTGGAGCACCGGCCAGCCCGAGGACGCGCTGGCCAATGCCGTGCCCTATCTGCAGGCCTTCGGCCACACGGTGCTGGCCTGGCTGTGGCTGGACGTGGCCTTGGCCGTGGGCGACGACAGCGACTTCGCCCAGGGCAAGCGCGCCGCGGCCCGCTACTTCTTCGCCTACGAGTTGCCCAAGATTGCCGCGTGGCTGGACGTCGTTGCCCGCCGCGATCCGCTGTGCCGTGACATCAAACCCGAGTACTTCTAAGGAATCGAGATGACCACCAAAGTCCAAGACCTCTTCGACCTTACCGGCCAGGTGGCCCTCGTCACCGGCGGCTCGCGCGGCCTCGGGCTGCAGATTGCCGAGGCGCTGGGGGAGGCCGGCGCCAAGATCATGCTGACCTCACGCAAGGCGGCCGACCTGGAGGAGGCCACGGCCCATCTGCAGGCGCGCGGTATCGATGCGCGCTGGATTGCGGCCGATGCGGCCCGGCCCGAGGATGCCCACCGCGTGGTGGCCGAGACGATGGAGCGCCTCGGCCAGATCGACATCCTCGTCAATAACGCCGGCGCCACCTGGGGCGCGCCGGCCGAAGACCATCCGCTGGAGGCCTGGGACAAGGTCATGGACCTGAATATCCGCAGCCTGTTCGTCTTCGCCCAGGCCGTGGCCAAGGCCAGCATGATCCCGCGCAAGTCGGGCCGCATCATCAACGTGGCTTCTATCGCCGGCCTGTCGGGCAACCTGGGTGCGATGAAGACCATTGCCTACAACACCAGCAAGGGCGCTGCCGTGAACTTCACGCGCGCGCTGGCTGGCGAGTGGGGCCAGCATGGCATCACCGTTAACGCGCTGGCGCCGGGCTTCTTCCCGAGCAAGATGACCAAGGGGCTGCTCGCCGCCGTCGGCGAGGAGAAGATGGCCGCGCATGCGCCGCTGAACCGCATCGGCGATGACGACGACCTCAAGGGCGCGGCGCTGCTGTTCGCCTCGCGCGCCGGCAAGCACATCACCGGCCAGATTCTGGCGGTGGACGGCGGCGTCAGCGCCGTCCACGGCGGCTGACCCGTCGACAATGCGCCCATGACCCGCCGCGCCCCTCCGCTCAGCTTTCCTGTCCACATCCCCTTCGTGCAGCAATTGGGGCTGGAGTTGCACAGCCTGGGCGACGGCGAGGCGGAGATCCGCGTCGACCTGCAGCAAGGCCACCTCAACTCCTGGGAGGTGGCGCATGGCGGCGTGCTGATGACGCTGCTGGATGTGGCCATGGCCCACGCAGCACGCAGCATCCACCGCCACCAGCCCGGCATGGGGCCAGGCGTCGTGACCATCGAGATGAAGACCAGCTTCATGCGCCCCGGCGAGGGGGAGCTGCGCTGCCACGCCAGGCTGCTGCACCGCACTGCCACCATGGCTTTCTGCGAGGGCTCGGTGTTCGGCGGCGACGGCCAGCTCTGCGCGCACGCCACCGGCACCTTCAAGTACTTGAAGGCGCTGCCCACGCAGGGCCGGCGACTCAACACGCTGACGCCGGTAGAGGCTGGCGGCACAACCGGGCCGGCCTGACCCCGCGCCGCCCTCGGGATTGGCGGCTTTCTGAAACGACGTTCCAATAACGGGCACAATAGCGTCGCGCCAGCACCTCGCCGATGAGGTGCGCGGCGGGCCAGGTGGGCACCCGGACCATGCCGTCCGCCCCTGTGGGGACCAACCCCTGGCCCGACGGTCTGCGCTTGCGGCCCCTCTGGCCCGAGCCGAACCGGCTTTGCCCCCACCCGATTCGCCTCAGAAAGCCCCCGCCATGAAGATCGCCCTCATCATCGAGAACAGCCAGGCCGCCAAGTCCGAGATCGTCCACAACGCGCTCAAGACCGTCGCTGAGCCGCTGGGCCACCAAGTCCACCACTACGGCATGTACACGCCGGAAGACAAGGCCTCGCTGACCTACGTCATGAACGGCCTGCTGGCCGGCATCCTGCTGAACAGCAAGGCCGCCGACTTCGTCATCACCGGCTGCGGCACGGGCATGGGTTCCATGCTGGCCTGCAACAGCATGCCCGGCGTGTTCTGCGGCCTGGTCATCGACCCGACCGACGCCTTCCTGTTCGGCCAGATCAACGACGGCAACGCCATGTCCATGCCCTACGCCAAGGGCTTCGGCTGGGCCGCCGAGCTGAACCTGCAGGACTGCTACCGTAAGCTGCTCGAGAACGAGCGCGGCGCCGGCTACCCCAAGGAACGCGCAGCCATCATGGCCAAGAACCGCGGCATCCTGAAGGATCTGAAGGCCGCTTCGTGCAAGGACATGCTGACCGTCCTGAAGACCGTCGACCAGGACCTGCTGAAGGCGGCCGTGTCGGGCGAGAAGTTCCAGGAGCTGTTCTTCACGAACTGCCAGGACGACGCCATCGCCGCCCATATCAAGGGCGTGCTGGCGAGCTGATTGAGACAGCTGCGGCTGGGCTGGCTGCAGTCCCGTGCCTGAGAAGGGCGAGCGGCCGGGAGCGGCAGCTCGCCCTTCGTGCTTGTTGGCTGCCGGCAGCCAGAATGGGTCATGAACAAGCAAATCAGACAGTGGCTCGTTGCTGCGGTCGGTGTGGCTGTGGTGATCGGTCTGGTGCTCACGAGTGTTGGCACGGCGCCCGACCTGGATGCTGCTCGGCAGCCCACAGCGTCAGCCACTGATCCGCCGTCGAGGGCCGCCACCCGTGCAGCCCTGCCTCAGCCTGACGCGTCGTCTCCAGTGATGCTGGCTGCCGCGCCGGAGTCCGTGGTGGGCAGCGTGGCTTCTGCTGGTGGGCTGCGTGTCTCGGTGCCCGTTGATTGGGGTCGTTATCCCGGCACCTTGCAGACGCAGATCCAGCAGGCCTTGCAGACACCCGATGGCGTCATGGCCGCAGATCTGGCGCGCAAGCTGCGGGAGTGCGAACTCACGACCCGGCTGATGCAGCCGCAAGCGATCGCGAGGGTCGTTGCGGCGGGCAGCGACCCTGCGCTCGTAGCGGCCCGTGATGCCCAGTTCCAGACATACCAGCGCATCTTTGCGAATTGCCAGACGGTGGTGGGTGACCCTGTTCAACTGCAGCTGGCACTGCTGGACGTCGCCGTAGCACATGGCGTGGTTGGCGCTGCGGTGGAAAGCTTCAATCTCGGGCAGCGGAAGCCGGAGGTGCTGCAAGGTGTTAAGCGCGACGCGGTCGCCGGGCATGTGTTCTCACTGATTCCTGTGACGTCACACAAATCGTCACTGTTCGGTATCTCGCTGGAGCAGCAACGCAGCCTGCGCTTGGCCTTCGAGATTGCCGCGAACGATCCGGAGGTTGGCACGCTGATCCGGCCGTACGTGAGCGTGGCGGAATCGCTCGCGGGTTTCTCTGCAGGCAAGCTGGGGTTCCGGTTCAACCAGGACGCCTTGACGGACGCGATGCGCCACCGGGCTCAGCTCATGGCGCAGCAGATTGTCGAGCGCGTCAAGGTGCCCAAGCCAGACGTGGCGGTGGCTCGCTGACTGCGCCGGGCTGCGGCCCTGCGAGACTGTCGCGATGTTTGTTGTTCCACCCCACCTCACGCTGCGCACGCTGACGCGCGGCGATGGCCTGTTGGGCCTGCGTCCGCGTGGCCCACTGGGCCCGCGGGGCGAACAGGTGACTGTGGCGACGCTGGCGCGGCGGGATGCCGACGCCGAGCAAATCCTCATCAAACAGGGCCTCATCACCCTCGACCCCGCGCTGCTGCAGTGGCGCGGATCGCCGCTGCCGCTAGGCGGCGAGTCGCTCTGGACCACGCCGCAGGAAGAGTTCTTCGGGGACTTCCACGCCGAGGCCGTGCCCGAGTTGCAGGCCCAGGGCTGGCAGGTCACGACCGAGCCGGGTTTTGCCCACCACAGCCAGTTCGTCAGCGGCTGGCAGCTGGGGCTGACGGAAGACACCGAACAGGAGGCGCCCAAGCCCAGTCGCCGCGTCGAAGGCCTGGCGCTGGAGCGCCGCACGGGCGCCTGGCTGGTGAGCCTGGGCATGGAGGTCGACGGCAAAACGCTGGATCTTGCGCCGCTGATTGCCAACTTGCTGCGCCGAGACAAGCGCTGGTTGGACGCCGTGGCCATCGCCGCCGTCGAGGATGACGCCATCGTGTCGCTGCGCGCGCCGGGCGGGCGGCGCTATCACGCCGTCGCCGCGCCGCTGAAGGCTATGATGTTGGCGCTGCTGGACCTGCTCAAACCCGCCGAGCTGGAGAAGGGCAAGCCGCTCAAGCTGAACGAATGGGACGCGGATCGCATCCGTGTCATCGAGGACGAATCGCGCGGCCGCTGGCAGATCCATGGCGACGCGGGCCTGAAGGCGCTGGGCCGGCGGCTGCTGGCGGCAGGTGCCCCGACTGCGTTCAAGCAGCCACCCGGGCTGGGCCTGCAACTGAGGCCCTACCAACTCCATGGGCTGGCCTGGCTGCAATACCTGCGTGCACAGAACCTCGCCGGCATCCTGGCCGACGACATGGGCCTGGGCAAGACGGCGCAGGCGCTGGCCCACGTCTGGACCGAAAAGCAGGCCGGCCGGCTGGACCGCCCGGCGCTGGTCGTCGTGCCCACGTCGCTGCTGTTCAACTGGCAGCAGGAGGCCGCGCGCATCGCGCCGGGGCTGGGGGTCAAGACCTGGCACGGCGCGAACCGCGCGGCGCTCGACCTCAGTGGCGCCGATCTCGTTCTGACGACCTACAACCTCGTCTGGCGCGACCTGCGCGCGCTGTCGGTCCGGCCCTGGCACCTGCTCATCCTGGACGAAGCCCAGTCGGTGAAGAACGCGCAGGCCCGTGCGGCGCGCGCGCTGCGCCGCCTGGACTCGCGGCACCTGCTGGCGCTGACCGGCACGCCGCTGGAGAACCACTTGGGCGAGCTGTGGTCATTGTTCGACCTGCTGATGCCCGGCTTCCTGGGCGACTCGCGCACGTTCGGGCGCCACTGGCGCAAGCCCATCGAGGTCAACCGCGACGGCCCGCGCGCGCGGCTGCTGGCGGCGCGCGTGCGGCCTTTCATCCTGCGCCGGCTCAAGACCGAGGTGGCCACCGAGCTGCCGCCGCTGACCGAACTGGTGAAGCGCGTGCCGCTCGTCGGCCAGCAGAAGCAGCTGTACGAGAGCGTGCGTGTCGCGGCCGATCACATGGTGCGCCGCATCCTGCAGCGCGACGGCTTCACGCCCAACAGCCTCATCAGCGTTCTGGATGCGATGCTCAAGCTGCGCCAGGTCTGCTGCGACCCGCGCCTTGTCAAGGGCGTGGAGATGGCGCCGCACACCGAGCGCGCCAAACTGGAATGGCTGCGCGAGCACCTGCCCGACCTCGTCGTGCAAGGCCGGCGCGTACTGGTGTTCTCGCAGTTCACGGAGATGCTGGACCTGATCGCGGCCGAGGTGCCCGTGCCGCACCTGCGGCTGACGGGAGACACGCCTGCGTCACAGCGTGGCGACATCGTGCGGCGCTTTCAGGCGCGCGAGGTGCCGGTGCTGCTGGCCAGTCTCAAGGCCGGTGGCGTGGGGCTGAACCTAACGGCCGCCGACACCGTCATCCACGTCGACCCCTGGTGGAACCCGGCCGTGCAGGCCCAGGCCAGCGCGCGTGCGCACCGCATCGGGCAAGACCAGCCGGTGTTTGCCTACCAGCTGGTGGCCCAGGGCAGCATCGAGGAGCGCATGCTGGAGCTGCAGGCGCGCAAGAAGGCGCTGGCCGATGGCCTGCTGGGCAGCGACGACGGCTCGCTGCTGACCAAGTTCAGCGCGCCCGAGTTGAACCTGCTGCTGGCGCCGCTGGAAGAGGACTGACGACCGTCAGCCCGCCAGCCCGTCGAACGTCGTGCCGTTCACCCACTCGATGATCTGCGCGTGGGTGTACTGCCCCGAGTCCTTCAGCAGCGCGACGACCGGGTCGCAGGCACGTGCGAACAGTGTGTAGAGCACCAGCTCCGCCGGCACATCGGCCTTGAGCTGGCCGCCGGTCTGAGCCTCGGCGATCCAGATGCTCAGGCGGTTGCTCAGCGAGATCAGCCGGTCCATGTAGGCGTCGTTGGCCTGCAGCGCTGCGCTGAGGCTGGAGTTCTGCGCCGGGAGCGAGGGCATCTCGCCCTCCAACTGCGTCTGCATGGCCCAGCCGGTCACGGCCTTGAGCTGGTCCAGCGGCGTCACGCCCCCGGCCTCGGCGCGGGCGCGCAGCTCGTCAACGAAGGCCAACGCCCGGTCCAGCACGCCCACCATGGCCGCACCCGCCAGCTCTTCCTTTGACGTGAACAGCTTGTACAGGCTGGCCTTGGCCAGGCCGGCCTCGGCGGCCACCTCGTCCACCGTCATCGCGTCATAGCCCTTGCGGGCCAGCAGGCGGTTCACGGCGGTGACGATGGCGTCCTCTCGGACGCGCTGCATCTGCTCTCGGATCGAAGGACGGGCTCCCATGGCGCGATTCTAGGTGTTTCGATGGGCCTTAAAACTTCTTGGTGCAATTTTTGAACTCATGAGTTATTGTGTGAACTCATCAGTTCACGTTTTGATCTGAAAAGTTCAATAAAGGCGTCGCATGCAGCGCATCGCAGTCATCGGATCCGGGATTTCAGGGTTGGCCGCCGCCCGGCGCCTCACGTTGGCGTCGGGCCGGCACCACGTCACGCTGTTCGAGGCAGGCGCGCATTTCGGCGGCCACGCCAACACGGTGGACCTGTGCCTGGACGGCGTCAGCCACGGCGTGGACACCGGCTTCCTCGTCTACAACGAGCGCACCTACCCGCTGCTGACCCGGCTGTTCGCCGAGCTGGACGTGGACGTGGCCGACGCCGACATGTCCTTCTCGGTGCAGTTGCCGCGTGCCGATGGCCCCGGGCTGGAGTGGAGTGGCAGCTCGCTGCGCACGGTGTTCGCGCAGAAGCGCAACCTGCTGCGCCCGCGCTTCCTGCGCATGCTGCGCGAGATCCTGCGCTTCAACCAGCTCACCACGGCCATGGCGGGCGGCGAGCTGGGCCTGCAGGAGCAGGGCAGCGTGGCCGAGTTCCTGGCGCGCCACGGTTTCGGCGACGCCTTCCGCGACGACTACCTGCTGCCCATGATCGGCTGCATCTGGTCCTGCCCCACCGAGCAGATGCTGGCCTTCCCGATGGCCACGCTGATCCGCTTTTGCCACAACCACGGCCTCATCCAAGTGACCGACCGGCCACAGTGGCGCACCGTGCGCGGCGGTTCGCGGCAGTACGTGCGGCGCATCCTGACGGGCCTGGCCGACGCGCGGCTCAACACGCCGGTGCTGGGCCTCAAGCGACTGCCGGGCCAGGTGCTGGTGCGTACGGCCGGCGGCACCGAGAGCTTCGACGCTATCGTGCTGGCCTGCCACAGCGACCAGGCGCTGGCCTTGCTGGGCGACCAGGCCAGCGCCGATGAGCGCGCCGTGCTGGGCGCCATCCGGTACCAGCCCAATGTGGCCGTGCTGCACACCGACGAAGGCGTGCTGCCCACGCGGCGCCTGGCCTGGGCGGCCTGGAACTACGAACGTGCCGCCGACAGCCAGCGCGAGCAGGCCCAGGTCTGCCTGCATTACCTGCTCAACCGGCTGCAGCCGCTGCCGTGGACACAACCCGTCGTGGTGTCGCTGAACCCGGTGCGGCCCATCGACGAATCGCGCGTGCACCAGCGCATCGAGTACGCCCACCCGGTGTTCGATCTCGCCGCGCTACAGGCCCAGGGCCGCGTGGGCGAGCTGCAGGGGCAGGCCCGCACCTGGTACTGCGGCGCCTGGTGCGGTTACGGCTTCCACGAGGACGGCCTGCGCTCCGGCCTGGCCGCGGCTGACGGTGTGCTCGCGGCGCTGGACATCTGGGCGAGCACCGAGCGGGGCGCCGCATGAGCACTGCCGTGCCGCTGATCGGCTTCGGTCCGGTCTGGCACCGCCGGCTGCGCCCGGTCGCGCACGAGTTCCGCTACGGCGGCTGCTTTCTGCTGCTGCCCATGCGCCGGCTGCGAGAGCAGGGCTGCGCCGCGTTGAACCGCAACGGCCGCGGCTGGCTGAGCTTCCAGGACCGAGATCATGGCGACGGCAGCGATGACGCACTGGCCTGGTTCGACGACCTGCTGGCCCGCGAAGGCATCACCGGTGCCGATGGCGAGGTCTGGCTGCACACCTTCCCGCGCATGCTGGGCTTTGCCTTCAAGCCGGTGAGCTTCTGGTACGCGCACCGTGCCGACGGATCGCTGGCGGCGGCGCTGGCCGAGGTCAACAACACCTTCGGCGAGCGCCATGCCTACCTGCTGGCCGGGCCAGAGCTTGCCTTCGGTGCCGAGCAGCGCGCCACCAAGGTCTTCCACGTGTCGCCCTTCTGCAGCACCGAGGGGCAGTACCGCTTCCGCTTCGAGCGCAGCGCCGAGCGCACGCTGGTGCGCGTGGACCTGCACGACGCGCACGGCCCGTTGCTGCAGACCAGCGTGGGCGGCGTACTGCGGCCGCTCACCGCGGCCAGCGCGCGCCTGGCCGTGCTGCGCATGCCCTTCATGACGCTGGGCGTCGTCGCGCGCATCCACTGGCAGGCGCTGCGCCTGTGGATCAAGCGCGTGCCCTTCTTCAGCAAGCCCCAGGCCCCCGATCACCTCGTGAGTCGATGACATGACCCAAGCCTCCACCCTCACCCGTGCCCCGACCCTGCCTCAGGCCGCCCCCGCCGCCGCACACCGGCTGCTGCGCTTGCTGGAGCGCCTGCCGCACGGCCGGCTGGACCTGCAGCTGCCCGACGGCCGCCAGTTGAGCCTCGGCAGCGGCGACGGCGAGCGCGCCGCGCTGCGCGTGCAGCGCTGGTCACTGTTCGAGCGCGTGCTCAAGTCCGGCGACATCGGCCTGGCCGAGAGCTACATCGCTGGCGAGTGGGATACGCCCGACCTCGCCGGCCTGTTGCGCCTGGCGCTGGCCAACCGTGAGCACATCGACGGCCTGATCTACGGCCGCTGGTGGGGGCGTCTGGCTTACCGCTTGCGCCACCTGCTGCGCCGCAACTCGCGTAGCGGCAGCGCCAAGAACATCCACGCGCACTACGACCTGGGCAATGACTTCTACCGCCTGTGGCTGGACCCCGGCATGAGCTACAGCTCCGCCTGGTTTGAGGGCCGCGACCCGCGCGACGTGGGCCTGGTCGAGGCGCAGGACGCCAAGGTGCGCCGCGCGCTGCGCGAGGCCGGCGTCAAGCCGGGCGACCGCGTGCTGGAGATCGGCTGCGGCTGGGGGGGCCTTGCCGAGATGGCGGCGCGCGAGTTCGGCGCCTGCGTGAAGGGCGTGACGCTGTCCCGCGAGCAGCTGCAGTGGGGCCAGGCGCGCATGCGCAACGCCGGTCTGCAGGAGGCGGTCGAGCTGCTGTACCAGGACTACCGCGACCTGCCCAAGCAGCATGCCGAGCAGCCGTTTGACGCCATCGTCTCCATCGAGATGTTCGAGGCCGTGGGCCACGAGTACTGGCGCGGCTACTTCGAGACGCTGAACGCCTGCCTCAAGCCCGGCGGCCGCGCCTGCATCCAGAGCATCACCATCCGTGACGACCTGTTCGAGCGCTACGTGCGCTCCACCGACTTCATTCAGCAGTACATCTTCCCCGGTGGCCTGCTGCCCAGCCCAAGCGCCTTCGAGGCCGAGGCGCGCCGCGCCGGCTTCGTCGTCGAGCATAAGCTGGCCTTCGGTCGCGACTACGCCGAGACGCTGCGCCGCTGGCGCGACGCCTTCCTGAAGGACATCGACGCCGTGCAGCGCCAGGGCTTCGACCTGCGCTTCCAGCGCATATGGACCTTCTATCTCGCCTACTGCGAGGCCGCGTTCGATGCCGGCAGCACCGATGTCATGCAGTTCACGCTGCGCAAGCCGGCAGCCTGAGCACCATGGCCACCCCGCGCCGCGCGGCCCTTGTCACCCTTGCCGCATTTGCCTTGCCTGCCATGACCACCACCCACGCCCAACCCATCGCGCCTGCCGCGCCCGCCGAACTCCAGCCCGTGGTGCCCCAGGCCCAGTTGCGCGGCAGCGGCGTGCTGCGTTTTTTCGGGCTGCGCGTGTACGAGGCGCGGCTGTGGGTCAAGCCCGGCTTTGAGCCGGCCGACTACGCGCGCCAGCCGCTGGGCCTGGAGCTCAGCTACGACCGCAAGCTCGAAGGCGCCGCCATCGCCGAGCGCTCGGTGGCCGAGATGCGCCGTGTCGGCAAGTTCGAGGACGCCCAGGCCGCGCGTTGGCTGGCGCTGATGAAGCAGGCCTTCCCCGACGTCGCGCCCGGCGACCGGCTGCTGGGCCTGCACGACGGCGAGGGCAGCGTGCGCTTCTTCCACAACGGCCGCCAGACGGCCGCCGTGAGTGACGCTGAGTACGCGCGGCTGTTCTTCGGCATCTGGCTGGCGCCGCAGACCTCGGCACCCGCGCTGCGCGAGTCGCTGCTGGGCGTGCCGCGCTGAGGCACCGGCTGAACACCATGCCGCCTGTTGCGACCGCGCCCGCTGCACTGCCCGGCCTGCCCTGGCCGCGCGGCCTCGCCTATGCGGGCCTGGCCGTGCCGCTGGCCTTCGTGTCGCTACCGCTGTACGTGAACCTGCCCTATCACTACGCCACTGCGTTCGGCATGCCGCTGGCGGCGCTGGGGGGCGTGGTGCTGGCCGTGCGCGCGCTGGACGCCGTCATCGACCCCGCGCTTGGCCGCCTGGCTGACGGCCTGTTCAACCGGGGCCGGGCCTGGGCGGCGGCGGCGCTCGGCGCGCTGCTGATGGCGTTGGCGTTTGCCGCGCTGTGGTGGCCGCCGCAGGGCGGGCCGGCCGTCGTGCTGCCCTGGCTGGCAGGCGCGCTGCTGCTGTGCACGCTGGCCTACAGCGGCGTCAGCATCCTGCACCAGAGCTGGGGCACGCGCTGGGGCGGTGGGCCCGAGCTGCGCGCCCGCGTGGCCGGCTGGCGCGAGGCCGGCACGCTGGCCGGCGTGTTGTTCGCGAGCGCCTTGCCCGCCCTGGCCGGCTGGAGCGTGACCAGCGCCGTGCTGGCCGGGTTGCTGCTGCTCGGCCTGCTGGGCTTGCGCCGCGTGCCGGCGCCGCAGCCAGCCGCCGAGGACGGTGCGGTCGCCGCCACGCCCTGGCGCCAGCCGGCCTTCCGGCGGCTGGCTGTCGTCTTCATGCTCAACGGCATCGCCACGGCCATCCCGGCCACGCTGCTGCCCTTCTTCATCGCCGACCGCCTGCAGGCGCCCGACCTGCAGCCCGTGCTGCTGCTGGCCTACTTCGGCGCGGCTGTGCTGGGCCTGCCGCTTTGGGTCAAGGCCGGC
The DNA here is from genome assembly GCF_043555875.1 of Pelomonas margarita. Lineage (NCBI taxonomy): Bacteria > Pseudomonadati > Pseudomonadota > Betaproteobacteria > Burkholderiales > Sphaerotilaceae > Roseateles > Pelomonas margarita. Next base: position 2,669 of record NZ_JBIGHW010000020.1, on the reverse strand, counting down.
GCGCGCTGGGGCCTGGCGCCGGCATGGCGGGCGGGCATGCTCGCTGCCGTGGCGGCCTTCGCCGTCACGCCGCTGCTGGGCGCGGGCGACGCCTGGGCCTTCGGCTTCGTCTGCGCGGCCAGCGGCCTGATGCTGGGCGCCGACCTGGCCCTGCCCGGCGCGCTGCTGACCGGCGTCATCCAGGCGGCCGGCGACGGCCAGCGAGGCGAGGGCCGCTACCTGGGCTGGTGGGCCTGCATGACCAAGCTCAACCTCGCGCTGGCCGCCGGCCTGGCGCTGCCGCTGCTGGCACTCGCCGGCTACACCCCGGGCCGGCAGGACGACGCCGGCCTGCAGGCCCTGACCTGGGCTTACGGCGGGCTGCCCTGCCTGCTGAAGATCGCCGCTGCCACCTGGCTGTGGCGCGCCGAGCGCTGGCACACCGACTGGAAGGACCGCGAATGAACCGCCGACGCTTCACCACCACCCTGCTTGCCGCCGGCACGGCGCTCACGCTGACCGGCTGCGCCGGCCCGCAGGTGCAGGACTACGCCCGCGAAACTCCGGTACTCAACCTGCGCGACTACCTCAGCGGCCCGCTGACGGCGCACGGCATGTTCACCGACCGCTCGGGCCGCGTCGTCAAGCGCTTCACCGTCACCATGACCGGCACCTGGCAGGGCGATAGTGGCGTGCTGGACGAGCACTTCATCTACAGCGACGGCACCAAGGAGCGCCGCGTCTGGCGCCTGAAGGACCTCGGCAACGGCCGCTACAGCGGCAGGGCCGACGACGTCATCGGCGAGGCGCTGGGCGAGACCTCGGGCAATGCCTTCCGCTGGCGCTACACGCTGGCGCTGCCGGTGGACGGTCGCGTGTGGCATGTGGCGATGGACGACTGGATGTACATGGTCGACGCGCGCACCGTGCTCAACCGCACGGCAATGAGCAAGTTCGGCATCCACCTCGGCGACGTGACACTCGCCTTCACCAAGGACTGAACCGTGCCGCTGAACCCACCGCTCACCGACTGGCAAGGCCGCTGGGTCTGGATCGTCGGCGCCTCCACGGGCATCGGCCGCGCGGTCGCGTCCGCGCTGCACGGGCAGGGCGCGCGCGTGGTTGTGTCGGCGCGCGACGCTGATGCGCTGGGCCGTTTCGTCGCCATGCACCCGGGCAGCCACGCGCTGCCGCTGGATGTGACTCAGGCCGCCGCCGTGGCGCAGGCCGCGCAGGCCGTGCAGGCGCTGGCTGGGCGCGCGCCGGCGCTGGTGCTGTACTGCGCCGGCCACTACCGCGCGCAGCGCGCCACCGCGTTTGACCTGGCCGAGATGCAGCGCCACCTGGCCGTCAACTACCAGGGCGTGCTGCACCTGCTGCAGGCCGTGTTGCCGCAGCTGCTGGCGGCGGGCGAGGGGCACCTCAGCCTGGTGGGCAGCGTGGCGGGCTACCGCGGCCTGCCGATGTCGCTGGCCTACGGGCCCACCAAGGCCGCGATGAACAACCTCGCCGAGAACCTCTACCTGGACCTGCGCCCGCACGGCCTGGGCGTGTCCATCGTCAACCCCGGCTTTGTGGACACGCCGCTGACGGCGCAGAACGGCTTCAAGATGCCGGCGCTCATCACGCCCGAGGAGGCCGCGCGCCACATGCTGCGCGGCTGGGCCAGTGGGCGTTTTGAGATGAACTTCCCGCGCCGCTTCACGGCCTGGCTGCGCCTCTTGCGCTGCCTGCCCGACCGCTGGTACTTCGCCGCCGTGCGGCGCATGACGGGACACTGACGCCGTGACACCTTCGCCCACCGCCTCCACCGATCCCCGCGTCGCCGGGCTGGCCGCCGCCTACGAAGGCCTCACGCCCGCGTCATTGCCCGCGCTGCTGGCGCTGTATGCCGAAACGGCCCGCTTCAAGGACCCGTTCAACGAAGTGCACGGCCGCGCCGCCATCGCCCGCGTGTTCGAGCACATGTTCGAGACGCTGCACGAGGCGCGCTTCGTCGTCACGGTGGCGGTGTGCCAGGTCGACCACGCCTTCCTGACCTGGGACTTCCACTGCCGCCGCCAGCCCACGGTCGAGGCACTGGTGATTCGCGGCGCCAGTCATCTGGTGTTCGACGGTGACGGCCGCGTGGCAGTGCACCGCGACTACTGGGACGCCGCCGAGGAGCTGTACGCAAAGCTGCCCGTGCTGGGCGCGCTCGCGCGCTGGGCGCAACGCCGGCTGCGGGCACCTGGCGGCTGAGATGCTGCGGGTGGCGCCGGGCGGCAACGGCGTGGCGATGCTCGCCGGGGTGTTGTCGTTGGGGTAGCTGTCCAGATCAGAGGCGGCGCCAATTTCTCCCTGATAGCCAAGCGCTACAGCCGGCAGCTCGCCTCACCTTGAACAATCTTCGAAGTTCTCTTGTCTACGCCCAGAAATCTGTGCCAGAATAGAGGGCTTCGCTGCTCGCGGCTTCTCTTTGGGGTTGTTGTGGTGCGAAGGTGGGGCGAGAGTCCTGAAGCTGGTTCGGCTGATTAAGTGCTTAAGAAATTTTTCGAAAGTGCTTGACGAAGTTGAAAAAGCGGATCAAAATCTCGCCTCTTTGCTGCTGACGAAGCCAAGTGTTTTGAAGGCGGCAAGCGAGCTGAAAGATGTTGAGAAAAGAATTTTCAAAAACATTTGACGGCGAAGCAAAAAGCAGATTAGAATCT
>NZ_JBIGHW010000001.1:497703-805356 GCF_043555875.1 Pelomonas margarita | reverse complement strand
CTGGCGCACAACCTGATGCGCATGGTCAAGATCGCGCCGCAGTTGATCGGTGTGGGCGCAGGTGCGTCCGCAATGACCCAGGCGGCTGCATAAGAGGCTCGAAGTGAGAAATCGTCCTGAATCCCCCCTCAACTGCGCGCCGAACAGTCGCTGGCAGCGATCAAATGCTTCTCAGGCTCTGAGGCCACAAGGCTCCGGCAGTCCTCAGCTTTGAGGGTGCCAGGGGCCATCGACCGCATCCTGCGGCGCAATCCGCACCACACTCTCTCTGTCGGCCCCGATGTCGGTCACCGCAGGGAGAGTTTCATGTCCAGTCCTCACGCCCCTTCGCTTTTCGGCCTCGCTCAACATGTCGTCCTGCTGACAGTTGCCCTCAGCCTGTCGGCCTGCGGCACCGTCGGGCCCGAGGCTTCGATGCGGTCCAAGGACAGGGTTACCACGTTCGGCGCCAATCCACAGTTCGACAACGAGCGCTACGAGATGGTGGATCTGGTCACGCTGCTGGACCCCGAGGGCAGGAGATTCAAGGCTCCCTACTCGAAGGAGCAGCCAACCGAGCTGTTCTCCGCATCGGCTTTTGACAGCACGAACTCCGTCGACGACGCGAAAGCAGATGCACAAGCAAACACGCAAGCAGACATCACGTCCCGTCGCGCGCTTGCGCTCGCCGAACACGCCTTCTACAGCTACGACGGCAGCACCTTTGCCGACCGCCGCAACCGCGTGCAGGACAGGCTCATCGGCGCCTCCAACCAACGGTGCAGCGCGTACAAGGTCTACCTGAACCGTTTCGATGCCTACCAGCAGACCGGCTTCGGCTGGGCCACCACCATCCTGGGCGGTGCGGCGGCCATCGTCGGCGGACTCAAGGACGCCCGCATCCTTGGCGGCCTCGCCGGCGTCAGCAGCGGCATGCAGGCCGAGATCTCGCAGGGCTTCCTCGGCAATCTGGCCAGCTATGTCATCGTGCCGGGCATAGAGCTGCGCCGCAGGGCCATCCACGAGGAAATGATGGCACGCCGCGCCAGCGAAACCGAGTACACACTGCAGGCAGCGCTGGCAGACGCCGCCCGTTACCACGGCGCCTGCACGCTGTCCGTCGGCCTGGAGCAGGCCAAGGAAGCCATCCAGACGGTCGAGAACCCCGGCATGCGCATGGTGGCCGTGACGCTGAACAACGTCATGCAGGCGCGAGCCATGCAACAGACCATCGCAAAGGCGGAGGCCGGCAAGGCCACGCCCGACGATTACGTCATCCGCAGCTTCCGAGTCGAGGGTGTGCCCATCGCGGCAGCCACGGGTCAGGCCGGCGTGCGCGCCAAGGCGGGCTTCGGCATCGTGCCGAAAATCGCCCCCGACGAGCACATCGACCAGGTCACCGGCACCGCCAAGGCCGCGCTGGAGGCGGTGCGCGCCCAGCGTGACGTGCTGGACGCGCTGATAAGCGGCTTGCAGCAGGAGATCGATACGCCCAGCAAGCCGGCGCTGACCGGCAAGCTCACGGCCCTCGTCAAGGAACTGGCCGGCAGCAAGACCGCGTTCAAGGAGACACTCGATGCTCTGCAGAAGAGCGCCACGGCGAACAGCACTGCCACCAGTGCGGCACTGGCCTGCACGAAGAAGCTACAGGACCGCCTCAACCTCGCCGACACCAGCCAGCGGAACACGGCCCTAGCGGACCTTGCCGTGGCGACCGTGATGGTCGGGACAGGCTACAAGCCCTGGCTCGAAGACAGGGGCAAGGCGCTGGAGATCTGGCGCCAGCCGGTCAAAGCGGCGCTCGCTGCAAACCAATTCGACGCACTCCAGGGCCTCGATGCCGCCACCATCGACCCGACCAAGCTGGCCAAAGCCGTCAAGGATGCGGTCACGCCTGGCGCCAAGCTATTGGATAGTCTGCCGGCGCTGGACTTCGCAGCCCGAAAGCTCGACTGCGCCGCTACCGGCGGCTAGAACTCGTCCGCCACCCGCACAAAGCTCGCGAAGCGCGGCTTCCCTGTTGGCGTCACATCCCGATAGCGATAAGTGACCGTCGTGCCGATGGCGGGCGGGTCACGCCGCTGGGCATCGCTAAAGCCGGTGCCCAGCTTGAAGCGCACGCCTTCGGGCGTCTGAAGCTCCAGCGCACCGAGCTGGCCGGCAAACCGCCCCTTGCCAGATTCATGGCCGACGACGACGGCTTCGGCGTCCGCCAGCGGCTTGAGCTTCAGCAGCAGGTCGCTGCGGCCCGACGCCACGGGCGCGTCGGCACGGTGCAGCATCAAGCCTTCACCGCCTGCATCAACCACCTGCTTCAGCTTCGCCCGCAGCTCGGCATTCGACGTGAAACGCTGCTGCTCGACCGGCACGACGATGTCGCTCGCCAATGTCTTGAGCTTGTCGGCCCGCTGCTCGAACGTGCCCTCGCCCGCCGGCAGCTCGAACACGTGAAATCGAATGAGGCGCCATTCTGCGTCCACCGGCTCGGCTCGCCGTACCGCGCCTGACAGCACATCGAAGCGGCGCCGCCCCATCCACAGCTCGCCGTCCAGCGGCGTCTTCGGCAGCGCGGCCAGGAACCAGGCCGGCACGGCCACCACGCGGCCGCTGCGAAAGCGCAGCATCGTGCCGTCCCACAGCGCGCGGACGCCGTCCAGCTTCTCGCTGACCAGGTAGGGTCTCGGGTCAATGCTCGTCGGTGCGCTCTTCGCCAGCAGCGGCTCCATTGCCAGCACCGGCGCGGCCCAAGTTCCCAGCCAGGCCATGCACACGCGCCGGCTCAACATCGTGCTGCTCATCGCCATCCTCCCGCAGGAACTGGAGGCGGCATGATCAACCCGGCCTGCCGCTCGCGGGCGGCAGGATTCACCTTCAGACGACGACCGGCTCCGGTTCCAGCCGGATGCCGAAGCGCCCGTAGACGCTCTCCTGGATGGCCCGCGCCAGCGTGACGACCTCGGCACCCCGCGCGTCCGCCTTGTTGACCAGCACCAGCGCCTGCTTGTCGTAGACCGCTGCGCCGCCCACCGTCTTTCCCTTCCAGCCGCAGGCGTCGATCATCCAGCCCGCCGCCAGCTTCACGCTGCCGTCGGGCATCGGGTAGTGCACGATGCCGGGATCGCGGCCGATGATGTCCTTGCACTGCTCGGCGGTGACGACCGGGTTCTTGAAGAAGCTGCCGGCATTGCCGATGACCGCCGGGTCCGGCAGCTTGGCGCGGCGCACGGCGACGATCCAGTCGTAGATCTGCCGTGGCGTGGGCGCGCTGATGCCCGTCTCGGCCATCTTGCGCTCGATCTCCAGGTAGCCCAGCACGGGCTGCCACGGCTTGGGCAGCCGGAAGCGCACGTGCGTGATGACGCTCTTGCCCGCCAGGCCGCCGAAGTCGCTGTGCTTGAACACGCTGTCCCGGTAGCCGAAGCGGCACACGTCCGCCGGTAGCAGCGCCGGCCGGCCGGTGATGAGGTCCATCACCTCCACGGCCTCCAGCCGGTCCTTCACCTCGATGCCGTAGGCGCCGACGTTCTGCACCGGCGCCGCACCGACCGTACCGGGGATCAGCGCCATGTTCTCCAGGCCGGAATAGCCGTGGTCCAGCGTCCAGGTGACGAGGTCGTGCCAGACGACGCCCGCGCCGGCCTCGACGATCCACGCGTCGTCGCGCTCCTCCAGCAGGCGGATGCCGGGGATCTCAACCTTCAGCACGACGGCATCCACGTCCCTGGTCAGCACCAGGTTGCTGCCGCCGCCCAGCACGAACTTGGGCGCCCGGCCCAGCTCGGGGTGATCGACGACGCGGCGCACATCGGCAGCCTCGCGGATGCGCACGAGGCGCTTGGCCACGGCCGGCAGCCCGAAGGTGTTGTAGGGCTTGAGATTGACGTCGGTTTCGACCTGAAGCGCAGGCAGCACGGCGTGCGGCACTCCGTTCGAGGGGGTCTGTGGGGGCGTGGACATGGGAAAATTTTCGCCGATTCCATTCACCGTTCCTGCAAATGCCCAGCTTCGACACCGTTCTCGAACCCGACCACGTCAAGATCCGCAATGGCGTGGACAACGCCATCAAGGAAATCGGCACCCGTTTCGACTTCAAGGGCACAGGCGCCAAGGTCGAACTGAAGGACAAGGAAATCCATTCGACGGGCGACAGCGAGTTCCAGCTGGAGCAGATCGAGGCCGTGCTCTACGCCAAGCTGACCAAGCAGGACGTCGTCATCAGCTTCCTGGACAAGCAGGAAAAGATCGAGAAGCTCGGCGGTGACAAGGTCCGCCAGGTCTACAAGATCAAGGAAGGCATCGAGGCCACGCTGGCCAAGAAGATCGTGGGCTCGCTGAAAGAGAGCAAGCTCAAGGTGCAGGCCAGTATCCAGGGCGACGCCGTGCGCGTGACTGGCAAGAACCGCGACGACCTGCAGGTGGCCATCGCCCACCTGAAGAAGAGCTTCAGCGACACGCCGCTGACCTACAACAACTTCCGCGACTGAGCCTGGCCAAATGCGCGCCTGCTGGCCGGCTATCCTGACCTTGTGCGCCGCGCTGGCCCTGCCCGCCCAGGCGGCACCCAAGGTCCAGCTCAACGGCATGCTGGGCGCGCGTGCCGCGCTGCTGCTCATCGACGGTGAGCCACGCACGTTGCAAGTGGGCGCCTCGGCGCTTGGCGTGACGCTGATCGCGCTGGAGGACGGTCGCGCGGTGGTGGAGCTCGAAGGCCGGCGCCAGACGCTGGCGCTGGGGGCCGCACCGGCACGCGTCGTGCGCGCCGCGTCGGCGCCACGGCAGATCGTCATGCCCGCCGGCCATGGCGGCCACTACACGACGGCCGGCACCATCAACGGCCACCTCACCCAGTTCCTGCTGGACACCGGCGCCACCAGCGTGGCCATCAGCCAGGTCGAGGCCGACCGGATGGGGCTGCGCTACCAGCAGGGCCGGCGCATCGTCACGCACACCGCCAACGGCGCCGTGCCGGCCTATGCGCTGGAGCTGTCCAGCGTGCGCATCGCCGACGTGGAAGTCCGCAACGTCGCAGCCATCGTCATCCCCAGCCAGATGCCCTACGTGCTGCTGGGCAACAGCTTTCTGGATCGCTTCCAGATGCGGCGTGAGAACGATGTCATGACGCTGGAGCTTCGCTACTGACGCGACGCCCGCACGCACGACGGGCTTCTGCAAGAATCCGGCGCCCTCCGCCGCCTACCCGCCCGATGACCGCTCCGCTTGCACCTGTCTCCCGCCTGCTGACCGCCTTGCTGATTGCTGCCGCGCCGCTGGCACAGGCACAGGACGCGGCCAAGGCCTCGCGCTTCTACGAAGACGCGCTGCAGCGTTACGAAAAGCGCGACATCGCCGGCACCATCGTGCAGTTGCGAAATGCGCTGCAGGCCGACAAGAACCAGCTGCCCGTGCACGTGCTGCTGGGCAAGGCCCTGCTCGCCGACAGCCAGCCCTCGGCCGCCGAGTTCCAGTTCAGCGAAGCCCTGCGGCTGGGCGTCAACCGCGCCGAGATCGCCGTGCCGCTGGCCATGGCGCTCAACGCCCAGGGCAAGCAACCGCAGATGCTGACCGACACCCGGCTGCAGCCTGCAGGCCTGCCCACCGGCATCCAGCAGGACCTGCTCATCGAGCGGGCGCTTGCGCAGTCCGACACCGGGGACACCAAGGCCGCGCTGGCCAGCGTGCAGCAGGCCCGGGCGCTGGACGCCACCAACCTCAACAGCTGGCTGGCCGAGGTGCCGCTGCGCGTGCGCAACCGCCAATTCGCTGAAGCCAACGCCGCCGCCGACCAGGCGCTGAAGCTCGCCCCCGACAACGCCGAGGCGCTGTACCAGAAGGCCTCCATCTTCCATGCCAACGGACAGATCGCCCAGGCGCTGGCCGGCTACGAGCGCGCCATCAAGGCGCAGCCCAAACACGCCGAGTCCCGGCTGGCCCGCACCGGGCTGCTCATCGACGTCAACCGCGATGCCGACGCGCTGGTGGAGCTCAACGAACTGCTGGCCCTCAAGCCCAACGACCCGCGTGGCACCTACTTGCGCGCGGTGCTGGCCGACCGTGCCGGCGACGCCGCCACGACGCGCGCCTCGCAGAAGAAGATCACCGAACTGCTGGACCCCGTGCCCATCGAGTTCATCCGCTACCGCACGCAATGGCTGATGCTCAACGGCCTGGCCCACTACAACCTCGGTGAGCTGGAAAAGGCCAAGCCCTACCTGGAGCTCGCGGCACGCCAGCAGCCCGGCAGCCCGCTGTACAAGCTGCTTGCGCAGATCGCGTTGACCGAGGGCAACGCCAACCAGGCCATCGAACTGCTGGACGGCTACGTCAAGCTGCGCCCCAGCGACGGCCAGGCCCTGCTGATGCTGGCCAACAGCCACATGCGCCAGGGCCGCCACGCCCGCGCCGTGCAGCTGATGCAGGACGCCCTCAAGGCCAAGGACTCCGCCGACTACCGCACGGCGCTGGGCCTGTCGCTGCTGCAGACCGGCCAGGCCAGCATGGCCGAGGAGCAACTCGCCCAAGCCTACAAGAGCGACCCCAAACAAACTTTCGCCGGCCTCGCGCTGGTGACCGTGCACCTGCGCAACCAACAGTTCCCCAAGGCGCTGGCCGTGGCGGACACCCTGGCCCGCGCCAACCCCAACAACGCCACCGTCACCATGGTGCAGGCCTATGCCAAGACGCAGGCCCGCGACTACACGGGCGGCCGCGCCGGCTACGAGAAGGCCCTCAAGCTGGATGCGAACCAGCTGGAGGCCAAGCTGGGCTTGGCCCGCATCGATGCCGTCACGGGCAACTACGACGCTGCCGAGAAGCGGCTGCGCGCAGCACTCAAGGAAGACGAACGCAACGTCAACCTGCTCTTCGAGCTGGCGCTGGTCAGCGAACTGCGGGGCAAGAACGAGGAGGCGCTGAAATGGCTGGACAGCGCCGTCTCGGCCAGCGGCGCCCGCGAGACGCGCGCCAACTTTGCGCTGGTGGCCTGGCACCTGCGCAAGGGCCAGGCACCACGCGCAATGGAGGCGGCCAAGGTGCTGCTGGCCAAGCTGCCGGAGGACATCGAGGCGCTGCAGGCCTACGCCGCAGCCCAACTCGCCAACGGTGATGCGGCCGGTGCGCGCAGTACCCTGGTCAATGCCTCGCGCCGCGCCGCGTTTGACACCCCACGGCTGATCGAAGTCGCGCGCCAGCAGGCTCAGGCCCAGGACTTCAAGGCCGCAGCCTACACGCTGGACAAGGCGCTCACTGGCACGCCCAACGACCCAGCCGCCGTCGCCATGCTGTCCAGCGTGGAGCTGGCGCAGGGCAACGTGGCGGGTGCCGAGCAGCGGGCGCGGCAGGTCATCGAGGCCAACCCCAAGTCGGCCCTGGGCTACAACCTGCTGGCCGAGGCGGCGCAGCGCAAGGGCCAGGGTGCGGCGGCGCTCGACGCACTGCGCAAGGCGCACGAGCTGGACAAGTCCGCCACCTCGCTGACCCGCCTCATGCGCGCCCAGGCGACACAGGGCGGCAAGCCGGCCAGTGACCTGGCTGACGCCTGGCTGCGCAAGAACCCGAACGACATTGCCGTGCGCAACACGCTGGCCGAGCAGTTGGTGCAGGCCGGTGACCTGCCCGGCGCGCGCCGCCAGTACGACGCCATCCTCAAGGCCGCACCGACGAACGCTGTGGCGCTGAACAACCTGGCCAATGTGCTGATCGAGCTCAAGGACCCCGGCGCCGTCGACATGGCCGAGCGCGCGCTGAAGAGCGACCCACGCAACGCCACACTGCTGGACACCGCCGGCTGGGCCAGCCACCGCACCGGCAAGGCCGAGCGCGCGCTGCAACTGCTGCGCGACGCCCGACTGCGCGCCCCGGACAACCCCGACATCCGCTACCACCTCGCCGCCGTGCTCGCCCAGGCCGGCCGCAAGGGCGAAGCGCGCGAGGAGCTGGATGCCGCTTTGCGCGGTGGCGCGACTTTTGGCACGCTCAACGAGGCGAAACAGCTGCGTGCGACCCTCAACTGAGGGGGCCGAGCCGGTCTTCAATCCTGTCGACCCTTCTTACAATTCGCTCCAAAGCTAGGGGGTAGCTTCTTGCAAGTCATTGAGTCAAAACAGTTTTTATTTTTGGCACGACGATTGCTTGAAACCCCGCGAACTCCCGACGTCACAAGCGTCTGAAACCAGAAAGATCACCCGATGACATTCCTGAATCTCCGCCTGAGTCTGCTGGCCCTCGGCACGGTTGCGGCCCTGGTTTCGACGAGCGCGCACGCCGCCTGGACGTTCGAGTCGAACACCACGTCTGGCGTGAAGAACTACGAGAAGTGCTCGCTGGGGACTGCCTACGCGTGCGACAACAAAGTCGGCACCACCACCACTTCCAGCACTGCCACCAACGAGTCTGGCGCACTGATCGACAGCACCACGGTGTCGCTGAGCGGATTCGCGGCCACCAACAGCACCACGACGGGTCTCGTGCAAGGGAACTGGACAACCTCGACGCTAGCGCACCAGGGCCAGACCATGGGTTGGGGCCTGACCTCCGACGGCAACACCGCTCCCAACCACGCCGTGGACAACGCCGGCAAGACCGAGAGCATTCTGTTGTCGTTCAGCGCTTCCACCGTGCTGTCCAGCATTGGCATTGGCTACACGAGTGATGGCACCAACTCCGGCGTTTCCGTCGACCTGTCGGTCTTCCGCTGGACGGGTGCGAGCGCTCCGACCTTGAACGGCGCCGCTGCCGCGTCGATGAGCGGCTGGGAGCTTGTGGGCAACTACGGCAGCGTGACGCCCGACACGTCGCTGGCCTACAGCAACGTCGTCAACACTGGCAACAAGACCTCCAGCTGGTGGTTGATCAGCGCCTACAACAGCGGCTTCACGAGCGCAGCCAGCTACACGACCGGCGCCAGCACGCTGAACAACGGTGACGACTACTTCAAGCTGTTTGCCGTGAATGGCACGACCTGCACGAAGACCGTGAGCGCCAATGGCACCTGCGGCGGCACCTCGGGCTCCAACACCGTGCCCGAACCCGCTTCGCTGGCCCTGACCAGCGTCGCCCTGCTGGGCGTGGCCGGCCTGCGTCGCCGCAGCAAGGCCAAGCTGGCGGCCTGATCCCGCAGACATCGCGCGCTGCGCGGCCACCTCAAAGGCGCTCCTCGGAGCGCCTTTTTGTTTGTCTGCACGCGACTTGTCCACTGTCCCTGGCCGGACAGCGCCGATGCGAACGACCGTGCTAAAACGCGCGACATTCCTATCACGACACGGCGAGGCGACAAGCACATGGACCTCAACTTCACCGACGCGGAACTGGCGTTCCGCGCCGAGGTGCGCGACTGGGTGCGCGCCCACCTGCCCGCAGACATCGCGCACAAGGTGCGCCATGACCTGCGGCTGAACAAGGACGACCTGCAGCGCTGGGCCAAGATCCTCGGTGCCAAGGGCTGGCATGGCTGGGCCTGGCCCACGCAGTTTGGCGGCCCGGGCTGGAACGCCATCCAGCGTCACCTGTTCGAAGAGGAATGCGCGCTGGCCGGCGCGCCGCGCATCGTGCCGTTCGGGCCGGTGATGGTGGCGCCCGTCATCATGGCCTTCGGCACGCCGGAACAGCAGCAGCGCTTCCTGCCCGGCATCATGAGTGGCGAGGTGTGGTGGAGCCAGGGCTACAGCGAACCGGGCTCCGGCTCTGACCTCGCCTCCTTGAAGTGCCGTGCCGAGCTGAAACGTGGCGTTAGGGGCAACAAGTACATCGTCAACGGTCAAAAGACCTGGACGACGCTCGGCCAGTACGGCGACTGGATCTTCTGCCTGGTGCGCACGTCGTCCGACGGCAAGCCCCAGACCGGCATCAGCTTCCTGCTGATCGACATGAAGGCGCCCGGCGTGACGGTCAAGCCCATCATCATGCTGGACGGCGAGCACGAGGTGAACGAGGTCTGGTTCGACAACGTCGAGGTGCCGGCAGAGAACCTCATCGGCGAGGAGAACAAGGGCTGGACCTACGCCAAGCACCTGCTCTCCCACGAGCGCACCAACATTGCCGACGTGAACCGCGCCAAGCGTGAGCTGGAGCGCCTCAAGCGCATTGCCGCCGCCGAGGGCCTGATGGACGACGCACGCTTTCGCGACCAGATCGCGCTGTGCGAAGTGGACGTCGTTGCCCTGGAGATGATGGTGCTGCGCGTGCTGTCCGGTGAACGCACGGGCAAGCAGCCGCTGGATGTCGCTGGCCTGCTGAAGATCCGCGGCAGCGAACTGCAGCAGCGCTACACCGAGCTGATGATGCTGGCCGGCGGCCCGCTGGCCCTGCCCCACATCCTTGATGCCATGGAAGCCGGCTGGCAGGGGGACCAATGGCTGGGTGGCGCCTGGCTGGGTGGCGCATCGCACGCCATTCCCGTGACCGGCACTTACCTGAACGTGCGCAAGACCACCATCTACGGTGGCTCGAACGAAGTGCAGCGCAACATCGTCGCGCAGACCGTGCTCGGCTGACCCGGAGACAAACAAATGGATTTCGATTTCAGCGAAGACCAGCAGGCCCTGCGCGACGCCGTGGCCCGCTTCGTGGAAAAGGACTACGGCTTCGAGCGCCGCACGCAGATCGCCCGCGCCGGCGGCTTCGACCGCAGCGCCTGGGAGGGCCTGGCGAGCCTGGGTCTGACCGCACTGGCCGTGCCCGAGGCCCATGGCGGGCTGGGCTTTGGCGCCGTCGAGGCCATGGTGGTGATGGAAGAGCTGGGCCGCGGCTTGGTGCTCGAGCCCATCGCCCAGGGCGCGCTGATCGCGCCGGCGCTGCTGAGTCACGCCCCCGCTGCCCTGCAGGAGGCCTGGCTGCCGCGCATCGCCGGCGGTGAGGCACTTGTGGTGCTGGCGCATCAGGAGGCCAAGTCACGCTACCGCCTCGACCGCGTGGACACCCGCGCCGTCGATGGCCGACTTACCGGCGTCAAGAGCCTGGTGCCTGCGGGCGACGTGGCCGATGCCTTCATCGTGCCCGCCCGCTTGGAGGACGGCATCGCGCTGTACCTCGTGGAGCGCTCGGCACCCGGCGTGAACACGCGCGCCTACTCTCTCTACGACGGCTCCCGGGCTGCCGAGGTGCACCTGGACAACACGCCCGCCCAGCTCATCGTTGGGGCCGACCAGGGCCTGACGCTGCTGGAGCTGGCGGCAGACATCGGCATCGCCGCGCAGGCTGCCGAGGCCGTGGGCGTGATGGAGACCTACCTCGCCATGACGGTGGACTACCTGAACACCCGCAAGCAGTTCGACGTGGCCATCAGCAGCTTCCAGGCGCTGAGGCACCGCACAGCCGACGTGAAGATGCAGTTGGAGCTGGCCCGCTCCATGAGCTACTACGCCACGCTGCGGCTGGGAGATGCACCAGCCGTGCGCCGCCGGGCGCTGTCACAGGCCAAGGTGCAGCTGGGGCAGTCCATGCGCTTCGTGGGCCAGCAGTGCACGCAGCTGCACGGCGGCATCGGCGTCACCGACGAGTACGCTGGCAGCCACTACTTCAAGCGCCTGACCGTCATGGAGATGCAGTGGGGTGACACGCTGCATCACCTCGGCGAGGTCAGCGCGCGCATGCAGGACACGGCCGGCGTATTCGCCTGAGGTGCGGCGAGCAGCGGGCCAGGCCCGACAATCCGGGCCATGTCCAAACCCCAGCGCCTCGACCAGATCCTGTTTTCACAAGGCTTCGGCACCCGCCGGCTGTGTGCCGGCCTCATCCACCACGGTGAGGTCAAGGTGGGCGGGGAGGTCGTGGATGACCCCTGGGCCGAGTTCGACACCGCCGGGCTGAGCTTCGAGATCGCCGGTCAGGTCTGGCCCTTTTTCGACAAAGCCCTCATCCTGCTGAACAAGCCTGCCGGCTACGAGTGCTCGCAGAAGCCCAAGCACCACCCCAGCGTCATGAGCCTGCTGCCCGCGCCGCTGCGCGAGCGCGGCGTGCAGCCCATCGGCCGGCTGGACGAAGACACCACCGGCCTGCTGCTGCTGACCGACGACGGCACGCTGATCCACAAGCTCACGTCGCCCAAGCACCATGTGCCCAAGGTCTACGAAGCACGCTGCAAACACCCGCTGACGCCAGCGATGGTCGAACAGTTGCTGGCCGGCGTCGAGCTGAAGGAGCCCGAAGACAAGCTGCGCCCGCCGGCCAAATTCCAGCGCCCGCCGGAGATGACGAAGGCCGACGGCGCCGAGATCGTCGACGAGACGCTGCTGCGCCTGACGCTGCTGGAGGGCAAGTACCACCAGGTCAAACGCATGGTGGCGGCCGTGGGCAACCGCGTGGAGGCGCTGCACCGGCCCCGGTTCGGGGCGCTGACGCTGCCGGCCGACCTCAAGCCCGGTGAATGGCGCTGGGTGAACAGCCCGGCCGAGGTCTGGGGACAATAAGCCCGATGCGAGTTTTTAGAGGCTTCCACCATCCCGGCATCGCGCCCGCATGCGCGCTGACCATCGGCAACTTCGACGGCGTGCACCGCGGCCACCAGGCCATGCTGGCGCTGCTGCAGTCCGAGGCGCGGCACCGCGGCCTGCCGACCTGCGTGATGACCTTCGAGCCGCATCCGCGCGACTTCTTCGCCGCCAAGCTGGGCAAGCCCGAGCTGGCGCCCGCTCGCATTGCCACGCTGCGCGACAAGCTGGCTGAGCTGGAGCGCTGCGGCATCGACCAGGTCGTCATCCTGCCGTTCGACGAGGGACTGTCGTCGCTGCCGCCGCAGGAGTTCATCCGCCAGGTGCTGCTGGACGGCCTGGGCGCGCGCTATGTGCTGGTTGGCGATGACTTCCGCTTCGGCGCCAAACGCCAGGGCGACTACGCCTCGCTGGACGCCGCCGGCCAAGCCCACGGTTTCGACGTGGCCCGCATGATGAGCTACGAGGTGCGCGGCCTTCGGGTCAGCAGCTCGGCCGTGCGCGAGGCGCTCGCGGCCGGCAACATGGCCCGCGCCGCGTCGCTGCTGGGGCGGCCGTATGCGATCTCCGGCCACATCACGCATGGCCGCAAGCTGGGCCGGCAGTTGGGCGAATCAGCGCCCGGCGCAGCCGATGGCTTTCGCACGCTGAACCTGCGCTTCTCGCACGACAAACCGGCCGCGCACGGCATCTTTGCCGTGCTCGTGCACGGCCTGACGCAGGAGCCGCTGCCGGGCGTCGCCAGCCTGGGCAACCGCCCCACGGTGGAGAACGCCGGCCGCGTGCTGCTGGAGGTCCATTGCCTGGAGTGGCCCCTGGGTGCTGAGGGGGGCTACGGTAAACTCGCCCGCGTGGAACTGCTGCACAAACTTCGCGACGAAGCCAAGTACGACGGGCTGGATGCGCTCACGGCTGCTATTCGCCACGATACCGACGCAGCGTGCGCCTTCCTGGCCACCCACGCCGCCCAGCGTCGCCAGACCACGCGCGACCGAATTTGAAGCGGCGCCCAGCCGCTCTTCGCCGTCGCCCTCCCCGCCTTTGAACTGCCAGGCCCGCCGCCTGGCCGCACGCCATGACCACCCCGGACGCACCCGACTACCGCTCTACGCTCAACCTGCCCGACACGCCTTTCCCGATGCGCGGCGACCTGCCCAAGCGCGAGCCGGGCTGGGTGAAGGCCTGGGACGAGCAAGGCCTGTACAAGCGCCTGCGCGACGCCAGCTGCGGCCGCCCGAAGTTCGTGCTGCATGACGGCCCGCCGTATGCCAACGGCCAGATCCACATCGGCCACGCGGCCAACAAGATCCTGAAGGACATGATCGTCAAGGCGCGCCAGTTGGCGGGCTTCGATGCGGCCTACATCCCCGGCTGGGACTGCCACGGCCTGCCCATCGAGAACCAGATCGAGAAGACCTTTGGCCGCGGCTTGCCGCGCGACGAGGTGCAGGCCAAGAGCCGCGCCTACGCCACCGAGCAGATCGACGGCCAGCGCGCCGACTTCAAACGTCTGGGCGTGCTGGGCGAGTGGAGCAACCCTTACAAGACGATGAACTTCGCCAACGAGGCCGGCGAGATCCGCGTGCTGAAGCGGCTGTTCGAGCGCGGTTTCGTCTACCGCGGTCTGAAGCCCGTCTACTGGTGCTTCGACTGCGGCTCGTCGCTGGCCGAGTTCGAGATCGAGTACGCGGACAAGCAGTCGCCCGCGGTCGACGTGGCGTTTCTCTGCGCCGAGCCCGAGAAGCTGGCTGCGGCCTTCGGCGTGGCACCGCTCGGCAAGGAAGCGTTCACCGTCATCTGGACGACGACGCCCTGGACCATCCCAGCCAACCAGGCGCTCAACCTGAACCCCGAGCTGCCCTACGCGCTGGTGGACACGCCAAAGGGCTTCTTCGTCGTCGCCGAGGCGCTGGTGGAGAAGTGCCTGGCGCGCTGGCAGCTGGAAGGCAGCGTCGTCGCTACGGTCCCCGGTCGCAAGCTCGAACTGCTGAAGTTCAAGCACCCGCTCGCCAATGTGCACCCGGGCTATGACCGCGAAAGCCCGGTCTACCTGGCCGACTACGCGACGGCCGACGATGGCACCGGCGTCGTCCACTCCGCGCCCGCCTATGGCCTGGATGACTTCCAGAGCTGTGTCGCCCACGGCCTGGCCTTCGACGACATCCTGAACCCCGTGCAGGGCAACGGCACCTACGCCGCCGACCTGCCGCTGTTCGGCGGCCAGCACATCTGGAAGGCCAACGCCGTCGTCGCGCAGACGCTGCTGGACAACGGCCGCCTGATGGCCCAGTCCAAGCTGACCCACAGCTACCCGCACTGCTGGCGCCATAAGACGCCCGTCATCTACCGCGCCGCGGCGCAGTGGTTCGTGCGCATGGACGACGGCGACGGTCTGTTCACGACCGACAAGGCGCCGGACAGCCTGCGCAAGACGGCGCTGGCCGCCATCGAGGCGACGAGCTTCTACCCCGAGAACGGCCGCGCCCGCCTGCACGACATGATCGCCGGCCGGCCCGACTGGTGCATCTCGCGCCAGCGCAGCTGGGGCGTGCCGCTGCCCATCTTCCTGCACAAGGACACCGGCGAGGCGCACCCGAACACGCTGGCGTTCATCGAGCGCGCCGCGCAGTTGGTGGAGGCCAACGGCATCGAGGCCTGGTCCAAACTGGACGCCGCCGAGTGGCTGGGCGCGCAAGCCGAGCACTACACCAAGGGCAACGACATCCTGGACGTCTGGTTCGACTCCGGCTCCACCTTCGAGCATGTGCTCAAGGGCAGCCACAAGGGCGCCGCACACGACAGCGGCCCCGAGGCCGACCTCTACCTCGAAGGCCACGACCAGCACCGCGGCTGGTTCCATTCGTCGCTGCTGATCGCCTGCGCGCTGTACGGCCGCGCACCGTACAAGGGCCTGCTGACGCACGGTTTCGTCGTCGACGGCCAGGGCCGCAAGATGAGCAAGTCGCAAGGCAACGTCGTCGCGCCGCAGGCCGTGTCGGACAAGTTCGGCGCCGAGATCCTGCGCCTGTGGACGGCCGCGACCGACTACTCTGGCGACCTGGGACTGGACGAGAAGATCCTCGCCCGCGTCGTCGACAGCTACCGCCGCATCCGCAACACGCTGCGCTTCCTGCTCGCCAATGTCAGCGATTTTGACCCGGCGACGGACGCGGTCGCGCCGGCCGAACTCCTGGAAGTGGACCGCTACGCCCTGGCACGTGCAGCCAAGTTGCAGGCGGACATCCTGGCCCACTTCGAACGATACGAGTTCCATCCCGTCGTCGCCAAGCTGCAGGTCTACTGCTCCGAGGACCTGGGCGCGTTCTACCTGGACGTGCTGAAGGACCGCCTCTACACGACGGCGCCCAAGAGCCTGGCGCGTCGCTCGGCGCAGACGGCGCTTTGGCAGATCACGAACGCGATGCTGCGCTGGATGGCGCCGTTCCTGAGCTTCACGGCCGAGGAAGCCTGGGCGGTCTTCGAGAGCAAGACATCGGGCGACAGCATCTTCACCGAGACCTACTGGAATTTCGGCGACACGGACGCGTCGCTGCTGGCCAAGTGGGATCGCATCCACGCGATCCGCGACGAGGTCAACAAGGCCATCGAGGCGGTGCGCACGACGGGCGCGGTCGGCGCGTCGCTGCAGGCCGAGCTGACACTGCACGTCAATGCCGAAGACGCCGTGCTGCTCGGCAGCCTGGGCGAGGACCTGCGCTTCGTGTTCATCACGTCAGCCGTGACGCTGGTGCCGGCCGCTGAGTTCAGCGTGCTCGTCACGCCCAGCGCCCACGCCAAGTGCGAGCGCTGCTGGCACTACCGCGCCGAGGTCGGCAGCATCGCCGCCCACCCGACGCTGTGCGGCCGCTGCGACAGCAACCTGCACGGCGCGGGCGAAACCCGCACGGTGGCCTGACATGGCTGGCAAGTCCTCGACGGGCCTGGCCCAGTGGCTGCTGATCGCCGCGCTCATCATCCTGGCTGACCAGTTCACCAAGATCCTCGTCATCGGCAGCTTCCAGCTGGGTGACGTGCGCCCGGTGACCGGCTTCTTCAACCTCGTGCGCGCCCACAACTACGGCGCCGCTTTCAGCTTCCTGCACGGTGCCTCGGGCTGGCAGCGCTGGTTCTTCCTGGGTCTGGGGGTGGTGGCCGCCGTCTTCATCACCTGGATGCTGCGCAAGCACGGCCAGCAGAAGCTCTTTGCCTGGGCGCTGACGCTCATCCTCGGCGGCGCCATCGGCAACGTCATCGACCGCGCCGTGCACGGCTACGTGGTCGACTTCATCCAGGTTCACGCAGGCGGCTGGTATTTCCCCGCCTTCAACGTCGCAGACAGTGCGATCACCATCGGCGCCATCCTGTTGATCCTGGATGAACTGCGCCGTGTCCGACGTACCTGAGCCCGCCCCGTCCAGCAACCCCACCTACGTTCCCTATGTGCCCGAGCCGCCCCGCGAGCTCGGGGTGCCGCTGCGGCGGCTGCCGCTGTTGGCGCCGCTGCAGTGGCTGCGGCTGGGATGGGCTGACCTGTGGCGCGCACCGGCCATCGCGGTCTTCTTCGGCGGCTGCTTCGCGCTGATGGGGCTGGCAGTGCTCATGGTGTTCCGCCATGCGCCCATCTACACGCTGGCGCTGTGTGCCGGCTTCCTGTTGCTAGGGCCGCTGCTGTGCCTGGGGCTGTACCAGGTGAGCCTGCGGCTGGAACGCGGCGAGACGCCGAGCATCGATGATGCCCTCGGCGCCTGGTTCGCCAACGTCAGGCAGATCGCCATCTTCGGCTTCGTGCTGCTGATCCTGGAGATGCTGTGGGGCCGCGCCGCGCTGGTGGTGTTTGCGGTCAGCTTCAACGGCATGCCCGACTTCGCCGGCGCCATCGGTAAGCTGCTGAGCGCCGAGCACCTCGGCTTCGTGGCGGCCTATCTCGCGGTCGGTGGCGTGTTCGCGGGCCTGATTTTCGCGATCAGCGTGATCGCCATGCCCATGCTGCTGGACCGCGACACCGACGCCGTGAGCGCCGGGCTCGCCAGCCTCAAGCTGTGCCTGACGCAGCCGCTGGTCATGTTGTTCTGGGGCGCCCTGCTCACGGCGCTGGTGGTGCTGGCGATGCTGCCGGGGTTCGCCGGCCTGGTGATCGTCGGGCCGTGGCTGGGCCACGCAAGCTGGCACGCCTACCGTGCGGCCCTGGCGCCACCCACGGACGCCTGACGCGCACTCGTTCACGCGCCGGGCCTCTCACACGAGGTGACAATTTCGGGCCTCTCGCTCCCTGTTACTGATGCTTCTCGATTTCGCCAGCCTCAGCCACTACGACTGGCTCGACGTTCCCCTGTGGGTCTTCGACCCCGACCAGCAGCGCAACCTCTGGGCCAATGCCGCCGCGCTGCGCTTTTGGCATGCGGACAGCGCCGAGGAGTTCCTGTCCCGTGACTTCGCCGAGCATGGCGACGAGGTGCAGGCGCGCCTGGCCGTCACGGCAGCCGATCACACCCAGGGTCGCATCGTGCGCGAACTCTGGACGCTCTACCCGCGCGGTGAGCCCACGACGGTGATGCTGGTGTCGCGCGGCATGCGCACGCCCGACCGACGCCAGGTCATGCTGTTCGCGGCCGACTCGCTGGGCGGCGGTGCTGATGCCAGCCTGCTGCGCGGCGTGGAAGCGCTGCAGCACACCTCGGTGCGCATCGCCATGTTCGGCCTACTGCAGGGCGAGCTGCTGATGCGCAACCCGGCTGCCGCGCTGACCTTCGGCGACACGCCCCCGCCGGCTGGCGGCAGCGAGTTCACACGGCTGTTCGCGCATGCGCACGACGCCGCCAGCATCCTGTCCCGCGTGCAGCGCGGCGAGGCCTGCCGCCAAGATGCCGAGTTGCAGACCCTCGCCGGCCCGCGCTGGCATGCGCTGGACGCACGCCCCATGCGCGACCCCGTCACTGGCGACACCGTCATGCTGCTGAACGCCCGCGACATCGCCGACCTCAAGGCCAGCCAGGCCGCGCTGGTGGCGGCCCGTGAGGCCGCCGAGGCTGCCAGCCAGGCAAAGAGCAGCTTCCTGGCCAACATGAGCCACGAGATCCGCACGCCCATGAACGGCGTGCTGGGCCTGACTGAGCTGGTGCTGCAGGCCGGCGATCTGACCGACCGCCAGCGCCGCTTCATCACGATGGCGCACGACTCCGCCAAGGGCCTGATGACCATCATCAACGACCTGCTGGACGTGGCGAAGATCGAAGCCGGCCGCACCGTCATCGACGAACACCCCTTCCAGCTGCACGACTGCCTGGCCGAATCGCTGCAGCCCCTGCTGCTGCAGGCCCACGCCAAGGGCATACGGCTGCAGGCCGCCGTGCAGCCCAGCGTGCCGCCGCGATTGGCCGGCGACGCGCTGCGCCTGCGCCAGGTGCTGATCAACCTGGTGGGCAACGCGCTGAAGTTCACGGAGCGCGGTGAAGTCCGCGTCGAGATCACCCACGTGCAGCCACGGCCGGGCGACACCACCGACCAGGTGCGCCTGCGCATCGCCGTAACCGACACCGGCATCGGCCTGACACGGGACCAGATCAGGCAGATCTTCGACCCCTTCACGCAAGCCGATGGCAGCATCACTCGCCGCTACGGCGGCACGGGCCTGGGCCTGACCATCGTGCAGCGGCTGGTTGGCCTCATGGGCGGCGAAGTGCAGGTGCAAAGCGAGCCGGGGCTGGGCTCCAGTTTCAGCTTCGAGATCGCGCTGGCCCGCGTCGCCGAGCCCACGGTGGACCAACCGCTGCCGGAGCAGGCCGCGGCCTGACGCCCTCAGGGCAGCAGCACGGCGCTGCCCAGCAATTGGCGCGCCTCCAAGTCACGGTGCGCCTGGGCCGCGTCGCCCAGCGCATAGCGCCCGGCGATGCGCACCTTGACTTGGCCGCTGCGCACGATGTCGAACAGCTCATCCCCCATGGCCTGCGCGCTTTCGCGCGTGGACAGGTGCGTGAACAGCGTCGGGCGCGTCACGTAGACCGAGCCCTTCGCCGCCAGCGTGCCGATGTTGATGGGAGGCACCGGGCCGGACGCGCCGCCGAAGCTGGCCAGCAACCCAAACGGCGCCAAGCTGTCCAGTGAGCCGGCCCAGGTGTCGGCGCCCACTGAGTCGTAAACCACCTTCACGCCGCGCCCGCCGGTAATGTCGCGCACCTGGGCCGCGAAGTCGGGCTGGCTGCGGTAGTTGATCGCGTGCGTCGCGCCATGCTCCAGTGCCAGCGCGCATTTCTCGTCGCTGCCGGCCGTGCCGATGAGTTGCAGACCCAGCGCGCGGGCCCACTGGCAGGCGATCAGGCCCACACCGCCTGCAGCCGCGTGAAAGAGCACGAAGTCGCCCGCCTGCAGCCCGCCCTGCGGCAACGTCTTGCGCAGCAGGTACTGCACCGTCAAGCCCTTGAGCATCATCGCGGCGGCGGTGTCGAAGGCGATGTCGTTGGGCAGCTTCAACACGGCCTTGGCTGGCATCACGCGCGCCGTCGCATAGGCGCCGGGCGGCTGGCTCGCGTAGGCGGCGCGGTCGCCCACCTGGAGGTGCGTCACGCCCTCGCCCACCGCCTCCACGACGCCCGCGCCCTCCATGCCCAACCGCGCAGGCAGCGGCAGCGGGTAGGTGCCGTTGCGGTGGTAGACGTCGATGTAGTTCAGCCCGCAAGCGACGTGGCGGATGCGGATCTCGCCCGGCCCGGGCGCACCGACCTCCACCTCCACAAGCTTCAGTTGCTCCGGCCCTCCGGGCTGCTCAATGAACACGGCTTTTTCACTCATGCGACGTCTCCTGTTGGCGAGGTCGGCTATCGTGCCAGCCCTTTGCACGCCGTGCCTTCGCCGATGACGCTGACCCCACGCCTTGCCCTGCTGCTGACGCTGCCGCCGCTGCTGTGGGCCGGCAACGCCGTGGTGGGCCGGCTGGTGCGCGACGACATCCCGCCGATGACGCTGAACGCGCTGCGCTGGGGGCTGGCTCTGCTGCTGCTGGCGCCGCTGGCCTGGCCGCTGCTGCGCCGCCCCGGCGAGGCCCTGAAACGCTGGCGCAGCCTGGCCTGGCTGGGCCTGCTGGGCATGGGTTGCTACAACGCGCTGCAATACCTGGCGCTGCACACCTCGTCGCCGCTGAACGTGACGCTCATCACCGCCAGCCTGCCGGTGTGGATGCTGGGCGTGGGCGCCGTGTTCTATGGCGTGCGGCCCACGCCGCGGCAACTGGCCGGCGCGGGGCTGTCGCTGCTTGGCGTGGCGCTCGTCATCGCCCGCGGCGAACCCGCCGCGCTGCTGGCCGTGCACTTCGTGCCGGGCGACCTGCTGATGCTGGTGGCCATCTTCAGCTGGGCCGTCTACTCATGGATGCTGGCCCGCCCCTCAGCGGGCCTGCGGCCGGGCGAGCGGCCCTCCTGGAACTGGGCCGAGTCGCTGATGGCGCAGCTGATGTTCGGCGTCGTGTTCTCTGCTGTCTCGGCCGGTGTGGAGCAGGCGGTGGCGCCTGCGGCCATCCACTGGAGCCCGACGCTTATCGCCGTGCTGGCCTACGTGGCCGTCGGCCCGTCGCTGATCGCCTACCGCTGCTGGGGCCTGGGCGTGGCCGAGGCAGGCCCCGCGCTGGCGGGCTTCTTCGTCAACCTGACGCCGCTGTTCGCCGCCGTCATCTCGGCCGCCGCGCTGGGGCAGTGGCCGGCCTGGTACCACGGCGTGGCGTTCCTGCTGATCGCCGCCGGCATCGTGGTCTCCTCGCGTTGATGCGCATCGTCCATGTCGACGACCGCCTGGTCGTCATCGACAAGCCCGCCGGCCTGCTCAGCGTGCCTGGTCGCACTGAGCCCGATTGCGCCAGCGCCCGCGTGCAGGCGCTCTACCCCGACGCGCTCATCGTGCACCGGCTGGATCAGGCCACGTCCGGCCTGCTGCTGTTCGCCCGCGGCACGCAGGCGCAGCGCGAGCTGAGCGCGGACTTCGCCCAGCGGCGCGCGGACAAGGTGTATGTCGCCATCGTTGCTGGCCAGCTTGACGGCGACGGCCTCATCGACCTGCCGCTGGCCGCAGACTGGCCCAACCGGCCACGCCAGCAGGTGGACCATGCGAGCGGCAAGCCGTCGCAGACGCGCTGGCGCGCGCTGGGCCACGACGCCTGCACGACGCGCGTACGGCTCGAACCCCTGACCGGCCGCAGCCACCAACTGCGCGTTCACATGGCCACGCTGGGCCACGCCATCCTGGGCGATGCGCTGTACGCCGCGCCCGACATCGCCGTTGCTGCGCCGCGACTGCTGCTGCATGCCAGCGAGCTGCGCATCGCCGGCCACCACTTCCTCTGCCCTCCGGAGTTCTGAATGCACCTCTACATCGTCACCGGAAGCTCGCGCGGTCTCGGCGCAGCGCTCGTGAACGCGCTGGCCGGGCGCGAGGCCACCGTCATCGGCATCGCCCGCCAGTGCACGACCGATCTGCCTGCTGAACAGTGGTCGCTGGATCTCGCCGACCCGCTGCCCGCGGCCCGGCGCCTGCAGGACTGGCTGGCAGCGCACACCGGCTGGGCCAGCGCCACGCTGATCAACAACGCGGCGCTGCTTAGCCCGCCCGGGCCGCTGGCCGCCACCGACCTGGACGAGCTGTGCGCCGCGCTACGCGTCGGCCTGGAGGCGCCGACGCTGCTGTGCCGCGCCTTCCTGGCCGGCACGGTCGGCGTGCCGCAACGACGCATCCTGAACATCTCATCCGGCCTGGGCAGGCGCGCCATGGCCGGCAGCGCGAGCTACTGCGCCGTCAAGGCCGGGCTGGACCACCTCAGCCGCGCACTGGCACTGGAGGAACCGGACGTCGGCGTCGTGTCACTGGCGCCGGGCGTCATCGACACCGACATGCAGGTGCAGCTACGCGGCGCCGACCCGGCCCGCTTCCCCGAGCAGCCACGCTTCCAGGGCCTGAAGGATGGCGGCCAACTGCAGACGGCTGCCGACACGGCCGCCGCTATCGTTCGCTTTCTCGTGCGGCCAGACTTCGGAAAAACTGTCGTATCCGACATCCGGGAAGCTTGAAAATCCGCACCTGCGCGCGCACCTTTTGTGCGTCCACATCACCTCTGGAGACCTGCCTTGAACCGCATCCTTGCCGTCAGCCTTGCCGCCGTGCTGACCGTTGCCCTGCCCGTCCAGGACGCTGAGGCCAAGCGCCTGAGCGGCGGCGGCATGAAGCGCAGCGTGCCCACGCAGACCACCCCCAACACGCCGCCGGCCCAGCAACCCGCCGCACCGCAGCAGGCCGCGCCGGCCAAGCAGGCGGCAGCCACGCCAGCCACACCTGCGGCTGCGCCCAAGCGCTCGTGGATGGGCCCGCTGGCCGGCCTGGCCGCCGGCCTGGGCCTGGCCGCGCTGGCCAGCCATTTCGGGTTCGGTGACGAGCTCGCCAGCCTGATGACCATGCTGTTGCTGGGCCTCGTGGCCGCCGTCGTCATCGGCTTCCTGGTTCGCCGTTTCGCCAAGCCCAAGGCGCAACTGGCAGGCGCTGGCGCCGGTGCCGGCATGCCGGGCGCGAACTTCCGCATGCAGCCCGAGATGCCTGCGCAGCCGCAGCCATCGGCCTGGCAGCCGCAAAGCGCCGCACAGGTGGGCGCAGCCAGCGCGAGCGCCGTGCCGGCCGACTTCGACGCTACTGGCTTCGAGAAGATCGCCAAGCAGGTGTTCATCCGCCTGCAGGCCGCCAACGATGCCGGTGACCAGGCCGACCTGCGCCGCTTCACCACGCCGCAGATGTACGCGAGCATCCAGCAGGAGCTGCTGGAGCGTGCCGGCCGCACGCAGCGCACGGACGTGATGCAGCTGGATGCCAGCGTCGTGGACGTCGCGACCGAGAATGGCCAGCAGATCGTGTCGGTGCGCTTCTGGGGCCTGATCCGCGAAGAGAGCGAGCAGGCGGCCGGCAACTTCGACGAGATCTGGCACTTGGTGCAGTCCGGCGAGGGCTGGCTGATCGCCGGCATCCAGCAGACGGAATGACGAAGCGCACAGCGGGTTAGTCACTAGCCCGCACCCCGCGAGAATGGGCGCCCCGAGCGCCCATTGCTCATTGCAAGCCTCTGCCATGACCCACCTCCGACTCCACCTGTGCGTGCTGGCCACCGCCCTGCTCGCCGCCTGCGCGTCCACCCCGACGCCTGCGCCCACGGCCGTCGTCACGCCGAACGCCAACCTCGTGGCGCAAGGCATCCCGCCCGTGCCCCAGAGCCTGGCCGACGCGGTCGGCCGCTACAACGACTTCCGCGGCCATGCCTTCGTCGACTGGCATCCCCAGCGCCTCGAGATGTTGGTGGCCCACCGCAAGGCGGGCGCCAACACGGCGCAGCTGTTCCGCCTCAACGGCCCCATGGCCACACCGCAGCAGCTGACCGACAGCGCCGAGCCGGTCACGCAGGCCACGTACGAGCCGCGCACCGGTGAGTACATCGTGTTCGAGCGCGCCAGCGGCGGCAACGAGGTGGGCCAGCTGTACCGCCTGAGCCTGACGCAGCCAGGCGCCCAGCCGCAACTGCTGACCAACCCCGACGAGCGCCACGCGATGAACGGCTGGCTGCGGCACAGCGGCCAACTCATCCATTCGTCCGTGCCCATCGACCGCACGGCCCAGGGCGGCACGCGCAGCAAGATCACCACCACCCTGTGGCTGCTGGACCCGCTGAAGCCCGAGGGCCGGCGCAAGCTGGCCGAGCTGGACGGCGGCGGCTGGTCCGCCAGCCGGCCGTCGCCGGATGAGCGCAGTGTGCTGGTGTCGCGCTATCTGTCGGCCAACGAGTCGCAGATCTGGCTGCTGGACATCGCCTCCGGCGCGCTGCGGCAGCTGCTGCCGGCCGTGGGCAGCCAGGAATCCAAGGCCACGTACGCGCCGGTAGGCTGGTCGGCCGACGGGGCCGCTCTGTGGATCGCCAGCGACCGCGCCGGCGAGTTCCGCGAGCTGATGAAGCTGGACATGGCGGGCGCCGCGCCGGGCCGCATCACCCGCGTCAGCGGCCACATTCCCTGGGATCTCAACGGCGTCAGCCTGACCGCCGACCGCAGCAAGCTGGCCGCACAGTTCAACGTGGACGGCCGCGACGAGCTGCGCTTCTTTGACGCCGCCACTGGCAAGGAGAGCGCCGCGCCCGCGACGCTGCCGGCCGGCAATATCGGCACGGCGTCCTACCACCGTGCACGCGCCGACCTGGCCTTCTCGGTCAGCAACGCCCAGGGGCCGGGCCAGATCTACTCGCTGGACGCTGAAGGCCGTGTGCAGCAGTGGACGAAGGCGTACGCGCCGGCCGGCGTGGACACGTCGACGTTCACCGAGCAGAAGATCGTGCGCTGGAAGAGCTTCGACGGCACGACCATCTCCGGCCTGCTGACGCCGCCGCCAAAGAAGTTCACAGGCAAGCGCCCGGTGCTGATCTCCATCCACGGCGGTCCCGAGTCGCAGGCGCAGATGGGCTTCATCGGCCGCAACGCCTACTTCACGCAGGAACTGGGCATTGCGCTGATCCAGCCCAATGTGCGCGGTTCCACCGGCTACGGCAAGAGCTTCCTGGCGATGGACAACGGCTTCAAACGCGAGGACTCGGTGAAGGACATCGGCGCGCTGCTGGACTGGATTGCCACGCAGCCGGACCTGGACGCATCGCGCGTGCTCGTCACCGGTGGCAGCTACGGCGGCTACATGACGCTGGCCGTGTCGACGAACTACGCCGACCGCATCGCTGGTGCGATCGACGTGGTGGGCATCTCGCACTTCGTGACCTTTCTGAACAACACGGAGAGCTACCGCCGCGACCTGCGCCGCGTCGAGTACGGCGACGAGCGCGACCCGGCGATGCGGGCCCACCTGGAGAAGATCTCGCCGCTGACCAACGCGGCCAGGATCAAAAAGCCGCTGTTCGTCATCCAGGGCAAGAACGACCCGCGCGTGCCCTACACCGAGGCCGAGCAGATCGTCGCCAAGGTGCGCGAAGGCGGCACGCCGGTTTGGTACCTGCGCGCGGAGAACGAAGGCCATGGTTTCCAGAAGAAGGAGAACCAGGACTTCCAGTTCTATGCCACGGTGCTGTTCATGCAGCAGACGGTGCTGAAGAAGTAGGCCGGCTGTAGCCGGGCGGTGGCGGCCAGCTCGACGGTGTCGGCGTCGCCCCGCCCCGCCAGTACCTGGCGGTGATCCAGCCACCATGGCCCACGGCCAGCGCGCAGCGTGGAGACCAGGCGGCCGTGCGGGCCAGCAGCGCCGTCAGCGACTCACCGCCGTCGAAATCGAAGCCGCAGAAGTCGTTCATCCAGCGGTCGAACTCGCCAGCTGCGAAGGCGTGCCAGGGCTGGCCGTCCCAGAGGCCGAAGTCCAACTCGGCCAGCGCGGAATCGACGTGCCAGACAAAGCCCCAGCGCTTCAGCCAGTGCCCCACATCGGCCGCACGGGCCAGCGGCGATGTGACGACCTCGCGCGGCAGCGCGTGCCGACGCGCATGAGCGCGGATGCGGTGCGCCAGCCGCTTGGCCTTGCGCGGGTCCACCGGCAGGTCGGTGCGCCGGCCGATGCAGCGCCCCTCGGCGCCGCGCGGCCGGGGGTGGCGCCAGATCGTGAAGGCCAGCATCAGAGCGAGGCCGTGAAGGCCAGCAGCACCGCCATCTCGGCCAGCTGCTCGGTTGCGCCCAAGCCGTCGCCGGTGTAGCCGCCCAGGCGGCGCTTGAGCCACTGGTGCATCAGCGCCGCCACGACGGCCGCAGCTGCCCCGGCCAGCAGCAGCCGTGACGCCGGCACGCCGGCCGCCGTCAGCCCGGCCAGCAACAGGCCGCACCAGGCCAGCGCGATGGCCACGCTGCGCGGCGCGACAGCCAGCGCGAGTGGCTTCGCCTTGGCATGGTCGGCGTCGCCGCCGTACGGCAGGCTGGCCATCACGCCCACCGCCGCCATGCGCGCCAGCGCGTGGCTGGCCAGCAGCGCGGCCACGGCGCCCAGCAGCGGCCGTGTCGCGAGCACCGCCAGCAGCGCGGCGCGCAGCAGCAGGCTCAGGCCCAACGCCAGCGCACCGTAGCTGCCGATGCGTGAGTCCTTCATGATGGCCAGTGCCTTGTCGCGGCTGACGACGCCGCCCAGCGCGTCCAAGGTGTCGGCCAGGCCGTCCTCGTGGAAGCCACCCGTCAGCGCGACGGTGGCTGCCAACGCCAGCACCGCGGCCACCCAGGCCGGCCAGAGCTGCGCAGCGCCCGCCAGCACGGCCGCACCGACCGCGCCCACCATCATGCCCACCAGCGGGAAATGCCGCACACAGTCGTTCAGCCAGGCCGGCTCGAAGCGATGCAGCCGCACCGGAAGCCGCGTCAGGAACTGCAGCGCAACGAGGAACAGCCGCACGCTCAGTCCTTGTTGCTGACGCCGGCACTGTCGAAGCTGGCCATGTCGGCCAGCAGCGCACAGGCCGCCGTCAGCAGCGGCCAGGCCAGCGCAGCGCCGCTGCCCTCGCCCAGGCGCAGGTCCAGATCCAGCAGAGCCTGCACGCCCAGTTGCTGCAGCCAGCGCGCATGCGGGCCTTCTGCCGAGCGGTGCGCGAACACACAGGCCGGGAGCACCCCGGGGCACAGCGCCTCGGCCACGGCCACAGCGGCCGTCGTGATGAAGCCGTCTACCAGGACGACGCGGCGCTGCGCGGCGGCGGCGATGACGCTGCCGGCCATCGTGACGATCTCGAACCCGCCCAGCGCCGCCGCGATCTCCAGCGGCGCCTGTGCACTCGCGTTGACGGTCAGAGCCTGCTGCAGCACCGCCCGCTTGCGCACCAGGCCAGCATCGTCCAAGCCCGTGCCCCGGCCCACGCAATCGGCCAGCGGCAGGCCGGTCAGCCGTTGCATCAGCAGGCTGGCCGACGAGGTGTTCCCGATGCCCATCTCGCCCAGCAGCAGTGCGTTGCCCGGCAGGCGCTCGACGAGGGCCAGGCCGTTGCGCAAGGCCTGCTGGGCCTGCGCGATAGACATGGCCGGGCCGGCACTGGCGTCGGCCGTACCGGCGGCGATACGCAGGTCCAGCGCGCCGTCGGCCCGCGGGGCGTCGACACCGCAGTCGGCGATCGTCAACGTCAGCCCCTGCTGACGCGCCAGCACCGACACGGCGGCACCACCGGCCAACATGTTGGCCACCATCTGCGGCGTGACCTCGCGCGGATAGGCCGACACATCGCGGCGCGACAGGCCGTGGTCGGCTGCGTAGACCACCAGCTGCGGCGTACGCAGCTGCGGTCGCTCAACACCCTGGATCAGCGCCAGCTGCAGGGCCAGCGACTCGATGCGGCCCAGCGCCCCCAGCGGCTTGGTCTTGTGGTCGATGGTGTGCTGCACGTGGGCAGACAGCCCGGCGTCTGCCAGCGCGGGCAGTTCAGGAAGGATCATGAGAGGCCTGCAATGAGATGTCGCGACGGCCGGCGCCGCGATGGGGGCGACGACGCGCCTCAACCGACGAGATTGGCCAGCGTCAACAAAGCCAGCAACAGCATCCACAGCACAACGGACCGCCACACCAGGCCGACCACGCTCTGCAGGTGGGCGAGCTGCGGCGGCATGCCGGCCGTGGAACCGGCGGCGCCGGTGGCCGAGGGCTCCGAGCCGGCATCGAAGGTGCGGCTGCGGTCCGGCGTGATGCCGGGTGCCGCCGCACCGCCCAGTTGCAAGCCCACGGCGCCCGCGGCGGACGCGAGGATGATGCCTTCGTTGGCATGCATCCACAGGCTGGCATCACGCCGCCACGCGTTCACCGCCTCCTCGAAGTTGCCCACGATGGCGAAGCCCGCTGCAGTCAGCCGCGCAGGCACGTGGTCGATGACCATGAAGGCCTGGCGCGACAGCGCCAGCAGGCGCGGGTTGGCGGGTGCGTCCAGCGTGCGGCTCTTGAAGGCCCAGTAGCGGCTGGCGAACTCCGCCATGCGGTAGATCAGCGCCCCTGCCGGCCCCAGGCCCAGCGTGGAAAAGACGATGAACCAGAAGAACACCCCGAACACGTGGCGATGAGCGGCCAGCAGCGAGTGCTCGATGACGTGGCGGATCAGCTCCGTGCGCGGCAGCTCGCTGGCATCCAGGTGGCGCCAGTCGGCAAGCAGTTGGCGGGCGGTCAGGTCGTCGCCACGCTCCAGCGCATCGCGGATGTCGGTGAAGTAGTGGCTGAACTGGCGGAAGCCCAGCGTCAGGTAGAGCACCAGCACGTTCAGCGCCAGCGCGAGCAGCAGGCTGAAGTGGCGCAGGCCCCAATACATCAGCGTCAGCAACAGGCCTGGCACCAGCACCGTGATGGTCCAGACGATCACGGCATGGTGTTCGCCACCCGCGTCGAAATTGCGGCCCGTCCAGCGCACCCAGCCGATGACGGACTGATGCACGCGGTTGCCATGCCTCAGGGGCTTGAGTTGCTCACAGAGCAGGGCCAACAGCACCGCGAAGAAATTCATGGGCCGGGATGATAGTGGCGCCGAGGGGCTCCTCAGGCCGTTGCGAGCAGTCGGTAGAGGTTGCGCAACATCGCGGCCGTCGCGCCCCAGATGAAGTACTCGCGCTCCGGGCCCTGCCAGGGCATGGACAGGAAGCGCCGCTCCACGCCGCCGAAATCGAAGCGGTGATGGCGATGGTGGGCCGGGTTCATCAGAAAGGCCAGCGGCACCTCGAAGGCCTCGGCCACCTCGAAGTCGTCCAGCGCCAGCGTGAAGCCGGGTTCGACCAGCGCCACGACGGGCGTGACCTGAAAGGCCGTCACCGTCGAGTACACCGGCAACTGGCCGATGACGCGGATGCGCTCGCGCGACAGACCGATCTCCTCCTCGGTCTCGCGCAACGCCGTGGCGATGGGGCCGTCGTCCTCGGGCTCGACGCGGCCGCCGGGGAAGCTGATCTGGCCGGCGTGGTCACGCAGGTGGTCGGTGCGGCGGGTCAGCAGCAGTGTGAGGCCCTCGTCGCGCTGCACCAGCGGCACCAGCACGGCCGCGCCAGCCGGCTCACGGTCGGCAAAGCGGCCGCCGTCGCCGGCGAACTCGGGCGTCCACGACACCTGCGCTGCCAGGCGGGCGCGCAGGGCGTCGGCGGTGAGCGCGTCAGGCGGCAAGACCGGCAGATGACTGTCGATGCTCGTGACCGGCACGAGCTGCGGCTGGGTGATGGTGGGTCGGGTCATGCAGCGGAAAAACAAAAGCCGCCGAGAGCGTAGCTCCAGGCGGCTTTGGCGGTGAGGAACCGGCGGATTAGGCCAGCTTTTCCTTGATACGCGCCGACTTGCCCGAACGCTGGCGGAGGTAGTACAGCTTGGCGCGGCGGACGTCACCGCGGCGCTTGACTTCGATCGACGCGATCAGCGGGCTGTACAGCTGGAACGTACGCTCCACGCCTTCGCCGCTGGAGATCTTGCGAACGATGAAGCTGCTGTTCAGGCCGCGGTTGCGCTTGGCAATCACGACGCCTTCGTAAGCCTGCACGCGCTTGCGGGTGCCTTCAACGACGTTCACGCTGACGATCACGGTGTCGCCGGGGGCGAAGGCCGGGATGGTCTTGTTCAGGCGAGCAATTTCTTCTTGCTCGAGGGTTTGGATCAGGTTCATCTGTACTCCTGGGATCTTGGCGGACCGCTATTTATCGGGATGTTTGCAGCACCGGCTTTCACCTGCACCACTCGACCCGCCAGAGGATCGGACAGCCTGCTAGTGTAGCGCGGCTTGCGGGTTTTGCCTAGAGCTTGGCCAGGAAGGCCTCGTCGGCCTTGCTGAGCCGACCGGCCGCACGAGCTGCGACGATCAGTTCGGGCCGCCGCGCCGCCGTCAGCGCCAGCGAGCGCTCGCGGCGCCAGCGCCGGATGTCGGCGTGGTGGCCGGACATCAGCACCGCCGGCACCTCGCGGCCGTCGGCCAGCACCTCGGGGCGGCTGTAGTGCGGGCAGTCCAGCAGGCCGTCGGAGAAGCTGTCCTGCTGGTGCGACTGCGCATCGCCCAGCACGCCGTCCTGCAGCCGCGCGACAGCATCCAGCAGCGCCAGCGCGGGCAGCTCGCCGCCGGACAGCACGAAGTCGCCCAGACTCAGTTCCAGCGTCACGTGGCGGTCCAGCACGCGCTGGTCGATGCCTTCGTAGCGCCCGCACAGCAGGATGGCGCCAGGGCCGGCGGCCAGCTCCTGCACGAGCGGTTGGTCGATGCGCCGGCCGGTGGGCGTGAAGTGGATGACAGCTGGCGCCGCCTCACCTCGGTCGGCCGTGGCGGCGGCCAATGCACGCTCCAGCGGCTCCACCAGCATGACCATGCCGGGGCCACCGCCATAAGGGCGGTCATCAACACGGCGGTAGTTGTCGTCGGCGAAGTCGCGCAGCGGCCAGAAGCGCACGTCGACCTGGCGGCTCTCGAAGGCCCGCCGCGTGACGCCATGCGTCAGGTGCGGCGCGAATAGCTCCGGAAAGATCGTCAGGACATCGAAGCGCATGAACTCAGAAATCCAGACCCCAGTCGACCGTGATGCGCTTGGCCTCCAGGCTCACGTCATCGATGAAGGCACCGACGAACGGGATCAGGCGCTCCTGGTCCGGCTTGGCCGGCTCTTCCACGCCGGGCGGGAGGATGCGCAGCACGGCATGCGGGCCGGTGTCGATGAGACCGATGACGCGGCCCAAAGCCTGCGACTCGCGATTGACGACGTCCAGCCCGATCAGGTCGATCCAGTAGTACTCGCCGTCCGGCGTACGCGGAAAGTCGCTGCGGGGAATGTAGATCTCATGGCCGCGCAGCGCCTCTGCGGCGTTGCGATCGTCCACGCTCTCCGCGGTCGCGACGATGCCCTCCCCCTGCTCGCGCACCGCGCGCACGGCCAGCTGCAGCTGCGCAGGCTTGGGGCCGGTTGACTTGAGGTACCAGCGCTTGGCGCTGAACAGCGCGTCGGCGTCGGTCGAGTAGGCCTGCACCTTCAGACCGCCCTTGATGCCCCAGGCATCCAGGATGCGGCCCACCGGCACGAGGTCGTCGGGCCAGGAGGCCGCAGAAGCAAAAAACGGCGCCGAGGCGCCGTCTTGCTGAGGCTTGTTGCCTGCCACGCCTGCTTAGGCGGCAGCGACGGCCGCCTTCTTGGCGTCGTCAACCAGGCGAGCCACGGTGGGCGACAGCTGGGCGCCGACACCGATCCAGTAGCTGACGCGGTCCTGCGCCACGCGCAGCTTTTCAGCGGCGCCAGCGGCGATGGGGTTGTAGAAGCCGACGCGCTCGATGAAGCGGCCGTCACGGCGCTGGGCGCTGTTGGCGACGACGATGTTGTAGAAGGGGCGCTTCTTGGAACCGCCGCGAGCCAGACGAATGACAACCATGATGTTTCCTAAAAATTGGGCGACTACCGCACGAGGAGACACTCAGGGCGAGCAAGTCGAAAAAGGCAGAAAACCCCTGCCAGGGGAGGCTCCGTAGATACGCCGCAATCCGTTTGATCGAGCTGCGACCGTCGCCAAAACCGCGCATTATAAACTCGATTGCATTCGTTCCCAAGCAGCCATGCCACAAGTCTCCTTCACCTCGCCCCTGACCCTGCGTCCCAGCACCGACGTCGACCTGCCCGCCATCCAGGCCATCTATGCCCAAGCCGTGCTGGAAGGCACCGGCACCTTCGAGACCGAGGTGCCGGCTGTCGAGGAGATGGGCCGGCGCCGCGCCGAGGTGCTGAGCCGCCAATTGCCCTGGCTGGTGGCCGAGCGCGATGGCGAGATCCTCGGCTACGCCTACGCCAACTACTTCCGCCCTCGCCTGGCCTATCGCTTCTGTGTCGAGGACTCCATCTACCTCGCCCCGGGCGCCCAGGGCCAGGGCGTGGGGCGGCTGCTGCTGGCGGAACTGATCGCCCGCTGCGAGGCTGCGGGCGCACGCCAGATGCTGGCCGTCATCGGCGATGCGGCCAATGCCGGCTCCATCGGCGTGCACACGGCCCTGGGCTTCCAGCACACCGGCGTACTGAAGAGCGCCGGCTGGAAGTTCGGCCGCTGGCTGGACGTCGTGCTGATGCAGCGCGCGCTGGGCGTGGGCGACGCCACGGCTGCCGAATGAGCGGCGGCGTCAAGCACAAGGCCGTCGCCACATGGCTGGCGCTGCTGGTGGGCGTGTTCGGCCTGCACCGCTTCTACCTGCACGGCCTGAAGGATCGCTGGGGCTGGCTGTTCCCGCTGCCCACCCTGCTGGGCCTGGCAGGCCTGCAGCGCATGAGCGCCTTCGGCCAGGACGACCGCACGGCCTGGCTGCTGATCCCGCTGCTGGGCGTCAGCCTCGTGGCCGCTCTGCTGGGCGGCATCGTCTACGGCCTCACCCCGGACGAGCGCTGGAACGCACGCTTCAACGAGGGCCAGCCAGCCAGCGCGGGAGGCTGGCCGGCCGTGATCGGCGTCGTGCTGTGCCTGTTCATCGGCGGCACGACACTGATGGCGACCATCGCCTTCAGCGCCCAGCGCTACTTCGAGGCCCAGGTCGATCAGTAGAGGAAGAAGCTGACCCAGTAGCAGATCGCCGCCATCAGCGCGGCGGCAGGGATCGTGAAGATCCATGCCCAGACGATGCTGCCAGCAACTCCCCAGCGCACGGACGACGCGCGCTGCACGGAGCCCACGCCAACGATGGCGCCAGTGATGGTGTGCGTGGTGGAGACCGGCACGCCCATGGCCGTGGCCAGGAACAAGGTGATCGCACCGCCGGTCTCGGCGCAGAAGCCGCCGACCGGCTTCAGCTTGGTGATGCGCTGGCCCATGGTCTTGACGATGCGCCAGCCGCCGAACATGGTGCCCATGCCGATGGCGATGTAGCAGGCCCAGATCACCCAGGCCGGCGGCGACTTGTCGCCCACCGCCACCATGCCGGCCGCGATCAGCAGCATCCAGATCAGGCCGATGGTCTTCTGCGCATCGTTGCCGCCGTGGCCCAGGCTGTACAGCCCGGCCGACACCAGCTGCAGGCGGCGAAACCAGGCGTCGATGCGCAGCGGTGACTTGCCCCGGCACACCCACGCAACAACGACCATCAGCAACGAGCCCAACAGGAAGCCCAGCGTCGGCGACACGATGATGAAGGCCACGGTCTTCCAGATGCCCGTGCCCACCAGTGCGTCCGGGCCGGCCTTGGCCACCACGGCGCCGACGATGCCGCCGATCAGCGCATGCGACGAGCTCGACGGGATGCCCCACCACCAGGTGATGGTATTCCAGGCGATGGCCCCGATCAGCGCGCCGAAGACGACATGGTGGTCCACGATGCCCGGCTCGACGATGCCCTTGCCGATGGTGGCCGCCACCTTGAGCTGGAAGAACGCAACGGCGATGACATTGAAGAAGGCGGCAAACAGCACGGCCTGCTGCGGCTTCAGCACGCCGGTGGAGACGACGGTGGCGATGGAGTTGGCCGCGTCGTGGAAGCCGTTCATGAAGTCGAACAGCAGCGCCAGCACGACGAGCAGGGCCACCACCCAGAAGGCGATCTCAGCGGATGCCATGCGAGGCCCCGATCAGGAGTTCTCGAGGACGATGCCCTCGATGAGGTTGGCGACGTCCTCGCAGCGGTCGGAGATGGACTCCAGCTGTTCGTAGATGGCCTTGAGCTTGATGAGCTCACGCACGTCTGGCTCCTCGCGGAACAGGCGCGACATCGCCTCACGCATGACGCGGTCGGCATCGGACTCGAGGCGGTCGATCTCCTCGCAGGTCTTGATGGCCGCCTCGGTCGTGGCGGGCTGGCTCAGGTGCGGCAGCAGTGTGACGGCATGCTGCACACGCTCGCAGCAACGCACCGACAGCGTGGCCAGCTGCAGCACCTGTTCCGGCACGGCCCGCACGTCGTACAGCGACAGCGTTTCCGACGAGTCCTGCAGCAGGTCCAGGATGTCGTCCATCGCATTGATCAGGCCATGGATCTGCTCACGGTCGATAGGCGTGATGAAGGTGCGGTGCAGCAGCCGGTTCACCTCGGCCGTGACGCGGTCAGCCGCATGTTCGGCCTTGTCCACCTCATCCGCGTACTGCTGGCGCAGCGCGGTGTCGGTGTAGTTCTCGATCATCTTCTGGAAGGCGCGCGCTCCCGCAGCGATGAACGCGCCATGCTCGTTGAAGAGTTCAAAAAAATTGCCCTCACGGGGCAGCAACTTGCCAAAGAACATGGCCAACCTCGAATTTTCGGAAGCCGCGCAGTCTAGCGGGCAACGTCATGAAACCGTCATCACGCCGATCGAAAAATGAAGTAGACCGCCCCTAGCAGGCACAGCCCAGCCCACAGAAAGTCCAGCTTCAGCGGCTCGCCCATGTAGTACACACTGAAGGGCACGAACACCGCCAGCGTGATCACTTCCTGCGTGATCTTGAGCTGCGCCAGCGAAAAACCGGCGCCGTGGCCGATGCGGTTGGCGGGTACCTGCAGCAGGTACTCGAACAGCGCAATGCCCCAGCTGATCAGCGCCGCGACGAACCACGGCTTGGTGGCCAGGCCCTTCAGGTGGCCATACCAGGCGAACGTCATGAAAACGTTGGACAGCAGCAGCAGGCCCACGGTCTGCCAGCCGGCAAGGGTCGAGAACATCAGCTGGAACTCCAGGTCAGAGGGACAGCGGCGCCAGCCGCTCGATGCGCTGGGCCTGCCAGCCGTCGCCCATCGCCAGCGTGGCCAGCTCGGGCGCAATCTCCAGCAATGGCCGCAGCACGAAGGCACGCTCGCCCAGCCGTGGATGAGGCAGGGTCAGCCGCGGCGTGTCTAGCACCTGCGCGTCGTAAAGCAGCAAGTCCAGGTCCAGCGTGCGCGGCGCGTTGCGGTAGGGCCTCTCGCGGCCATGGGCCAGCTCGATGGCCTGCAGCGCGTCCAGCAGCGGCAGCGGCGCGAGCTCGGTGTCCAACGCCGCAACGGCATTCAGGAAGTCGGGCCCGTGGGCCTCCACCGGCGCGCTGCGCCAGGCGCTGGACAGGGCCACCACCCGGGTGCCAGGCAGCACCGCCAGGCGCCGGGCCGCCTCAGCCAGCGTCTGCGCCAGGTCGGCACCCAGGTTGGCCCCCAGCCCGACGTAGGCGCGCGAGCTCACTCGGCGGCCGCGCCCTCGCCGCCCCCGGCGGGCTTGCGGCGGCGACGGCGGCGCTTCTTGGCGGGCGCATCGGACACCGACTCACCGGCATCCCCGGCATCGGCGTCGTCCGCAGCGTCGGCCGGGTCGGCCGCGTCGGCGGTCTCGGCGCGCGGCGCACGCACGGCGCGCGGTTGGCGTTGCTGCGATGCGCGGGCATCGGCCAGCAATGCCTGGCGGTCGTCATCGCTGCCCAGCGCGAAGTCTTCCCACCAGTCGGCCAGGGCAGGATCGATCTCGCCGGCATCAGCGCGCAGACGCAGGAAGTCAAAGCCGGCCCGGTAGCGCGGCTGCTCGACGAGGCCGAACACGCCCGAGCCGCTGCGGCGTTCGAAACGCGTCTGCATCATCCAGATCTCGCGCATGTCCGCCGCCAGCTTGCCGCGCCCGGAGATGTCTCCGATGCGGGCGTCGAACACGGCGTCAATGGCTTGAGCCAGCGCCGGCACGGGCGGCTCGCCGCCATTGCGAATCTTGGTCCAGCGGTCCAGCACCTCATGCCACAACATGCAGGCCAGCATGAAGCTGGGGCTGACGCCACGACCATCTTGCACGCGCCGGTCGGTGTCCTCGAAGGCCTGGCGGACGAACTTGCCCCGCACACCGTCGGGCAGATCGCCGCCGTCAGTGAGCATGGCATCCAGCACGGCAAACACGCCGCCCGCGCCCTGCCCCACGAGACCGAGCTTCTTGAGCTGCACCAGGCTGGCCAGCGAATGGCCGGTCTGCAGCAGCTTGATCATCTCGTCGAAGAGGCGCGATGCCGGCACGTTGCGCAGCAGGGCGATGGACTGCTTCACCGGCGCCAGCGTCTTGGGCTCCAGCGTGAAGCCCAGCTTGGCCGCAAAACGCACGGCGCGCACGATGCGCACGGGGTCCTCGCGGTAGCGGGCCTCGGGGTCGCCGATCATGCGCAGCAGCTTGGCACGGGCATCGGCCAGGCCGCCGTGGTAGTCCACGACGAGGCGGCGCTGCGGGTCGTAGTACATCGCGTTGACCGTGAAGTCGCGGCGGGCAGCATCTTCGACCTGCGGGCCCCAGACGTTGTCGCGCAGCACGCGGCCACTGGCGTCCACAGCGTGGGACTTGCCCTCGAGCTCGCGCTTGGACGTCTTCTCGTTGCCCTCGACGGCATCGGACTCGGTCGGCAGCGCGCGGAAGGTGGAGACTTCGATGACCTCATGCTCGCGCCCGCGGCCGTACACGACATGGACGATGCGAAAGCGCCGGCCGATGATGAAGGCGCGGCGGAACAGGCCCTTGACTTGCTCGGGCGTCGCATTGGTGGCGACGTCGAAGTCCTTGGGACGCACCCCCAGCAGCAGATCGCGCACGGCACCGCCGACGATGTAGGCCTCGAAGCCGGCATCCGTCAGCATCTTGACGACCTTGACCGCGCGCTCGTCGAGCAGCTCGGGGTCGATGCCATGGACGTCGGACGGGATTTCCACCCGCTTGCCCAGCGGGCTGGTCTTGCCGGCGGCCGCTGCGGGCTTGCCGAGCAGCTTGTCAATGAACTTCTTGATCATGCGAAGAGTTGCAGCTGGGGCCAGCCGCGCTCGCCGGCGATCCGGGCGAGCGTCGCACTGGGATTGGTCGCCACAGGGTGGCTGACACGTTCGAGCAGGGGAAGGTCGTTGGTCGAGTCGCTGTAGAAGGTCACGCGCTCGAAATCACGCCATTGTGCCCCCAGGCCCTGGAGCCAGCTCTGCACGCGCTCGATCTTGCCGTCTCGAAAGCTCGGCACGCCACGGATGGCGCCGGTGTAGCGGCCCTGCTCGTCGCGCTCGAGCTGCACGGCGATCAAGTGCTCGATGCCGAAAGCCCGGGCGAACGGCGCGGTGACAAACTCGTTGGTGGCGGTGACCAGTGCGATCAGATCGCCGGCCGCGCGGTGCTGCTCGACGAGCGCCCGCGCCTCGGGGCGAAGCGCCGGCTCACCGATCTCGGTCATGAAGCGCTCGCGCATCGCCAGCGCCTCTTCCAGGGGCCGATGGCGCCACGCCGACGTGGCGAACTCGACATAGGCCGGCAAGTCCAGCGTGCCGGCGTTGTACTGCGCGAAGAACTCGTCATTGCGCGCTCCCCAGGCCGCGCCGTCCGCCCACCCCACTTCGACCATGAAGGCGCCGAAGGAATGGTCGGAATCCACCGGGATCAGCGTCCCGTCGAGATCGAACAAGGTGAGATTCATAAAATGGGATCAGAGTCGATTTTTTCGTCGGCCAGCATGGCCTTGAGCAGCGGCACGGTCAGCGCGCGCTTGTTGGCCAGCGCGAACTCGTCCAGCCGCTCTAGCAGTGCCATCAAGCCCTTGAGGTTGCGCTCGAAGCGGGTCAGCAGGTAGCCCAGCACCTCGTCGCCGAGCAGCAACCCGCGGCGGTCGGCCTCGCGCCTGAGCACGGCGCGCATCTCGGCCTCGCCGAGCGGCGTCAGCTGGAAGCTGGGCCCCCAGCCGAGGCGGGTGCGCAGGTCTTCGCGCACAGCCAGGTCGACAGCCGGCGCGTCGGCCGTCGCGACGACGGTGTAGCCCTGCCCTGCCGACTGCACGAACAGCGCAAACGCCGCATGCTGCTGGCCGGCATCGAAGCGCTGGCAGTCGTCCAGCAACAGCAGGCTCTCGTGCGCGGGGAGCTCCCAGGGCAGCGGGGTATCAGCGTCATACCAGGCGACGCGCTGGCCCGCAGCCTGCCAGCGCTCGGCCAGCGCCTGCAGCAGGTGCGTCTTGCCGGAGCCGGCAGGCCCCCACAACAACACGGGCGGATCCGCCGGCAGCAGGCCCAGCAGGTAGGCCAGTGCCTCGGCATTGGCGCCGGTCAGGAAATTGTCGAAGCTGTGCGCAGGCGGCGCCAGCAGCGCGAGGGGCAGCTGTCTCATCAACGGTGCAAACTTGAGGGCGCGGATTGTCACTGAACCGGAGGCCGCCGCCCGGCTGCGCCGGCCAGTCGCGCGCGCAGGCTCGCAGCGT
Source organism: Pelomonas margarita (assembly GCF_043555875.1). Classification (NCBI taxonomy): domain Bacteria; kingdom Pseudomonadati; phylum Pseudomonadota; class Betaproteobacteria; order Burkholderiales; family Sphaerotilaceae; genus Roseateles; species Pelomonas margarita. Next base: position 766,897 of record NZ_JBIGHW010000001.1, on the reverse strand, counting down.
CGGGCGCGTTGGGGCAGTGCGCGAGGTAGAAATCCAGATCCTCTGCGGCGGACGCCTGCGCGCCCAGCGCCTCCAGCACCAGGCCGCGGTCACGCCGCTCCACGGCTTCGTCGGGCAGCAGCACGACCAGCCGCTGCTGAATAGCCAGCAGCCGCACCCAGTCCCCCGCCGCGCGATGCACCTCCTTCAGGTTGCGCAGCATGCGCGCAAGGATCTGCCTCGGTGACGCGGCACGCAAAAAGAACTCCAGCGGCACCGCGATGTCCTGCGGCAAGCCGCTGTCCTGGCGGTAGAGAGACAGCCGCTCCTCCAGGCGGGAGGGCGACAAGGTGTCGCCGGTGAAAGGGTCCAGCACCACCTCGCCCAGCCCGATGCGGCACTTGACGAGGAAATGCCCCGGGAAGGCCACGCCCGCCATGCGCAGGCCGGCCTGCTCGCCCAACTCCAGCAGCAGCACGGCCAGCGTGATGGGAATGCCGCGACGCGTCTGCAACACCCGGTGGATGAAGCTGTTGTCGGCGGCGTAGTAGTTGTTCAGGTTGCCGGCAAAGCCGAGCTCGCCGTGAAAGAAGCGCGTCAACTGGCGAAGGCGCTCGGGCGGCGAGGTCTGCGGCGTCAGGCGCTCACGCAGCCGGCGCGCCAGGGCATCCACCTCGGCCAGCACGGCCTGCACGTCCAGGGTCGGGTGCTCATCCTGCGCGAGGCTGACGGCAGCCTCCAGCAGGTTCAGGCTCTTGTCTTCCGCCACCAGCGCGGCGAAATAGTCCAGCGGGGTGGGCGCCGCGAACTTCATCTTCAGCTCGGCCGCCCCAGCGCACGGGGACGCAGACCTACCAACAGCAGCACGGCGAAGTAGACCGCAGCACTGGCAGAAAGGCAGCCCGCCATGACGGCCCCACGCTGGATCTCGCGCGCACCGAGGGCGATCCAGTCCAGCCGCGTCGCCAGTTGCCACTGCAGCAAGCCCATGGCCACACAGCCCAACACTACCCGCAGGCCGAAGCCCGCCCAGCCCGGTTCAGGTCGATAGCCGCCCAACTTCCTCAACCCCCACAACAGCCAGCCCGCATTGACCAGCGCGCCCAGGCCGATGGACAGCGCCAGGCCGGCGACGCCGATCCAGGGCACGAAAACCAAGTTGAAGAGTTGTGTCAGCACCAGCACGGCGATGGCGATCTTGGCCGGCGTGCCGGTGTCCTGCCGCGCATAGAAACCCGGCGCGAGCACCTTGACGGCGATGAGCCCCATCAGGCCGACGCCCCAGCCCATCACCGCCTGCGCAGTGTGGACGACATCCTCCGGACGGAAGGCCTTGCGGTGGTACAGCACGGCGGTCAGCGGTTCGGCGAAGACGATCAGCGCCACGGCGCAAGGCAGCGCCAGCAGCATGACCATGCGCAGCCCCCAGTCCAGCAGCCGGCTGTAGCGCTCACTAGCACCCGAGGCCTGCGCCGCAGACAGCTGCGGCGTCAGAACTGCGGCCAACGCGACGCCCAGCAGGCCGATGGGGAATTCCATTAGGCGGTCCGCATAGTTCAGCCACGAGGTCGCACCCTCGGCCAGGTGGCTGGAAATCTGCGTGTTGATCATCAGCGACAGCTGCGACACGCCCACGCCGAGCAACGCCGGCCCCATGCCACGGATGACGCGGCCCACACCCGGATTGGCGCGAGACTCCCTGAAGCCGGCCAAGCTCAGGCGCATGCGCGGCATCGCATCTGCGGCCCGCAACGCCGGCCACTGCACCAGCAGTTGCAGCACGCCGCCCAGCATGACGCCGAAGGCCATCGCATAGATGCCCGGATAGCCGGCCCGCTCCAATGGCCCGGCCAACGCCCAGCCCGTGGCGATGACACTGAGGTTTAGCAGCACCGGCGTGGCCGCAGGCACGACAAAGCGCCGCCAAGTGTTCAGGATGCCCGCCGACAGCGCCACCATCGACATGCAGGCGATGTAGGGAAACATGAAACGCGTCATGGTGACCGATGCGTCGAAAGCCGGCCCGGGCAATCCCGATCCCAACAGCCAGACCAGCACCGGCGCGGCGACGACGCCCACGACGGATGTGGCCACCAGCGCCCACAACAGCACGGTGGCGACGGCGTCGATCAGGCGGCGGGTGGCCGCCTCCCCCTCGGCCGCCTTGGTGGCCGCCAGCAGCGGCACGAAGGCCTGGGAGAACGCACCCTCGGCAAACAGCCGGCGCAGCAGGTTGGGAATCCGGAAGGCGACGAGGTAGGCATCCATCATCGCCGTGGCGCCAAAAAGGCCGGCCGCCATGGTTTCGCGAGCGAGGCCAGTAATGCGCGACGCCAGGGTCAGCAGGGAGATGGTTGACGCGGCGCGCAGCAGATTCATGGCGCGGGATTATCTGTGTCGCTGCCGCGAGAACTGACGAAACTGCGCGCCGACACTTGGCTTTAACAATGAAACCGCGCTATACTCGCTGTCTTTGCACCAACTGGGTATAGATACAGCATGGCAACCAGCTCCAAAGCCAAGAAGAAGACGGTTCGCCTGGCATCGGGCCGCAAGCGCGCCCGCCAGGACGTCAAGCTCAACGCCGCGAACACCGCGCTGCGTTCCAAATTCCGCACGGTCATCAAGAACGTGCAAAAGGCCGTGACGGCTGGCGACAAGTCCAAGGCCGCCGACCTGTTCAAGACCGCCCAAGCAGTCATCGACTCTGTCGCCGACAAGGGCATCTTCCACAAGAACAAGGCTGCTCGTCACAAGAGCCGCCTGTCCGCCAAGATCAAGGCGCTCGCCGCCTGATAACCAATCCAGCTCTGGTGCAATGCAGAAGGCCCGCGAAAGCGGGCTTTCTGCTTTGAGGCCCGCCCCGCGGGCCTTTTGCATTGGCTGTTGATCTAGCGGGCCGAGCGCCGGGCCACTCCCAAGCCGGCCCTCGGCCGATATGCGAGCGGCACCATGCCATGACCATCGCCGTTGCCCCTCAGGCGACCGCCCCGTCTCGCCACGCTCAGCCAGCGAGACGGGGCGAGAGGTCAACCACCTAGTGCCACTCGCCCGGGCCGACACCCTGGATGCTGCGATCACGCATCCAGTCGGCCACGGCGCGCGCGACCCACAGCGGATCGTCCAGCGGCAGGTCATGCCCCGCCCGGGTGTGCATGCGCAGCGGCGCACCCCAGGCCCGGCTGATTGCCTGCGAACAACGCCAATCCACCAGGCCGTCCGCCTTGCTGCACAACAACAGCATGGGCGCCGCCGGCCGTGTGCGGCTGGCGCGGTAGCGCGTACTGGCCAGCAACTGACGCACCGTATTGCGCACGCCCAGCGGATGCTGGCGCTGCAGCTCCAGCCAACGGTCGATGACCGTCTGCGGCGGCGTCAGACGCGTCGTCAGGCTGAGCACGCGCTCCTCCCGCATGCGCGCGCCGAAGCGACTCAACGACAGCAGCGCCAGCCCCAGGTAATTGAGCGGCCGCGATTTGCGGAACACCTCGCTGAACGGCCGCAAGCTAGGGTTGATCAACACCCCCGCATCCACCTCGGCCGGATAGCGATTGGCCCAGTCGCTCAGCACCGCAGCACCAAGCGACATTCCCAAAAGCGACACCGGCGCCCCGATACCGTGGCGCTGCAACTGAGCACGGCAGGCGTCGACGATGGCCGACACCTGGGTCGGGCTGGGTTGGCGCCGCAACGCGCCCGTGCCCGGCAGGTCCAGCGAGATCACGCGCACATCCTGTCGCAGCGCCTGCAACTCGTGTTGCAGGTGTTCGGGGAAGTCGCCCCAATGGCCACTTTCACGCGACATGCCGCGCAGCAGCACCCAGACGGTCGACGCGGCGGCAGCCCCTGCGCGCGGCAACGCGGCGGGCCCATCGGAGGCAGGGCTGGAAATCATCGGCATGAGGGAATCGGCACGCGGTGAGCTTAGCCCCAGCAACGGCTTGCGTCGCCTGGGGGAGTCGCTAAGCACCCACCGGTCAGGGGGTCAGGCCCCTGGCTTGCCGTCAGGCAGCAGACAGGCATCGGCCACTTGCAGGTTGTTGTCGCGGGCGAAGTTCATGACGAAGTCCCAGGCCATGGGCTCCAGGCGCCGCAGTTCTTCGTTGACGATGACGCACTTCACGCCATTGATGACGGTAGGCACGCAATACGGCGAGTAGCCGATGTGGGCACCGATGCCCATGCGGGCGCCGCCGGGGCGGAAACTGGACATCGCACCGGCCAGGCGCTCGGCCCAGTCGCTCGGGCGGAAGGTACGTCCATCCAGTGTCACACCCTGGATGAATACTTCGCGCGGCGGAGAGGCAACGGTCATGGAAAGTGGTCAGCTTCGCGGGTCAGCAGAGGGCCGCCGCCAAAGAACGCTATTGTGCCTCGGCTCGCGCCCTTCTATTGCGGCGCAGCAAAGGCCGCCGCATCGCGTCCTAGAATCAAAAGCTCAATTTTTCTCGACCCAATCGGAGACCCGATGAACGCTGTGCCCCTTCCGTCTGACGCCCACGTGATGCCGACCTATGGCCGTCTGCCCGTTGCGCTTTCGCACGGCCAGGGCAGCTGGGTCTGGGACACGGCCGGCCGACGATTGCTGGACGGGCTGGCCGGTATCGCCGTCAACACGTTGGGCCACAACCACCCGCGCCTGGTGGCAGCGCTGCAGGACCAGGTCGGCAAGCTGATCCACACCAGCAATTACTACCGCATCCCGCTGCAGGAACAGCTGGCCGACAAACTCGTCGAGCTGTCGGGCCTGGCCAATGTCTTCTTCTGCAACAGCGGGCTGGAGGCCAATGAGGCGGCACTGAAGATCGCCCGCAAGTTCGGCCATGACCGCGGCGTCGAGTCGCCCGAGGTCATCGTCTTCGAGGGCGCCTTCCACGGCCGCTCCATCGCGACGCTGTCGGCCACAGCGAACCCCAAGATCCAGGCCGGCTTCGGGCCGCTGGTGCCGGGTTTCGTGCGAGTGAAGCTGAACGACATCGCTGCCGTCGAGGCCGCCATCGCGGCACACCCCAACGTGACGGCCATCTTCCTGGAAACCATCCAGGGCGAAGGCGGCATCCAGCCCGCCCGCATCGAGTTCCTGCAGGCGCTGCGCCGGGTGTGCGACCGGCACGACCTGCTGCTGATGCTGGACGAGGTGCAGTGTGGCATCGGCCGCACCGGCAAGTGGTTCGCACATCAATGGGCGGACATCAAGCCTGATGTGATGCCGCTGGCCAAGGGCCTGGGCTCGGGCGTACCCATTGGCGCCGTCGTCTGCGGCCCGCGTGCGGCCGACGTGCTGAAGGCAGGCAACCACGGCACCACGTTTGGCGGAAACCCGCTGGCCATGCGTGCCGGCGTCGAGACGCTGAAGGTCATGGCAGAGGACGGCCTGCTGGCCAACGCCGAGGCCGTGGGCGCCACGCTGCGTAAAGGACTGGCCGAGGGCTTGGGCGGCGAGGCCGGCGTCGTCGACATCCGCGGCCAGGGTCTGATGCTGGGCGTCGAGCTGGACCGCCCCTGCGGCGTGCTGTTGACCCGCGCACTGGAAGCCGGTCTGCTCATCAGCGTGACGGCCGACCGTGTCGTGCGCCTGCTGCCGCCGCTGATCCTCACGCACGACGAGGCGCACCAGATCACCGCGATCCTCGTGCCACTGATCAAGGCCTTCCTGGCCGAACCCAAGCCATGAAGCCAGGAGACAGCCTGATGCGCCACTACCTCCAGTTCAAGGACCTGCGGGCCGAGGAATACGCCCACCTGTTCGACCGCGCCGGCATCATCAAGCGCCGCTTCAAAAACTACGAGAAGTACCAGCCGCTGCAGGACCGCACGCTGGCCATGATCTTCGAGAAGGCCAGCACGCGCACGCGCGTCAGCTTCGAGGCGGGCATGTACCAAATGGGTGGCTCGGTCGTGCACCTGACGACCGGCGACAGCCAGCTGGGCCGCGCTGAGCCGGTGGAAGATTCGGCACGCGTCATCAGCCGCATGGTCGACATCGTCATGATCCGCACCTTCGAGCAGAGCAAGATCGAACGCTTCGCGGCGCACTCGCGCGTGCCGGTCATCAACGGGCTGACCAACGAGTACCACCCCTGCCAGATCCTGGCCGACCTGTTCACGTTCATCGAGGCCCGCGGCATGGACCGCCGCGGCAGCATCGACATGGACTGCCTGAAGGGCCGCGTTGTAGCCTGGGTGGGCGACGGCAACAACATGGCCAACACGTGGCTGCAGGCGGCGGAGATCCTCGGCTTCACGGTGCACGTCAGCACACCCAGCGGCTACGAGATCGACCCGGCCGTGGCAGGCATCAAGGATGCCAGCTGCTACAAGGTCTTCAAGGACCCACGCGAGGCCTGCGTCGGCGCCGACCTCGTCACGACTGACGTCTGGACCAGCATGGGCTATGAAGCCGAGAACGAGGCCCGCAAGGCCGCGTTCGCCGACTGGTGCGTGGATCGCGACATGATGGCCCGCGCCAAGCCGGACGCACTGTTCATGCACTGCCTGCCGGCGCACCGCGGTGAGGAGGTCGCAGCCGACGTCATCGACGGGCCCCAGTCGGTCGTCTGGGACGAGGCGGAGAATCGCATGCACGTGCAGAAGGCACTCATGGAGTACCTGCTGCTGGGCCGCATCGGCTGACGCCGCCTGCCCCGCGCAACCCGCCGGCCCCGTGCCGGCTTTTTTGTGCCCATGCAGCAACGCCCTTGCAGCGTCGGCGAGCCAGCCTTCGCGGCTTGCGGGCCACGCGGCAGCTTGCCGTCAGCGCTTCATGGCAAGCTGGCGATCTATGCGCTGGGCTTTCATCACCGACATCCATGCCAACCGGCAGGCCTTCGAGGCCGTGCTGGCTGACGCCAGCGCCCAGGGCGCGACGCATTTCGCGCTGCTGGGCGACTTCGTAGGCTACGGCGCTGACCCGGCCTGGGTGGTCGAGCGGGTGATGGCCCTGGTGGCCGACGGCGCCATCGCCATCCAGGGCAACCACGACGAAGCCGTGGCCCACGGCAGCACGCCCGGCATGCACCCGGACGCCCGCGCCGTCATCGACTGGACGCGCGCGCAGCTCAACGAAGACCAACTTCGCTTCCTCGCCCGGCTGCCGCTGCAGGCGCAGGGCGATCCAGGCCACTGCCTGTTCGTGCACGCCAACGCCTTCCAGCCCGGCGGCTGGGAGTACGTGCAGGGCCGGGCCGAGGCCGTCAAGAGCCTGCACGCCAGCCCGGCGCGCATCCAGGCCTGCGGCCACATGCACGAGCCCATGCTGTACCACCTGTCGGGCACCGGCAAGGCGGGCGACTTCCGCCCGCTGGCCGGCGTGCCCATGCCGCTGCCCGGCCACCGGCAGTGGCTGGTCGTGCCGGGCGCCTGCGGCCAGCCGCGCGACGGCAACCCGGCCGCCTGCTACGCGCTGCTGGACCCGGCCGGCAGCGACCTGGCCGACGCCCGCATCACCTTCCAGCGCGTCGGCTACGACGTGGAGGCGGCCTGCAGCGCGCTGCGCGCCACCGACATGCCCACCGTCCTCGTCGAACGCCTGGCCCGACGGCTGACACTGGGCGAATGAGTACCACCGCACTCCCCTCCTCCCCGGCCTCCCCGCCCGCGCCCTTGGAGGCCGGCCAGGTACTGGACGGCTTCCGGCTCGAAGAGCGCCTGCACCAGGGCGGCATGGCCAACCTGTGGCGCGTGAGCCGCGTCGATGCCGGCACGGACGACGGCCACGAGTTGCTGATGAAGGTGCCGCGAATCAAGGGCGGCGAGGACCCGGCCACCATCGTCGGCTTCGAGGTCGAGCAGATGCTGATGCCGCAACTCAGCGGCCCGCATGTACCTCGCTTCATCGCCCGGGGCGACTGGACGCGCCAAGCCTTCATCGTCATGGAGCGCATTCCCGGCGAGACGCTGCGCCCGCGGCTGGACGACGCGCCGCTGCCGCCCGAGGAGGTGGCCGACATCGGCGCCCGCGTGGCCACGGCACTGGCCGCGCTGCACCGCCAGCATGTGGTGCACCTGGACATCAAGCCCAGCAACATCATGTTCCGGCCCGACGGCACGGCCGTGCTGGTGGACTTCGGTCTGAGCCGCCATGCGCAACTGCCCGACCTGCTGGAGGAGGAGTTCACGCTACCCATGGGCACGGGGCCCTACATGAGCCCGGAGCAGGTGCAGTTCGTGCGCAGCGACCCGCGCAGCGACCTGTTCGCGCTGGGTGTGATGCTCTACCACCTGGCCACCGGCGAGCGCCCTTTCGGCCAGCCCGACTCGGTGCGCGGCCTGCGCCGCCGGCTCTACGTGGAGCCGGTGCCGCCACGCGCCATCCGCCCCGAGCTGCCCCCATGGCTGCAGGAGGTCATCCTGCGCTGCCTGGAAGTGCGCGCCGAGCGCCGCTACCAGAGCGCGGCCCAGTTGGCGCTGGATCTGCGCGAGCCCCGCGGCGTGGTGCTGACGGCGCGCGCCGAGAAGCTGCACACCAGCGGCGTCATGCGCCGGCTCAAGCGCTGGTTCTTCGCGATGGGCTCCGAGCCCGCGCCGGTGGCCCAGCACGGCCAGCAGCTGGCCCGCAGCCCCATCGTCATGGCGGCGGTGGAGCTGGACCGCGGCACCCCCGAGCTGCGTGCCCAGCTTTGCGAGACGGTGCGCCGCATCGTGCAGACCGAGGCCGGCGCGCGGCTGGCCTGCGTGGCCGTCATGAAGATCAACCGCATCGGCATCGACGAACTCACCGACCAGCACGGCCAGAGCCTGCATGTGAAGCAGCTCATCGCGCTCAAGCACTGGGCCCGCCCCATCAGCAAGGCGCTGACCCTGGACGACGGCCGGCTGACCTTCCACGTGCTGGAGGCCCCGGACGTGGCCGAGGCACTGGTGGACTTTGCGCGCCGCAACGGCGTGGACCACATCGTCATGGGCGCGCGCGGCGCGTCGCCGGTGCGCCGCTACCTGGGCAGCGTGTCGGGCTATGTGGTCGCGGAGTCCGACCGCACGGTCACCGTCGTGCGCGAGCCCCGCACAGAGTGAACCAGAGGGCGGCCCGCCAGGCTCACAACCCCGGATAGAGCGGGTCCGGCGCCGGCGCGCTGCGCGCCTTGCGGGACGACGTGATCTGCGTCTGCACCGTCACCGCGTTGCCCGCAGCCGCCACCTGCACCGGCGTCGGCACACCGTCGACAAGCTGGTCGGGGTGCCAGATGCGCACGCGGGCCGGCCCCTCGGGCAGCCCCTGCAGCATGGCGCGGCCGTCCTCACCGGCCAGGCGCGCCCATGGCGTGTCGGCGACGTACACATGGCCGCGCATGGAGCCATGGATGTGGCAGCCCAGCAGGTAGGCGCCGGGCTGCGTGAGTTGCTTGCTGTCCACCGCCGGCGGCTTGCCACGCGCGCGGCCGGCAAGCCGGAACTGCGTGTTGTGCCCTGGGTCCAGGTAGACGCCGCCCGCCCCCATCAGGCCCAGGATGACGTGGTGATCCCAGCTGTCGAGGTTGCTGAAGCTGAGCTTGGCGCCCAAGCCCACCACGGTCACCGCGGGCACGAAGCGCAGCTTCTCCTGCGCGATGCTGGCCTCCAGCACTGGCGCAGGCCGCACGCCCTGCACGCTGCTGTCCACCAGCACGACGGCATCCGCCAGTGGCCGGCCGTTGCGGTCCAGCACGGTGACGGTGAGATCAGCGGCCTGGGCAAGCACCGAGGCCAAGCACAAGGAAGCAAGGAGGATGGCGCGCATGGTGAGACGTTGGAGCAGCAGGCGGCCAGTGTCCCACCGCTGCCTACACTGCCAGCATGAGTAGCAACCCCTGCCTGACCTGCGGCGCCTGCTGCGCCAGCTTCCGCGTGGACTTCGATTGCAGCGAGCTGGAGAGCGAGGGCGGCCGCGTGCCGGACGGGCTGGCTGTGCCGCTGACCGGACGCCTCGTGCGCATGCGCGGCACCGACCACGCGCAGCCGCGCTGCGCGGCGCTGAGCGGCAAGGTGGGCGAGCGCGCCAGCTGCGGCATCCACGAGTGGCGGCCCTCGCCCTGCCGCGAGTTCGGCGAGCGCGCGCCCATGGGCATTGGCGACGATGCCTGCGCCCGCGCCCGTGCGCGGCACGGGCTCGCGCCGATCTAACGGCGCCCGCTACGAGCCGGCGCGCGGCATCAGCGGCTCGCGCCGCCGCTGCTGGGCCAAGTCACGCTGCTCGTTCAACCAGGCCAGCTTGGCTCCGTACAGGTGGCGATCGTGCGTCGTGGCGCTGTGCTCCAGCGCCTTCGCCAGCTCGCCACGTGCGCCGTTGACGTCCCCCAGGCCATAGTGCGCCAGGCCCAACCAGAAGTGGAACTCCGGCACATAGGCCGCGCGCGCCACCTCCTTGCGGAACAGCGAGCGGGCAGCCGCGAACTCGCCGGCCTTCATGGCCACCACGCCCTCGTCGAAGAACTTGTACGGCGGCACGGGCTGCATCTGCGCCAGCTGGGCGGCATGGACCTGCGCCTCCTCGGGCCGGCCCAGGTCGCCCAGCACCAGCACGAGGTTAGACAGCGCCTGCACATTCAGCGGCTCGCGCGCCAGCACCAGGCGCAGCGCCTGCTCGGCCTGGGCATGCAGGCCCTTGCGCCGGTACAGCACGGCCAGCGTGTTGTAGGCTGCCAGCCAGCGGGAGTCGGTCAGGACAGCCGCGCGCGCCCACCAGTAGGCCTCGTCCAGCTGCCCCCGCAGCAGCGCCTCGGCGGCACGGTTGTTCTGGAACATCGCCAGGATGGTGGACTCGTCGACCACGCGCGAGCGGTGCCGGCCCAGCTGCTCCGGCGGCAAGAAGTCGATGGTGAGCAGCTCCGGGTCACCATAGACCGCCACACGGGCCGCCGCCGACAGCGGCCGCCCCAAGCTGATGTTGACGTGGCCGGCCACGAAGAAGATGCCGTTGTTGCGCGTCCAGTTCTCCTCGAGGTGGACGCTGTTGAAGCGGTACGGCAGGTGCAGGTGGCGCGCGAAGGCCGCGGTCATCATCACCAGCGACAGGCAGTTGCCGCGCCGCACGTCGAAGGCCTCGGCGGCGGTGCGGGTGATCTCGCTGTCGTAGTCCAGCTGCAGCCGGCCCTTGGTGTAGAGCGCATCGATGAGCCCGTCGCGCACGCCTTTGGCGCGGATCTGCTGGGCCATCTCGGTCTCGGCGAAGCGCTGCATGGCCGGGCTCAGGCGCAGAGGGTCGCCGGTGTCCAGCGGCGCAACCGGCGGCTTGAACGCCGCGTCGGCGAACACGTCGACGCGGGGCGGCTCGACAGCCTCGGTGGCACAGCCGGCCAGTGCGGCGGCGGCCAGCGCGATGGCCCAGGCAGCGATCAGGGGGCGGACGGACATGGCGGTCTCCTCGCAGGTCCGGGCCTGTCATGTGCAGACCTCTTCACCAGCTTAGTCCCGCGCCGCGCACCTGTCTGCAGTCACCCCGGTCAGGGCAGCACGAACACCACTGCCGATCGCCCCGGCAGCGTGAAGCGGCCGGTGGCACTGTCGAAGCCAGCGCCGATGGCCACACGCTGGTCAGCGGCGCCAGCCGCCTTGTGCACCGGGTGCAGTTGCAGCGCCTGGCCCACCTCGCCGGGCACAGTCAGCGTATGCGTGGCTTTGTCGACGTTGAACAGGTAGACGATGCGCTTGAAGCCTGCGCCCACGTAGCCGTTGCCGTCCAGCGTGGCGGCCAGCACAACCGGGTTCTGGCCCGAGCCGGTGTTCAGGAACTTCAGGCGCTCCTTGATGTCGTCGGCCGTGCGCAGGCGGAACAGCGTGGAGCTGGCGCGGATCTTCAGCACGTCGCGGAAGGCGTCGCGCATCCACGCGATGTCGCCCGGCGCCGGCTTGATGGCCGCGTTGGCAAGGAAGGGCTTGAGCATCGGCCAGTCCGCACTGTTGTCCGCCGCGCGCGGCGCGCCGGTGCCGAAGTAGTTGTCCTGATAGCTCCAGTCCAGCCGGTTAAACCAGTCGCCGCTGTCGTAGCTGTTCTTGTCCAGCGACTTGCTGCGCAGCACGTCAGTGCCGGCGTGGAAGTAGGCCACGCCCTGGCTGAACGCGTTGATCGCGTTGGCCAGCAGCTGCACGCGGGCGCGGTCTTCGCGGCTGGTCGTGGTGGGCAGGCGCAGCGCCAGCACGTCGAACAGCGTCAGGTTGTCGTGGTTCTCGACGTAGTTGACGACCTCGTCCGGCTGGGTGCTCCAGCCGATGCTGTTGCCCAGGCTCTCGGCGGTGACGGTGGCATCCCAGTGCGTCGTGAACGTGTAGCTGCGCAGGCTGCCGGCCAGGCTGGCCTTGAGCTGGTCGCCAAGCCACATCAGGTCGGTCTTGCTGCGCGTGCCGGCGGACGGGTTGGGGTCGTAGAACAGGCCGCTGACGAAGCCCTGGTTGCTGACGAGCGCGCTGCCGCTGTCACAGCAGCCGCCGCCGCGCACGGCATCGCGGATGATGGGATTGAAGCTGCCAATGCCCGAGCCGTTCAGGCTGTAGAGCGTTGCCTGCACGAAGCGGGCGCCGTCGGTCACCTCGCCGAAGTTCCAGCCCTCGCCGATCAGCTGGATGTCGCGACCCAGCACAGTCTTCAGGCGCGACTTCATCGCCTCCATGACGCTGCGCGGCTGGTGGCCCATGATGTCGAAGCGGAAGGAGTCGATCTTGTAGTCGCGCGCCCACTGCAGCACGGAGTCGCTCATGAGTTTGCCCATCATGAGGTGCTCGGTGGCGGTGTTGTCGCAGCAGGTGGAGGTCTCGACCTTGCCGGTCGTATTCAGCCGGTGGTAGTAGCCCGGCACGATGCGGTCCAGCACCGACTTCTCGTTTTGACCCGAGGCCGTGGTGTGGTTGTAGACCACGTCCATGCCCACGCGCAGGCCGGCGTTCTTCAGGCCCAGGACCATCTGGCGGAACTCGACGATGCGCTTGGCGCCGTCGGCCGCGTCGGACGCGTAGCTGCCCTCGGGGGCGTTGTAGTGGTACGGGTCGTAGCCCCAGTTGAAGCAGTCGCTGCCGGCCGTGGTGGACACGACGGCCTGCTGGGTCTCGGCATCGGCGGCGCCGGTCGGCGTGGGCGTGGTGCAGCCGCTCTCCGGTACCGAGGCCAGGTCGAACGTGGGCAGCAGGTGCACGTCGGTCAGGCCCGCGTCGGCCAGCGCCTTCAGATGCTTCATGCCGTTGGATCCTGCCTCCGTGAAGGCCAGGTACTTGCCGCGGTTGGCGGCAGTCACGGTGGCGTCGTTAGCCGAGAAGTCGCGCACGTGCAGCTCGTAAATGGACATGTCGGTCTGCGCGGCCACCTTGGTGGACGCGGCCAGCGCATCCCATCCCGCGGGCTTGAGGTTGGCGGCGCCCAGGTCGGCGATGTAGCTGCGCTTGGAGTCGGTCGTCAGGCTGACGGCATAGGGGTCGGTGACGAAGTTGCGCACCACGCCGGCGCCGCGCACGAACACCTCGACGGCGAAGCGGTAGTACTTGCCGGACAGGTCGCCCGGCTTGCTGACGCTCCACACGCCGGTGGCAGAGTCGAAGGCCAGCGCGTCGACGGTCCTGGCGTCGCCGCTGCCCGTGTCATAGGTGAAGACGGTGACCTTCTGCGCGGTCGGCGCCCACAGCTTGAACGTGGTCTGGCCCCCGGCGATCTTCACGCCCAGCTCGTTGACGTTGGCGGCCGCGGCGTACAGGTCATCCAGCGCGCCGGGGGTCTGGGCGCTGGTGGCGTTCTGCACGTTGCCGGCACTGTCTTCCTGCACCAGCAGCAGCTGCTTCTTGTGCAGTTCGCCGAGCTGGGCGAGGTCGGCATCCTTGACGGCCAGCACGACGCCGGCGCTAATGAACTTGAAGCGCGTGGCCACGGCCGTGGGCACGCTGCCGGTGAAGCGCTCCAGCGTCAGCGCACCGTCCGCGCCGGCGACTTTGCCGTCCTTGGTGGCCGTGATCTGCGCGGTGGCCGAGTGGTAGAGCTTGAAGCTGCCGCTGGCATCCACCTGCGGCCATTGCACGAGCTGCTTGGTCAGCCAGTAGGCACGGGCGTCGGTGGTGGAGACGCTGCGCGTGTCCGGCGCGGCCGGGTAGACCTGCGGGTCGCCCTGCACCAGCCACACCTCGGCGATCTGGTTCCTGATCGCGAACGAACCGAAATCCACGCGGATGTTGTCGACCCGGCCGTCCTTGTTGGCCTCGTTGGGCGACATGCCGTGGACGATGAACTCCAGCGCCTTGTGCGACGCGTCGCCCTTGGGGTTGAGCACAGGCAGGTCGAAGACGACCTCGCCCGCGTTGACCGCCGCGTAGTTGAGCATCTTGCTGAAGGCCGCGGGGTTGGGCCAGTCGCCGATGTTGACGCCAGCGGGCACGCGCGCCGTGTCCAGGCCGCTGCCGCCCCACAGGTGAAGGCCCCAGGCGGCGAAGCCGCCGTCGAAGCGCTTGTAGTGCACGCGCACGGTCGTCACGTCCGGCGCGCCGGTGGTCAGCGGGTTGGCGGTGTAGGTGGCGCCATCGCCCTCGATGCGCCAGATCTCGTTGACGCCGGCCTTGAGCACCCAGCTCTGGTCCGCGCCGCCGTGGTCCTTGGTGTCGCCCTTATGGAAGAGGTAGCCCACCGAACCCGTCTGTGCGGCTAGCGGCACGTGGTAGACCGCGCCGAAGGCGTCGGTGCTGTCGGCGTTGCGGCCGGCGTTCCAGTCCACACCCGCTGCCACGCCCCAGTGGTGCAGCTGCCAGCCGCTGTAGTCGCCGGCGGCGCGGCGGTAGTGGACAGTCAGCGTCGTTGGGGCGCCGCTGGTGGGGGTGCTGGCTGCCGGGCTGGCGGGCTGCACGTTCAGCACTTTCTGGAAGCTGGTCTCGTTGCCGATGTCCAAGCCCGCCGGCGGCGCGGGCGTGGGGCTTGGAGTGGGCGTGGCGCTGCCACCCCCACCGCAGGCCACCAGGGCCAGGGCGGTGAAGAAGGCGCAGAAGCGGTGTTTCAGAACATGCATGCGGGGTCTCCGGGGCTGCGCTCGCCGGCAATGTGCAGTGAGGCGCCGATGTTGTTGGAAAGAAGCAAAACTACATTCATTGCCTCAATCATGGCCATACCAGCCAGACGGCGCGCATTTCCGCACAGAAGAACGACAGAGCACACAGTAGTTCCACCAGCTTTTGTTTGTAGTTTTACTTCATTAGCATTCGCAAACTTCGAAGGAGACAACAAGCATGGAGACTTGGGCGGGTGGTGTCGCGCAACGAGCGCGCAAGCTGGCAGGCGCCTTGGCGCTGGGCCTGATGGGGTTGTTGAGCGCCTGCGGCGGCGGCATGGAGGCGGCGCCACAGGCGCCCACCAGCCGGGCCAGCACGGCGGTCAGCGAGGACGGCGTGGAGCTGCTGGCCGGCGTGCCCGCGCCTGAGACGGCTCGCGCACGGATCGCAGCGGTGGCCACACCGGCCGAGCCTGCCACCTCGCTACGCGTGCACTACCGCCGCGCCGATGGCAACCATGCCGGCTGGCAGCTCCACAGCTGGGGTGCGGCGCAAAGCCCGAACTGGAACGCCGGCTGGAACGCCGCCGGTAGCACCGACTTCGGCGTCTACTACGACGTGCCGCTCGCGGCCGGCACCGGCAACGTCGGCTTCCTGCTGCACCAGGGCGACACCAAGGACAACGGCGGCAACGACCAGAACTACGCGCTGCAGGCCGGTGCCAACGAGATCTGGCGCCTGGAGGGTGACAGCAACAGCTACACCAGCAACCCGCTGCTGCTGCCCGCGCCGGACATCAAGACCGTGCGCGTGCACTACAAGCGCTTCGACGGCAACTACAGCGCCTGGGGCCTGCACCTGTGGAACGGCAGCGGGCTAGACGCCGCGCGCCTGCCCGCCGGCGTCACCATCGACCGCTGGAACCAGCCGGTGGCGCTCAACGCCATGCCTGGCCACGCGGCCGGCGACGGTGAGGTGGTGTTCGACATCCCGGTGCTGAACCCACAGGGCGACGTCAACCGCAAGGGCCTGGAATTCATCATCCACGGCATGCCGGCCAACGAGAACGACAAGGACGGCCGCGACAACAACATCCGCGTCGAGTACACGGCGCTGAACATCCGCGATCAGATCGGCCATATCTGGCTGGTCGAGCGCGACCCGACCGTCTACACCGCCGCGCCCGACCTGCGCAGCGTCTCCAGCACCGACGCACGCGCCGTGTGGCTGAACAAGCGCCTGGTCAAGTGGCCGCGCTTGGCTAGCAACGGCAGCGTGCGCCTGTACCACTCTGCCTCCGGCCAGATCCGCGTGGGCCTGGACGCCCCGGTCAGCGGCGCCGACGGCTTCATCACGCTGGACGCATTCACCGGCAGCGTGCCTGCCGCCGACGCGCTGCGCTTCAAGTTTGTTGCCAGCGGCAGCGTCTTCAGCGTGCGCGACGCCGACATCGCCCGCCTGCCCGCGCTGCACCAGCAGCAACTGGTGCTGGTGCAGGAGAACGCCGCCGGCCTGGTGCAGAACGCCACAACGGCCCAGATCGCCGGCGCGCTGGACGATCTCTACGCCGCCGCTGCCGACGTGCCCGACCTGGGCGCTGTCGTCGCTCGCGGCGCCACCAGCTTCAAGCTCTGGGCGCCCACCGCCCAGGCCGTCTCGCTGGTGCTGACCGCGCCGCTGGGCAACTCGCCGCTGACCCGCACCACCACCGACGCCATGACCCGCGACGCCGCCACCGGCGTGTGGCGCCTGGCCAAGCCTGGCTCGCTGCAGGGCGCCACCTACCGCTACCAGGTGCAGGTGTTCGTGCGCGGCGTGGGCCTGGTGAAGAATCTGGTCACCGACCCCTACTCGCAAGGCCTGACCCTGGGCGGCCAGCAGAGCGTGGTGATGGACCTGAACGCCGGCGTCACCAAGCCGGCCGGCTGGGACCTGGGCGCACCGCCCGCCACCGTCAAGGCGCCGTCGGACCTCAGCATCTACGAGCTGCACGTGCGCGACTTCTCCATCAACGACGCCAGCGTGCCGGCCGCGCAGCGCGGCAAGTACCTCGCGTTCACGCAGCCGCAGTCCAACGGCATGAAGCACCTGAAGGCGCTGGCCGACGCAGGCCTGACCGACGTGCACCTGCTGCCCGTGTTCGACATCGCCAGCGTCAACGAAAAGAGCTGCACCACGCCCGCCCCCAGCGGCGCCGCCGACAGCGACGCCCAGCAGGCCGCCGTGGCCACCACCGCCGGCACCGACTGCTTCAACTGGGGCTACGACCCGCACCACTTCACGACGCCCGACGGCAGCTACGCCAGCAGCGCCGCCGACCCGCTGGCCCGTGTGTTGGAGTTCCGGCGCATGGTGCAGTCGCTGAACGCAGCCGGCCTGCGCGTGGGCATGGACATGGTCTACAACCACACGACCTCGTCCGGACAGAACGCCACCTCGGTGCTCGACAAGGCAGTGCCCGGCTACTACTTCCGCTACAACGCCACCGGCGGCATCGAGCGCTCGACCTGCTGCGAGAACACCGCCTCCGAGAATCTGATGATGGCCAAGCTGATGGTCGACTCGGCCGTCACCTGGGTGCGTGACTACCGCATCAGCTCACTGCGCTTTGACATCATGGGCCACCACCCGCGCGCGGTCATCGAGGCGTTGAAGGCCCGCGTCGAGGCCGCTGCAGGCCGCGCTGTGCAGATCGTCGGCGAGGGCTGGAACTTCGGCGAGGTCGCCAACGGCGCGCGCTTCGTTCAGGCCGAGATGCTGAGCCTGAACGGCTCGGGAATCGGCAGCTTCAACCCGCTGATGCGCGACGCGGTGCGCGGTGGCGGCTGCTGCGACAGCGGCAACGCCATCGTCGCCAACCAGGGCTATGTGAACGGCTTCTTCTACGACGCCAACGGAAGCAACGGCGCGCAAACACGCGGCGAGCTGATGTGGCTGGCCGACCGCATCAAGGCCTCGCTGGCGGGCTCCATTCGCAGTTTCCAGATGCAGACGAGCTGGGATGCCACGCTGCGCCTGGACCAGATCGACGTAGGCGGCATCCCCGCCGGCTGGACGCTGGAGCCGGGCGAGGTCGTCAACTACGTGGAGAACCACGACAACCTGACCCTGTTCGACAACAACGCCTTCCGCCTGCCTACCGGCACCAGCAAGGAAGACCGTGCCCGCGTGCAGATCCTGGCCAACGCGATCAATGCGTTCAGCCAGGGCGTGGCCTACTTCCACGCCGGCACGGACGTGCTGCGCAGCAAGTCGCTGGACAAGAACAGCTACGACAGCGGCGACTGGTTCAACCGGCTGGACTGGAGCTACCAGGACAACAACTTCGGCGTCGGCCTGCCGCCCGCGCGCGACAACGCCGACAACTGGGCGCTGGCCCGCCCACTGCTGGCCAACCCGCTCATCAAGCCGCATGCCAACGACATCGCTTGGACCCGCGACGCCTTCCGCGACCTGCTCAAGATCCGCAACAGCACCACGCTGCTGCGCCTGCGCACGGCCGAGGACATCAAGGCGCGCCTGAGCTTCCTGAATACCGGTTCGGCGCAGGAACCCACGGTGCTGGTGGGCCGGGTCGATGGCGTTGGCTACGCCGGAGCCAACTTCGACGAGCTGGTCTACCTGATCAACGTCGACAAGACCCCCAAGCAGCTGAGCTTCCCCGTGCTGGCCGGCCGCCCGCTGGTGCTGCACCCGGCGCACGGCGCTGACCAGCGCGCCCGCGCCGCCAGCTTCGACCGCGCAACCGGCAGCTTCAGCCTGCCGGCCCGCACCGCCGTCGTCTTCGTCGCGCCCCGCGCGGCGGCCAACTGAGAGATCTCGTCATGAGCAAGACATATCGCCACCTCGCCGCCACGGCCGCAGCCGCCACGCTGGGCCTGGCGGCCCTCACTGCGCAGGCAGCCGATGTCGTCGTCGATGTCGCTGGCACCTCCAGCGTCAACGGCTTCGGCGAGGACGGCAATACCGTGCTGCTGGTGGACGTGGGCGCTCAAAGCCGCCTCACCCGCTTCGACTGGAACGTCGTGCTGGAAGCCTTTGCGCCAAGCAGCCTGTCGGAGCTGCGCGTCAGCTTCGGCAACACCGGCGGCCTGATGCTGGACTGGGCGCCCGCCGCCGACGACACCTTCAGCGGCAGCGGCAGCTACAGCGGCACGCTGGACCTCGCCGGCCTGGATCTAGCCGTCGGCGCCGACGGCCAGCTGCGCATCGAGTTCAGCGAGAGCTTCAAGGACTTCGATCCCGGCGTGGCCGAGGGCCGCTGGGTCAGCGGTCAGCTCAGCTTCGGCGTCAGCCCCGTCCCTGAGCCCGCCAGCGCGGCGCTGCTGCTGGCCGGGCTGGGCCTGGTGGCCGGCGCGCGCCGCCTGCGCTGCGACTGAGCGCGCACCGCACTCACTCAGCGGGCGCCGGCGCAGCCTCCGCGTGCCGCTCGGGCTCGGTGGCGCACAGGATCTCGTCCAGCACCGACGTGGCGTAGTTTCCGGCGGGCAGCGAGAAGCTCAGCACCAGCTCGTCAGGCTGCGGCCAGTCCCAGGCCATGTCGGCCGGGAGGGCCACCAGCGCGCGGCGCTCCTGCTCGAGGCCGGCGTACTCCATGCCGTCGCACAGGCTGGCGTGGCGGGCGGCCACGCCCATCTCCAGCGCCTGCGCCTGCTCGCTCGTCGCCACGCGGCCACGGCCCCACAGCGGCCCGGTGGGCCGGCCCGCCTCGTCCATCACATCGCCCGGCAAGGCTTGGCCCCACAGGCCCTGCTGGATGCGTTGCGCCAGCACCTCGTTGAAGACAAAGGAGCGCACCGCCGACAGGTAGATTCCCTTCTTCTTCGGGTTGCGCACGCGGATCTCGCGCGCCAGCATGGCGCGGCCCTGCTCGACGTTGCCGCCGTCGAAGCCGAAGCGCTGGGCGCCGAAGTAATTGGGCACGCCCTGCGCAGCCACGGCGCGCAAGTTGGACTCCAGCGCATCACGGTCACCGGCCACGTCGCGAAGCACGAGGCGAAAGGCATTACCGCGCAGATCGCCCGGGCGCAGCTTCTTCACATGGCGGCTCTGGGACAGCACCTTGAACTCGGGATGCTGCAGCATGGTCAGGTCGGGCGTCTCGGCCTTGCCCTTGCCATAGGGCAGATAGATGCTGAACCACTGGCGGGTCACGGCGTAGCGGTCCTTGAGGCCGGCATAACCCACGTCGCGCTCGTCCACGCCGGCGGCCGCAGCCAGTTGCTGGGCGACGAAGGCGGTGTTGGCACCGTTCTTCTCCACGTCCAGCCAAAGGTGCTCGCCCTCGCCGGACGGCAGCTGCAGCGGCAGCTCGGTGACGATGAAGTCCTCGTTGTGGCGCTTCAGCGCGGCGCTGGCGCCGCTGACGGGATGGGCGCGGGGCCATAGCGGCAAGGTCGTGTAGTGGGCGTCGGTCATGAGGGAGGCGGGCAGCCGCAACGAAGGCGAGGCAGTCAAAACCGGATTTTCGTCCCGCGCACACGCGGCCAGGCGCGCGTTGCCCGCCCCATCATCATGCAGCCGTCGCCGGATTCGCGATGTAGTCAACTACATTACGCACCATGCCTACCGCGCTCTGGACCGAGTTCGACGCCGCGCCGCTGGCGCTGACGCTGCGCGTGGCCGGCCTGGCCACGGGGCTGGCGCTGGTGCTGGGCGTCGCATTGGGCTGGGTGTTCGCACGCACACGCCTTCCCGGGCGCGGCGTGCTGGAGGCCGTCTGCATGCTGCCGCTGGTGCTGCCGCCCACCGTCCTGGGCTATGGCCTACTGGTGCTGATGGGCCGCCACGGAGCTCTTGGCGGCTGGCTGCGCGAGCACTTCGACTACACGGTCATCTTCCACTGGCATGGCGCCGTCATCGCGTCCACGCTGGTGGCGCTGCCGCTGGTGCTCAAGGGCGCGAGCAGCTCATTCGCGCAGGTGGATCGCCAGCTGGAGGCCGCCGCGCGCACCCTGCGCCAGTCGGGCTGGAGCACCTTCGCGCGCGTGACGCTGCCGCTGGCCTGGCCCGGCATCCTGGCCGGCACGCTGCTGGCATTCGCCCGCGCGATGGGCGAGTTCGGCGCGTCGCTGATGGTGGCCGGCTCCATCCCCGGCCAGACGCAAACCGCCTCCATGGCCATCTACGACGCCGTTCAGGCCGGCCGCGACGACGTCGCGCTGCTCCTGGCGCTGATCGTGTCGGCCGTGTCCGTGGCCATCCTCGTGCTGTCCAACCGCTTCCTGCAACGCGCCCCCTCGCCGTGATGAAACGCCTGATTGCCGCCCTCGCCTGCTCCCTGCCGCTGCTGGCCGCCGCGCAGCAGCTGACCGTCTCCGCCGCCGCGAGCCTGACGGAGGCATTCAAGGAGATCGGCACCCGATTCGAGGCCATGAAGCCGGGCGCGACCGTGCGCTTCAACTTCGCCGCCTCCGGCGTGCTCGTGCAGCA
The DNA here is from genome assembly GCF_043555875.1 of Pelomonas margarita. Taxonomy (NCBI): domain Bacteria; kingdom Pseudomonadati; phylum Pseudomonadota; class Betaproteobacteria; order Burkholderiales; family Sphaerotilaceae; genus Roseateles; species Pelomonas margarita. The sequence continues at coordinate 745,561 of NZ_JBIGHW010000001.1, read as the reverse complement.
GATCGTGCAGGGCGCACCAGTGGACGTGTTCGCCAGCGCCGACCAGGACAGCATGGACCGCGCCGTGGCGCACCACGCGATCGCGCCCGACACGCGCCGCAACTTCGCCGCCAACGCGCTGGTGCTGGTGACGCCGCCCGGCAGCGCCGTGCAGCGCCTGGCCGACTTGGCAGAACCGGACGTGAAGCGCATCGCCATCGGCAAAGTGGCCTCCGTGCCGGTGGGCCGCTACACGCAGCAGGCGCTGGGCAGCGCGCAGCTCTGGTCGGCGCTGGCACCCAAGCTCGTGTTTGCGGACAACGTGCGCCAGGTGCTGGACTACGTGGCCCGCGGTGAAGTGGAGGCCGGCGTCGTCTACCGCACTGACGCCGGCATCGCCGCGAGCAAGGTGCGCGTGGCGGCCACGGTGACCGGCCACGCGCCCATCAGCTATCCGGTGGCCGCCGTGGCGGACAGCCGGCAGCCCGTGCTTGCGCGGGACTTCATCGGCTTCCTCCACGGCGCCGAGGCGCAGGCCATCCTCGCCAGGTACGGTTTCGCGCGGCCGTGATCGACATCCGCCTCCAGCTCTCGGTCCAGGACGCACGCCGACGCTTCGACCTGAATATCGCCTTCGCGACCGACGCGCCGGTCGTCGCGCTGTACGGGCCGTCGGGCGCGGGCAAGTCGCTGACGCTGCAGGCCATCGCCGGCCTGCAGCCAGTGAGCGCCGGCCATGTGCGGCTGAACGGGCACACGCTGCTGGACACCGCCGCCGGCACCTGCCTGCCTCCCGAGGCGCGTGGCGTGGGCTATCTGTTCCAGCACTACGCCCTATTCCCCCACCTCAGCGTGCGCGACAACATCGCCTTCGGCTTGACCAGCTGGCGCCGCCGCCTGCGCGCCGGCGACGCCGCGCGCGTGGACGCGCTGATCGCGTCCTTCGGCCTCGAAGCGCTGGCGCACAGCCGGCCGTCCACGCTGTCCGGCGGCCAGCAGCAGCGCGTGGCATTGGCGCGGGCGTTGGCCTGCCAGCCGCAGGTGCTACTGCTGGACGAGCCTTTCGCCGCACTGCACACCACGCTGCGCCGCCAGCTGCGCGCCGAACTGCGCGAGCTGCGCCAGCGCCTGGCCATCCCCACCCTGCTCGTCAGCCACGACCCTGAGGACGTGGTGGCCCTGGCCGACGAGGTGCTGCTGATGGACGGTGGCGGCGTGCAGGCCCGGCTGCGCGCCGACGACCCGGGCCTGCGCGCGTCGTTGGAGGCAGCACCGTGAACGGGGGCGACCACCCGCTGCTGCAAGGCGAGCTGCGCCTGGCCGGCCGGCTGGACGGCCGCTTCTTCGATCTGCTGGCCGCACTGGCGCTGACCGGTTCGCTGCACAAGGCCGCCCGCGCCGCCGGCTACAGCTACAAGGGTGCCTGGCTGGTGCTGGACGCCGCCCAGGCCCTGACCCGCACGCCGCTGGCCGACAAGGCCGCCGGCGGCACGGGCGGCGGCGGCACGCGGCTGACCGCCGAGGGCCAGGCCTTGCTCGCTGCCTGGCGCGCGCTGCAGGCCAGGCACACCGCCTTCCTACACGAACAGGCCGCCTGGCTGGCCACCCAACCGGCGCTGGACGCGCTGCTGAAGAGGATGAGCATGAAGACCACCGCCCGTAACCAGTTCCTGGGCCGCATTGCCGACGTGACCCCTGGGCCGACAACGACCACGGTGCGCGTTGCACTGGACGGTGGCCAGGCGGTGACGGCGGCCATGACGACCGAAGCCGCCGCCGAGCTGGACGTGCAACCCGGCCAGCAGGCGCTGGCGCTGGTGAAGAGCAGCGAGGTCGTGCTGGTGACCGACTTCGGCGGCTACCGCCTCTCGGCGCGCAACCAGCTGGCCGGCACCGTGTCGCGCGTGGAGCGCGGTGCGGTGTCATCGCTGATCGGCCTGACGCTGCCCGGCGGAACGGTCGTGACGGCCAGCGTCACCAACGACGCCGTGGACGGCCTGGCGCTCGCGGCGGGCCAGCCAGCGACGGCCGTTTTTAAGGCCTATGCCGTCATGCTGGCCGTGCGCACGTAGGGCGGGTCGCGACCCGCCGTTTCCGAGAGCGGAGCCCCGTACCTCGCGCCCTCAATCCACCGGGACGGTGGGTGACGACCCAACCAAAGTGAAATCAACCCCCATGCCCATCAGCCTTGAAACCGCACGCCAGCCCGAGGTCATCGCGCTGATCGCCGACCTCGATGCCTACCAGGACAGCCTGTACCCCGCCGAGGCGCGCTACGCGCTCGACCTGGACGCGCTGTGCCAGCCCGAGGTGCTGTTTGCCGTGGCCCGAGACGCGCAGGCCGTGGCACGCGGCTGCGCGGCGGTGGTGCTGGGCGCCACGCATGGCGAACTCAAGCGCATGTATGTTCAGCCGGACGCGCGCGGCGCCGGCCTCGCGCGCCAGATCCTGCAAGTGCTAGAAGACGCAGCACGGGCGCGCGGCTGCCCACAGCTGCTGCTGGAGACCGGGCCGTATCAGCCAGAGGCCCTGGCCTTCTACGCGGGCCGGGGGTGCGTGCGGCGCGGCCCGTTCGGCGACTACCCCGAGCACCCGCTGAGCGTGTTCATGGGCAAGCGGCTGTAAGCACAGGCACCCAAGGCCCCACCCCGGCAAGGCCAAGCCGGCCTCACGAAGATGACGCCCATGCCTGCCCTGCCCCCACTGTCCATCCTCGACCTCGCACCCGTCGTGGAGGGTGCCAGCACGCGCGACGCGCTGCTCAACAGCCTGGACCTCGTCAAGCTCGCCGATGAGCTGGGTTACACGCGCTACTGGGTGGCCGAGCATCACAACATGGAAGGCGTGGCCAGTTCGGCCACGGCCGTGCTGATCGGCCAGTTGGCAGCGGCGTCACGGCGCATCCGCGTCGGCGCGGGCGGCATCATGCTGCCCAACCACGCGCCGCTGACCATCGCCGAGCAGTTCGGCACCCTAGCCGAGCTCTTCCCCGGCCGCATCGACCTCGGCCTGGGGCGCGCGCCCGGCACCGACCGGCCCACGATGCGCGCACTGCGCCGCAACCTGGAGAGCAGCGGCGAGGACGGCTTCCCGAACGATGTGCTGGAGCTGCAGGGCTATCTCGCACCGGCCACCCACGAAGCCGCCGTGCACGCCGTACCGGGCCAGGGCACCGAGGTGCCAATCTGGCTGCTGGGCTCCAGCCTGTACAGCGCGCAGCTGGCCGCCTACCTGGGCCTGCCGTTCGCATTCGCGTCGCACTTCGCGCCGGAGATGCTGATGCAGGCGCTGGATATCTACCGCAGCGCGTACCGGCCCAGCGCGCGCCATCCCAAGCCGCATGCGATGGTGGGCCTGAACGTGCTTGTCGCGCCGACCGATGGCGAGGCGCAGCAACTCTTCACGTCCATCCAGCAGCGCTTCCTCGGCATGGTGCGCGGCCGGCGCGGCAAGCTGCCGGCCCCGGTGGCCAGCATGGACGCGCTGTGGTCGCCGGCCGAGCGGCTGCAGGTGGAGCGCATGCTCAGCGAAGCGGTCGTGGGCTCGCCACAGACCGTGCGCGCGGGCCTGGCTGCCACGGCCGAACGCACCGGCGCCGACGAGTTCATCGCGGCCTGCGCCGTGCACGACCACGCCGCGCGGCGGCGCTCCTACGAGCTGCTGGCCGGGCTCTGAGCCCGCGCCCGGCCATCACTTCACGCGCTGCTTCTCCAGCTTGCGTGCCAGCGTGCGGCGGTGCATGCCCAGGCGCCGGGCGGTCTCGCTGATGTTGAAGCCGGTCTCGGCCAGCATCTCGTGGATGCGCTCCCACTCCAGCGTCTTGATGCTGGCGGTCTGGCGCTCGGTGACCTCGACCTCGGCATCGCCCTGGCGGCGCGCGAAAGCGGCCTCGATGTCGTCGGTGTTGGCGGGCTTGGCGAGGTAGTGGCAGGCGCCCAGCTTGATGGCTTCCACGGCGGTGGCGATGCTGGCGTAACCGGTCAGCACGACGATGAGAACCTCCGGGTCCCAGCCATGCAGCGCCTGCACACAGGCCAGGCCCGACGCACCACCCGCGAGCTTGAGGTCAACGACGGCATGGCCCAGCTCCTCGTCGTCGGGCAGGCCATCCAGCAGCAGCCGCATGTCGTCCAGGCCGGTGGCCCGCAGCACGCGCCAGCCGCGGCGCTCGAAGGAGCGGGTCAGCGTGCGGGCGAAGCTATCGTCGTCTTCGACGATGAGCAGCAGGCGGTCTTCTTCAGCGGCTTGCGGCATAGGTCCGTGATTGTTGCGGCAGCAGAGAAGCCAGCGGCAGTGTGAGGGTGACCGCCGCACCGCCTTCGTCACGGTTGCGCGCCTCCAGCCGGCCGCCCAGCGTGCGCGCGACGTTGACGGACAGAAACAGCCCCATGCCACGGCCGGGCTGGCCCTTGCTGCTCTGGTAGGGCTCGCCGAAATGGGCGAGCTGGCCGTCGTCGAAGCCGGGGCCTTCGTCGAGCACGCTCAGGCTGAGCGTGTGCTCGTCGGGGTGAGTGGCGACCAGGGCCAGAGGCCGGCCGGGCGCGGCCTCGGCGGCGTTGTCCAGGAGGTTGCCGATGACCTGGGCCAGAGCGCTGTCGGCAATGATGTCCAGCGCGGGCAGCTCGCGGTCGCACACCAGGCGCAGCTCGGCACCGGGATGGGCCTGGCGCCAGCGCTGGGCGAGCGTATCGATGAACGCGCGCAGCGCGGTGAGTTGCGGGGCCTCGCCGCGCACCTCGCCGGCAGACATCAGGATGCCCGTGACGATGGCCTTGCAACGCAGGATCTGGCGCTGCATCTCCTCGATCTCCTCGCGCAGCTCGGGCTCCGCCGCGAAGGGGGCCATGTGAGCCCAGTCGCCGAGGATGACGCTGAGCGTGGCCAGCGGCGTGCCGAGCTCGTGGGCGGCGCCGCTGGCCAGCAGGCCCATGCGCACGATGTGGGTTTGTTCGGCGGCACGCTGGCGCAGCTCGGCCAGCTCGGCGTCCCGCTGACGCAGGTTGCGGTTGATGCGCACGATGAACACCGCCAGCAGGCCCACGTTGAGCAGGAAGCACAGCAGCAGGCCACCCAGGTAGTTGGGCGACAGGGTGGTGGGCGACGTCGGGTCCAGCAGCAGCGGGCGGTGCCACTGCGTGAGCGCCACGAATCCACACACCGTGCTCAGCACGATGGCCCACAGGTAGGCGGGCCGCAACAGCACCGACGCCACGGCCACCTGCAGCAGGTAGAGGTAGATGAAGGGGTTGTCGCTGCCGCCGGCGAGGTAGAGCTGGCCGGTCAGTACGCCGACGTCCACCAGCAGCGCAACGCACAAGGCCATCTGCGAAACCGGCTGCTCCAGCCGGTTGCGCCACTGGCTGAACAGGTTGAACGCCGTCAGCACGCCCAGCAGGCTAAGCATTTCGATCCAGGGCAGCGTGATGCCCAGCACCTGATGCACGACCAGCACGGTGGCCAGTTGCCCGCCCACGGCCAGCCAGCGCAGCTCGATGAGCTGGCGCAGGTTGGCGCGGCCGGCCCGGCGTTCGGGGGTCACGGCTTCGGCGACGGACGGCAGCGGGCGGACGGTGTTCAAGACGGGAGGCGGCGGCGCTCTTCGCGAACCAGGTAGACCACCGCAGCGGCGGCCATCACGGCGAGCGCCAACCAAGTAGCGGCGTAGACGGCGTGATTGTTGGCGAACCGCACGACAGTCAGGCCCGGGCGCGGCCAGCGCTGAGGTTGGGCGGGGTCGGCCGCCTCGTCAACGAAGAAAGGCGCGACGGTACCGCCCAGGCCCAGCTGCGCGGCGATGCCGGCGACATCGCGCGAGTACCAGCGGCCCTCGGCCGGCGCATTGGCACGCAAGGGGCCGCCGCTGGGCTCGGTCAGGCGCAGCAGGCCAATCAGCTCGACAGGGCCGGCCGGTGCCGCGTCGGGCGCGGGCTGGCGCTGCTGGGGCAACACGAATCCACGGTTGACGAGCACGGCACTGCCGTCGGGCAAGCGCAGCGGCGCCATGACCCAGTGGCCGCCGCCGAGCGCCGTGGTGGCCTGCACCAGCACTGCACCCGGCTCGAACTGACCGCGCAGCCGCAGGCGGCGGTACTCGTCGGCCTTGCCGATGGCCGACCACACGGCCGGGGTCGGTGGGCTGACCGGCTCGGCTTGCAGCCGCTGCTCCACGCGGTCAATCAAGTCCAGCTTCCAGCCCAGCCGCTGCAGCTGCCAGGCCGACAGCGCCGCGAATCCGAAGCCTGCACCGGCCGTGGCGACGATCAGCGCAAGGCGCGCGGCACGGATCATGTCAATCGCCTGCGGCTGGTGGCTGCGGGTGCGTTGCAGGGTTGTCGTGCCCTGGCCGTGTTGCCGCCTGATGGCCCGCTCCATGCTGACACCGAATGACAGCGCCGTGGGCGACGGGAATCGATGCCATCTGTGCGGGTGCTGTCAGTAGGGCGACCTGGGCGACGACTACATGTTGCGCATCGCCGCGGGGTCGGGCGTGGGCATCATGTTGGTGTTCATGTGGTACATGACCCAGACGGAGCCGGCGAACATGATGACCACCAGAGCGACCGTGAACAGCAGCGCGAGCATGGACCAGCCCTGCTCGACCTTGGCGTTCATGTGCAGGAAGTACACCATGTGCACGACCATCTGCACGGCGCCGAAGCCGAGGATGACAAGCGCGGTCGTCTGCGGGCTGGGCAGCACCTTGCCCATGACCAGCCAGAACGGGATGGCGGTCAGCAGGACCGACAGGATGAAGCCGACCGCATAGCCCTTCACGCTGACGTGGAAGTCCTCCTCGCCGTCGACGTGGTCGTCGTGATCGTGGTGGTGATTGGCCGCCATCACATGACTCCCATCAGATAGACAAAGGTGAACACACCGATCCAGACCACGTCCAGGAAGTGCCAGAACATCGACAGGCACATCAGGCGGCGGCGATTCGCGGCGATGAGGCCGTGCTTGTGCACCTGCACCATCAGCACGACCAGCCAGATGCAGCCGAAGGTGACGTGCAGGCCGTGCGTGCCGACCAGCGTGAAGAAGCTGGACAGGAAGGCGCTGCGAGCCGGGCCGGCGCCCTGGTGGATGAGGTGGTAGAACTCGTAGAGCTCGATGGCCAGGAAGCCCAGGCCCAGCACGCCGGTCACCGCCAGCCAGCCCAGCACCTGGGCCTTCTTGCGCGCCTGCATGCCCACCATGGCCATACCGTAGGTGATGGACGAGAACAGCAGCAGCGCGGTGTTGATGGCCACCAGCTGCAGGTCGAACAGGTCGGCACCCGACGGGCCAGCCGCGTAGTTGCGGCCCAGCACGGCGTACACGGCGAACAGCACCGCGAAGATGAGGCAGTCGCTCATCAGGTAGAGCCAGAAGCCCAGCATCGTGCTGTTGGGCGGATGGTGATGGCCGTCGTCGTAGAAGACGACCGGTGCACCGGTCGAGGCGGTCATGCTTGCGCTCATGGGGTTGCTCTGTCGATCAGGCCGCGGCGTCGAGCGCGCGGCTGCGCTGGTCTTCGCAGCGGGTCACGGCATCGGCCTTGATGTAGTAGTCGCGGCTGTAGTTGAAGGTGTGCACGATGGACGCGGCCACAGTGGCCACCAGCAGGCCCAGGGCGATCCAGTACATGTGCCACACCAGGGCGAAGCCCATCGCGGTGGCCAGCATCGCGATGACGAAGCCGGCGCCGGTGTTCTTGGGCATGTGGATGTCCACGAAGCCGCTGCGCGGGCGCTGGGCGCCGCGCTGCTTCATGTCGTGCCAGGCGTCCATCTCGTGCACGACGGGCGTGAACGCGAAGTTGTAGTCCGGCGGCGGCGACGAGGTGGACCACTCCAGCGTGCGGCCCTCCCAAATGTCGCCCGTCACATCGCGCAGTTCCTTGCGGCGCCAGATGCTGACGGCGATCTGCACCAGGAAGGCAGCAATGCCCACGGCAATGATGCCTGCACCGCAAGCCGCGATGACGAACCAGATCTGCAGCGACGGGTCGTCGAAGTGGCTGACGCGACGCGTGATGCCCATCAGGCCCAGCACGTACAGCGGCGTGAACGCGACCCAGAAGCCGATGAACCAGCACCAGAAGCTGACCTTGCCCCAGAAGGCGTCCAGGCGGAAGCCGAAGGCCTTGGGGAACCAGAAGTTGATGCCGGCGAACACGCCGAACACCACGCCGCCGATGATGACGTTGTGGAAGTGCGCGATCAGGAACAGACTGTTGTGCAGCACGAAGTCCGCCGCCGGCACGGCCAGCAGCACGCCGGTCATGCCGCCGATGACGAAGGTGACCATGAAGCCCACGGTCCACAGCATGGGAACCTCGAACTTGATGCGGCCGCGGTACATCGTGAACAGCCAGTTGAAGATCTTCGCCCCCGTCGGGATGGAGATGATCATCGTCGTGATGCCGAAGAAGCTGTTCACGCTGGCCCCCGAGCCCATCGTGAAGAAGTGGTGCAGCCACACGAGGTAGGACAGGATGGTGATGACGACCGTCGCATACACCATGGACGCATAGCCGAACAGCTTCTTGCGGCTGAAGGTGGACACCACCTCCGAGAACACGCCGAAGATCGGCAGGATCAGGATGTAGACCTCAGGGTGGCCCCAGATCCAGATCAGGTTCACGTACAGCATGGCGTTGCCGCCGAGGTCCGTCGTGAAGAAGTTGGTGGCGAGGTAGCGGTCGGCGGTCAGCAGCGCCAGCGTGGCGGCCAGCACCGGGAAGGTCGCGACGATCAGCACGTTGGTGCACAGCGACGTCCACGTGAAGACGGGCATCTTCATCAGCGTCATGCCGGGCGCGCGCATCTTGACGATGGTGGCGATCAGGTTGATGCCCGACAGCGTCGTTCCCACGCCGGCCACCTGCAGTGACCAAAGGTAGTAGTCCACGCCGGGGTCGGGGCTGGCCAGGATGCCCGACAGCGGCGGGAAGGCCAGCCAGCCGGTCTTGGCGAACTCTCCGACGAACAGCGAGATCATCACCAGGATGGCGCCGCCCGCCGTCATCCAGAAGCTGAAGTTGTTCAGGAACGGGAAGGCCACGTCGCGCGCGCCGATCTGCAGCGGCACCAGGTAATTCATGAAGCCCGTCACGAACGGCATCGCGACGAAGAAGATCATGATGACGCCGTGCGCCGTGAAGATCTGGTCATAGTGATGCGGCGGCAGGAAGCCTGCGTTGTCACCAAAGGCCATGGCCTGGTGGGCGCGCATCATGATCGCGTCGGCAAAGCCGCGCAGCAGCATGACCAAGCCCAGCAACATGTACATGATGCCGATCTTCTTGTGGTCGATGCTGGTGATCCAGTCATGCCACAAGGTGCCCCAGAGGCGGTACTTGGTGATCATGGCCAGCACGAACAGGCCGCCCAGCACGACGGCAGCGAAGGTGCCGATCAGGATGGGTTCGTGCAGCGGGAGGGCATGCAGGCCCAGCCGGCCCAGGACCGGGTGGAGCTCTTCGGGGTAGGCAATCATCGGCTTAGTTCTGCGGCGCGAGGGAGGTGGACAGCGCGGTTGTCTCCAGCGCCAGGCCCAACGGATTGACAGGGGTGCACAGCGCGGCCACGACGGTACGCTCACGCTTGACGCCATCCAGCGTCAACCACGGGCTACGCATCGTGCTGGCCATGCCGCCCTTGCCGGCACCGCCGGCGGCGTCGATGGCCATCATCTGGCTGGCGCACATCTTCTTGCCATCCACGCAGCGGTCCAGGATGGCGCTCCACAGGCCCGGCTCCACGCTGGCGTAGCGGCGCACGGCCTCCTTGGCGCTGGGCTGTTCGAGCTTGAGGTAGTCATCGCGGGTCAGCGCGCTGCCGCTGGCCTTGCTGGCCTCGACCCAGCGGGCGAAGTCGGCATCCGACAGGCCGTGGAACTTGAAGCGCATGTCTGAGAAGCCCGCGCCGCTGTAGTGGGCAGACAGGCCGTCATAGGCGCCCGCCTTGTTGATGACAGCGTGCAGCTGTGTCTCCATGCCCGGCATCGTGTAGATCATGCCGGCCAGCGCCGGCACGTAGAAGGTGTTCATCACCGTCGTGGAAGTCAGCCGGAAATGGATAGGCCGATCCACCGGCGCGGCCATCTCGTTGATCGTCGCGATGCCCTGCTCGGGATAGATGAACAGCCACTTCCAGTCAAGCGAGACGGCATACACCTCCAGCGGCTTGACGCCAGGCGCCAGCGGCTTGTCTTCCGAGATGCGGTCCAGCGGGCGGTACGGGTCCAGCTTGTGCGTGGTGATCCAAGTGATTGCCCCCAGCGCGATGATGATCAGCAGCGGCGCGCCCCAGATCACCAGCTCCAGCCGCGTCGAGTGATCCCAGTCGGGCGCATAGGTCGCCTCGGTGTTGGACTGCCGGTAGCGGTAGGCAAAGAACAACGTCAGCGCGATCACCGGGACGATGATCAGCAGCATCAGCAGCGTGGAGGTGACGATGAGCTGCGCCTGCTGTTGCGCGATGTCGCCATGGGGCTTCATCACGATCCAGTCACAACCGCACAAGGCGACGCTGGCCAGAACGGCAAGCGTGCGGGAAAGTAGGGGTTTGGTGGGATACATCCGGGCTTACGCGCGAGGGTTAACGATCTTGCACGTGGGGAACGAATGTACGTTGATTGAGGTAAATCAACGATTGGACATTTTGTCCTAGTCACCGACGGAGACAAGCCCGCCATGGCCACCGCAAGCAGTACCTTCCCCACTCCCAAGTCCGGCCCGCTGGGCACCCGCAGCGATGAAGACCTGGCCCCCGGCGACATCGCCGTGGGCGTCATCATCGGCCGGGCGTCCGAGTACTTCGACTTCTTCGTGTTCGGCATCGCCTCGGTGCTGGTGTTCCCGCAGGTCTTCTTCCCCTTCGTGGACCGGCTGACCGGCACGCTATTCGCGTTCCTGATCTTTGCGCTGGCCTTCGTCGTGCGCCCGCTGGGCACGCTGATCGGCATGGAGATCCAGCGCCGCTTCGGCCGCTCCGCCAAGCTCACCGTTGCACTGCTGCTGCTGGGCAGCTCCACCGTCGCCATGGGCCTGCTGCCCGGCTACGACACGGCAGGCACCACGGCCGTCGCGCTGCTGGCGCTGTGCCGCGTGGGCCAGGGTCTGGCCATGGGTGGCTCCTGGGACGGCCTGCCCTCGCTGCTGGCGCTGAACGCACCGCCGCAGCGTCGCGGCTGGTACGCCATGCTGGGCCAATTGGGCGCGCCGCTGGGCTTCTTCGTCGCCTCGGGCGTGTTCCTGTACGTCTACAGCAGCCTGGACCTGCGCGACTTCCTGTCCTGGGGCTGGCGCTTCCCGTTCTTCGCCGCCTTCGCGATCAACGTGGTGGCCTTGTTCGCGCGCCTGCGCCTGGTCGTCACGCACGAGTACGAAAAGCGCATGGAAGAGCATGAGCTGGACCCGGCCCACCTGCACCAGCTGCTGCCGGCCCAAGGCCACCACATCGTCATCGGTGCCTTCGCCGCGCTGGCCAGCTACGCCCTTTTCCACCTGGTGACCGTGTTCCCGCTGTCCTGGGTGGCCTTGTCCGACCCCGCCGGCATCGACGACTTCATGAAGATGGAGCTGCTGGGCGCCGCCTTTGCGGCCGTCGCCATGCCCATGTCGGGCCTGATCGCCGACAAGGTGGGCCGCCGCAACTTCCTGGGCTCCCTGGCCGTCGCGATCGGCCTGTTCGCCTTCGCGGCGCCGCTGATGCTGGGTGGCGGCAAGCCCGGCCAGGCCGCCTTCCTGCTGATCGGCTTTGTGCTGCTGGGCCTGTCCTACGGCCAGTCGGCCGGCTCGGTGACGTCCAACTTCCTGCCGCACTTCCGCTACACCGGCGCGGCGCTGACGGCCGACATGGCCTGGCTGCTGGGCGCCGCCTTCGCGCCGGTCATCGCGCTGTACCTGTCGTCCCGCTTCGGGCTGGGCTCGCTGACGGTGTACCTGCTGTCGGGCGCCGTCTGCACGCTGCTGGCGCTGCGCGTCAACAAGAAGTTGCAGACCGCCGCCGTCGTGCAGGACTGACCTTCTTCCTGCTGCCGGCAAGGCGGGCTGCGGCCCGCCTTTCTCGTTCTCCCGACACACAAGCCCCGCCATGCCCCTGACGCTGCACTACCACCCGCTGTCCTCTTCCTGCTGGAAGGTGCTGATCGCGCTGTACGAGAACGGCGAGCCCTTCCAGGCGGAGCTCGTCAACCTCGGCGACCCGCCAGCGCGCGCCGCCTACGCCGCGCTGTGGCCCACGGCCAAGATCCCGTTACTGGTGGACGGTGAGCGCGTCGTGCCGGAAACCTCGCTGCAGATCGAGTACCTGGACCGCCACCACCCGGGCCGCATCCGCCTGCTGCCGGAGAGTGTCGACGCCCAGTTCCAGGTGCGGCTGTGGGACCGCCTGTTCGACCTCTACGTGATGGACCCGATGCAGCGCTACATCGCGCAGCTGCTGCGCCCCGAGGCCCAGCGCGACCCGCTCGCGATGCAGGCCAGCGTCGACGGGCTGGGCATGGCCTACGACATGATCGAAAGCCGCCGGGGCGAGCACGCCTGGGCCGCAGGCGACGATTTCAGCCTCGCCGACTGCGCTGCCGCGCCGGCGCTGTTCTACGCCGCCATCGTGCGGCCGTTCTCGCCCGGGCACGTGCGGCTGGCCGCCTACTTCGAGCGGCTGCTGGCCCGGCCCTCGGTCTGGCGCTGCATCGTCGAGGCGCGCCCGGTGTTCCAGTACTACCCGCTGAAGCACGCGCTGCCCGCGCGCTTCCTGAGCGGCAACGGGTCCAGCGCTTAACCCAGCGCCTTGCGCGCGTTCTGGAACATACGCAACCACGGGCTGTGCAGCGCCCGGTCGCCCGAGGTCCAGCTCATCTGCACGTTGCGGAACACACGCTCCGGGTGCGGCATCAGCGCGGTGAAGCGGCCGTCGGCCGTCGTCACCGAGGTCAGACCGCCCGGGCTGCCGTTCGGGTTGAACGGATAGGCCTCGGTGGCCGCGCCGTGGTTGTCGACGAAGCGCATGGCCGCGATGGCCTTGGCGGCATCACCCTGGCGAGCGAAGTTCGCGAAACCCTCGCCATGCGCGACGGCGATGGGCAGCCGGCTGCCGGCCATGCCCTGGAAGAACACGCTCGGTGAGGCCAGCACCTCCACCATGGACAGGCGCGCCTCAAACTGCTCGCTCTGATTGCGCGTGAAGCGCGGCCAGGCGTCCGCGCCCGGGATGATGGGCGCGAGCGCCGCCAGCATCTGACAGCCGTTGCACACGCCCAGCGCCAGCGTGTCGGAGCGCGAGAAGAAGGCGCGGAACTGCTCGGCCAGCACCGGGTTGAACATGATGGAGCGCGCCCAGCCTTCGCCGGCACCCAGCGTGTCGCCGTAGCTGAAGCCGCCACAGGCGACGAAGGCCGCGAAACCGTCAAGCTTGACCGCGCCGGACTGCAGGTCGCTCATGTGCACGTCGAAGCTGTCAAAGCCGCCCAGCGACATCGCATAGGCCATCTCGACATGCGAGTTGACGCCCTGCTCGCGCAGGATGGCGACCTTCGGTCTAGCGCCGGTGGACACGAACGGCGAAGGAATGGATTCAGGCGTAAACGTCAGGTGGACGTGCATGCCCGGGTCGTCGGCACGGCCGGCGGCGGCATGCTCGGCGTCGGCGCCGGCCGGGTTGTCGCGCAGTTGCGCGATGCGCCAGCTCACCTCGTCCCAGGTCTGCTGCAGCACTGTCAAGTCGGCGCCGAAGATCTTCTTCGCGTCGCGCCAGACTTCCATCTGCCGGCTCGCATTCGGCTTGGCCACCACGTGCGAATGCTTGGACAGGCCATGCGCGCGCAGCACCTGCATGACGGCATCGCGGTCAGCGGCACGCACCTGGATCAGCGCGCCCAGTTCCTCGTTGAACAGCGCGCGCAGTGTCAGCTCGTCGCGGCGGCCGCTGACCTGCGCGGCCCAGTTCTTGGAGTCGCCGGTGTCGGCGCGGCTGTCGCTGATGCCGTCGCCTTCGGTGACCAGCATGTCGATGTTCAGGCTCAGGCCGGTCTGGCCGGCGAAGGCCATCTCGCAGGCCGCCGCCCACAGGCCGCCGTCGGAGCGGTCGTGATAGGCCAGCAGCTTGCCCGCGGCACGCAGTTCGTTGACGGCGTCGACCAGCGACACCAGCAACTGCGGGTCGTCCAGGTCCGGCACATCGGCGCCGAATTGGTTCAGCGTCTGCGCCAGGATGGAGCCGGCCATGCGGTGCTGGCCCTGGCCGAGGTCGATCAGGATGGCGCAGGAGTCCTCGCGCTGCCACTCGGGCGTGAGTGTGCCGCGCACGTCGGCGATGCTGGCGAAGGCCGTGACGATCAGCGATACCGGTGCGGTGACCTGCTTGTCGTCCCACTTCGTGCGCATCGACAGCGAATCCTTGCCCACCGGGATGGAGATGCCCAGTGCCGGGCACAGCTCCATGCCGACGGTCTTGACGGTGTCGAACAGCGCGGCGTCCTCACCGGCTTCGCCGCAGGCGGCCATCCAGTTGGCGCTGAGCTTCACTCTCGGCAGCTCGAACGGCGCGGCCAGCAGGTTGGTGATGGCCTCGGCCACGGCCATGCGGCCGGAGGCCGGCGCGTTGACGGCGGCCAGCGGCGTGCGCTCGCCCATGCTCATCGCCTCGCCGGCAAAGCCCTGGAAGTCGGCCAGCGTGACGGCACAGTCCGCCACCGGCACCTGCCAGGGGCCCACCATTTGGTCGCGGTGGTTCAGGCCGCCCACAGTGCGGTCGCCGATGGTGACGAGGAAGCGCTTGTTAGCGACCGTCGGGTGGCGCAGCACGTCGAAGGCTGCCGTCTCCAGCTTCACGCCGGTCAGGTCCAGCGCGCCGCCGTCGCGGGCCACGCGGGTCACGTTGCGGTGGGTCTTGGGCGGCTTACCGAGCAGCACGTCCATCGGCATGTCGATGGGGTGGTCGTCGCCGGCCAGGTCGTCGACGAGCTTGAGTTCACGCTCCTCCGTCGTCACGCCGACGACGGCGAACGGGCAGCGCTCGCGCTCGCAGAAAGCCGTGAACTGCGCCAAGCTCTCCGGCGCAATGGCCAGCACGTAGCGCTCCTGGCTCTCGTTGCACCAGATTTCCTTAGGGGCCAGGCCCGACTCTTCCAGCGGCACCTTGCGCAGGTCGAAGCGCGCCCCGCGGCCGGCATCATTCACCAGCTCGGGGAAGGCGTTGGAGATGCCGCCCGCGCCGACGTCATGGATGGCCAGCACCGGATTGTCGGCGCCCAGGCCCCAGCAGTGATTGATGACTTCCTGGGCGCGACGCTCGATTTCGGGGTTGCCGCGCTGCACGGAGTCGAAGTCCAGATCGGCCGTGTTCGTGCCCGCCGCCATCGACGACGCGGCGCCGCCGCCCATGCCGATGCGCATGCCGGGGCCGCCGAGCTGGATCAGCAGCGTGCCAGCGGGAAACTCGATCTTCTTGGTCAGGTCCGCACGGATGGTGCCCAGGCCGCCGGCGATCATGATGGGCTTGTGATAGCCGCGGCGCACGCCGGCCACCGTCTGCTCGAACACGCGGAAATAGCCCGCCAGGTTCGGGCGGCCGAACTCGTTGTTGAACGCGGCACCGCCCAGCGGGCCGTCGATCATGATCTGCAGCGCGCTGGCGATGTGGGCCGGCTTGCCGACTGGGTTCTGCTCCCAGGGCTCGCTGAGGCCCGGCAGGTGCAGGTTGGACACCGAGAAGCCCGTCAGGCCCGCCTTGGGCTTGGAGCCACGGCCAGTGGCGCCCTCGTCACGGATCTCGCCACCCGCGCCGGTGGACGCGCCCGGGTGGGGCGAGATGGCCGTCGGGTGGTTGTGCGTCTCCACCTTCATCAGCACCTGGGCCTGCTCGGCGCGGGCCACGTAGGCCGCGCCGGCCGTGGGTGCCGGCATCCAACGCTGGATGGCATGGCCTTCCATGATGGCCGCGTTGTCCGAGTAAGCAACCACCGTGTGCTGCGGGTTCAGCTTCTCGGTGTTGCGGATCATGCCGAACAGGGACAGCGGCTGCGCCTCGCCGTCCACCGTGAAACTCGCGTTGAAGATCTTGTGCCGGCAGTGCTCGCTGTTGGCCTGCGCGAACATCATCAGCTCGACGTCGCTGGGGTTGCGGCCCAGCTTCTTGAAGTTGGTTTCCAGGTAATCGATCTCATCGCCCGACAGCGCCAGGCCGAACTCGACGTTGGCCTGCTCCAGCGCGGTGCGGCCGGCGCCCAGCACGTCCACATGGGCCCGCGGCTCGGCGGTGCGTTCGTCGAACAGGTGTTTCGTGTCCTCGCGGCTGAAACAGGCCGACTCGGTCATGCGGTCGTGCAGCAGCGCGGCGCAGGCGTTCAGTTCTTCAGCCGTCAGCGGCTTGGTGCCGCCCAGGCCCAGCAGGCCGCTCTTGGTGGCAATGCGGTACTCGACGACGCGCTCCACACGCTTGAGCACCAGGCCGCAGTTGCGGGCGATGTCGGTCGCCTTGGACGCCCAGGGGCTGACCGTGCCAAAGCGCGGCGTGACGACCACCAGGTCACCGGCGGCGTCGGCCACGGCCGGCTCGCCGTACGTGAGCAACGCGGCGAAGCGCTCGCGCGTGGCGGCGTCCAGTGGCGCCTCCGTCCAGACCCAATGCACCGCCCGCGCGCTGATGCCGGTGATGCGGGCACTGACCTGTTGCAGCGCGGCCAGCAAGGCCTGGGCGCGGAAGTCGGACAAGGCGTTGCCGCCCTCGAAATGGGTCAGTTGCGGGGTCTGGGCCATGGGATCCGGGGAGGCTGGGCGCGGGGGGCCGCGCGGTTCTCTGGAAGGCACGCGCCCTGGGGCAAGCGGCGGCGTGCGAAAGCACGGGATTCTACTGAGAGCAGCTCCCCCGTCGCACGCCGACAGCGTGCGGATGGGCACAAGCCGCGCTTGCCGGGGCGCACATGTCAGCGGCGCGGCCGCAGCCGCGGCAGCAGCATCGCGCCGATCAGTAGCACGCCCACCACCATGGCCATCACGATGCCCGGCACGTTCAGCATGCCCAACGCGAACGTGAACGCGCCCAGCAGCACCGCCGCCAGCATCACGCCCACCATGCTGCCGCGCCCGCCCTGGATGGCCACGCCGCCCAGCAGCGCAATGGTGATCGCGTCCAGCTCCCAGCCGGCCGCCAGGTTGGGCCGGGTGCTGCCGATACGGCCCGTCAGCAGTACGGCCGCCAGCGCGGCAGCGAGACCGGCGAAGACGAACAGCCAGAGGCGGTAGCGGTCCGCCGCGATGCCGCTGAAGCGCGCCGCCACCGGATTCGAGCCGATGGCGTAGACGCGCCGGCCATGAACCGTGCGGTGCATCCAAACCGCCACGCCCACCGCGAACAGCAGCGCGATGGCGAACTCGATGGGGACGAGCAGCCACTCGACGCCGATCAGCTCACCTAGCGTGCCATTGCCCAGCACACTCAGCGCCTCGGGATATCCGGTGATGGCCTGGTCGCCCAGAAGCACCAGCGCCAGGCCGCGGTACAGCGACAGCGTGCCGATAGTCACGACGATGGAAGGCAGGCCGCGCCGCGTGACCAGCCAGCCGTTCAGCGCTCCGCAAGAGGCGCCGGTGGCCAGGGCCGCCAGCACCATCACCGGCAGCGGCGCGCCGGTCTGCATCGCCAGGCCCATGGCCAACGAGGCCAGCGCCATGGTGGCGGCGATGGACAGGTCGATCTCCCCGGCCACGATGAGCAGGGCCATAGCCATCGCGATGATGAGCCGCTCGGACATGTTGACCGTGCTATCGGCCAGCGCGTAGGGCGATACAAAGCCCTCCAGCCCCAGGCCGAAGCCGGCGTACAGCAGCACCAGCAGTGCCGCCAGCACGCGCTCCCAGGCAGTGAAAGCTTTCATGGCTCGTCGCGCTCCAGGATGGGCAGGCTGCGGCGGCCCTGCACGTTGGCGTTGAAGGCCACCGACAGCAGGATGACCGCGCCCGCAATGGCCTGCTGCCAGAACGGCGAGACCTGGATGACGGGCAGCGCCGCGTTGACGACGCCGAGGAACAGCACGCCCAGCATCGCGCCGCCCATGTGACCGATGCCGCCCGCGATGCTGACGCCACCGATCACGCAGGCCGCGATCACCGTCAGCTCATAGCCCGCCGCGAGCTCGGTGAAAGCGATCGCGTAGCGCCCCACCCACAGCAGGCCCGCCAGCCCGGCCAGCGCGCCCGACAGCGCGTAGACCTGCAGCAGCCGGCGCCGTTGCGAGATGCCAACCAGCTGCGCCGCCTCAGGGTGATTGCCCAGCGCAATCACCTCGCGCCCCGCCGGCCGCCAGCGCAGCCAAGCCGCCACGGCCAGCACCACGAGCGTGGCGATGACGATGAGCAGCGGCACACCGGCGAGGTCGGCACGCGGCAGCGCCTTGATGGCCGGGTGGATGTCCTGCTCGGACACCCAAGCCCCGCCCGACGCCACAAACACGGCGCCGCGGTACAGCGACATCGTGCCCAGCGTCACGACGATGGGTGGCAGCCCGGCGTGCGCGATCAGCAGTCCGTTGACAGCGCCCAGCGCGCCGCCCACGACGACGGCCAGCCCCAGCAGCGCCACCACCGGCAGGCCGGGCCAGGCCTGTCCGGCCAGCGCGCAGGCCATCCCGGTCAGCGCCAGGTTGGACGCCACCGACAGGTCCACGCCGCGCGTCAGCAGCACCACCAGCTGGCCGGCCACGAGGAGAGCCAGCAGCGCCGACTCGTTGGCGATGTCCAACGCATTGCGCCCAGTCAGGAACACCGGCGCCCGCCAGCCGACGGCCAGCACCAGCATGGCGATAACAGCCAGCAGCAGACCCTCACGTCGGGCCGTCAGCATGGCTGTGCCTCCTGCACCATGCCCGAGGCCGCGGCTGCGATGGCCTCGGCCGGCGCACCGTGCGCAAACTCGGCCACCTGCCGGCCGCGGCGCATGACGATGACGCGGTCAGCCAGGTGCATGGCCTCCGGCAGTTCCGACGACACCAGGATGACGGCCAGCCCCTGCTGCACCATGTCCTCGATCAGCGCATAGACCGCCTGCTTGGCGCCCACGTCGATGCCCTTGGTTGGCTCGTCCAGGATGACCACCTGCGGCTGCAGGCCCAGCCACTTGGCGATGACCACCTTCTGCTGGTTGCCGCCGGACAGGCTGGCCACTGGCGCATCCTGCGACGCCGCCTTGATGCGCAGACGCTCCATCAGCGCCTGGGCGAAGCCGCGCTCGCGCACGGCCGACAGCCAGGGGCCGTGCGACAGCCTGCCCCGCCATGCATGGCGCGGGCCGGCCAGCGCGGCCAGCGTGAGGTTGGCGCCGACGGGCAGATCCAGCAGAGCGCCCTGCCCGCGGCGGTCTTCCGGCACATAGACCAGGCCGGCCGCGATGGCCTGCGCCGGGTCGTGCAGGTCCAGTGGCCGGCCGGCCAGTTCGACCCGCGCCGTCGCGTCGGGCTGGCGGCCGATCAGGGCCAGCATGGCCTCGCTGCGGCCGGCACCCACCAGCCCGTAGAAGCCCAGCACTTCGCCGCGCCGCACCTCGAAGCCGAGGTCAGCAAACTCGGTCGGGTGGCTCAGGCCCTGCACGCGCAGGGCCACATCACCGGGCGAGCGGCGGCGCGGCGGGTAGATGTCGTCCACCGCGCGGCCAACCATCAACTTCACCAGCTCGGCCTCCTGCGCCGTCGCCATCTCGCCACCGCCCACCGACGCACCGTCACGCAGCACGACGTAGCGGTCGCAGACCGCGAACAGCTCGTCGAACTTGTGGCTAATGAAAAGCACCGCCACGCCCTGAGCCTTGAGCTGGCGCACGAGGCGGCAGATGTCCTGGATCTCGGCGCGCGACAGGGCCGCCGTGGGCTCATCGAAGATGACCACCCGCGCCTGCAGGGACAGCGCCCGGGCGATCTCGATCTGGTGCCTCTGCGCGATGCCAAGCTCGCGCGTGGGCGTGTGCGCGGGGAACTGGGCGCCCGCCGCGCCCAGCCACTGCTGCGCCTCGCACCGCATGCGCGGCCAATCGATGACGCGCAACCCGGCCAGGCGCCGTAGTGGCGGCCGCCCGATGAAGATGTTCTCGGCGGCGGACAGCGCGTCGAACACCACCGTCTCCTGGTGCACCGCCGCGATGCCGGCGGCCTGTGCATCCTGCGTGCGCGCGAAGCGCACGGGGCGGCCGTCCAGCAGGATCTCGCCCGCGTCGGGCGCATGCACACCGGTCAGCGTCTTGACCAGCGTGCTCTTGCCCGCGCCGTTCTCGCCGATCAGCGCCAGCGCCTGGCCAGGCACGAGGTCCAGGTCCACGCCGCGCAGCGCCTGCGTTGGGCCAAAGCGTTTGGTGATGCCTCGCAGTTGGAGCAGGGGTTCAGTCGTCATTCACGCCTTCTTTCGGGCCGAGCGCCGGGCCGCCCCAAGCCGACCCGTCCGGCGATGTGCACGGGGCGCCATGCCGCGTGCATCGCCGCCCCACGGGGGACCGGCCAAGGGACACCTTGGACGAGGGGCTCAGTACACCTTCGAGAACTTCTCGACGTTGCTGGCGTTGAAGGTGTACGGCTCGGCCATGGCGGCTTCGAGGCCGGCGTCCAACGTCGTCTTGCCGATGCGGCCCAGCGACACCGTCTCACCGGCCACGCCCTTGACCGTGCCCTTCACCAGGCCGTTGGCCAGCTGGATAACGGCGTAGCCCAGGTCCACCGGGTTCCAGATCGCGAAGCTCTTGACAGCCCCGCCTCTTACATGGCCCAGCATCTCCGACGGCAGGCCCAGGCCGGTGACGAACACCTGGCCCACGCGCCGCTCGTCCTGCACCGCGCGAGCGGCGGCGGCGATGCCCACCGTCGTCGGCGCCACGATGACCTTGAGGTTTGGGTGGCTCTTCAGCAGGCCCTGCGCCTCGCGGTAGCTCTTGTCGGTCTGGTCGTCGCCGTAGACGACGCTAACCAGCTTGTGCTTGGCGTAGGGTGGCGTGGCCAGCGAGGACTTCAGCGCGGCGATCCACGCGTTCTGGTTGGTAGCTTGCGCGGTGGCGGACAGCACCGCCACCTCGCCGCCGCCAGGCGCCGCCTCCAGCGCCAGCGCCGCCAGCTTGGCGCCGATCAGCGGCGTGCTGGACGGCGCAAGGTGCAGCTGCCGGCCGTCCTGGCGCACCATGGCATCAAAGGACAGCACCTGTATGCCGCGCTGGCGCGCCTTCTTCAGCACCGGCACCAAGGCATCGGGATCGTTTGCCGAGATGGCAATGGCCTTCACGCGCTGGGCGATCAGCGCATTGACGATCTCCACCTGGCCCTCAGCGGTGGGCTTGGCCGGGCCGGCGTAGATGATCTCTAGGCCGCCGAGCTGCTTGGCGGCCTCCTGCGCGCCCTGGCGGGCGGCGTCGAAGAAGCCGTTGCCCAGGCTCTTGACCACCAGCGCGATCTTGTCGGCCGCCATGGCGGGCTGGGCCAGTGACAGCGCCGCGACGGCGGCCAGCGTGATTCGAATGCGTTGCATGGGTCTCCTGCGGATGAGGTCGTGGCGGCCACGCGGCGGGACATGAGCACGGGGCGGGGCGCACGGGCGCGCAGTAGGCCCCAGAAATCGCCGCGTTCAGCCCCACCACGGGCAACTACGGATCACAACACTCATGCCGACGATTAGGATAGCGCTATCCAATTTGCAGATCCCCGGCGTTGCACCTCCTCGTCACCGTTTGATGCCCTCTTCCACGCCTTGTTCTCTCGTCGTCATGGGCGTGGCCGGCAGCGGCAAGTCCACGCTGGCCAATGCCGTCGCCCGCCGCCTGCACCGCGTCTGCCTGGAGGGCGACGACTTCCACGGCGACACCAACCGCCGCAAGATGGCCGAGGGCCACCCCCTCACCGACGACGACCGCGCCAGTTGGCTCGCCCAGCTGTGCGAGCAGTTGCAGCAGCAACCCGCTGCCGTGCTGGCCTGCTCGGCGCTCAAGCGGAGCTACCGGCAGCAGCTGCGCGCCGCCAGCCCGGGCCTGCGCTTCGCCTACCTCGACATCGCACCGGCGCCAGCCCACCAGCGCGTCGACGCCCGCGGCGGCCACTTTTTCTCGGCCCGCCTGATGGCCAGCCAGTTCGACACGCTGGAGCCGCCCATCGACGAGCCCGGCGTGCTCCACCTGGACGCGCTGCGCCCGCTGGACGAGCTGGTGGCACAGGTTGCTGCCTGGGTGCCGCCGCCATGAGCGCCCCGCCACTGCGCCGCCGCGAGATCGCCGCCTATGGCCTGGGCGACATGGGCTTCAACTTTTACTGGACCAACATCTCGACCTTCCTGCTGATCTTCTACACCGACGTGTTCGGCATCACGGCGGCGGCGGCCGCCACCATGCTGTTCGTCGTGAAGATCTTCAACGCCGTCACCGACCCCTTGATCGGCGCCGCCGCCGACCGCACGCGCACGCGCTGGGGCAAGTTCCGGCCCTACCTCCTGTTCCTGCCCGTGCCGCTGGCGGCGGCCGCGGTGCTGACCTACACCACACCAGACCTAGGCCCCACCGGCAAGCTGGCCTGGGCGAGCGTGAGCTACCTGCTCCTGATGACGGTCTACACCGGCGTCAACCTGCCCTACAGCGCACTGTCCGCCGTCATCAGCGGTGACGCGCAGGCTCGTAACGCGATCAACGCGGCGCGCTTTGTGGCCGGCTTCGCGGGCGGCACGCTGGTGACGGCGGCCACGCCGCGCCTGGTCGAACTGCTGGGCGGGGGCGACGCCACGCGGGGCTGGCCGCTGACGATCGCGGTCTGGGGCGTCGCGGCCACCGCCATCCTGGCGCTGACCTTCCACGGCACGCACGAGCGCGTGCAGCCAGTGCAGACCCGGCCGTCCCCCGTGAGGCAGGACCTGGCCGACCTGCGCCGCAACGCGCCCTGGGTGCTGCTGTTTCTGCTGGCGCTGATCATCATGATCAGCATCACGCTGCGCATGACCAGCGCGGCCTACTACTTCAAGTACGTCGTCCACCGACCCGAGCTGCTGGCCAGCTTCGTGCCCGCCTACCTGCTGGCCGCGGCTGCCGGAACGGCGCTGACGCCACTGCTGGCCCGGTTCATCGACAAGCGCCGGCTGATGATCGTGCTGATGCTGCTGTCCTCGGTGCTATCGGCGGCCTTCCTGTTTGTGGACGCGCAGCAGATCTGGCTCATGTATGCGCTGCAGATCGCGCTGGGCCTGACGCTGGGGCCGAAGTCGCCGCTGAACTTCGCGATGCTGGCCGATGCCGTGGACTACAACGAATGGCGCCACGGCCGCCGCGCCACCGCGCTGACCTTTGCCGCCAGCTCGTTCGCCCAGAAGCTGGGCACGGCGGTGGCCGTGGGCGTGATCGGCGTACTGTTCACAGCGCTGGGCTATGTGCCCAACGCGGCCCAGTCCAGCGACTCGCAGGCCGGCATCGTCTGGCTGATGTCCGTCATCCCGGCAGGCTTCACGCTGCTGGCCGCCGGGCTGATGATGTTCTACACCCTGGACGACCCGACGATGGCACGCGTGCAGGCCGACCTCGCCGCCCGCCAGCCCATGGCCAACAAGACCTGACTCCATGATCCGCCACCACGACGACGGCGCCCGCTGCGAGCTGACCAGCCCCACCGCCCTGCCCCTGGCCGGCGGTTTCCTGTGGAACCGCCGCCTGATGATCCAGATGACCTGCCGCGGCTACGCCACCGCGCAGTTCATGCAGCCCGAACCGGCCAAGTACGCACACGCCCCCAACCTGGAGGCCAAGACCTTCATGCAGCCGGAGCAGGCCTACTACGCCCACCACCCCGGCCGCTTTGTCTACGTGAAGGACGAGGACACCGGCACGCTGTTCTCGGCGCCTTACGAGCCAGTGCGCGCGCCGCTGGACAGTTTCAGCTTCACCGCCGCCGCGCATGAGCTGGCCTGGACCGTGGAGCACCTGGGCCTGCGCGTGGAAATGCGCCTGGGCCTACCCACCGACGACGTGGTGGAGCTGTGGGAGCTGCGCGTGACCGACCTGAGCGGCCGCCCGCGCCGCGTCAGCGTCGTGCCCTACTTCCCCATAGGCTACATGTCGTGGATGAACCAGTCGGCCGAATGGCGCGCCGACCTCGGCGCCATCGTCGCAAGCAGCGTTACACCCTACCAGAAGGTTGCCGACCACTTCAAGAACCTGCACCTCAAGGACAAGACCTACTTCCTCTGCGAGCGCACGCCCGACGCCTGGGAGGCCAGCCAGGCCGCGTTCGAGGGCGAAGGCGGCCTGCACGACCCCAGCGCGCTGCGAGCCGACCGGCTGCCCGGCGGCGACGCGCGCTACGAGACGCCCGCCGCCTGCGTGCAGTACCGGCTGTCGCTGGCGCCGTACCAAAGCGAGGTCTATCGCTTCGCCTTCGGCCCCGCGCTGGACGATGCCGAGATCGCGCAGGTGCGCAGCACCTACCTCAGCGAGGCCGACTTCGCCCGCACCCGCGCGGCCTATGCCGACTACATGGCCAGCGGCAGTGGCGGCCTGCGCATCCGCACGCCGGACCCCGCCCTGGACCGCTTCGTGAACCACTGGCTACCGCGCCAGGTTTTCTATCACGGCGACGTCAACCGCCTCAGCACCGACCCGCAGACGCGCAACTACCTGCAGGACAACCTGGGCATGGCCTACATCGCACCGCCCGTTACGCGCGGCGCGCTGTTGCACGCACTGGGCCAGCAGCGCGACAACGGTGCCATGCCCGACGGCATCCTGCTGGTCGAGGGCGCCGAGCTGAAGTACATCAACCAGGTGCCGCACACCGACCACTGCGTGTGGCTGCCGGTCTGCCTGCAGGCCTACCTGGACGAGACGGCCGACTTCGCGCTGCTCGGCGAGGTCGTGAACGGCCAGACCGTCGCCCAGCGCCTGGATGCCGCCATGGCCTGGCTGCAGCAGGACCGCGACGCGCGTGGCCTGAGCTACATCGCCCAGGGTGACTGGTGCGACCCGATGAACATGGTAGGTTACCGGGGCCACGGTGTCTCAGGCTGGCTGACGGTGGCAGCCGCATACGCGATGACCCTGTGGGCCGGCCTGTGCGCCGACGCCGGCCGCACCGACGCGGCTACGCGCTGGCGCGCCGCCGCGCAAGAACTCAACGACGCGGCCAACACCCACCTGTGGGACGGCGACTGGTACGCGCGCGGCATCACCGACGACGACGTGCAGTTCGGCATCGCGGCCGACACGGAGGGCCGGATCTACCTGAACCCGCAGTCCTGGGCGCTGCTCAGCGGCGCAGCGAGCGACACGCAGCGCCAGCGCCTGTTGGCTGCCATCGACGCGCAACTGGAGACGCCGCACGGCGTGGCCATGTTCAACCCGCCCTACTCGCGCATGCGTGACGACGTGGGGCGCGTGACGCAGAAGCACCCCGGCTCGGCCGAGAACGGGGCCGTCTACAACCACGCGGCCGCGTTCTACGTGCACGCGCTGTACGCGGTCGGCGACGCCGATCGCGCCTTCCACGCGCTGCGCCGCATGATCCCGGGTCCCGACGAGGCCGATCTGCGCCAGCGCGGGCAGTTGCCGGTGTTCATCCCCAACTACTACCGCGGCGCCCATGCGCAGTACCCGCGCACTGCCGGCCGCTCCAGTCAGCTGTTCAACACCGGCACGGCGGCCTGGGCCTACCGCAGTGTCATCGAGGGCCTGTGCGGCCTGCGCGGCTGCACCGAGGGCCTGCAGGTGCGGCCGCAGCTGCCCTCGGGCTGGGACCGGCTGGACGCGACGCGCGAGTTCCGTGGCGCCCAGTTCGAGCTGCAGGTGCGCCGCACCGGGCGGACCAGCGTCCGCCTGGACGGCCAGCCGCTGCCCGGCGCCGTCGTGCACGCCATCGAGCCCGGACGCAGCTACCGGCTGGAGGTCGAGTTAGCTTGAGGCCCGCCGCAGCACCTGAAAACCCAGGTCCAGATGCGGCGTGTCCACCGGCTGGCCGCGCATCAACGCCATCAACATCTGTGCGGCACGCTGGCCGATCTGGCGGCGTGGCGTGGCCACGGTCGTCAGCGGCGGCACCATCTGGTCGCTGCCGGGCAGGTCGTTAAAGCCGGCCACGGCCAGCCGCCCAGGCACCCCAATGCCCTGGCGCAGCGCGGCCAGCAGCGCGCCCTGTGCGAGATCATCGTTGCAGAAGAAGACGGCATCGGCATCGGGCACCTCGCGCAGCACGCGGGCCAGCAGCTCGCCCCCCAGCGCCATGGACGAGGGCTGGGCCACCAGCAGCTTGTGCGCATGAGCCGCCAGGCCGGCCTCGGCCAGCGCGGCCTCGTAGCCCTCGCCGCGCTGCAGCGTGCGCGGGTCCAACTGCGCGGCCACGTAGACGATGCGGCGGCGCCCGGCGTCCAGCAGCTGGCGCGTGATGGCCCGCCCGGCCTCGCGCTGCGAGAAGCCGACGCTGTAGCCGCCAACGTCGTCGCCCACCTCCATCAGGCGTACACAAGGCAGGCCGCTGCCCCGGATCAACGCCGCTGCGGCGGGGCTGCGGTCGCTGCCGGTAACGATGAGCCCGGCCGGCCGGTGGGCCAGGAAGCTTCGCAGCTGCGCCTCTTCCTCGACGCCGTCGTAATGCGTGACACCGATCAGCGTCTGGTAGCCCGCCGGCAGAAGCGCGGCCTGCAAGGCATCCAGCAGCTCGACGAACACGGTGTTGCTGAGCTTGGGGATGAGTACGGCCACATGCGAGCTACGTGCCGAGGCGAGCGCCCGGGCAGCCGGGTCGGGCACATAGCCCAGCTCGGTTGCGGCGGCCTGAACACGCGCCACCAGCTCCGCCGCCACCGCACGCTCGCCGCGCAGCGCGCGTGACACGGTGATCGGGCTAACGCCCGCCGCCGCGGCCACATCCGCCAAGGTCACCCGCCCCGTGGCGCGGGTGCGCCGTCCCATCGCGCCCGGCATGCTGTGGTCAGCCCGCCTTCATGCGGCCCACGACATCGCGCACCTCGGCCAGCAGGCCGGGCACGTCGATGGTGGTGGGCTGGCGGTCCTTCAGCACCTGGCGGCCACCCACCCAGACGTTGCTGACATGCTCGCGGCCCGCCACGTAGACCAGTTGCGCAGCGGCGTTGTAGACCGGCTGGCATTCCAGGCTGTCCAGCGACACAGCCACGACGTCGGCCAGCTTTCCCACTTCCAGCGAGCCCAGGTCGTCGGCGCGACCCATCGCCTTGGCGGCACGGATGGTGGCCATCTCCAGCGCCGTACGCGCCGACGCCACCGTCGGATCGCCGGTGATGCCCTTGGCCAGCAACGCGGCCGAGCGGATCTCGCCGAACATGTCCAGGCGGTTGTTGGACGCGGCGCCATCGGTGCCAAGGATGGTGTTGACGCCGGCGGCTTCCAGCGCCTTCAGCGGCATCACGCCCGAAGCCAGCTTCAGATTGGAGTTGGGGTTGTGCACCAGGTGCACGCCCTTCCCGGCCATCAGCTCGATCTCAGCCTCGTTCAGGTGGACCATGTGCACGGCGATCATCCGCTCGCTGAACAGGCCCAGCTTGTCCAGACGCTCGATGGGGCGCACGCCGTGTGCCTTGATGCCGTCGGACACCTCGCCCGCCGTCTCGTGGATGTGACAGTGCATCTGGATGTCCAGCTTCTCGGCCAGGTCGCGCAGCTTGATGAAGGTCTCGTCCGACACCGTGTACGGCGCGTGCGGCGCGCTGGTCCAGTCCAGCAGCTTCTCACCCTTGTACTGTTCGTAGGCCGCCACACCCTTGGCGATGTAGTCGTCCGGCCCCGACGCATAGCCAGTCGGGAAGTCGATGACGTTCATCGACACCGCCGCCCGCACGCCCGAATCAACGGCGGCGCGGGCCATCGCTGTCGGGAAGAAGTACATGTCGTTGATGTAGGTCGTGCCGCTGCGCAGGCCTTCGGCGGCCGCGAGCTTGGAGCCGAGATAAGTCCACGCTTCGCTAACCCACTTCTTCTCCAATGGCCAGATGTGGTTCTGCAGCCAGTCCATCAACGGCACGTCGTCGGCCACGCCACGCAGCAGCGTCATGGCGGAATGCGCGTGAGCGTTGATGAGACCGGGGATGAGGATCTGCTCGGGCAGGTCCACACGCGTGGCCTGCGGGTACTTCGCCAGCAGCTCGGCGTGCGTGCCGATGGCGGCAATACGCTCGCCGTCAATCAGCAGGCCATGGTGTTCCAGCGTGTCTTCGCCGGGCTTCATCGACAGCAGCCAGCGGGGCAGCAGCAAGGTCTGGGACATCTCTTGTTCTCCTTGTGGGATTCAGTTTTTGAGCAGTTGCTCTACTTCGGCTCGATGCGGCATCGCATCCTGCACGCCGGGGCGCGACACGGCAATGGCGGCCGCGGCCTGGGCGAAGGTCAGCGCGTCATCGACCGATTGGCCCTCCGCCAGCGCGGTCACGAGGCTGCCCACCAGGGTGTCGCCAGCGCCGACGGTATCCACCGCCTTCACGATGCGCGCCGGCACGCGGCGCACGCCCTGGGCATCGACCCAGCATAGACCCTCGGCCCCCAGCGACACCAGCACCGCGGCAGGCCCCTTATCGTGCAGCGCCTGCGCCAGCGCCTCGGGCCCGGCCACGCCGCCACCCAGCGTCGTGACCAGCGCCTGCGCTTCCAGCGCATTGACGACCAGCAGATCCACCAGCGGCAGCAGCGTCTCGCAGCCGGGCCGGTAAGGTGCGGCGTTCAGCAGCGTCTTCACGCCGGCCGCACGGGCACGCTCGAACGCGCGGGCCACGCTCTCAAGCGGGAGTTCCTGCTGCGCGATGAGCCAGCGCAGGCCGGCCAGCTCCAGTGCCTCGACCTGTGCCAGCGGCAGCGTGCCGTTGGAGCCGGCAACGGTGACGATCTGGTTCTCGGCATCCTCGGCGCCGACGACGATCAGCGCCACGCCAGGCACCTCGTCGACCGGCTGGGCAATGGCGCGCGTGTCGACGCCTTCCGCCTTCAGCTGCTCCACCATCGCCGCCCCGTTTTCCCGCAGGCCGACCCGCGCCGCCAGCGCGACCTTGCCCCCAAGCCGCGCCACGGCCACCGCCTGATTGGCGCCCTTGCCGCCCAGGCACGAGCCGAAGCGCTGGCCACGCAGCGTCTCGCCCGGCAGCGGCAATCGCGGCGCGTGCACGATGAGGTCGCGGTTGACGCTGCCAAGGACGAGGATCTCGGGAACGGTCATCAAGTCTCCAAATGAAAAACCCCTCGGGGTTGCCGAGGGGTTCGCGTGTGGCGAGAGGCCGATCAGCGCTGGGCGATGGGCTTCACGTCGCGCGGTGCGGCGCCGACGAACAGCTGGCGCGGGCGGCCGATCTTGTACTCGGGGTCGCCGATCATCTCATTGAGCTGGGCGATCCAACCGACCGTGCGGGCCAGCGCGAAGATGGCGGTGAACAGCGGCACGGGGATGCCGATGGCGCGCTGCACGATACCCGAGTAGAAGTCCACGTTCGGGTAGAGCTTGCGGGCGACGAAGTACTCATCTTCCAGCGCGATCTTTTCCAGCTTCATGGCCAGCTCGAACAGTGGGTCGTTCTGCAGGCCCAGCTCGTTCAGGACTTCGTGGCAGGTCTCGCGCATCAGCTTGGCACGCGGGTCGTAGTTCTTGTAGACGCGGTGGCCGAAGCCCATCAGCTTGACGCCGGAGTTCTTGTCTTTGACCTTGCCGATGAAGTCGCCGATGCGGGCCACACCACCGTTCTTCTGGATGTCGCCCAGCATGTTCAGGCACGCCTCGTTGGCACCACCGTGTGCGGGGCCCCACAAGCAGGCCACGCCGGCCGCGATGGCCGCGAACGGGTTGGTGCCCGACGAACCGCACAAACGCACGGTCGACGTCGACGCGTTCTGCTCGTGGTCAGCATGCAGCGTGAAGATGCGGTCCATCGCACGCACCAGCACGTCGTTGGGCTTGTAGTCCTCGCACGGCGTGGCAAACATCATCCGCATGAAGTTGCCGGCGTAGCTCAGGTCGTTCTTCGGGTAGATGTAGGGCTGGCCGATCGTGTACTTGTAGGCCATGGCCACGAGCGTGGGCATCTTGGCGATCAGGCGGATCGCCGCGATCTCGCGGTGCTCGGGATTATTGATGTCGGTGCTGTCGTGATAGAACGCCGACATCGCGCCCACCAGGCCGGTCATGACGGCCATCGGGTGGGCGTCACGGCGGAAGCCGCGCAGGAAGAACTGCATCTGCTCGTTGACCATCGTGTGATGCATCACGCGGTCTTCGAAGCCGGCCTTTTGCTCGGCGTTCGGCAGCTCTCCGTACAGCAGCAGGTAGCAGGTCTCGAGGTAGTCGCAGTTCACCGCGAGCTGCTCGATGGGGTAGCCGCGGTACAGCAGCTCGCCCTTGTCACCGTCGATGTACGTGATCGTGGAGTTGCAGGACGCCGTCGACAGGAAGCCGGGGTCGTAGGTGAACTTGCCGGTCTGGCCGTAGAGCTTGCGGATGTCGATGACATCCGGGCCGATGCTGCCCCTGTAGAGCGGCAGGTCCATCGAGGGGCTGCCGTCGGAGAACGACAGGGTGGCTTTGACGTCGGACGGGGTCATGTTGCAGTCCTTAGGGTTTTGAAAGCAATTCGGTCGGTCAGGTGCGCAGTTCGTTCAGAACCTCGCGCACGGCAGCGGTGTCGATTTCACCACTGGGTTCCTTGCGGCGCAGCAGCAGGTCGAGGAGGTCGTTGTCCGGCAGATCCATCAGCGTGGTGAGGCCTTCGGCCTCGATCACGCTGACCTGCTCGCCCTTGCGGGCGAAGAAGCGATCGATGAAGAGGTCGTTCTCCAGCAGGCCCCGACGGCAGCGCCAGCGCAGCTTGGACAGCGCGCGTTCGTCGATCAGGGCCACCGCTGCGGTCATCTGCATCAGACGGCGCGACGCACCATCAGTTCCTTGATCTTGCCAATGGCCTTCGTGGGGTTCAGGCCCTTGGGGCAGACGTCCACGCAGTTCATGATGGTGTGGCAGCGGAACAGGCGGTACGGATCCTCGAGGTTGTCCAGGCGCTCGTTGGTGGCTTCGTCGCGGCTGTCGGCGATGAAGCGGTAGGCCTGCAGCAGGCCAGCCGGGCCGACGAACTTGTCGGGGTTCCACCAGAAGCTCGGGCAGCTCGTGGAGCAGCTCGCGCACAGGATGCACTCGTACAGGCCGTCCAGCTCCTCGCGCTCGACAGGCGACTGCAGCCGCTCCTTCTCGGGCGGGATGTTGTCGTTGACGAGGTAGGGCTTGATGGAGTGGTACTGCTTGAAGAACTGCGTCATGTCGACGATGAGGTCGCGCACGACGGGCAGGCCCGGCAGCGGCTTGAGCACCACGGTGCCCGGCAGCGTGCGCATGTTCGTCAGGCAGGCCAGGCCGTTCTTGCCGTTGATGTTCATCGCGTCGGAGCCACAGACGCCTTCGCGGCAGGAGCGGCGGAACGACAGCGTCGGGTCCACGGCCTTCAGCTTGACCAGGGCGTCCAGCAGCATGCGTTCGTTCCCGTCGAGTTCGATCTCGAGGGTCTGCATGTAGGGCTTGACGTCCTTGTCGGGGTCGTAGCGGTAGATCTGGAAGGTGCGCTTCATGATGTCTTGATCCTTGCTCGGCGCTGCGTCAGAAGGTGCGAACCTTCGGGGGCACCGATTCAACCGTCAGCGGCTGGAGATTGACCGGCTTGTAGTCCAGGCGGTTGCCTTCGGAGTACCACAGCGTGTGCTTCATCCAGTTCGCGTCGTCGCGGTTCGGGTAGTCGTCGTGCGCGTGGGCGCCACGGCTCTCGGGGCGGGCCGCAGCCGAGATCATCGTGGCCTGGGCGGCTTCGATGAGGTTCTCGACTTCCAGCGCCTCGACACGCTCGGTGTTGAAGACCTTGGACTTGTCCTTCAGGCCGATGCCACCCACGCGGGCGGCAACTTCCTTGATCTTGCGCACACCCTCGTCCATCGATGCCTGCGTGCGGAACACGCCGGCATGCTGCTGCATGGTCGAGCGGATGTCGTTGGCGATGTTCTGTGCGTACTCGCCGTTGGTAGCCGACTCCAGGCGGGCCAGGCGGGCCAAGGTCTTGTCGGCGGCGTCCTTGGGCAGGTCCTTGTGCGACTTCGTCTTCAGGTTGAAGTCGACGATGTGGTTGCCTGCGGCGCGGCCGAACACGATCAGGTCCAGCAGCGAGTTGGTGCCCAGGCGGTTGGCGCCGTGCACCGACACACACGAGCACTCGCCCACGGCGTACAGGCCGTTGATGATGTCGTTGTGCTTGCCGTTCTTCGGGATGACGACCTGGCCGTGCACGTTCGTCGGAATGCCACCCATCTGGTAGTGGATGGTCGGCACGACGGGGATGGGCTCCTTCGTGATGTCGACGTTCGCGAAGTTGTGGCCGATCTCCAGCACCGACGGCAGGCGCTTGGCGATGGTCTCGGCGCCCAGGTGGGTCATATCCAGCAGCACGTAGTCCTTGTTGGGACCGCAGCCGCGACCTTCCTTGATTTCCTGGTCCATCGAGCGGGACACGAAGTCACGCGGCGCCAGGTCCTTCAGCGTCGGCGCGTAGCGCTCCATAAAGCGCTCGCCGTTGGCGTTGCGCAGGATGGCGCCTTCGCCGCGGCAGCCTTCGGTCAGCAGCACGCCCGCGCCGGCCACGCCGGTGGGGTGGAACTGCCAGAACTCCATGTCTTCCAGCGGGATGCCGGCGCGCGCCGCCATGCCCAGGCCGTCACCGGTGTTGATGAAGGCGTTGGTGGAGGCCGCGAAGATGCGGCCCGCACCGCCGGTAGCCAGCAGCACGGTCTTGGCGTGCAGGATGTGGACCTCGCCGGTCTCCATCTCCAACGCGGTCACGCCGACGGCATCGCCTTCGGCGTCGCGGATGATGTCCAGCGCCATCCACTCGACGAAGAACTGCGTGCGGGCCTTGACGTTTTGCTGGTACAGCGTGTGCAGCAGCGCGTGGCCGGTGCGGTCGGCTGCGGCGCAGGCGCGCTGCACAGGCTTCTCGCCATAGTTGGCGGTATGGCCGCCGAACGGGCGCTGGTAGATCGTGCCATCGGCATTGCGGTCGAACGGCATGCCGAAGTGCTCAAGCTCGTAGACGACCTTGGGCGCCTCCCGGCACATGAACTCAATGGCGTCCTGGTCACCCAGCCAGTCCGACCCCTTCACGGTGTCGAAGAAGTGGTAGTGCCAGTTGTCCTCGGACATGTTGCCCAGGGACGCGCCGATGCCGCCTTGCGCGGCGACGGTGTGCGAGCGGGTCGGGAAGACCTTGGACAGCACGGCCACATTGAGGCCGGCGCGAGCCAGCTGCAGCGAGGCGCGCATGCCGGAGCCGCCGGCCCCGACGATGACCACGTCGAACTTGCGGGTCGAAATCTTTGCCGTCATCACAGTCTCCACAGCACCTGGATTGCCCAGCCGGCACAGCCAAGCAGCCACACGATCGAAAACACTTGCAGGCCCAGCCGGATGCCGACGGGCTTCACGTAATCCATCCAGATGTCGCGCACGCCCACCCACACGTGGTAGGTCAGCGCCAGGATGGTGACGAAGGTCAGCACCTTCATCCACTGCGGCGCGAACACGCCGTACCAGTGGTCATAACCCAGTTCGCCGGGTGCCAGGAAGCGGGCCAGCACGGCGACGGTAAACAGAGCCATCAACACGGCCGTGACGCGCTGGGCAAGCCAGTCACGCAGGCCGTAATGCGCGCCCACGACGAGGCGCTTGGAGCCAAAAGTGCTCATTGCGATGTCCTAAGGGGAGGTTGTCAGTACAGGCCGAACAACTTGGCGCCCAGCACGAGCGTCAAACCAATGCTCAGCACCAGCGTGATCACCGCAGAGTTGTGACCCTGGGCCTTGCTCACGCTGTGCGTCGCGTCCATCCACAGGTGGCGGACGCCGGCGATGAAGTGGTGCAGGTAGCCCCACAGCAGCCCGAGCACGACCAGTTTCAGGAACCATGCCGGCAAGCCAGCGACACCGGCGACGAACACGTTGGTGAACGCGTCGTACGAGATCTCGGAGCTCAAGCTCGCGTCCAGCATCCACACCACGAAGGGCAGGAGCAGGAACATGAGCACGCCGCTGACGCGATGCAGGATGGAAACGATGCCCGCCGGAGGGAGGCGGTAACCGACGATCTGCGTGACGTGAATATTTGTGTAAACGGGTCTTGTCTTTGTGCTGTCCGCCATGGTCAAGCCTGCGTAATCGGGGTGAAACCAAACGATTCTAGAGCCAAGCGTCATTCCCCTGAGCGTTGATGCTGCACTGCGCCAATGTCAACTTCAGTTCAGTTCATTGCGGTAGTGATCGGAACTGGTGTAGTAAAGACCGCGACGCAATTCGACCGGTCGATCGCCGTAAGTGAAGGCCAGGCGCTCCACACTCAACAGCGGCTCGCCCGGCGCGACCTGCAACAGCGCGGCAGCCTCAGCCGTCGCCGCCACAGCACGCAGCTTCTCCTCGGCCCGCACCATGTGAACGCCGAAACGGGCCTCGAACAACGCGTACAACGTGCCGGCATGGGCCGTGATCACATCAGCGCTGAGCCCCTCGAAATGCCGCTCGGGGAGCCACATCTCCTCCAGCACGACCGGGCGCCCCCGGCGGTGCAGCATGCGCCTCACCTCGATGACGGGTTCCGACGTCCTGATGTCCAGGGCTCGCGCCACCGCCGCAATCGCGCGCAGGCGCCGGCACCCCAGCAGTTCACGGGTGAAACCGCCCGCATCATCGTCCGCCACCAGGCGCAGGAACCGGAACTGCTGCCGCGGCGCCGAATGCGTGGACACGAAAGTGCCGCTGCCCTGCCGGCGCTCCACGAGATGTTCCGCCGCCAGTTCGTCCAGCGCCCGACGGACCGTCCCCGGGCTGGCGCCGAAGCGCTGCGCGAGCGCCGCCTCGCTGGGCAGCGCATCACCCGGGCGCCACTCGCCGGCCGCGAGGGCGGCAACGATGAGCTGGCGGATCTGCTCGTACAAGGGCGCTGCGGTCTTGGGCATGGCCGCATTGCAGCACAGGGCATGCTCGTACACTTGACGGGTTCAGGGCCCCGCGCGCCGGTCAAGCCCTCGTCAACGCTTTTTCAACTGCCCCTTCGGAGACTTTCCATGAGCAAGAAACCCGTTCGCGTCGCCGTCACCGGCGCAGCCGGCCAGATCGGCTATGCCCTGCTGTTCCGCATCGCCTCCGGCGAAATGCTGGGCAAGGACCAGCCTGTCATCCTGCAACTGTTGGAAATCCCCGACGAGAAGGCTCAGAACGCGCTGAAGGGCGTGATCATGGAATTGGAAGACTGCGCCTTCCCGCTGCTGGCCGGCGTCGAAGCGCACAGCGACCCGATGACCGCCTTCAAGGACACCGACTACGCGCTACTCGTCGGCTCGCGTCCGCGCGGCCCGGGCATGGAGCGTGCCGAACTGCTGGCCGTCAACGGCGCCATCTTCACGACACAGGGCAAGGCACTCAACGCCGTCGCCTCGCGCAACGTCAAGGTGCTGGTCGTCGGCAACCCGGCCAACACAAACGCCTACATCGCAATGAAGTCGGCCCCGGATCTGCCGGCCAAGAACTTCACCGCCATGCTGCGCCTGGACCACAACCGCGCCGCCTCGCAACTGGCCGCCAAGACTGGCAAGGCCGTCGCGTCCATCGAAAAGCTGGCCGTGTGGGGCAACCACTCGCCGACGATGTACGCCGACTACCGCAACGCCACCATCGACGGCGCCTCGGTCAAGGACTTGATCAACGACGAGACCTGGAACCGCGAAACCTTCCTGCCGACCGTCGGCAAGCGCGGCGCGGCCATCATCGCCGCCCGCGGCCTGTCATCGGCCGCCTCGGCCGCCAATGCCGCCATCGACCACATGCGCGACTGGGCCCTGGGCACCAACGGCAAGTGGGTCACGATGGGCATCCCTTCGAACGGCGAGTACGGCATCCCCAAGGAAGTGATGTTCGGCTACCCCGTCACCTGCGAAGGCGGCGAGTACAAGATCGTGCAAGGCATCGAGATCGACGCCTTCTCGCAGGAATGCATCAACAAGACGCTGAAGGAACTGACCGACGAGCAGGACGGCGTCAAGCACCTGCTGTAATCCGGGGTTCTTGCCCCACGCCAGAAGGGCCGGCTTGCCGGCCCTTTTTCTTTGCCACAGCTCGTTTGCCGATGACAACCGCCCCGCACCCTCGCGCCGCCCTGTTCGGCCATGACGCACCGCCCAGCACGCTGCCGGTGGTTGACCACTACTGCGGCGTCGAGTCCCGCATGCGCAAGAGCCTGGCGCTGCAGGCCGAACTCGGCCCGGTGTTCGACATCACGCTTGACGCCGAGGACGGCGCACCCGTCGGCGGCGAGGCCGAGCATGCGCTGCTCATTTGCGAGCTAGCGACCGGCGCCGCCAACCGTTTCGGCCGTGTCGGCGCCCGCGTGCACCCATGGGGCCATGCGGCGTTCGAGGCGGAGGTGGACACACTCATCGCCAAGGCTGGCCATCGCCTGGCCTACCTGATGATTCCCAAGCCACAGGACGCCGACGAACTGGCGTCGGCAGTGACGACCATCGATGCCGCCTGCGACCGGCATGGCCAGCCCCGCCTGCCGCTACACACCCTCATCGAGACCCACGGCGCGCTGCGCGACGTGTTCCGCATCGCAGCCCACCCGCGCATCGAGTCCCTGTCCTTCGGGCTGATGGACTTCGTGTCAGCGCACCGCGGCGCCATCCCGAAATCTGCCATGGAGTTGCCCGGCCAGTTCGAGCATCCGCTGGTGGTGCGCGCCAAGCTCGAGATCAGCGCGGCGGCACATGCCTTCGGCAAGACGCCTTCGCATGGCGTCGTCACCGAGTTCCGCGAAACCGAACGCCTCGCCGCAGCGGCCCGCCGGGCGGCGCAGGAGTTCGGCTACACACGCATGTGGAGCATCCATCCCGATCAGATCCGCACCATCGTCGACGCCTTCGCACCCGCTGCCGATGAGATCGACGAGGCGGCCACCCTGCTGCTGCAGGCCCAGGCAGCGCGCTGGGCGCCCATCTCGTTCGATGGCCGCCTGCATGACCGTGCCAGCTTCCGCTACTTCTGGACCGTGCTCGAACAAGCCGCCCGCACCGGCCGCCCGCTGCCCGATGCGGCCCGGCAAGCCTTCTTCCCTGCAACCATCGGGTGAATCACGCAGCGCCGGGCGCGAGCGCGAGTCGGACAATGCCTACATCTGCTCACCGCACGCTCATCCGTTCCGGCCGATGATGCGCGGCTGAATCTCCACCCCACTTCTCCCCTCCCGATGCTTGCCCTCTCACTCCGCAGCGCGGCCGCCGCCCTCATCCTGGGCGCCGTCCTTCCCGCCCTGGCACAGCCGGCCGCCACCAAGCCCACGCCGTCCAAGCCTGCGGCCGCCAAGCCGGTCAACGCGAAAGCAGCCGCCAAGGCCCCGGCCAAGAAGACCCCTCCCCCACCGCCCGAGCCCGTGCTGACGGATGCCGACGACGTGCAGCTCGCCGCGGCCGAGCGCACCCATCTGGGCGACTACGCCTGCGAGTTCAAGGAGTCGGTCCACATCCAGAAGCACCCCAAGGTGGCGGGCTACGTGGACGTCGTCTGGAAGAAGAACACCTTCACGATGAAGCCGGTGCTGTCCTCCACCGGCGCGCTGCGCCTGGAAGACGTGACCGGCCGTACGCTGATGATCCAGATCGCCAACAAGTCCATGCTGCTGGACACCAAGATCGGCCAGCGCCTGCTGGACGAATGCGTGCACCCTGAACAGGAACGACTGATGGCCGCCGCCAAGGCGGCACGCATGCAGGACCCCGAAGCTGAAGCCGCCGCCGCGCGCAACAGCCTGGGCATCACGCCCGCCGCCGGCAAGTGAGCCGCGCACCCTGCGCTTGAAACGGCGCGCCGGGTATGTAGAATGAATACATACTTTTCAATGCATACCTGAGCGACGCGTAAGGGCCGCTCAGCTGCTGGAGGCGCCATGGAAGCCACCGTTGCCGAGCGCGGGCAGATCACCCTGCCCAAGGCCGTCCGAGATGCCCTGGGCCTGACCAAGGGCACGACCCTGAAAGTCGAGCTCGACGGCGGCCGCATCATCCTGCGCAAGAACGTCGATGACGCGCTAGCCAAGCTGCGCGGGCGCTTCAAGCTGGCCGAGGGCTTCACCAGCACCGACGACGCGCTGCGCGCACTGCGCGGCCGTGCCCCCGGCGACCCCTACCCCACCCCGAGCGGCGAAGAATGATCGCCGTCGACTCCTCGGTGCTGGTGGATGTGCTGACGGGCGACGCCCGTTACGGCGACACCTCGGCCGAAGCCCTGGCACTGGCCCTGAGTCAGGGCGAGGTGGTGCTGTGCGACGCCGTCGCCGCCGAGGTGCAGACCCTGCTGGACACCCGCGAGACCGTGATGGACTCGCTGAAGGAGTTTGGCCTGCGCTTCGACCCCATCCAGGAAGCCGCCGCCGTGCGCGCCGGCCACATGCAACGCCGCTACCGAGACCGGGCTGGCGCGCGCCAGCGCGTCGTTGCAGACTTCCTCATCGGCGCGCATGCGCTGCTGCAATGCCAGGCCCTCATTACCCGCGATGACGGCTTCTTTCGAGACTATTTCAAAGGCCTGAGGCTGATCGTGCCCCAGGCTGCTCGCTGACCTGCCCCCCCACGGAGAACCACCATGCTGTCCGCCTATCGTCAACACACCGCCGAGCGCGCCGCCCTCGGCATCCCGCCCCTCGCCCTGGACGCCAAGCAGGTGGCCGAGCTGATCGAGCTGATCAAGAACCCGCCGGCCGGTGAGGACGCATTCCTGCTGGACCTGCTGACGCACCGCGTGCCCCCGGGCGTGGACGACGCCGCCAAGGTCAAGGCCAGCTTCCTGGCTGCTGTGGCGCACGGCGACGTGAAGGTCGGCCTGATCTCCAAGGCCAAGGCCACCGAACTGCTGGGCACCATGGTGGGCGGCTACAACGTGCATCCGCTGATCGAGCTGCTGGACGACGCCGAAGTCGCCGGCGTCGCCGCCGAGGGCCTGAAGAAGACCCTGCTGATGTTCGACTACTTCAACGACGTCGCCACCAAGGCCAAGGCCGGCAATGCCAAGGCCAAGGAAGTGATGCAGTCGTGGGCTGACGCCGAGTGGTTCACGAGCCGCCCCGAAGTCGAGAAGAAGATCACCGTCACCGTCTTCAAGGTGCCCGGCGAGACCAACACCGACGACCTGTCGCCCGCACCCGACGCGTGGAGCCGCCCGGACATCCCGCTGCACTACCTGGCCATGCTGAAGAACACGCGCCCCGACGCGGCCTTCAAGCCCGAGGAAGACGGCAAGCGCGGCCCAATGCAGTTCATCGAGGACCTCAAGAAGAAGGGCCACCTCGTGGCCTACGTCGGCGACGTGGTCGGCACCGGCTCCTCGCGCAAGTCCGCCACCAACTCCGTCATCTGGGCCACGGGCCAGGACATCCCCTTCGTGCCGAACAAGCGCTTCGGCGGCGTCACGCTCGGCGGCAAGATCGCGCCGATCTTCTTCAACACGCAAGAAGACTCCGGCTCGCTGCCGATCGAAGTCGACGTGTCCAAGCTGGAAATGGGCGACGTCATCGACGTGCTGCCCTACGACGGCAAGCTGGTGAAGAACGGCGAGACCGTCGCCGAGTTCAAGCTCAAGAGCGACGTGCTGTTCGACGAAGTGCGCGCCGGCGGCCGCATCAACCTCATCATCGGCCGCTCGCTGACCGCCAAGGCGCGCGAGTTCCTGGGCCTGCCCGCCTCCACGCTGTTCCGCCTGCCGCAAGCGCCGGCTGAAACCAAGGCCGGCTT
This sequence comes from Pelomonas margarita, assembly GCF_043555875.1. Classification (NCBI taxonomy): domain Bacteria; kingdom Pseudomonadati; phylum Pseudomonadota; class Betaproteobacteria; order Burkholderiales; family Sphaerotilaceae; genus Roseateles; species Pelomonas margarita. The sequence continues at coordinate 705,804 of NZ_JBIGHW010000001.1, read as the reverse complement.
CACGCTGGCGCAGAAGATGGTCGGCCGCGCCGTCGGCCTGCCGGAAGGCCAGGGCGTGCGCCCGGGCACCTACTGCGAACCCAAGATGACCACGGTCGGCTCGCAGGACACGACCGGCCCGATGACCCGCGACGAGCTGAAGGACCTGGCCTGCCTGGGCTTCTCGGCCGACCTGGTCATGCAATCGTTCTGCCACACGGCCGCCTACCCCAAGCCCGTGGACGTGAAGACCCACCGCGAGCTGCCGGCCTTCATCAGCAACCGCGGCGGCGTGGCCCTGCGCCCGGGTGACGGCGTCATCCACAGCTGGCTGAACCGCCTGCTGCTGCCCGACACCGTCGGCACCGGCGGCGACTCGCACACCCGCTTCCCGATCGGCATCTCGTTCCCGGCCGGCTCCGGCCTGGTCGCCTTCGGCGCCGCCACGGGCGTCATGCCGCTGGACATGCCCGAATCGGTGCTCGTCCGCTTCAAGGGCGAGATGCAGCCGGGCGTGACGCTGCGCGACCTCGTGCACGCCATCCCGCTGTACGCCATCAAGGCCGGCCTGCTGACCGTCGCCAAGGCCGGCAAGAAGAACGCCTTCTCGGGCCGCATCCTGGAAATCGAAGGCCTGCCGGACCTGAAGGTCGAGCAAGCCTTCGAGCTGTCCGACGCGTCCGCCGAGCGCTCCGCCGCCGGCTGCACGATCAAGCTGAACCCCGAGCCGATCAAGGAATACCTCACCAGCAACATCGTGTTGATGAAGAACATGATCGCCGACGGTTATGCCGACGCGAAGACGCTGGAGCGCCGCATCGAGAAGGTCGAAGCCTGGCTGGCCAACCCCGAACTGCTGGAAGCCGACAAGGACGCCGAGTACGCCCACGTCATCGAGATCGACCTGGCCGACATCAAGGAACCCATCGTCTGCTGCCCGAACGACCCGGACGACGCCAAGTTTCTGTCCGAAGTCGCCGGCACCAAGATCGACGAAGCCTTCATCGGCTCGTGCATGACCAACATCGGTCACTTCCGCGCTGCGGCCAAGCTGCTGGGTGGCCAGCGCGACATCCCGGTCAAGCTGTGGGTCGCACCGCCGACCAAGATGGACCAGAGCGAGCTGATCAAGGAAGGCCACTACGCCGCCTTCGGCACCGCCGGTGCCCGCACGGAAATGCCGGGCTGCAGCCTGTGCATGGGCAACCAGGCCCAGGTGCGTGAAGGCGCCACCGTCATCTCCACGTCGACCCGCAACTTCCCGAACCGCCTGGGCAAGAACACCAACGTGTTCCTGGGCTCGGCGGAGCTGGCCGCCATCGCGTCCCGCCTGGGCCGCCTGCCGACCAAGGAGGAATACCTGAAGGAGATGGGCGTCATCGACGCTGACAAGGCCAGCGTCTACCGCTACATGAACTTCGACCAGATCGAGGAATACGCGGAAGCCGCCAAGGCCACGGCGCCGACCTGCTGACGCTGAGCCAGCCTCGCTGGCCCCAAGCCCGCCGCGCGCAAGCCGGCGGGCTTTTTTCATACCGGCGTCGCGGTGAGGGCAAAGAAAAAGCGGCCAGAGGCCGCTTGCTCGTCAAGATGGCGGGGTTCGTCAGGCCTTGATGTCCAGCAAGGCACCAGTGGTGTTGAGCTGCGTCTGCAGCACCTTCAGGTTGGCGACGAAGGCGTAGGCCGCCGACTGCTGCTCCACGACCTCGTTGGCCGGGTTGATCTCGCGTTCGGGCGCCTTGTCCACGTTGGTGGGCTCGACGCCCGGCCGCGACTGGTTGCTGCTCGCCAGGTTGGCGATGTTGGCCGCCGACGCACGCAGCCGCTCATTGGCGGAGGAGATGCCGGACAAGGCAGTGGACAGCGGGACGTTCATGGCGATCAAGTCTTGGTGCGCTTGTGCCGTACATCGGCAGCGCTGACGCGAACTTTAGAACAGATGGCGAAAAAGCTGTCGTTTTCGCCCTTTGTTCGACTGGGCCGCGTGAATTCAGCCCGCCAGTTCCTCGAAACCGCCGGCCGACACGAAGACACGCACGCTGTCGCCGCCGGCCGCCTTGGCTTCGGTGCAGGCCAGCGAGGCGGCGCCCAGCACGGCATCCACCGTGCCCAGCGTGGCATGGATCTGCACAACGCCCAGCGACGCCTTCACACGGGTGCGATGCAGGCCCCAGTGCAGCCGGTACGAGGCCACGGCCGCGCGAATCTTCTCCGCGATGATCTGGGCGTAGTGCTGGTCGCAGTCAGGCAACAGGATGGCGAAGTGATCTTCCTCCAGTCGCGCCACCAGGTCGGACGCCCGCACCTTGCCGGTCAGCATCTGGCCCAGGCCGTAGAGGAAATGGTCGCCCACCTCGGCGCTCATGCCGTTCAGCACCTGGGCGAAGTGATCCACATCCAGCCACAGCACCGACACCGGCTCGTTGCGGCGGCTGCCGACATGCTCGGACAGCCGGCGCTCGAACTCGCGGCGGTTGGCGAGTTCGGTGACGGTGTCGTGCTTGGCCGTCCAGGTGGGCTGCAGGCGCTGGGCGCGCGCCAGGCTCACGTCCTCGACGATCCACAGCGCCTCGCCCGACGGTGCCTGCCAGTTCAGCGGAGACGCCTGCAGGCGGCCCCAGAAGCGGTGGCCGTCACGCTTCACATACTCGATCTCCTCGTCCAGCGGCTGGCCGGACGCGAAGGCTGCCGCAGCCCGCTCGTGCACGCCGGTATGCGCCAACTCGGTGGTGTGCACGGTACGCGTACCCTGGCCGGCGAGGTCACTGTCATCCCCGAACCCGAACAGGTGGTTGAACTCGTCGCTGACGACCTCGAAGCGCTGGCCCGACACGAAGGCCACTGCAGTGGGCGCCCTCCCGAGCAGCGCACGCAGGCGGGCGGCGGTGGAATCCTCGACGGGGGCTGGGGCGGCGCTGCTCATGGGGTCTCCAAAAGGAATCTTCTAGGCCCGACTATGGCAGGACTGCCGGATTTCGACCATGACGCACATCACGCCGCCAGAGTCTGCCGCTTCGCCGTATCACGGCGCCACGACGCCGGGTGAGCCCGTGTTGGCGCCCCCCCCCCTGCTGGCTTGCCTTGGCGGTAGACCCGGGCACGGCAGCTCAGTGAAACTCCTCAAGGCCGGCGCGACGCCCCTCCGCTGGCATCGCCGACCGGCGAGAAACCGGTGCTGGAGCCGGGCCACACCATCGACAACGGCACGCTGGTGATGCGCGACGGCGTTACCGACCGAGGGGCAGCGCTGGACCAACCTGCACTGCAGCGCCCTGGCTGGACGCGATGAACCGCGACCGCCACAGCTACTTCGGTGGCGACGCCTGGCATGTGGAAACCACGGACGGGTATTGACATGAAGTCACCCCTTGCCTTGCCTTGCCTTGCCGCGCTGACCATCACCTGGGCCTCGCTCACCGTTCACGCGATGCCGAACACGCAGCAGCAGCACGAGCCCCGGCTGCTGCGCCATGCGACGCTGCATCCGTTGAGCGGCCCCGCCATCCCTGACGGCAGCCTGCTCATTGAGGGCGGCTGCATCCGCACATCGGCGGCGTCGACGCCTGGCGCGTGGCCGACACGCTGCGCGAGCGGCAGGTGCGGTGGTCATCATGGCAGGCCTGCTGCTGCGCCTGCCCATGCGCCGCGACGACCCGCCGGACGCGGTCTTAAGCCTGCCGGGCCGGTCCCGCGCTAGGGCGCGATCTGCTCAGCGTAGTCGTACAGCGCACCAAGGATGGCCTGGCTGCGCTCGTCCTCGGCCGTCTCGCCGAGCTGGTCGATGCGCTCCATGAAGGCCGCCAGCGTCTGCGCGCCGCCCTGGCCCTCATGCAGCCTCGCCGCGCAGTGGGCCTGCCAGCGCTCGGCCTCCTCGGTCGACAGGCTGGCCGGAAAGTTGCGAGCCCGCCAGCGGAAGACGAGCTCGTCCAGCCGAGCATCCTGGAATGCCAGCTTGCCCTGGGCGGCGCGTTCGGCCAGCTGCTCCGGCGGCGTCGAGCGCACGCGGTTCAGCGCACGTCGGTCCTCGTTGCCGATGAAGCCGCCGTACAGATCTTCGTCAACATCCGCCGCTTCGAAGGGCTCGCGCTGGTACACGTCGGCCCACAGGCCATCCAGCAGCCGGCCCTGCTCGGCCAGCAGTTGCGCGTTAGCCAGCTGTGCCGGCACATCCAGGCCCCAGCGCTCGGCCATCGCCGGGCTCAGCGTCTTCAGGTTGCCGATGACGATGGGGCTCTTGTTCACGTGGATGGTCTTGATAGGCAGGCGCGTGACGCCTTCGGGCAGAGCGTCCTGCTTGGTGAACAGGCGCGTGCGGATGGCTTCGGCCCCCAGCGTCAGCAACTCAGCGGGCGACTGCACGCAGTCCCACACGATGAGCTCGTTCTTGTTGGTCGGGTGCGGCGCCAGCGGCCACACCAGCGCGATGCAGCCGCGGTCCGGGCCGTACATGCCGGACACATGAAGGAAGGGCTTGCCCACGCCGATCTCGTCCCACACGGCCTGCTTGCTGCGCAGCTTCACGCAGAAGTCCCACAGCTTGGGCTGGGCCTGGCGAAGCTTGCGCGCCAGCGCCACGGTGGCGCGCACGTCGGACAGCGCATCGTGTGCGGCCTCGTGGGCCACGCCGTTGGCCACCGTCAGGTGCTCCAGCTTGAAGCTGGGTCGGCCGTCCTCATGCTGGGGCCACTCCATGCCGTCGGGCCGCAACGCGTAGGCGCAGCGCACGACGTCCAGCAGGTCCCAGCGGCCGCAGCCGTTCTGCCATTCGCGGGCATAGGGGTCGATGAGGTTGCGCCAGAACAGGTGGCGCGTCACCTCGTCGTCGAAGCGGATGGAGTTGTAGCCCACGCCCACCGTGCCCGGGAGCGCCAGCACCGTCTCGATGGCGGCGGCGAACTCATGCTCCGGCACGCCGCGCTCCAGGCAGTGCTGGGGCAGGATGCCGGTCAGCAGGCAGGACTCGGGGTCGGGCAGCGCATCCGGGGCAGGCTGGCAATACAGCATCAGCGGCTCGCCGACCTCGTTGAGTTCGGCGTCCGTGCGCAGGCCCGCGAACTGGGCCGGGCGGTCACGTCGCGGCACCCGGCCAAAGGTTTCGTAGTCGTGCCAGAAGAAGGTCAGGTCGCTCATGCCGGCACGATAGCGCAGCCCGGCCCGCACCCCGCCGCCGCAGATCAGCGCCTCTTCACGACGACGCTGCCGATGGAGTAGCCGGCGCCGAAGGAGCAGATCACGCCGACATCACCGGTCTGCAGCTCGGCGCGGTGGTGATGGAAGGCGATGATGGAGCCGGCCGACGCGGTGTTGGCGTATTCGTCCAGGATCAGCGGCGCGATCTCGCTGCCGGCATCAGCGCCCACCAGCTTCTTGATGACCAGCTGGTTCATTCCCTGGTTGGCCTGGTGCAGCCAGTAGCGACGCACCTGGGACGGGGCCAATTCCAACTTGCCCAGGTGGGTCTCGATGTGGGCGGCCGCCATGGGCACCACTTCCTTGAAGACCTTGCGACCCTCTTGGTAGAAGGTGAGGTCACGCGCGTCGGGGTCGCGGTCCTCAGCGCGGTTCATGAAGCCGAAGTTGTTGCGAATGTTGCTGCTGAACTGCGTGGCCAATTGGGTTCCGAGGATCTCCCACTGATCCGGACCGGTGGCGGTGTCGGCCCGCTCGACGATGAGCGCGGTGCAGACGTCGCCGAAGATGAAGTGGCAGTCACGGTCGCGCCATTCCAGGTGGGCCGAAGTGATCTCGGGGCTCACCACCAGCACGCATTTGGCGGAGCCGGTGCGCACGGCGTTGAAGGCCTGCTCCAGCGCGAAGGTGGCCGACGAGCAAGCCACGTTCATGTCGAAACCGTAGCCGCCCGCGCCCAGCGCCTGCTGGATCTCGACGGCCATGGCCGGGTAAGCGCGCTGCATGTTGGCGCTCGAACACAGCACGGCGTCGATGTCGGCACCGGCCTTGCCCGCCTGGGTCAGGGCTTGCTTCGCTGCGTCGACGGCGATCTCGGCCATCAGCGAGATCTCGCCGACGCCGCGCGGCGCGAAGCGGGGGTACATGCGGGCCGGGTCCAGCACGCCGTCCTTCTCGATGACGTAGCGCTGCTTGATGCCCGAGGCCTTCTCGATGAATTCGACGCTGGAGTGCGTCATGGCCGGCCGCGTGCCGGCCGCGATGGCGTCGGCGTGCAGCGCGTTCTGGCGGTCGGCGTAGGCATTGAAGGCCTCGACCAGCTCGGCATTGGTGATGACGTGCGGCGGGCGGTACAGGCCGGTGCCGGAGATGACGACCGGCGGGAATGATGCTTGCATGAGGAGGACGCCCTGCTGATGTACGAAGCCTGAAATTTTATCGAGCCAAAGTGGGGCGTTCTCTACGCACTAGCCTGGGGCCATGAACGAAGACCGCCTGCTTCCTCCCGACGACGCGCTGCGCCTGATGCTGCACAACGAAGTCCACGCCCGGCCACCGGCGCGCATCCGGCTGCCGGCCGTCATCGTCCATGTCGCCGTGCTCAACGCCGGCATCAGCCGTGCCGACGAGCATGCCCACCTGTGCCGCCTGCCCGGTCAGCAGACCCTGCCGGAGGAGGCGCTGGCCGCCAACTTCCTGCGCCTACGCTGCGGCGACTTCTCGCTGAAGTGGGAGCGCCACGCGGAGTTCACGCGCTACGCCGTCGTTCAGCCCCTGCCGGCCGACGCCGAGCCCGGCGCGCAGACCCTAGACGCCCTGCCCCTTCGCGTGGCGCCCGAGTGGCTGGCTCGCATCCCGGGCCGCACCTTCGCGGCCATCAAGCTGGTGATGATCGAGCGGGCGCTGACCTTCGCGCCCAGCGCACTGGCCGAGGCGCAGGCCTGGTTCGGTGCGCACGCGGTCGTCGCATCCACCATGGGCGGGCATTCGCTAGTGGTGACCGACTTCCAGCTGCGCGGCACCGGCTTCGAGCACCTCGTGGTGCTGGCCGAGCCCGGCACGCCCGAGACGCGGGCCGGCCGCATCTGCCAGCGCCTTCTGGAGCTGGAGACCTACCGGCTGATGGCGCTGCGCGGCCTGCCGGCAGCCAAGTCACTGGGCGGCACTCTGGCCGAGGTGGAGGCCACGCTGGCCGCCATCACCGCGCGGCTGCAGGCGCACGGCGCGTCCGAGGCCGAACTGCTGGACGACCTAATCTCCACTGCCGCGCGCGTGGAACACGCGACCGCCGAGCACCAATACCGCTTCAGCGCCACACAGGCCTACCACGCCATCGTCGAGACGCGCCTGGCCGAGCTGCACGAGGGCAAGGTGGCGGGCACGCAGACGCTGGGCGAGTTCATGCAGCGCCGGCTGTCACCCGCCATCGCCACGGTCAGCGCCACGGCGCAACGGCTGGCCAACCTGTCGCAGCGCATCTCGCGGGCGAGCGCGCTGCTGCGCACGCGGGTGGACATCGCGACCGAGGCGCAGAACCAGCAGCTGCTGGCCCAGCTGGGCGATGGCCAGCGCACCCAGCTGCGCATGCAGGCCACGGTGGAGGGGCTCTCGCTCGCGGCCATCACCTACTACGTCGTCAGCCTGCTGCTGTACTTCTTCAAGGCACTGAAGGCTGAGGGCTGGCTCACGGTGGCGCCGGAGCTGGCGGCGGGCGCGGCTATCCCGGTCGTGCTGGCGGGCGTCTGGTGGACAACGCGGCGCATCCACCGCCGCTTCTTCAGCCACTGAGACTGCGTAGAATCAATCACCGGGCCCAAATTTTGGCGTCCGGTTTTTTATTGCCCGCGTCTGCCCGGGCGATGGCCGGATTTGCCAGGTCAAGCTGCTCGCAGCCCAGGTCGTGCACTGCCTCAACGCACGCCGCTTTGCGATCTTGAACATGGAAATCTTCGACTACGACAACATCCTGCTGCTGCCTCGCAAGTGCCGCGTGGACAGCCGTGCCGACTGCGACACCTCGGTGCAGTTCGGCCCGCACCGCTTCAAGCTGCCGGTCGTGCCGGCCAACATGAAGACGGTGGTGGACGAGTCCATCACGGAGCTGCTGGCCCGCAGCGGCCACTTCTACGTGATGCACCGCTTTGACCTGGACAGCCTGGCCTACGCACGCGACATGCGCGGCAAGGGTCTGATCGTGTCCCTGAGCGTGGGCGTGAAGCCGGCCGACTATGCGCTGGTGGACCAGCTTGCCGCTGAAGGCGTGGGCGCCGACTACCTGACCATCGACATCGCCCACGGCCATGCCGAGAGCGTGCAGCGCATGATTGCCCACATCAAGCAGCGCCTGCCCGACACCTTCGTCATCGCCGGCAACGTCGGCACGCCGGAGGGCGTCATCGACCTGGAGAACTGGGGTGCCGACGCCACCAAGGTCGGCGTGGGCCCGGGCAAGGTCTGCATCACGCGGCTGAAGACCGGCTTCGGCACGGGCGGCTGGCAGCTGTCGGCGCTGAAGTGGTGCGCCCGCGTCGCCACCAAGCCCATCGTTGCCGATGGCGGCATCCGCCATCACGGTGACATCGCCAAGAGCGTACGTTTCGGCGCCAGCATGGTGATGGTCGGCTCGCTGTTCGCCGGCCACGAGGAGTCCCCGGGCCAGACGGTCGAGGTCGACGGCAAGCGGTACAAGGAGTACTACGGCTCGGCCAGCGACTTCAACAAGGGCGAGTACCGGCATGTGGAAGGCAAGCGCATCCTGGAGCCGGTCAAGGGCCGCTTCACCGACACGCTGCGCGAGATGCAGGAAGACCTGCAGAGCTCTATCTCCTATGCCGGCGGCACGCAGTTAGCCGACCTGAAAAAGGTGAACTACGTGATCCTGGGCGGGGAAAATGCGGGAGAACATTTGTTCATGTGACCCGCAGGGGCACCGAGCGCGTAGCGCGATGCCCGCGTTTCGACGCAGCCAAAACGCGGGCGAACATTTGTTCATGTGACCGCCGCAGGCGCGCACCATCAGCGCAACGTCAAGGACACCTCGAAACCGGGCTCGACGTTGCGCAACTCCAGCCGGCTGCCATGGGCCTCGGCCACCAGCCGGCATAGGCATAGCCCCAGCCCCACGCCGCCGCCATGGCGGGTGCGGGCCTCGTCCGGCCGATAGAAGGGCTGGCCCAGCTGCGTCAGCGACTCCGGCGGCACGCCCGGCCCGAAATCACGCACCGTCAGGCGCACGCCGTCGCCCGCGCGGGCCAGCGTCAGCTGCACCTCGCCCTGCGCGGCATCATTGTGGCGCAGCGCGTTCTGCACGAGGTTGCGCAGGCACAGCTGCACGCGCAGACTGTCCAGCTTCAGCCGCGGCAGGCCAGCCTCGATGTGCAGGGCCACGCTCGGCTGGGCCTGCTCGCGCGCCAGCGCCGCCAGGTCGCAGTCCGCCAGCGACAGCGCGCGGTGCCCCACGCCCAGCCGCTCGCTCTCCAGCAGCGCGCTGATGAGGTCGCGCATTTGCGCCAGCTCGTCCAGCAAAGCGTCCCGCGAGCTGCCCTCATCCACCATCTCGGCATGCAGCCGGGCCCGCGTCAGCGGGCTGCGCAGCTCGTGGCTCAGCGCAAGCAGCAGCGCCCGCTTGCCGTCCAGCATGGCCTGGATATCGGCGGCCATCTGGTTGAAGCGCCGCGCCAGGTCGCCGATCTCGTCACCATGGATGACGGGCACGCGGTGCGAGAACTCGCCGCGCCGGAAGGCCTCTGCCCCCAAGGCCAGCGCATGCAGCGGCTGCACCATGTGTCGGATGGCGCCGAAGGCAAGGCCCGTGACCAACAGCAGCGCCGGCACGGCCCAGAGCAGGCCGGCCGCACTGTCCTCCGACCACCACAGGATGGCGCTGCTAGCGCAGGCCAGCACGATGAACACGGCGATCAAACGTGCGCCCAGGGAATGGTTGAAGCGCCTGTGCTGGTGGTGCCAGCGCTGGTGCCACCGGTGCCGCACGCGCCAGCGGTACTCCCAGTCGCGGTTCATGCGCCGCGCGCGCTTGGCCTTCATGCGGTCGCAGCGCTCGCGCCAGCGGTGGTCGTAGGGGTGCGGCTTCACGTCATCGCTCCTGCGCCCGTGGCGCGCACCGGCAATGCAAAACAGTAGCCGGCATTGCGCAGCGTCTTCAGCGCCGCCAGCGGCTCCAGCTTGCGGCGCAGCCGGCTGACGAGGATGTCCACGGCCCGCGTGTAGAGCTCCGCCTCCTGGCCGCGCAGGCGGTTCAGGATGTCGTCGCGCGAGAACACGCGGCCGGGCTCGCGGGCCAGCATCAGCAGCAGTTCGTACTCGGTACCGGTCAGCTCGACGAGGCCGCTCGCGCCGCGCACCTCGCGGCGCGTCGTGTCGATCTCCAGGCCGTCGAAGCACAGCTTGCTGGCCGATGCCGGTTGGGCTGGCGCCACCGGCGCCGCCAAGCGCGTACGGCGCAGGATGGTCTGCAGCCGCGCCGCCAGCTCGCGCGGCTCGAAGGGCTTGGGTAGGTAGTCGTCGGCGCCCAGCTCCAGGCCGACGACGCGGTCCGTCAGGTCGCCGCGGGCGGTAAGCATCAGGATGGGGATGTCGCGCCAAGTGTCGGCGCCGCCGCGCAACCGCTTGCAAAACTCGAAGCCGTCCATCTCGGGCAGCATGCCGTCCAGGATGAGCGCATCGAAGCGCTCGTCGGCCAGCCGGGCATGTGCGGCGCTGGGCCGCGTCACGGCCTCCAGCTGGAAGTCGAAGCGGGCCAGGTACTGCCGCAGCGGCCCGGCCAGCGCCTCATCGTCGTCAATAAGCAGCAATCGATGCATGGGCCGGATTATTCGTGTCGGCCGCCACCAGCGTGACCGCGCGCTCGGGGCAGACGGCCACGCAGCGGCCACAGGCATGGCAGTCCTGCGGCTGGACGGCGAAGGCCTGGCGCCAGTCGTGCGCCCAACCGCGCAGCTGGCCGCTCAGGCTGAGCGCGCGGCGCTCGAACAGGCCCAGCGTGCCCAGCGCCAGCACGCCCTGCGGACAGGCCACGACGCAATCACCCACGCCCTCGCAGCGGTTGCGGTCGATGTGCGGCACCCAGCGCTGCGGCGCCGCCATGGCGATCGTGCCGCTCATGCGTGGGCGCTCCCCGCCTGCCCCAGCGTGCTGCGCAGCGCCTGGCGCTGCGCGCCGTTGAGCGATTCGAAGAACTCCGCGAACGCGTTGACCAGGCCCGGCCCGGCCGCGCCCAGTGCCGCCAGCCGCGCATCAACCAGCTGCGCCGCCGCCTCGCGCGGGAACTGCTCATGGACTAGAAAGCCGGCCAGCTCGGGGCCTTGCACCAGCTGACGGAACGCATCGCGCTGCTGCTGCAGCTGCGCCAGCCAGGCGCCCAGCCGGCGTGCCTGCTCCTCGTCCAGCGCGAGACGCGCTCCCAGGCGGGCCATCAGCAGGTGGGCGAAGCCGTCGCCGTGGCGGCCCATGCGGTGCCCCTGCCCGAAGTGATGGCGGAACTCATGCTGGGCCTGCCAGCGACGGAGGAAGTTCATGGCAATGCACGGGAGGGTGGGAGTGGTCGTCATGATTCCGTTCGGGCCCGCGAGACACATCTCGCCGGGGTATCGCCGGGTTTCGTTTTGTATCGGGGGCGACCCTTAAAATCGCCGGCTACCCTCCCCTGAGACATGCACCGCGCAAGCCGCGCGGCGCGCCAGCCGAGACCTGCCCGTGACCGAACTCGCCAAGTCCTTCGAACCCGCCGCCCTGGAAGCCCATTGGGGCCCAAAGTGGGAATCTGCCGGCCTGTACGCGCCGACCCTGGACCCGGCCAAGCACTCGTTCAGCATCCAGCTGCCGCCGCCCAACGTGACGGGCACGCTGCACATGGGCCACGCGTTCAACCAGACGGTGATGGACTCGCTGACGCGCTACCACCGCATGAAGGGCGACAACACGCTGTGGGTACCGGGCACCGACCACGCCGGCATCGCCACGCAGATCGTCGTCGAGCGCCAACTGCAAGCCGCCGGCCAGAGCCGGCACGACCTCGGCCGTAAGAACTTCGTCGCCCGCGTTTGGGACTGGAAGCAGGAGTCCGGCAACACCATCACCAGCCAGATGCGCCGCCTGGGCGACTCGGTGAGCTGGGGCCACGAATACTTCACGATGGACGAGAAGCTCTCGACCGTCGTCGTCGAGACGTTCGTGCGCCTGTTCGAGGAAGGCCTGATCTACCGCGGCAAGCGCCTGGTCAGCTGGGACCCCATCCTGCAGTCCGCCGTGTCGGACCTGGAAGTGGCGTCCGAAGAGGAAGACGGTTCGCTGTGGCACATCCGCTATCCGCTGGCGGACGGCTCGGGTTCGCTGGTCGTCGCGACGACCCGCCCGGAAACGATGCTGGGTGACGTGGCCGTCATGGTCCACCCCGAAGACGAACGCTACGCCGCGCTGATCGGCAAGCTCGTCAAGCTGCCGCTGACGGACCGCGAGATCCCGGTCATCGCCGACGATTACGTGGACCGCGAGTTCGGCACGGGCGTCGTCAAGGTCACGCCGGCGCACGACACCAACGACTATGCCGTCGGCCAGCGCCACAAGCTGCCGATGATCTCGGTGCTGGACCTGCAGGCCCGGATCAACGACAACGCCCCCGAGGCCTACCGCGGGCTGGACCGTTTCGTCGCCCGCAAGAAGATCGTCGCCGACCTGGAGCGCTTAAGCCTGATGGTCGAGATCAAGAAGCACAAGCTGCAGGTGCCGCGCTGCGAGCGCACCGGTCAGGTCATCGAGCCGATGCTGACCGACCAGTGGTTCGTCGCCGTCACCAAGCCGGGTGCGGACGGCAAGAGCATCGCCGACAAGGCCATCGCGGCCGTGGACACCGGTGCGGTCAAGTTCCATCCCGAACAGTGGGTCAACACCTACAACCACTGGATGGGTAACCTGCAGGACTGGTGCATCTCGCGCCAGCTGTGGTGGGGCCACCAGATCCCGGCCTGGTACGGCACGGGCGGCGAGCTGTTCGTCGCGCGCAGCGAAGACGAGGCCCGCGCCAAGGCCACGGCCGCCGGCTACACCGGCGAGCTGAGCCGCGACCCGGACGTGCTGGACACCTGGTACTCGTCCGCGCTGGTGCCGTTCTCCACGCTGGGCTGGCCAGAGAAGACGCTGGAGCAGGAGCTCTTCCTGCCTTCCTCCGTGCTCGTGACCGGCTACGACATCATCTTCTTCTGGGTCGCCCGGATGATCATGATGACGACGCACTTCACCGGCAAGGTGCCGTTCAAGGACGTCTATATCCACGGCCTGGTGCGCGACTCGCAGGGCCAGAAGATGAGCAAGTCCGAAGGCAACGTGCTGGATCCGGTCGACCTCATCCAGGGCGTCGACCTCGACACGCTGATCCAGAAGTCCACCCAGGGCCTGCGCAAGCCCGAAACGGCGCCCAAGGTGGCCGCCCGTGTGAAGAAGGAGTTCCCCGAAGGCATGCCGGCCTACGGCGCCGACGCGCTGCGCTTCACGATGGCCAGCTACGCGTCCCTCGGTCGCAACATCAACTTCGACACCAAGCGCTGCGAGGGCTACCGCAACTTCTGCAACAAGCTCTGGAACGCAACGCGCTTCGTGCTGATGAACACCGAGGGCCAGGACTGCGGCCTCGCGCACGAGCAAGGCGCCTGCCCGCCCGGCTACAACAATTTCTCGCAGGCCGACCGCTGGATCACCAACGAGCTGCAGCGCGTCGAAGCGGCAGTGGCCCAGGGCTTTGCCGAGTACCGCCTCGACAATGTCGCCAACGCCGTCTACAGCTTCGTCTGGGACGAGTACTGCGACTGGTATCTTGAAATCGCCAAGGTGCAGATCCAGACCGGCAACGAGAGCCAGCAGCGTGCCACGCGCCGCACGCTGATCCGCGTGCTGGAGACCACGTTGCGCCTGCTGCACCCCATCGCGCCCTTCATCACCGAGGAGCTGTGGCAGACGGTCGCCCCGGTCGCACAGCGCAAAACGGTGGACTACCTCGGCCAGGCACCCTACCCCGTCGCCCAGCCCGAGCGCATCGATGCGGCAGCCGACGCCTGGATGGCTCAGCTGAAGGACGTCGTCGGCACGACGCGCAGCCTGCGCAGCGAGATGGCGCTGAGCCCGGCCGAGCGCGTGCCGCTGTTGGTGGGCGGCGACCTGTCTTTCCTGTCCGAGGCCGCCGCAGTGCTGAAGGTGCTGGCCAAGCTCAGCGCCGTCGAGCTGATCGCCGACGACGCCGAGTTCAGCAAGCAGAGCGCCACGTCGCCGGTGCTGCTGCACGGCGCGGCCAAGCTGGCGCTGAAGGTCGAGATCGACGTCGAGGCCGAGCGCGCTCGCCTGACCAAGGAGGTCACGCGCCTGGAAGGCGAGATCGGCAAGGCCGAGGCCAAGCTGGGCAACGAGAGCTTCGTCGCCCGTGCGCCGGCCGCCGTTGTGGAGCAGGAACGCGCTCGCGTGGCCGGCTTCAAGGAGACCGTGGCCCGCCTGCGCGAGCAGCTGGCCAGGCTGCCAGCCTAAGCGCGGTAGTAGTCCACCGCCGGCGGCGGTGCGGCTGCCGTGCGGCTGCGCGGTGGCATCAGCAGCTCGTCGATGGCCCGGGCCACAGCCCAGGCGGCACGCACGCGCGACTCGCGCGTCGTGCCGGCCACGCGCGGCGTGACCTGCAGATTGGCCAGGCCATCCAGCGAGCGGCCGCCTTCCAGCCAGCCCGGCTCCAGGCTGTCGAACCACGCGGCCCGCAGTCGCCCGCTGCGCAGCGCCTGCATCAGCGCCACCTCGTTGACGAGGCTGGACTGGCTCACGCCCACCAGCACCTGCTCGGGCTTGGCGATCTCCAGCTGCCGCTCGCCCACCAGGCCACGGAAACGCTCGAAGTAAGGCAGCAGCAGTACCAGGCCGTCGCTCTGCTCCATCAACTCGCTGAGGCTGACCGCCTCGATGCCCCAGCGCAGCCAAGTCGAATCACTGGGATGAGCCGCCGGGTCGTAGCCGATCACCCGCGTGCCGAAGGCCTGCAGCAGCTGCGTCAACACCTGGGCCGTCGGTGTCAGGCCCAGCAGGCCCACCGTGGCGCAGCCCAGCTCGCGCCCGACCCGCAGGCCGTCGCTGCCTTCCACCGGCAGGCGCCTGAGCAGGCTGAGCAGCGCACCGATCGCGAACTCCGCCTCCGCACTGGCCGTGGAGGCCTGCGAGCGCACCACCTCCACGCCCGCCTTGCGGCAGGCCTCCATGTCGATGTTCTCGGCGCCACCGCTGGCGCGGCCGATGGCGCGCAGGACGCGCGCACCGTGCAGCAGTTCGGCATCGACGCGCACGCCCGGCGGCGCCACCAGCGCCCGCGCGTCTCGCAGCGCACCGGCCAGCGCCTCGTGGTCACCCACTAGCTCAGGCGCGAAACGCGCGTCGTGCCGCTCGGCCAGCCATTGCACGACATCGGCCTCCAGCGGCTCCAGGATCAGGACGGTCATTGCTCTTTGTGCCCAACTCAAGGGTCAGAACCGTCACATGTCGCATGACAGAATCTCGGCGCCCTTGTCTGAAACCAGTGTACCCATGGCCTCTTTGCCCCGTTCGCCGATCACCAAAGCCATCTTTCCCGTCGCAGGCCTCGGCACGCGCTTTTTGCCGGCCACCAAGGCTCAGCCCAAGGAGATGCTGCCGGTCGTCGACAAGCCGCTGATCCAGTACGCGGTCGAGGAAGCCTACGAGGCCGGCGTGCGCGAGATGATCTTCGTCACCGGCCGCCACAAGCGCCCTATCGAGGATCATTTCGACATGACCTTCGAGCTGGAGGTGGCGCTGGAGAACGCCGGCAAGCAGGAGCTGCTGGACGTGGTGCGCAGCGTCAAGCCCAACGACATGGAGTGCATCTACGTGCGCCAGGCGCAGGCGCTGGGCCTGGGCCACGCCGTGCTGTGCGGCCAGCGCCTGGTGGGCAACGAGCCCTTCGCTGTGCTGCTGGCCGACGACCTGATGGTGGGCCAGCAGCCCGGTCGCGGCATCCTGAAGCAGATGGTGGAGCAGTTCGCAGACTGGCGCGCCTCCATCCTGGCCGTGCAGGAAGTGCCGGCCGAGCACACGCGCCGCTACGGCATCGTGGCCGGCACGCAGGTCAACGACAACCTGATGGACGTGAACCGCATCGTCGAGAAGCCCGCGCCGGAAGACGCCCCGTCGCGCCTGGGCGTGGCCGGCCGCTACATCCTGACGCCCGGCGTCTTCCACGAGATCGCCAACCAGCCACGCGGCGTCGGCGGCGAGATCCAGCTGACCGATGGCATCGCCGGCCTGCTGCGCCGCGAGAAGGTGTTCGCCTACCGATACGACGGCAAGCGCTACGACTGCGGCAGCAAAGAAGGCTTCCTGCAGGCCAACGTCGAACTCGCGCTGGCCCACGCCCAACTGGGCCCCGGCTTCAAGGAGTTCCTGCAGGGCCTCGCACTCTGAGCACCCCGGCCCGCGCCAGCGGGCGGTGCTTCAGCGTCGGCGCAGCACGTGAATGAACTCGGTGCCAGCGGTTTCCTGCTGGACGAGTTCATTGCCCGTCTGACGCGCGAACGCCTGGAAGTCGCGCAAGGAGCCCGGGTCGGTCGCGATGACCTTCAGCAACTCGCCGCTGTGCATCTCAGCCAGCGCCTTCTTGGCCTTCAGGATGGGCAGCGGGCAGTTCAGCCCCCGGGTGTCGATCTCGCGTTGGACGTCCATGGTGTTCATTCTCGCTTGAGGTCCATCCACTGCGGCTCGATGCCGCGCGAGCGCAGCCAGGTGGCCAGCGCCTGGCCCGTTCCCTGCGGCCAGCACAACACCTGCTCCGGCGCGATCAGCTTGTACTCCGCCAGCTCAGGCGACAGCCGGATCTCGCCGCGGGCCGCCGCGTGGTAGGCAATGATGACCTGGTTCATGCGCTGGAAGTCCCAGACGCCCAGTAGTTGCAGGCTGTCGACCTGCAGCGACGTCTCCTCCGCGATCTCGCGGCGGATGCCATCTTCCGGCGTCTCACCCGCCTCCATGAAACCGGTGATGAGGCCGAAGAAGCGCCCCGGCCAGGCTGCGTTGCGGGCCAGCAAGACCTGGCCCTCGCGGTCCGTGCATTCGATGACGGCTGCCAGCACCGGCGTCGGATTGTTCCAGTGCGTCCAACCGCAGGCCGGACAGCGCAGCCGCGTCTTGTCACCGCCGTCCTCTGCCAGCGTGACCGCCGCCAGCGGCGTCGCGCAGTCGGCGCAAAAGCGCGGCGCCTGAATGCTCACGCTGGAAACACGCCGGTGGAGAGATAGCGGTCGCCGCGGTCGCAGACGATGAACGCGATAGTCGCGTTCTCGACCTGCTTGGCGATCTGCAGCGCCACCCAGCAGGCGCCCGCCGCCGAGATGCCGGCGAACAGGCCTTCCTCGCGGGCCAGGCGCCGCGCCATGTCCTCGGCGTCGGCCTGACTCACGAGCACCAGTTCGTCCACACCCGTCGGGTCGTAGATCTTGGGCAGGTAGGCCTCGGGCCACTTGCGGATACCGGGGATGCGCGAGCCCTCGGCCGGCTGTGCGCCGATGATGCGCACGGCCGCGCTCTTCTCCTTCAGGAAGCGCGACGTGCCGGTGATCGTGCCGGTCGTACCCATCGCGCTGACGAAGTGCGTGATGCGGCCACCCGTGTCGGCCCACAGCTCGGGGCCGGTGGTCTCGTAATGCACGCGCGGGTTGTCGGCGTTGGCGAACTGGTCCAGCACGCGGCCCCTACCTTCGCGGGCCATCTGTTCGGCCAGGTCGCGGGCGTACTCCATGCCGCCGGTCTTGGGCGTCAGGATGAGTTCGGCACCAAACGCCTTCATCGTCTGCGCGCGTTCGATGGACAGGTCCTCCGGCATGATCAGCACCATGCGGTAGCCGCGGATGGCCGCGGCCATGGCCAGCGCGATGCCGGTGTTGCCAGACGTGGCCTCGATCAGCGTGTCGCCCGGCTTGATCTCGCCGCGCTCCTCGGCGCGCTTGATCATGCTGATGGCCGGGCGGTCCTTCACGGAGCCGGCCGGGTTGTTGCCCTCCAGCTTGGCCAGGATCACGTTGCCACGCGTGTCGGCGCCGGGCAGGCGCTGCAGGCGCACGAGCGGCGTCTTGCCGATGACGTCTTCGAGGGTCGGATAACTCATGGCGGCGATTGTGGCAGCGCGTCCGAGACCCAGCCTAGACGAGTGCATAATGCGACCCTCGCTGCAACGGCGAGATGCGAGTCCGATGGCCCGGGTGGCGAAATCGGTAGACGCAGGGGACTCAAAATCCCCCGCCGCAAGGTGTGCCGGTTCGAGTCCGGCCCCGGGCACCAAAGGACGCGCAACCCCTGGCATACACTCAAACGGTAAGCATCGGCCTTCCCGATGTAGGCGTCCTCCCCGGGACGCACAGTACGCTACCCATGCCCCCGCTGCCTCAGGTCACCAAAGCCTTCATCCTGGCTTGCGTCGGTGTCTTCTGCTTCTTCGTTCTGTTCCCGTCGCTGGCCTTCTGGTTCGAGCTGTGGCCGCTGCAATCCGGCGCCTTCCTGCCCTGGCAGCCGTTGAGCTATGCCTTCCTGCATGGCGACTTCATGCACCTGCTGTTCAACATGCTGGGCCTGTGGATGTTCGGCGGTGAGCTGGAACGCGTCTGGGGCGCACGCCGCTACACGCAAATCCTGCTGGCCAGCACGCTGAGCGCCGCCGCCGTGCAGCTTGCGTTCACCTGGGCCATCGGCACCAATGCGCCCACCGTGGGTGCCTCGGGTGCGATCTTCGGGCTGCTGCTGTCCTTCGGCATGCTGTTCCCCAACCGCATCATCGTGCCGCTGATCCCGCCCATCCCGATGAAGGCCAAGTACTTCGTCGCGATTTTCGGCGGGCTGGAACTGGTGTTGGGCTTCAGCCGCGCCAGCGGTATCGCCCACTTCGCCCACCTGGGCGGCATGCTGGGCGCGTGGCTGCTGATCCGCCACTGGCGCTCGTCGCGCCGCCGTTAAAGCCCGTCGGCCGGCGTCGGGTAGCGCAGCGCCAGCCGCAGCTCGCGCTTGAGCCGCTGGTTGGCAATGCGGCGTGACTCGCTCCAGAAGCTCAGCGCCATCGCGCCCAGGCGCTCGGCCGCTTCGGCGCGCGTGATGCGCGCGGGGCGCGGCAGGCCGGCCAGATCGGCGGCCAAGTCGAAGTAGTCGCCCATCAGCAACTGGCTGTCGTCACAGACATTGACGGCGCGCTGAGCCTGGCCGCGCAGCAGCGCCAGCACGCATGCACGGGCCAGGTCGTCGGCATGGATGTGGTTGGTGAACACGTCGTCTTCGCGCCGCAGCACCGGCGTGCCGCGCGTCAGCCGCTCCCGCGGATGACCGCCTTCGCGGTCGGTGGCGTAGATGCCGGGAATGCGCAGCAGACTCACGCGCGTGCCGTGGCGGCGACCGAAGGCGCGCAGTTGCGCCTCGGCATCGACGCGACGGGCGGCCCGATCCGTCATCGGGTTCAGCGCCCGCGTCTCGTCGATGAGCGCGCCGCCACAGTCGCCATAGACGCCCGTTGTGCTGCCGTACACCAGCACCCGCGGCGGGCGGCGCGCCAGCGCGGCCAGCAGATGTCGCGTGCGTTCATCGGTACTGCCGTCACGGGCCGGCGGCGCCAGGTGCAGCACCAGGTCGGCTAACCCGGCCAGCCGGCCCAGCGTGGCGGGTTCGTCCAGGTTGCCGAGCAGCGGCACGACGCCCGCCGCCCACAACCCTCCTGCACGGGCTGGCGTGGACGTCAGCGCGGCCACACGCCAGCGACCGGCCAACTGTTTGACGACGCGCAAACCCACGTCGCCGCAGCCAATGATGAGTAGTCGGGGGAGCATGTGACGGTCGGGCAAAATGGCGGGCAGTCTACGGCCCCGGACTTGTGCGCGGGGCCGCTTGCTTTCTCGAGCCCATGCCCCATCAGATCACCATACAGCCCGCCGGCCGCGTCTACACCACCGACGGCGACGACACCCTGCTCGCCGCCGCCATCCGCAACGGCGTGGGCCTGCCCTACGGCTGCAAGGACGGCGCCTGCGGTTCGTGTAAGAGCAAGCTGCTCGAAGGCAGCGTCGTGCACGGCAGCCACCAGACCAAGGCGCTGTCGGCAGAAGAAGAAGCCGCCGGTTTCGTACTGACCTGCTGCGCTCGCCCGCAAACCGACTGCACGCTCGAAGCACGCACGGTGCCCGGCGCCGGCGAGTTCCCGGTGCTGAAGCTGCCCACGCGCGTGGCCACAATGACGCGCCCCGCGCCCGATGTCGCCGTGCTGACCATGCAGTTGGCCGCCAACCAGAACTTCCAGTTCCGCGCTGGCCAGTACGTCGAGTTCATACTGCGCGACGGCGCCCGCCGCAGCTATTCGATGGCCAACGCGCCGCACTCGCTGCAGGGCCAGATCGAGCTGCACATCCGCCACATGCCCGGCGGCAAGTTCACCGACCACGTGTTCGGCGCGCTCAAGGAGAAGGACATCCTGCGCATGGAAGGCCCGTTCGGCAGCTTCTTCCTGCGTGAGGATGCGACCAAGCCCATCGTGCTGCTGGCCAGCGGCACCGGCTTCGCGCCCATCAAGGCGATCATCGAGCGCACCCGCCACATCGGGTCCACACGTCCCATGGTGCTGTACTGGGGCGCCCGCAAGCAGGCCGACCTGTACCTGAGCGACTGGGTGGCCCAGCAAGCCGCCGAGTGGCCCACGCTGAGCTACGTGCCGGTGCTGTCGGAGCCCGACGAAGGCTGGGCGGGCCGCACCGGCTTCGTCCACCAGGCCGTCATGCAGGATCTGCCGGACCTGTCCGGCCACCAGGTCTACGCCTGCGGCACGCCCATCATGGTGAACTCTGCGCACAAGGATTTCGTCGCGCAATGCCAGCTGCCGGACGGCGAGTTCTACGCCGACGCCTTCACCTCTGAAGCAGACAAACATGGCGGCGCCTAGCGCCGGCATGTTTGCAGTGAAGGCTCATATTCGCCGCAAGGTGACTGTGAGCCGCAACTACAAGCACCTGACTCAATAAATGTTCGAACCGCCATGGACCGACCCTGCCGACCTCGTCGGCGCCTTGAAACGTGAGGGCGAGGTCGTGCTCGCGCCGGGAGCGCTCGGTGCCCTGGGCGTGTCAGCGGCGGACCTCGACACCCTCAAGCCCTGTTGGGACGACCTGCCGCCCGATGGCTACCTGAAGGACGGCGGCCGCTACCGCTTCCGCCGCCACGGCTGCTTCGTCGCCGACGGCGACACGCTGACACTGCAGCCCCACCGCGCCCACTGGCAGCCGCTGGACTACAACGCGCTGCACGGCGGCATCCAGCGCTGGTACGTGCCGCTGGCGCAGGAGATGGTGGCCTCGCCGGCCTGGACAGCGCTGCTGCTGGGCCTGGCGCGCACGGCGTCGGCGCTGAAGGGCGAGCAACCCTGGTTCATCGAGGCCCACCCGTTCCGCATCGACACCAGCGACGGCATCGGCCGCCCCACACCCGAAGGCGCGCACCGCGACGGGGTGGATCTGGTGGCCGTTCTGCTGGTGGGTCGGCACGAGATCAAGGGCGGCGAGTCGCGCGTGTTTCAGGCCGCCGGCCCGGCCGGCCAGCGCTTCACGCTGACGCAGCCGTGGACGCTGCTGCTTCTGGACGACGAGCGCGTCATCCACGAGACCACGCCCATCCAACCGGTGACGCCGGGCGAGCGCGGCTGGCGCGACACGCTGGTGCTGACGCTGCGCCGCGGCGGTTTCCAGGGGCCCTGACCTCGCCACGCCCGGCAGGGCCATTTCAGTCGTCAACATGACCGCCGCGAGCCAGTGGGACGCATAGCATGCGCCGGCCCGGAGGCATGACATGTCACGACTTCAGAAAATCCTGTGCTCGGCTGCGCTGCTCACGGCCACGCAGCTCGCTTGCGCCCAAGAACTTGCCGACGATGCTGCGACGGCCGCACCAGTCGCACGACGAGCCGATGTGCTCGCGTTGATGGAGAGGGTGGCCGACTACCAGATCACGGCCATGGCCGCCGGCCTCAACCCCGTCAAGAGCGGCGAGGCCTACCCCAACCCACGCGGCTGGGTGCAGGGCGCGCTGTTCGTCGGACTGACCGAGCTGGCCGAGCGCAGTGCCAATCCGCGCTACACGCAGCTCATCCTGCAGCGTGGGCAGGCCAACCAATGGAAGCTGGGCACACGCAAGTACTTCGCCGACGACCAGGTCATCGGTCAGTCCTACCTATGGGCCGCGCGGCATGGCGCAGGTGCCGCCGCACAGGCCGAGGTCCGGGCCGAGCTGGACGCCATCCTCGCCAGGCCCTCCGGCGTCGCGCTGATATTCACCGAGCATGGCGAAACCCCGGGCTCGCTGGGCTGCCAGGCACGCTGGTGCTGGGCCGACGCCCTATTCATGGCGCCCGCGCTGTGGCTGGAACTGAGCCGCCAGACCGGCGATGCGCGCTATGCGAGCTTCGCCAAGCAGGAGTTCTGGGCCACGACCGACTACCTGTTCGACCCCACCGAGGGGCTGTACTTCCGGGACTCGCGCTTCTTCGAGCGCCGCGACGCGCAGGGCCGAAAGGTGTTCTGGAGCCGAGGCGTGGGCTGGGCCTTCGCAGGCCTGGCGCGCATGATCGACCGACTGCCCGCCGACGACCCCGACCGCCCCCGCATGGTGGACATCTTCAAGCGCATGGCCATGACGCTGAAGGCGCTGCAGAAGCCCGATGGCACCTGGGCGCCGTCCCTGCTGGCCAACGGGCCGGACACGCCGCCCGAGTCCAGCGGCACGGCCTTCCACACCTACGGGCTGGCCTGGGGCATGCAGCGCGGCATCCTCGACAAGGCCGGTTATGCGCCGGCGGTGCGCAAGGGCTGGTCGGCGCTGACACGGGCCGTGCATGCCGACGGCAGGCTGGGGTACGTGCAGTCCGTCAGCGACCGGCCGGACCTCGTCGGCGCTGACGACACACAGCTCTACGGCGTGGGCGCCCTGCTGCTGGCCGGCTCCGCCATCATGGACCTGGAAAGCAGGCGCCCCTGAACCGATGCCACGACGGCCATCGCCTGCCGGCGAGCCGCTGACCGTCACCCCGCCTGCGACTGGCGTTCTGAGGGATTCATAGAATGGCAGCGGCCACGCCAAAAGCGTGGCCATTCTTCTTTCACTGCCGCGCCAAAAGCGCCTGATCGTCATGACCCCCTCTTCCCTCTTCGGCCTGCCCGACCAGGCCGCCCACGAGCGCGTGCTGCTCGCCACGGACCCGGCCACCGGCCTCAAGGCCATCCTGGCCGTGCACAGCACTGCGCGCGGCCCCGCCTTCGGCGGCTGCCGCCTGTGGCACTACGACTCCGAAGCCGCCGCGCTCAACGACGCGCTGCGCCTGTCGCAAGGCATGAGCCTGAAGAACGCGCTGACCGACCTGCCCTTCGGCGGCGGCAAGGCCGTCATCCTGAAGCCGCAGGGCGACTTCGACCGCCCCGCCCTCTTCGCCGCCTTCGGCCGCGCCGTGCAGTCGCTGAACGGTGCCTACATCACCGCCGAGGACGTCGGCACGACAACCGCCGACATGCGCGGCCTGCAGGCAGTCACGCCCTTCGTCAGCGGCATCCCGCGCGACGGCGCATTCGGCGGCGACCCCAGCCCCAAGACGGCATGGGGCGTGTTCGTGTCCATCCGGGCCGGCGTGCGGCTGGTGCTGGGCCGCAGCTCATTGGACGGCGTGCGCGTCGCGCTGCAGGGCCTGGGCGCCGTGGGCTGGCACCTGGCCGAGTTCCTGCACCAGGCCGGCGCCCGGCTGATCGTGGCCGATGTGGATGCGGCCAAGGTGCAGCGCGCCGCAGAACGCTTCGGCGCGACGGCCGTGCACGTGGGCGAGATCCTAGCCGCCGACGTCGACGTGCTGGCACCCTGCGCGCTGGGCGCCTCGCTGAACACGCAGACTGTGCCCGCCGTGCGCGCCAAGCTGATTGCAGGCGCCGCCAACAACCAGCTAGCCACCACCGCCGACGGCGACGCGCTGCAGGCCCGCGGCATCTGCTACCTGCCCGACTACCTGGTGAACGCCGGCGGCATCATCAGCGTGGCGCGCGAGTACCGTGGCGAAGGCGAAGAGACGGCCGTGATGGCCGAGGTCAGCAAAATCGCCGAGCGCGTGGAAGAGCTGCTGCAGCGCGTGCAGAAGGCCGACTCGACACCGGCCCGCGTGGCCGACGACTGGGCGCGCAGCAAGCTGGTCAAGCCGGCCTGATGCAACAACGCCCGGCATCGCCGGGCGTTGTTCATTGGGCGCAACGGGCCTATTCGCCCAGGTAGGCAGCGCGCACTTTCGGGTCATTGAGCAGCGCCTTGCCGTCGCCTTCCATCGTGACCTCGCCGGACTCCATCACGTAGCCGCGGTTGGCCAACTCCAGCGCGCGGCTGGCGTTCTGCTCGACCAGCAGCACCGTGACACCCTGTTGGTGGATGTCGTTCACGACCTCGAAGATCTTGTCCACCATGATGGGCGACAGGCCCATGGACGGCTCGTCCAGCAGCAGCACCTTGGGGCGGGCCATCAGCGCACGGCCCATGGCCAGCATCTGCTGCTCGCCGCCGGACATCGTGCCGGCCAGCTGCTTGGCGCGTTCCTTCAGACGCGGGAACAGCGTGAAGACCTTGTCCATGTCGGACTCGATCTCGCCGTCGTTGCGGTTGTAGGCACCCATCTGCAGGTTCTCGACGATGGTCATGCGCGTGAAGGTGCCGCGGCCCTCGGGCACCATCACCAGACCCTGCTTGGCCAGGTCCCAGGCGCCCTTGCCTTTGATGGACTGACCGAGGTAGGTCACGTCGCCGGCCGCCACAGGCTGCAGGCCGGTCACAGCCTTCAGCGTCGTCGTCTTGCCGGCGCCGTTGGCGCCGATCAGCGACACCAGTTCGCCCTCGCGCACCTCGAAGTTGACGCCCTTGACGGCCTGGATGCCGCCGTAGGCCACCTTCAGGCCGCTGACCTTGAGCAGGGTTTGCTTTGCTTCTGCCATGTGCGTGCTCAGTGTGTTTTATGGCCGGCGCCGAGGTAAGCCTCGATCACCTTCTCGTTGCTCTGCACCTCGGCCGGCGTACCTTCGGCGATCTGCTTGCCATAGTCCAGCACGGTCACGCGGTCGCACAGGCCCATGACCAGCTTCACGTCGTGCTCGATGAGCAGGATGGTGCGGCCGTCCTTGCGGATGCGGTCGATCAGCTCGCGCAGCACGACCTTCTCGGTCGCGTTCATGCCGGCGGCGGGCTCGTCTAGCGCGATCAGTTGCGGGTCGGTCGCCAGCGCGCGGGCGATCTCCAGGCGGCGCTGGTCGCCGTAGCTCAGCGTGCGGGCCTTGAACTCAGCGTACTGACCGATGCCGACGTAATTCAGCAGCTCCTGCGCGCGCGCCTTGATGGCGGCCTCCTCAGCCTTGAAGGCCGGCGTGCGCAGCACTGCGCCCAGCAGGCCGGACTTGGTACGCACATGGCGGCCCACCATGACGTTCTCGAGCGCCGTCATGTCGGCGAAAAGCCGGATGTTCTGGAAAGTGCGCGCGATGCCGGCGCGAGCCACCTGGTGCACGGCCTGCGGCTTGTAGGGCGTTCCACCCAGCGAGAAGCTGCCACCATCGGGTGTGTACAGGCCGGTGATGACGTTGAAGAAGGTGGTCTTGCCGGCGCCGTTGGGGCCGATGAGGCCGTAGACCTGGCCGCGCTGGATCTGGATGCCGACGTCGGACAGGGCTTGCACGCCGCCGAAGCGCTTGGACGCGCCGCTGACGTTGAGGACGATGTTGTCTTGGGTGCTCATGGTGCTTGCGGCCCTTCTCACTTCACGGGGGTGGGCGCGGCCTTGCCGTGCTCCGGCGCCGGCCACAGGCCACGCGGGCGCACCAGCATGATGATGATCATGGCCAGCGCCACCAGCAGCTGGCGCAGGATGGCGGCGTCGATGCGGCCGTCGGTCATGGCCTGGATGTCGCCGGCCACGTAGCGCAGCACTTCGGGCAGCGCCGCCAGCATCAGTGCGCCGAGGATGACGCCAGGGATGTGGCCGATGCCACCCAGCACCACCATCGCGACGATCATCACCGACTCCTGGAGGCTGAAGGACTCGGGCGACACGAAGCCCTGGAAGCTCGCGAACATCGCACCCGCCACGCCGCCAAAGGTGGCACCCATTCCGAAGGCCAGCAGCTTCATGTTGCGGGTGTTGATACCCATGGCCTTGGCGGCGATCTCGTCCTCACGGATGGCCATCCACGCGCGGCCGATGCGCGATTGCTCCAGGCGGTAGCAGATGATGACGCTGATGACCACCAGCGCCAGGAACAGGTAGTAGTACAGCGTCACCGACGGCAGCGTGTAGCCGGCCACCTCCAGCGGCTTGCCCAGGTCCACGCCAAACAGCTGGAAGGAGTCGATCTGGCCGATGCCGCGCGGACCGTTGGTCACGTTGACCGGGTGCTCCAGGTTGTTCAGGAACACGCGGATGATTTCGCCGAAGCCCAGTGTGACGATGGCAAGGTAGTCGCCGCGCAGCTTCAGCGTCGGTGCACCGAGCAGCACACCGAACAGCGCCGCGACGCCGGCCGCCAGCGGGATGACGATCCACAGCGGCGAGTGCAGCCCGTTGGGAAACGCAGCCTGGAAGGCCTCAAAGTTCTCGCTGAGATGCGGGCTGGCCATCAGCGCGAACATGTAGGAGCCGACCGCATAGAAGGCCACATAGCCCAGGTCCAACAGGCCGGCGTAGCCGACGACGATGTTCAGGCCCAGCGCCAGCAGCACGTACAGCAGGGCCAGGTCGATGATGCGCACTGGGCCGTTGCCCAGCTGCTGCGCGAACAGCGGCACGACCAGCAGGCCGATAGCGGCAGCGAGAAAGGTGACGAGTTTCTTGGTTTGCATGCTGTGTCTCCTCAAGCCCGGTCGGCCACGCGCTCGCCCAGCAGGCCGGAGGGGCGCAGCGTCAGCACGAGGATGAGGGCCACGAAGGCGAAGATGTCGGCGTAGTGGCTGCCCAGCACGCCGCCAGTCAGGTCACCCAGGTAGCCCGCGCCGATGGACTCGATCAGGCCCAGCACCACGCCGCCGACCACTGCCCCGGCGAGGTTGCCGATGCCGCCCAGCACGGCCGCCGTGAAGGCCTTCAGGCCGGGCATGAAGCCCATGGTGTGCTGCACCGTGCCGTAGTTGGCCGCCCACATCAGGCCGGCCACGGCCGCGAGCGCGGCGCCGATGACGAAGGTGGTGGAGATGATGAAGTCCGGCTTCACGCCCATCAGACCGGCCACGCGCGGGTTCTCGGCGGTGGCACGCATCGCGCGGCCCAGCTTGGTGTAATTCACCAGGTACATCAGCGCCGCCAGGATGCAGACCGTCAGCCCCAGGATCAGGCATTGCGTGACGGTGATCACCGGGCCGCCCAAGTCGAAGGGCTCGGTGGGCAGCAGCAGCGGGAAGGGCTTGGGGTTGGGCTTCCAGATGATCATGGCCAGCACCTGCAGCAGCAGCGACATGCCCATGGCCGTGATCAGCGGCGCCAGGCGCGGCGCGTTACGCAGCGGCCGGTAGGCGATCTTCTCGACCGCGTAGTTCAGCACCGCGCAGACGACCGTGGCCACCGCCAGGCCGATGAGCATCAGCGCCCAGCCCGGCAGGCCGGAGTCGGCCAGCACGGTGACGACAGTCCACGCGATCATGGCGCCGACCATCAGGATCTCGCCGTGCGCGAAGTTGATGAGATTGATGATGCCGTAGACCATCGTGTAGCCGAGCGCGACAAGGGCATACATGCTCCCGAGCACCAGGCCGTTGATGATCTGTTGAATCAGAGTCTCCATGAGGGCTCCCGAAATTTGTTGGGCGCAGCATGCGCCACGCGACACAGGGTGGATCGCAACCCCCGTGCCAATCGACGGATTTCAAGGGTATTCACCGACGATCTACCCGGGCTGGCCGTTTGATCCATCCCACCTGCAGCGTCAAGGTCGAATGTCACGAGTGTCGACCCGAGGTCGCGTGGGCGGAAATCCGCACAAACCGCCAAGGCGCCCGAGCGGCTTTCCGCCAGGCCACAAAAAACCGTGCCGCACGCCGCGAGACGGGCCGCAGCGTGGGCACACTAGCGGCGTGTCTGACGTCTCTCGCCTACCGCGGCTGCTGAGCCGGCCGGGCTTCCACCTCTTCCTGACCTGCGCGCTGATGGTGCTGGGCTTCGCGCTGGCGCACCGCATCAGCGAGCGCAGCGGCCGGGAGCAGCTGTCCGCCCTCAGTACGGAACGGCTGGAGCTCTACGCCACCAACCTGTCCGCCGAACTGGGCCGGCAGGCGTCTCTGCCCAGCCTGCTGGCCATCGCGCCCACGCTGCAAGCACTGATGAAGGCGCCCGGCGATGCCGAGGCTCGCCTCGCCGCCAGCCAGATGCTGGCCCGCGTGAACGTGCGTGCCGGCACGCACCAGCTCTTCGTTGCCGATGCTGAGGGCCAGGTCTTGTCTGCCAGCGAGCCGCTGACGCCGCCAGCCCGCCTGAAGGAGGCGCTGGCGCAGGGCCGCACCAACTTCTTCTCCGCCGACCCGACCACGGGCAGCAGCGACTTCTACCTGCTGCACCCGCTGCGCCAGCCGCAGCAGGCGGCGGCTGGCGTCATCGTCGTGCGCTTCAACCTCGCGCCGCTGGAGGCAACCTGGGTGGACCTGGGCCTGCGCTCGCAGAACGAACGCATCCTTGTCGCCGACGACCAGGACGTCGTCATCATGAGCTCGGTGCAGGCCTGGAAGTACACCGTGCTGGGCCACGCCGACCCCTCGCGCCGCCGCGCGCTGCAGGCCAGCGCCCGCTACCCGCAGGCCATCGGCACCGACCTGGATTTACCTGCCTCGCTTGAGGTTCACCAGGGTCAGCAGGTGAAGCTGCCGGGCGCCAAGCCCATGCTCGCGCAGCAGCGCCAGCTCGTGCCGTTGGGCTTGCGGCTGGTGGCGTTGTCCGACCTGACCGAGGTGCGCCAGCGTGCCCAGCTGGCCGCCTGGGGCGGCGCGGCCTTCGGCGCCAGCATCGGCCTGCTGCTGCTGTACCTGTCGTCGCGCCGCCGCGCACTGCGCCAGCTGACGCAGGCCCAGACCCAGCTGCAGCAGGCCCACGGTCAGCTGGAGCAGTTGGTGGACAGCCGTACGGCCGAGCTGCGCCAGGCCAACGAGGCGTTGAAATCGCAGATCGCGCAGCGCCTGCAGACCGAGGGCGAGCTGCTGCAGGCCAGCAAGCTGGCCGTGCTGGGGCAGATGTCGGCGGGGCTGTCACACGAGGTCAACCAGCCGCTGACGGCGCTGCGCGCGCTGGCGCGCAATTCCATCCGGCTGCTGGAGAACGGCAGGCGGGACGCCGTGGCCACCAACCTGCAGCTGATGGACGACATGGTGGAGCGCATGAGCCAGATCACGCGCCAGCTCAAGAGCTTTGCGCGCAAGGCCGACGAGCCGGCCGGCGGCAGCACGCCGCTGCTGGACAGCGTGCGCGCCGCGCTGCTGCTGCTGGAGCACCGCAGCCGTGCGCTCGGCGTGCAGATCGACGTCGACCTGACGGCCGGCCAGCGCGTGCGCGCAGAGGCCAACCGGCTGGAGCAGGTGCTTGTCAACTTGATGGGCAACGCGCTGGACGCGATGCAGCACGAGCCGCTGCGCCGCCTGCGCGTGCGGGCCCGGCCGCTGGACGACGGTCGGCGCGTGCTAATCCAGGTGCAGGACAGCGGCACCGGCGTCAGCGAGACCGCCCTGCCCCACCTGTTCGAGCCCTTCTTCACGACCAAGCCGGCCGGCGAAGGGCTGGGGCTTGGCCTGGTCATCTCGGCCAAGATCGTGCACGAGTTCGGCGGCACGCTGCGCGCGGTGCGGCTGGAGCGCGGCATGAGCTTCGAGTTCGACCTGGCCGTCGACACCCCCAGTACCACGGAGACAGCAGATGTTTGAGGGCTACAAGGTCGTGTTCGTCGAGGACGACCTGCCGGTGCGGGTCAGCCTGACGCAGACGCTGGAACTGGAAGGCCTGGCCGTGCAGCCCTGCCGCAGCGCCGAGGAGGCCCTGCCCCACCTGCAGCCCGGCGCGCCGGTCATCCTCATCACTGACGTGCGCCTGCCCGGCATGGACGGCCGCGCGCTGCTAGCGCATGTGCAGGCGACCGACGCCAGCATCCCAGTGATCCTCATCACCGCGCACGGCGACGTCAGCATGGCCGTGCAGGCCATGCGGGCCGGCGCCTACGACTTCATCGAAAAGCCCTTCGCCCCCGAACGGCTGGTGGACGTCGCCCGCCGCGCGCTGGACCTGCGCACGCTGCGCCACTCGGCCGACGAGCTGCGCGAGCAGCTGCAGCGGGCCAACGGCATCCAGGCGGCACTGCTGGGCCAGTCGCCCGCCATGCAGCAGCTGCGCCGGCAGGTCATGAACCTGGCCGGTACATCGGCCGACGTGCTCATCGTCGGCGAGACCGGCACCGGCAAGGAGCTGGTGGCGCGCTGCCTGCACGACCAGAGCCCGCGCCGCGACCGCCACTTCGTCGCCATCAACTGCGGAGGCCTGCCCGAGGCGCTGTTCGAAAGCGAGCTGTTCGGCCACGAACCCGGCTCCTTCACGAGCGCGGCCAAGCGGCGCATCGGCAAGATCGAGCATGCCAACGGCGGTACGCTGCTGCTCGACGAGATCGAGACCATGCCCATCGCGCTGCAGATCAAGCTGCTGCGCGTGCTGCAGGAGCGCCGCATCGAACGCCTGGGCTCCAACGACGAGGTGCCGGTCAATGTGCGCTTCGTCGCCGCCAGCAAGGGCGACCTGCGCGAGCACGCGCAGCGTGGCGAGTTCCGCAACGACCTCTACTACCGCCTCAACATCGCGACACTGAACCTGCCGCCGCTGCGCGAGCGCCGCGAGGACATCCCGCTGCTGTTCGAGCACTTCGTGGCCCAAGCCTGCGCCCGCTACGAGCGCGGCTCGCCCGAGCTGACACCCGAGAAGCTGCGTGAGCTGATGGCGCACGACTGGCCCGGCAATGTGCGTGAGATCCGCAACGCGGCCGACCGCTTCGTGCTGGCCCTGGACGACCTGGACCCGCAGGCCGCGCTACAGGCCGTGCCGTCCCTGAACCTGGCGCGACAGATGGATCTCGTCGAGAAAACGCTGATCGAGCAGGCGCTGCGCCGCTGCGGCGGCAAAGTGCCTGCCGCGATGGAGCTGCTGGGCACGCCGCGCAAGACGCTCTACGACAAGCTGAACCGGCACGGGATCGTGCTGGATGACTTTCGCTAGAGTCAGTCCATGAAGTTTCGGCCTGAGAATCGACGCAATCCGTTCGACAACTGGCTGCTCAACCTGTGTGCTCACGCCGCCGCACAGGGTGGCATGTGCCTCGCCATCTACTGGTCCGTGATGGAAGGTTCATAGATGCCGTTGGCCGTCGCCTTCGCCGTATTGATCGGCGTCGAAGGCCCGTGGCTCTACTACCTACTCCGCTGCAGACTCAGCGGTAGCGCTCCGGGTCCGGCGAGTCCGTCAGGTTCGCGATGACGCGGCGGAAAGCCGCACTCATGGGCAGCTTGAGGTTCAGGCCCTGAGACGGCAGCGGCTGCTCGAACCAGCGGCGGTAGATGGCATGGATCTCGCCGCTGCGATACAGCCCCGCCAGCACCTCGTCCACCAGCGCCTTGAACTGCGGATCGCCGCGGCGCAGACCGATGGCATAGGGCTCCACCGTCAAGGCGGTGTCGGAGATGCGGTAGTCGTCCGCGCCCGGCCCCTGCTGCGCCAGCAGTGCGCGCAGCAGCACGTCGTCCATCAGGAACGCGGCCGCGCGCCCGCTGCGCAGCAGCTGGAAGCCCTCGGGATCGTCCAGACCGCCGAGGATGCGGATGCCCAAGGCCTGCTGTTCGTTGACCTTGGCCAGGTGCTGGATGCTGGTCGTCCCCACCGTGGACGCGACCGCCTGGCCGCGCAGGTCGGCCAGGCCTTGCACGCGCCCGGCGGCGCGCGTCATCAGCCGCGTCTCGGCGACGAAGATGGTCAGCGAGAAGGCCTGCTGGCGCGCGCGCTCGGCCGTGTGCGTCGTGATGCCGCATTCCAGGTCCAGCGTGCCGTTGATGACCAGCGGCATGCGCGTGGCCGACGCCACTTCCACGCGGCGCACCTCTAGGTCGGGCAGCTGCAGCTTCTGGCGCACGGCGGCCACGATGCGCTCGCACAGCTCCACCGTGTAGCCGGTGGGGCGCAGTTGCGCGTCGAGATAGGAGAACGGCAGCGAGGCCGGCCGGTAGCCGATGACGAGCACGCCGGTGTCGCGCACCCGGCTCAGCGTGGGACCGTCACCCGCCGGGGCAGCCTGGGCCGTCGCGGCCATCAGCATCAGCGCCGCACCGGCCAGGCGCCGCAGAGCGCGCGCCCAGCCCGTCATGGCGTGCCGCCGGCTTCGTCGTCGAGGCGGCGCAGAAAGGCCAGTTTCTCGGCGATCTTGACCTCCAGCCCACGCGGCACGGGCTGGTACCAGTCGGGCTCGGCCATGCCGTCGGGCAGGTAGGTCTCGCCGGCCGCGTAGGCATGGGGCTCGTCGTGCGCGTAGCGGTAGGCGTGGCCGTAGCCCAGCTCCTTCATCAGCCGCGTCGGCGCGTTGCGCAGGTGCACCGGCACCTCGCGGCTGCCGTCCTGCTTCACGAAGGCCCGGGCCGCGTTGTAGGCGTTGTAGCCGGCGTTGCTCTTGGGCGCACAGGCCAGGTACAGCACCGCCTGCGCCAGCGCCAGCTCGCCCTCGGGGCTGCCCAGGCGTTCGAAGGTGGCCGCTGCGTCGTTGGCGATCTGCAGCGCGCGCGGGTCGGCCAGGCCGATGTCCTCCCACGCCATGCGCACAATGCGGCGCGACAGGTAGCGCGCGTCAGCGCCGCCGTCCAGCATGCGGCACAGCCAGTACAGCGCGCCATCGGGGCTGGAGCCGCGCACAGACTTGTGCAGCGCGGAGATCTGGTCGTAGAAGTTGTCGCCGCCCTTGTCGAAGCGACGCACGTTCAGGCTCAGCGAGCGCGTGATGAAAGCCGCGTCCACGGCAGCGATGCCGGCGGCGAGCGCCGCCGTGTGGCATTGCTCCAGCAGGTGCAGCAACCGGCGCGCATCGCCATCGGCATAGCCGACCAGCGTGGTGAGCGCGGCCTCGTCCAGCGTCATCGGCTGCAGCGCCTCACCGAGCGCGCGCGCGGCCAGCTGGCGCAGCTCGTCCTCGCTGAGACTCTTCAGCACGTAGACCTGAGCCCGCGACAGCAGCGCCGAGTTCACCTCGAACGACGGGTTCTCCGTGGTCGCACCGATGAAGGTGAACAGGCCCGACTCCACATGCGGCAGCAGCGCGTCCTGCTGCGCCTTGTTGAAGCGGTGGATCTCGTCGACGAACAGGATGGTGCGCTTGCGTTGCCCGGCGTATTGCTGCGCGCGCTCGACCGCCTCGCGAATGTCCTTCACGCCGGACAGCACGGCCGACAGCGCGATGAACTCGCAGCCGAAGGCGCTGGCAGTCAGTCGAGCCAGCGTCGTCTTGCCGACGCCGGGCGGACCCCAGAAGATCATGGAGTGCGGCTTGCCGGACTTGAACGCCAGCTGCAGCGGCTTGCCGTCGCCCAGCAGGTGGCTCTGGCCGATGACCTGACCCAGCTCGCGCGGCCGCAACAGCTCGGGCAGCGGCATGACCGGCGGCGACGCGCCACCGGCGGCGGCAGGTGACGGGGGCGACGCTTCGTCGTCGTCGAACAGCGAGCCGCTCACAGTTGCTTATTGCTCGATCAGGTCGGCACCAGCCGGCAGTTTGAACTGGAAGCGCTCGGCCGCGATGGACACATTGGCCTGCACGGCGCTGAAGTCCAGCCGCGAACGCTGACCGAAGCCGTCGACGATTTCCATCGCCGCCAGTTCCTTGCCCTTGAAGCCCAGCTTCAGCGACTGGATGGTGGACTCGGCCTGCTTCGGGCTGGCCTGCACCCAGTCCAGCCCGCCCTCGGACGGCGCAGCCTTCAGCGCGAAGTCGCGCTCGACGTTGCTGCCGGCCAGCAGCGCCGCGGGCGTGGCGCCCAGCGCGTCGGCCAGCTTGCGGGAGCTGGCCTGGTTGAGGTCAGCATCGAAGATCCAGACTTTCTGGCCGTCGGCCACGATGACCTGCTCGAAGGGCTTGGCGTAGGCAAAGCGGAACTGGTTGGGGCGCTGGAACTCGAAGCTGCCGGACGACAGCTTCTTGCGCTTGCCGTCCGGCGACGTGACCGTCTGCGTGAAGTTGGCCTTGCCGCTCTTCACATCACGGGCGAAATCGCGCAGCGCGTCGACGGCGTCGGCATGGGCGACGCCGCTCACCAGCAGCGTCAGGGCGATGAGGGACTGCTTCATTCGTCTCGCTTCGGAACAATCAATTCACGGCTGCCGTTGGACGCCAGCGCGCCGACGAGGCCGGAGTTCTCCATCTGCTCCAGCAGCCGCGCGGCGCGGTTGTAGCCTATGCGCAGATGGCGCTGCACCAGCGAAATGGACGCCTTGCGATGCTGTAGGACGATGGCGACGGCCTGGTCGTACATGGGGTCTTGCTCACCGCTGGACTCGCCCGGCGCGGGCGCCTCGCCGTCGACGCCGTCGAGCACGCCGCCTTCGAGGATGCCTTCGATGTAGTTAGGCTCACCTTGCGACTTGATGTACTCCACAACGCGGTGGACCTCGTCGTCGCTGACAAAGGCGCCATGTACGCGGATGGGCAGGCCGGTGCCCGAGGGCATGTAGAGCATGTCGCCCATGCCCAGCAGCGCCTCGGCGCCCATCTGGTCAAGGATGGTGCGGCTGTCGATCTTGGAGCTGACCTGGAAGGACAGGCGCGTCGGGATGTTGGCCTTGATGAGGCCGGTGATGACGTCCACCGACGGCCGCTGCGTGGCCAGGATCAGGTGGATGCCGGCCGCGCGCGCCTTCTGCGCCAGGCGGGCGATCAGCTCCTCGATCTTCTTGCCGACGACCATCATCAGATCGGCCAGTTCGTCGATGACGACGACGATGAACGGCAGGCGCTCCAGCGGCTCGGGGTCGTCGTTGTTCAGCGCGAACGGGTTGGGGATGCTGATGCCGTTGGCCTTGGCCTCGTCGATCTTCTTGTTGTAGCCGGCCAGGTTGCGCACGCCCATTTTGGACATGAGCTTGTAGCGCCGCTCCATCTCGCCGACACACCAGTTCAGCGCGTTGCCGGCCTGCTTCATGTCAGTCACGACGGGCGCCAGCAGGTGCGGGATGCCCTCGTAGACGCTCATCTCCAGCATCTTGGGGTCGATCAGGATCAGCCGCACATCGCGGGCCTCCGCCTTGTAGAGCAGGCTGAGGATCATCGCGTTGATGCCCACCGACTTGCCCGAGCCCGTAGTGCCCGCCACGAGGCAATGCGGCATCTTGGCGAGGTCGGCAACGACCGGCAGGCCGATGATGTCCTTGCCCAGGCCCATGGTCAGCTGCGAGGCGGCGTCAGCATAGACCTGCGAGCCGAGGATCTCGGACAGGCGGATGGTCTGGCGCCTCGCGTTGGGCAGCTCCAGCGCCATGTAGTTCTTGCCCGGAATCGTCTCGACAACGCGGATGGACACCAGGCTCAAGGAGCGGGCCAGGTCCTTGGCGAGATTGACGACCTGCGAGCCCTTAACGCCCGTGGCCGGCTCGATCTCGTAGCGCGTGATGACCGGGCCGGGCGACGCGGCAACGACGTGCACCTCGACGCCGAAGTCGCGCAGCTTTTTCTCGATGAGGCGGCTGGTCATCTCCAGAGACTCGGGCGTCACCGTCTCCTGGCGGCCCGGCGCAGCGTCCAGCAGATCGACCTGCGGCAGCTTGGCATCGCCCACGTCGGAGAACAGCGTCTGCTGACGCTCCTTGGCGACGCGGGTGGACTGCGGCACCTCGACGATGGGCGTCTCGATCAGCAGGGGCACGTCAGGCTCGATGCCGAGGTCGCGCTCCAGCTGGCGCTCAGCCTCGCGCTCGACCTCGACCTCCTGCTCACGCTCCTTGACGGCCTGTTCGCCCGCGCGCTGATCAGCCTTGATCTCGCGCTTCTCGATGTGCTGTTCGCGCAACTGTTCAAGGCGCTCGCCGATGCGCTCGGCCAGGTGGCCCCACGAGAACCGGAAGGCCCAGGCCATGCCGCTCAGCAGCAGCACGATCCAGACGACACCCGAGCCGGCGAAGCCCAGCAGCTTCATGCCCAGCGGCCCCAACGCGTAGCCGATCAGGCCACCGGCGTGCCCAGGCAGCCGGGACTCCACGGCGTAAAGCCGGCTCCACTCCAGCGCGCAGCTGGCTCCCACCAGCAGCAGCACACCGACCCACCAGCCCAGGCGTTCACGCCAGTGCGGCGGCGGCGGGGCGTCGTGCCGCAGCAAACCGGCCAAGCTGCGCAACCAGCCACGCGCTGCCAGCACCGGCAACCACCAGGCCGAGAAACCGAAGACGAACAGCAGCCCGTCCGACAGCCAGGCACCCAGGCTGCCCATCCGATTGGCAGCCACGGCCTGTTGGCCGCTGGTACTGAAAGCCGGGTCGCGCAGGTCGTGCGTGGCCAGCGCCAGCACCAGCAGCGCCAGCACCAGCGCGGTCAGCGCCAGCCACACCGGCGTGCGTAGCAGGCGCTGCGCGGCCGAGGGCTGCGCGGGCGCCGGCCGAGCGGGCTGGCGGCGGGTCGGTTTGGCGGGCGCAGCGGGTTCGCTGGTGGCAGCGTCGCCACCCAGCAGGGAACCGAGGGGAAAGCTCATGCCGCCATTGTCACGCTCAATCGTGGGTCAGTCGTTCCTTGATGACCACCGAACCGTTCTCAAGCGTTTCGATGACGCCGCGCTCCTCCAGGTCCTTCATGACGCGGCTGACCATCTCACGCGACGCGCCGACGACCTTGGCCATGTCCTGGCGCGAGACCTTGCCGCGGATGATCTTGATGCCCTTCTCGTCCTCGGCCATGTCCAGCAGCGTACGCGCGACGCGGCCGTACACATCCAACAGCGCCAGCGACTCGATCTGCCGGTCGGCATTGCGCAGACGCGCGACGAGCCCGCGCAGGATGCCGTAGGACAGGCTGCTGCTTTCCGGCAGGCAGCGCGCGAACTCCATGCGGCCGAGCACCAGCATGTCGGTCTGCACCTCGGCGCGCACAGTGGCCGAGTGAGGCTCGTTGTCGATGAGGCTCATCTCGCCGACGTAGTCGCCCGACTGCAGCACGGCCAGGATGACCTCGCGGCCACGCTGGTCAGCCGTCAGCACGCGCGCCCGGCCATTCAGCAGGATGAACAGCGCATTCGACTTTGTGCCCTGCTCAACGATCAGTTCGCCGCGCTTGAAGCGGCGCTTGACGACGCTGTCAGCGATCGACTGGGCCTGGTCGGTCGTCAGCATCGAGAACAGTGGGACCCGACGGATCAGGTCCAGGTTGGAAATCATCGCCATATGCAATCTCCAGGTTTGAGGCCCAGGCGCGCGCCACAAATGACGCCTGCCTAAAATGGCGTGCATTGTGCACACGCGGCAGGCTTCGCCGCTCCGGGTTAGGCCGGGGTTAGCCCCCAGAAGCCCTTGACAGACGCCTCGCCACCCTCACTTCCCCTGACATGACCGCCACCACCCAACACCACGGCCTGCTCATCCTCGGCTCCGGCCCCGCCGGCTACACGGCCGCAATCTACGCCGCGCGCGCCAACCTCAAGCCCACGCTGCTGACCGGCATGGCTCAGGGCGGTCAACTCATGACCACCACTGAGGTCGACAACTGGCCTGCCGACGTGATGGGAGTGCAGGGGCCTGAGCTGATGCAGCGCTTCCAGGAGCACGCCGAGCGCTTCAACACGCAGATCGTGTTCGACCACATCAACAAGGTCGACTTCTCCAAGCGCCCGTTCACGCTGTTCGGCGACAGCGGCACCTACACCTGCGACGCGCTCATCATCGCCACTGGCGCCTCGGCCAAGTACCTGGGTCTGGAATCGGAGTCCGCCTTCATGGGCCGCGGCGTCAGCGCCTGTGCGACCTGCGACGGCTTCTTTTACCGCGGGCAGGAAGTCTGCGTCGTCGGCGGCGGCAACACGGCCGTCGAGGAGGCGCTGTACCTGTCCAACATCGCCAATGTCGTGCACCTGATCCACCGCCGCGACAAGTTCCGCGCCGAGCCCATCCTGGTCGACAAGCTGATGGAGAAGGCCGCCGCCGGCAAGATCGTGCTGCACCTGCACCAGCAGCTGGACGAAGTGCTGGGCGACGCCTCCGGCGTGACCGGCGTGCGCACGCTCAACGTGAAGGACGGCGCCAAGGTCGACATTCCCGTGCATGGCTGCTTCATCGCCATCGGCCACCAGCCCAACACCGAGATCTTCCAGGGCCAGTTGGAGATGAAGGACGGCTACATCGTCACGAAGAGCGGCCTGAACGGCTTCGCGACGATGACCAGCGTGCCCGGCGTGTTTGCCGCCGGTGACGTGCAGGACCACATCTACCGCCAAGCCATCACCAGCGCCGGCACGGGCTGCATGGCCGCGCTGGACGCGCAGCGTTTCCTGGAACAGGAACAGGGCTGAGAGGTTGAGAGGTTGAGAGGTTGAGAGGCTGAGAGGTTGAGAGGCTGAGAGGTTGAGAGGTTGAGAGGTTGAGAGGTTGAGAGGTTGAGAGGTTGAGAGGTTGAGAGTCTTTCACCCATGCCCGCCTTGCGCGCCAAAGCGCCTTTCTGGCATGGCCGAAAAACTCTCAACCTCTAAGCCACCCGCCCGGCAAAAACCTTCCAGGCTCGCGGGTTTTCCGCTATACTCGCGGGCTTGCCTGCTGGATGGATCGCGTTCGAGCCTTGAAGCACTTCAAGGTTTGGATTTAGCAGGCATTTGCGGTCAAAGGGTTGCTGAGGATGTTCCTCGGCGACTGGTCAAACGTCAGAGTGGAGAAGCGTCATGGCACGCGTCTGTCAAGTCACGGGCAAGAAGCCCATGGTCGGGAACAATGTTTCCCATGCCAACAACAAAACCAAGCGCCGGTTCCTGCCGAACCTGCAGTACCGCCGTTTCTTCGTGGAATCGGAAAACCGCTGGGTGCGCCTGCGCATTTCGAACGCCGCTCTGCGTCTGATCGACAAGGTCGGTATCGACCAGGTCGTCGCCGACCTGCGTGCCAAGGGCGAGCTGTAAAGCGCGCCGTTCACTGACCTACTGAAGGAACACGACCATGGCATCCAAAGGCGGCCGCGAAAAGATCAAGCTGGAGTCCACTGCGGGCACCGGCCACTTTTACACGACGAACAAGAACAAGAAGACCACGCCCGAAAAGCTCGAATTCATGAAGTTCGACCCCAAGGCGCGCAAGCACGTCCTGTACAAGGAAATCAAGCTGAAGTGATGCAACGGGCGGCTTGACCGCCCTGCATTCCCGGCAAGAAAAACCCGCCAAGCGGCAACGCTGGCGGGTTTTTTCATTGAGGGCGGCGGTTTCAGCGTGCGGCGGCCACCGACTTCGCAGCGCCAAACTCCGCCTCGAACCAACGATCCATCATGCGCTTCTCGTGGCGCAGTCGGTCACTGCTGAAGTAACCATTGAAGCCATCCTGGTAGTTCATGTCGCGCAGCAATGCCTTGCCCTGCCTGACCACCTTGCCCTCCTCGCGCACCTCGTAGCTCAGCGAGATCGACGGCAAGGTCACCGTGCGCATCACGCGCACCCAGTTGGACACGCGAGGGAACGGCTCGACATGGCCAGCAAGGTCCACGTCCGTCACGTCGAAGCGGACATCACGCCCGGGCAGATACTTCTGCGCCTGCGCCAGCAGATGCTTCTCGATGTCCTTGAGCACATCCTCGTCCCGGAAACCGTTGTTGTCCTTGATGTCGACAAAGGTCTCCGGCTTGACGAAGCTGACCTGCACATCCGCCTGCGCAGCAGCGCCGCAGGCCAGCAGGCCCATGGCAATCCAGCGGTACTTCATGCAATGCCTCCAGAAAATTGACGCCATGGTGCGAGTCTAGGCCAGACCAACAAAAAGGGCGCCTCATCGAGGCGCCCTTTTACGCAAGCGAAAACCTGTATCAGGCGTGGGCGGCACGCAGGCGCATCGAGAAGGCCTGCAGTTCCGCGATGCCGCTTTCCTCGGCGCGACGGCACCATGCCTGCAAATCGGCCACCAACTGCTCGGCAGAGACATTGGTCCGAGTCCACAGCTGGCGCAACTCCTCACGCATCGTGACCAGCTTGTCGATCACCGGGCTGGCCGCACGGGCATCAGCCAGTTGGCCATGCACGCCCGCAGGAATGCGCTCGACATCGCGATGCAGCCAACGCTTGGCCAGCTTGAACTGGGCAAAGCGCTCGGAGTGCTTGCCGCCGTCGGCCTTGATCTTGTCCAGTTCGGCGGCGCACACCGCCTTCAGATCGCGCGCATAGCTCGCCATCACCTCGTAGCGGTTGGCAATCAGCGCCTCCAGCGTGCGGGCATCGGCCGGCTTGACCTCACCCAGGCTCAGCTTGGGCGCCGTCTTGCGCACCTTGGCCCAACCAATCATTTCCATCGCACGGATGTAACCCCAACCGATGTCGAATTCGTACTTCTTGACCGAGAACTTGGCCGACGTCGGGTACGTGTGATGGTTGTTGTGCAGTTCCTCGCCGCCGATCAAGATGCCCCAGGGAGACACATTGGTCGAGGCGTCCGGCGCCTCGAAGTTGCGATAGCCCCAATAGTGCCCGATGCCATTGATGACACCCGTTGCCCAGACCGGGATCCAGGCCATCTGGATGGCCCAGACGGTGGCGCCAATGGCACCGAACATCAGCAGGTCGAGAATCAACATCAGCGCAACGCCCTGCCAGGAGAAGCGGGTGTACAGGTTGCGTTCGATCCAGTCATCGGGCGTCCCGGTGCCGTACTTGCGCATCGTCTCCATATTCTTGGATTCCGCGCGATACAACTCGACGCCGGTCAACAGCAGGGCCTTGAGGCCGCGGGTCTGCGGGCTGTGCGGGTCCTCTTCGGTCTCGCACTTGGCGTGGTGCTTGCGATGGATGGCAACAAACTCCTTCGTCACCATGCCCGTGGTCATCCACAACCAGAAACGGAAGAAGTGCGACGGGATCGGCCCCAGCTCCAGCGCGCGGTGCGACTGTGCACGATGCAGGAAGATCGTGACCGAACAGATGGTGATGTGCGTCACTACCAGCGTAAAGACGACGATCTGCCAGGCGCTGGCATTGAGCAGACCATCGCTCAACCAGTTCACCATGACGTTCAGGATTTCGTTCATGCGTCCGAGACCTCACCCTAACAGGGCATTCAAAAGAGTGGCAATTGTAGAGGAGTGCCTCCAAAAACAGGGGGAGGCAGGCACCGTATTCGAGCGTAGCCGTGCAGTGCCGTGCGGTCTTTGACAGGGATCAAGCCGTCCGCTCCCAAGCGGCAGCAAAAAAGCCGTCGGTGGCGTTGCGGTGCGGCCAGAGCCTCAGCGCCCCGTTTTCGACAAACTCACCCGACCGCTCAACCTGCGCCTTGCTCAGTGCTTCGGCCGCATCCAACGGCACGAAATCGGGGGACGCAGCGGCGAACTCTGCGGCGATGACCTCGTTCTCCGCGTCCAACAGGCTGCAGGTCGCATAGACCAAGCGGCCGCCCGGCTTCACCAGGCGCGCGGCGCTAGCCAGGATGGCGCGCTGTTTGGCCTGCAGCTCGGTCACGGCCTGCGGCGACTGGCGCCACTTCAGGTCGGGGTTGCGGCGCAGCGTGCCCAGGCCCGAGCACGGCGCGTCCACCAGCACGCGGTCGATCTTGCCAGCCAGGCGCTTGATGCGGTCATCGCGCTCGTGGGCGATCTGCGCCGGGTAGACGTTGGACAGTCCGCTGCGCGCCAGCCGGGGCTTGAGCGCGTCCAGCCGATGGCCGGAGACGTCGAAAGCGTACAGCCGGCCGGTGTTGCGCATCGCCGCGCCGAGGGCCAGTGTCTTGCCGCCGGCGCCGGCGCAGAAGTCCACCACCATCTCTCCGCGCTTGGGCGCCAGCAGCAGCGCCAACAACTGGCTGCCCTCGTCCTGCACCTCGACGCCGCCGCTGGTGAACAGCGCCAGCTTGTTGATAGCCGGCTTGCCGTCGATGCGCAGACCGAGCGGCGAGTAAGGCGTGGGCACCGCGTCGATGCCGGCGGCCGCAAGCTCGGCCTGGGCGTCCTCGCGCTTGAGCTTGAGCGTGTTGACGCGCAAGTCCAGCGGCGCTGGCTCGTTCAGGGCGGCCGCGAGCCGCCAGAACTCTTCCTCGCCGAGGCGCTCGCGCAACGGCTCGGCCAGCCAGTCCGGCAGGTTGTGGCGCAGGCGCGGTGCCAGGCTCTCCACCGAGATGGCCTGGACCTGCGTCAGCCACTGCTGCTCCATCGGGCTGAGCGCTGCACGCAAAAAGCTGTCGCTGCCGCGCCAGGCCAGCATGGCCAGCCGGCGCGGCATGGGCCCGCTCCCGCTCTGGGCCAGGTTCTGGAACTTGACCCGCTCGCGCAGCAGCGCGTAGACGGTCTCGGCAAGGCTGGCACGCTCGCGCTGGCCGAGGTTCTTATGTTGTCTGAAGAAGGCCGAGACCGTGGAGTCGGCGGGCGCGTCGAGCTTGTTGACGACGGCGATCAGCTCGGCGCAGAGCTCGAGCAAGGCGTTGGGATGCATCGCGGCATTATCCCAAGCCTGCGCTGGCTACCCCAACAGCAGGTGCTGCCTGGCGCCGTCGCGGTGGTGAACGCGCTCGCCGTCCCACACCAGCGCACCCTCCACGAACCATCGCACCGACTGCGGGTAGATGAGGTGCTCGGCCGTCAGCACCCGGGCCGACAGCGCCTTGGCGTCGTCACCCGGCAGCACCGGTACGGCGGCCTGCATGACGATGGCGCCGTGGTCCAGCTCGGCGGTGACGAAATGCACCGTAACGCCGGCGATCTTGCAGCCCATCTCGATGGCGCGCTCGTGCGTGTGCAGCCCCGTGAAGGCCGGCAGCAGCGACGGGTGGATGTTGAGCATGCGGCGCGCGTAGCAGGCCGTGAAGCCCGGCGTCAGGATGCGCATGAAGCCGGCCAGCACGACGAGGTCGGGCGAGAAGCCGTCGATGACGCGGGCCAGCTCGGCGTCGAAATCCTCGCGGCTGGCGTAGGACTTGTGGTCCACCACCGCTGTGGCGATGCCGTGCGCGGCCGCGAACTGCAGGCCGCCGGCGTCGGGCCGGTTGCTGATGACGGCGGCCACCTCGGCCGGCCAGCCTTCGGCCGCGCAGGCCTTCACGATGGCCTCCATGTTGGAGCCCCGTCCCGAAATCAGAATCACCAATCGCTTCATGGAACAGAAGTGTAGGTGGCGCACCCCTGCCGTTCGGCAGGGCAACCCGGGTGAACGACAATCCGCAGTCCATGTCGACACCCGTCATCACCCGCCCGCGCGTCCTGTCGGGCATGCGCCCAACCGGCGCACTCCATCTCGGCCATTTCCACGGCGCACTCAAGAACTGGGTGCAGCTGCAGGACACACACGACTGCTTCTTCTTTGTCGCCGATTGGCATGCGCTGACTACACAGCGCCCCAGCGGCGAGACGCTGGCCCGCCATGCCTACGACATGGTCACCGACTGGCTGGCCGCAGGCATCGACCCCGAGCGCTGCACGCTGTTCCTGCAAAGCCGCATGCCGGAGCACGCCGAGCTGTTCACGCTGCTGGCCATGTGCACGCCGTCCAGTTGGCTGGCACGCATGCCCAGCTACAAAGACCAAGTGGCCGCCAACCCTGAGCTCGCAACTTACGGCTTCCTCGGCTACCCACTGCTGCAGGCAGCCGACATCCTGCTCTACAAGCCGGCCGGCGTGCCGGTGGGCGAGGATCAGGCGGCACACGTCGAAGTGACCCGCGAGGTCGCGCGGCGCTTCAACCGGCTCTATGCCGAGGGCGCGCCGGTGTTTGCC
Source organism: Pelomonas margarita (assembly GCF_043555875.1). Taxonomy (NCBI): domain Bacteria; kingdom Pseudomonadati; phylum Pseudomonadota; class Betaproteobacteria; order Burkholderiales; family Sphaerotilaceae; genus Roseateles; species Pelomonas margarita. The sequence goes on along the minus strand of NZ_JBIGHW010000001.1, from coordinate 661,950 downwards.
GAGCCGCAGGCGCTGCTGACCGAGACCGCCCGCGTGCCGGGGCTGGACGGCCAGAAGATGAGCAAGAGCCTGGACAACGCGATCGCGATGCGCGATGAGCCCGAGGTCACGGCGAACAAGATCCGCACCATGCCCACCGACCCGCAACGCGTACGCCGCTCCGATGCCGGCGACCCGGCTCGCTGCCCCGTCTGGTCGCTGCACCAGATCTACACCGACGACACCACGCGCGCCGCCTGTGAAGCCGGCTGCCGCACGGCGACACAGGGCTGCCTGGACTGCAAGCAGCCGCTGATCGAGGCCATCCAGCGCGAGCAGGCGCCCTGGCGCGAGCGCGCCGCAGCGCTGGACCCACAGCAGGTCAAGTGGACGCTGGAGCTGGGCACCGAGCGCGCCCGCGCCGTGGCGCGCAAGACGCTGCGCGAGGTGCGTGGCGTGATGGGGCTGGTCACTTGAACACCGAGAAAGTGCATGTCACCGACCTCGAGGCCGCCATCAACTGGTGGCGCGAGCAATCGCCCTCCATCGACGGCATCAGCGCCGCCCCCGAGGTGTGCGCGCTCGCCGAGGCCTACGCTCTGCTGGCCTGGATGCGCACGACCGAGATCGACGTCGACGCGCTAAGCGACCAGGCGTTGGGCGCCTGGCTTGGCTGGTACGAAACCACGCCCGACTCGCCCTGCATCGCTATCTGCTCCACCGCCCAGGGCGACCCGCTCTGCAAGGGCTGCGGCCGCACCTTTGACGAGGTACAGCACTGGCCGGCGCTGGGGCCGTTCGAGAAGCGCCTGGTCTGGCAGCGCATCACGCAGGAAGGCACGGCCTGGCGCTTCAACCGCTATGCCGAACGGGTGCTGAAGTGACGCAGGCCGAGCGCCTGGCCGGCATGAGCAGAATCCGGTTCGTCGACTCCGTCCAGCGCCTCGTCCCACAGGCCTGGCCCGTGCTTGTGGGTCAGCTCGCCGTGATGATGTTCAGCACGGTGGACACGCTGATGATGGGCCGCGTGGGCCCGCAGGATCTGGCCGCGCTGGCCGTGGGCTCGGCGGCCTACGTGACCATCTTCGTGGGCCTGATGGGCATCGTGCTTGCCGTCGGGCCCATCGCCGGCCGGCAGTACGGCGGTGACGACCTGCCCGGCGCTGGCCAGAGCTTCGTGCAGTCGCAGTGGCTGGCCGTGCTGCTTTGCGTGCCCGGCTGCCTGCTGCTGTGGTTCCCCGACCCCTTCATCGCGCTGGCCCATCTGGACGCCACCCAGGCCGACAAGGTACGCGCCTACACCCGCCCCGAGGCCTTTGCGCTGCCGGCGGGCCTGCTGTTCACGGCCTTTCGCGGCTTCTCCACGGCAATCAGCCGGCCCAAGGCCGTCATGGCCATGCAGCTCACAGGGCTAGCGGCCAAGGTGCCGCTGAACGCTGTGCTGGTGTTCGGCTGGGGCCCCATCCCGGCGATGGGCGTGGGCGGCTGCGGCTGGGCCACGGCCATTGCGATGACGGCGCAGGCGCTGGTGGCGCTGGTGCTGCTGCGCCGCGACGCCTTCTACCGCCCTTTCCGCGTGCCCATGCTGTGGCACACGCGGCCCGACTGGCAGGCCCTGACGGGGCTGGTGCGGCTGGGCCTGCCCATGGGCGGATCCATCCTCGTGGAGGTGACCGGCTTCACCTTCATGGCCTTCTTCATCGCCCGCCTGGGCGCCACGCCGGTGGCCGGGCACCAGATCGCCGTCAACCTCGTCGCCATGATGTTCATGACGGCGCTGGCCCTGGCCACGGCCGCTGGCACGCTGGTAGCCCAGCACCTGGGCGCCGGCCAGAAGCGCGAGGCCCGCATCGTCGGCAGGCACGCAATGGCGCTGGCCGCGCTGGTGGCGGCCGGCCTGGGTGCCGTCATTGCGCTGGCGCGCGCTCCCATCGTCGCGCTCTACACCGACAACCCCGAGGCAGCCGCCGCCGCGCTGCCGCTGCTGGTGTGGGTGTGGTTTTTCCACCTGGGCGACGCACTGCAGACCGTGGCCGCCTACGTGCTGCGCGCCTATCAGGTGGCCACGCTGCCCATGGTCATCTACGTCATCGCGCTGTGGGGCCTGGGCATTGGCGGCGGCTATGTCGTCGCGTTCGGCGCGGACGGTAACGGCGCGGTGGGCTTTTGGCAGGCGGCCACTGCAGGCCTGCTCGCGGCGGCGCTGCTGCTCAGCCTGCTACTCAAGCGCGTCTTCAACGAGAACCGCTGACGATGTGAGCCTCTCGCACGGGGGGCGGCGATGCCTGATGGCGATTGAGCCGGGTCAGTGCTTCGTGGCCGGCAGGAAGATGACGAAGCGGCTGCCGCCGCCGTCGCGCGCCAGGCAGCGCGCGCTGCCGCCATGCCGCTCGGCGATCTGCTTGACCAGGCTCAGCCCCAGGCCCACGCCGCCCGCCATTTCGGCATGGCCGGGCAGGCGGTAGAAGGGCTCGAAGATGCGCTCGCGCAGTTCCGCCGGCACGCCGGGGCCGCGGTCGGCGACGACGATCTCGTAGCCGCCGGCCACCGGCCGCAGGCCGAGCTGCACGTCAGGGCCGCCATAGCGGCGCGCGTTCTCCAACAGGTTGCGCAGCGCGCGGCGCAGCAGGCGCTCCTGGCCGTCCACGCGCGCCGCATCCGTCTCGGGCTCGAAGGCCACCTCGGTGCGCGCAGCCTCCTCAGCCGCCAGTGCCAGCAGATCCACCGGCTGGCTGTCGCCGAGGGCGCTGCCAGCCTCCAGCCGGCTGGCCAGCAGCACTTCCTCGACGAGCGCATCCAACTCGGCGATGTTGACGTCGATCTCCTGCGCCAGTCGCTGCCGCTGGGCGGGCGCCGCGTCGTCCAGCATCGCGAACGCCATCTTCAGCCGCGCAAGCGGCGAGCGCAGCTCATGGCTGGCGTTGGCCAGCAGGGTCTGGTGGGAGCGCAGCAGCGTCTCGATGCGTGCGGCCGCCTGGTTGAAGCTAGCGGCCAGGGCGGCCACCTCATCGCGGCCACTGTCGTCCACGCGGTGATGCAGCTGGCCGGCGCCGAACTGCTCGACGCCGCCCTTGAGCGCCTCCAGCCGGCGTGTCAGGCGGCGCACCACCGGGTAGGCCCCCGCCGCCACGCCGATGAAGAGCAGCAGCAGCACCACGGCCAGGGTCGACAGCTGCGTGCTGCCGGGCGCCCCGGCGCGCGCCGTCCAGGGCGCATTCCACAGACCTTCGTCCGGCCGTGCCCCGCGCCCGCCCGCCCCGGGCCCGGGGCCACCCGGCCCGCCTGGACCGCCCGACGCCACGGGCGGTCGCACGGTGCGCACCATGTCCAGCGTACGGCCGTCACCGAGGCTGGCGCGGATGATGACCGCGCCGGGGTCGTCCACGCGGCGATGAAACGCGCCGGTGGCCGCAATGCGGCCGCGCTCGTCCTCCAGAGCCAACGGCATGCGCAGGCGCCCGGACCATTCCATGAACGCCGCCGCCTGCTCTCGGCGCGCTGCCGTGGCCGGCGGCAAAGCCAGGCGCAGCAACTCGGCGATCGCATTCAGCCGCTCGCTGGCCGCTATTTCGACATTGCCGCGCTCCTGCTCGATGTGGCGCTGGAACAGCCAGGCCGAACCGAACGCGAACGCCAGCAGCAGCGCCACCAGCGTCAAGTAGATGCGGAGGTAGAGGGACTTCAAGATCAGGCGGCGTCGCCGTCAGCGTCCTGCTTGCGCGCGAACACATAACCCGCACCGCGCACGGTCAGTACGCGGCGCGGCGTCTTGGGGTCGTCCTCGATGACGGCGCGGATGCGCGAGATGTGCACGTCGATGGAGCGGTCGAAGGCCTCCAGCGGATGGCCCTTGAGCGCGTCCATGATCTGGTCGCGGCTCAGCACGCGCCCCGGGCTTTGCGCCAGCACGACCAGCAGGTCGAACTGGTGGCTGGTAAGGTCGCAGATCTTGCCGTCCAGTCGCGCCACGCGGGCCGCGAGGTCGATGTCCAGACGGCCGAACCGCAGCACCTCGTCGCCGTCCAGCTTGGGCTCCAGCCGGCGCAGCAAGGCCTTGATGCGGGCCTGCAGTTCGCGCGGCTCGAAGGGCTTGGCGAGGTAGTCGTCGGCGCCCAGCTCCAGGCCCAGGATGCGGTCCATGGGTTCGCCACGTGCCGACAGCATTAGTACCGGCTGGTGGCGCCAGCGCGCGTCGCCGCGCAGCCAGCGGCAGAAGTCCAGGCCGTCGCCGTCGGGCAGCATGATGTCCAGCACCAGCAGGTCGAAGCGGCTTTGCGTCAGCGACTCACGCGCCTGGGCCAGATTGCCCGCGGTGCCGACCTCGAAGCCGGCCGCACGGAGGTAGTCGCCCACCATGCCGGTCAGGCGGGCGTCGTCATCGATCAGCAGCAGTCGGGCAGTCATCGGCAGGTTCTGCGAGGGAATGAAAGGCCGGCGCGGCACGGCACCGGTGATCCTGGGCTCAAGCATCGCAGAACTCCTGGCAATGCGTGGGCTCAGCGGCGGTGCTCGGCGCGCTCGGCCATGCGGGCCTGGCGCTTCTTGGCGACCTCGGCGATCTTGGCGCGCTGCTCCGGCGTCAGCACGCGGGCCGCCTCGATGCTGGCCTGGCTCATGCGCTTGGAGGCAGCCTCGTGTTGGGCGCTCATCTGCTGGCGCAGCGACTCGATCGCGGCGGCATCGATGTTGGGCGCGGCGTAGAGCGCGGCCAGTTGCTGGTGCAGCTTGGCACCGGCCTCGCGCTGGCCCGACAAGTCCTTCCGGGCGGCCTGGAAGATGTTCTTGATCTGGCTGCGCTGGGCGTCCGTGGCATTCACGAGTTCCAGCATGTGGCCACCAAAACCACCGAAGGGGCCACTGGCCGCCATGGCACCAGGGCCGCCGCCGTGCCGGCCGTGCCCGCCACCCGGCATGGCCTGGGCCGCCATGCCACTCAAGGCCAGGGCCGCAGCCACGGTGCCGATGCGCAAAAGATTCTGGAATTGGAAGGCTTTCATCACGGGTCTCCTGAAGGAAGAAGGTGTGATGGGGATCTTCCAAGCGCGCTGTTGGCGGTGTTTGGGGCTGAGGTAAAGAACTGTGAAACACGGCCAAGACGCGTGTCGCGCCCTGGCCGGCCAGGCCTTACTTGATGGGCTTGAAGCGCATGCGCTTCGGGCGCGCGCCTTCCTCGCCCAGGCGCTTGCGCTTGTCGGCCTCGTACTCGTGGAAGTTGCCGTCGAAGAAGAACCACTGCGAATCGCCCTCGCAGGCGAGGATGTGGGTGCAGATGCGGTCCAGGAACCAGCGGTCATGACTGATGACCATGGCCGAGCCGGCGAACTCCAGCAGCGCCTCTTCCAGCGCGCGCAGCGTTTCGACGTCCAGGTCGTTGGACGGCTCGTCCAGCATCAGCACGTTGCCGCCCTGGGCCAGCGTCTTGGCCAGGTGCAGGCGGCCGCGCTCGCCGCCCGACAGCGAGCCGACAAGCTTCTGCTGGTCGTTGCCCTTGAAGTTGAAGCGGCCCAGGTAGGCGCGGCTGGGCATGATGAACTTGCCAACGATGATGTTGTCCAGGCCGCCAGAAACGTCCTGCCACACGGTGTTGTCGGCGGCCAGGCTGGCGCGGCTCTGATCCACGAAGGCCAGCTTGGCGGTCTTGCCGATCTTGACCGTACCCGAGTCAGGCTGCTCCACGCCCTGAATCATGCGGAACAGCGTCGACTTGCCGGCGCCGTTGGGGCCGATGATGCCGACGATGGCGCCGGCAGGCACCTTGAACGACAGGTTGTCGATCAGCACGCGGTCGCCGAAGCTCTTGGAGACGTTTTCGAACTCGATGACCTCATTGCCCAGGCGCTCGGCCACGGGGATGAAGATCTCGTTGGTCTCGTTGCGCTTCTGGTATTCAACGTCGCTCAGTTCCTCGAAACGGGCCAGGCGCGCCTTGCTCTTGGCCTGGCGGCCCTTGGCGTTGGAGCGCACCCACTTCAGTTCTTCCTTCATTGCCTTGGCGCGGGCATCCTCGGACTTCTGCTCCTGCTCCAGGCGGCGCTCCTTCTGGTCCAGCCAGTCGGAGTAGTTGCCCTTCCACGGAATGCCGTGGCCGCGGTCGAGTTCAAGAATCCACTCGGCGGCGTTGTCCAGGAAGTAGCGATCGTGGGTGATGGCCACGACGGTGCCGGGGAAGCGCTGCAGGAACTGCTCCAGCCACTCGACCGATTCGGCGTCCAAGTGGTTGGTGGGTTCGTCCAGCAGCAGCATGTCGGGCTTGGAGAGCAGCAGGCGGCACAGCGCCACGCGGCGCTTCTCGCCGCCCGACAGCACGCCGATCTGCGCGTCCCACGGCGGCAGGTTCAGCGCGTCGGCGGCCAGTTCCAGCTGCAGGTCGGTGTTCTCGCTGCCGGCGGCGGCGATGATGGCTTCCAGCTCGCCCTGCTCGGCGGCCAGAGCGTCGAAGTCGGCGTCCGGCTCTGCATAGGCGGCGTACACCTCATCCAGGCGCTTCTTGGCCGCCAGCACGCCGCCGATGCCCTCTTCCACGGCCTCGCGCACGGTCTGCTCGGGGTTGAGCTTGGGCTCCTGCTCCAGGTAGCCGATCTTGATGCCGGGCATCGGGATGGCTTCGCCTTCGATCTCCTTGTCGACGCCGGCCATGATCTTCAACAGCGTGGACTTGCCCGAGCCGTTCAGGCCCAGCACGCCGATCTTGGCGCCGGGGAAGAACGACAGCGAGATGTCCTTGAGGATGTGGCGCTTGGGGGGAACCGTCTTGTTGACGCGGTTCATCGAGAACACGTACTGGGCCATGGGCAAATCCTGTGTGGCTGAAATGGCGGCAGGCCCCGAGAGGGCCTGCGATGCCCGCTATTGTCGCCGACGCGGCGCGGGCGATCTCGGGGTTTGCACGCGGGCACACAGCCGGCCAGGCCAGGAAACTCAGGCCAACACCATCGCGGGAGAGGTCATGCGCCGTCTGCTTGTGCTGCCACTTGTCCTGTTGGCGTGCGTCGCCCAGGCCCAGACCCTGCGCTGGGCCGCCCAGGGCGACCTGCAGTCCACCGACCCGCATGCCGCCAACGAGGTCCAGACCAACTCGCTGAACGGCCAGGTTTACGAGCCGCTGATACAGCGCCTGCCCGACCAGACCCTGGCGCCGGCGCTGGCCGTCGAGTGGACGCAGGCCACGTCACTGCTGTGGCGCGTGAAGCTGCGTCCGGGCGTCAAGTTCCACGACGGCACGCCATTCACGGCCGACGATGTCGTGTTCTCCCTGCAGCGCCTGCGCGACCCCGTGTCGCCCTACCGCGTCTACGCCAGCGCCGTGGGCGTGCCCAAGGCGGTGGACCCGCTGACGCTGGTGTTCGCGCTGGCCAAGCCCAACCCGATCTTTGCCGAGCACCTGGTCAGCCTGAGGATCATGAGCAAGCGCTGGGCCGAGACCAATCGCGTCACGCGGCCACTGGACCTGAAGGCGAAGGAGGAGTCCTACGCCAGCCAGAACGCCAATGGCACCGGCCCCTTCATCCTCGTCAGCCGCCAGCCCGGCGTGAAGACCGTGTTCAAGCGCAATGCCGCCCACTGGGGTCGCAGCCTGCCGGGCCAGGGCACTGTGCAGGAGCTGGTGTTCATGCCCATCAGCATCGACGCCACGCGCACGGCGGCGCTGATCTCGGGCGAGGTGGACTTCGTGCTGGACCCGCCGCCCCGGGACATCGAACGCCTGCGCGCCACCCCGGGCCTCACGGTGCTGGACGGCGTGGACAACCGCATCCTCTTCATCGGCATGGACCAGGCACGCGACAAGCTGCTCTACGGCCAGGTGCCCGGCGACAGGAACCCGTTCAAGGACCTGCGTGTGCGCCGGGCGCTCTACCAGGCCATCGACATCGAGGCCATCAAGACCAAGATCATGGCCGGTTTCTCGGTGCCCACCGGCGGGCTGACGCCGTCGCCGCTGGGGGCCTACAGCGACGCCAGCCTGGAAACCCGCCTGCCCTACGACGTGGCCGCCGCCCGCCGACTGATGGCCGAAGCCGGCTATGCCGACGGCTTCGAGGTCACGCTGGACTGCCCCAACAACCGCTACGTCAACGACGAGAAGATCTGCCTAGCGCTGGCCAGCCTGTGGGCGCAGCTCAAGGTCAGGGTGAAGGTGAATGCACTGCCCCGCGTGCTGTACTTTCCCAAGATTGACAAGTACGACACCAGCCTTTACTTGCACGGCTGGGGCGGCGGCAGCACCGATGCCGAGACCATGCTGACCCCCATCCTGCGCAACCGCGGCGAGCAGGGCGTGGGAATCTCCAACAACGGCGGCTGGGTGAACGACAAGGCCGACGCGCTGGCCGGCGCCTCCACCGTCGAGACCGACCCGAAAAAGCGCGAGCAACTCATTAAAGGCGCACTGGCCGAGTACCGGCAGCAGGTCAACATCATCCCGCTGCACCGGCAGATGATTCCGTGGGCCATGCGTGCCAACGTGCGCGTGCTGCACTCGGCCAACAACTGGCTCAGCGTCGAATGAGTCACTGTTTCCAAATAAGCCCCACGGCACCAGCCGTTAGAATGGCCGCCAACGCCGCGCTCTCAGTCTTGCGCGGCGTTTCATTTTTTTGAGCCCCCGCACGCGGCCTGGCTTGCCCGAAGACTGGTGTCGCCTCCCCGGCGTCACGGCAAGCCCCGGTGATTGTTGGCGTGCCCTCCCCTTCTTAGGATTCGATGAGTTTCGACACCCTGGGCCTTGCAGCGCCGCTGCTCAAGGCCATCGCCGACGCCGGCTACACCTCCCCCACCCCCATCCAGGCCCAGGCCATTCCCGCCGTGTTGAACGGTGGTGACCTGATGGCCGGTGCGCAGACCGGCACCGGCAAGACCGCCGGCTTCACGCTGCCCATGCTGCACCGCCTGTCCACCGGCGAGAAGCTGCTGAACAAGCGCGGCAAGATCGCCATCCGCGCCCTGGTGCTGACGCCCACCCGCGAACTGGCCGCCCAGGTCGAGGAAAGCGTGCAGACCTACGGCAAGTACCTGCCGTTGAAGAGCATGGTCATGTTTGGCGGCGTCGGCATGCAGCCGCAGATCAACAAGCTGCGTGACGGCGTCGACATCCTCGTCGCCACGCCCGGCCGCCTGCTCGACCACGCGCAGCAAGGCACACTGGACCTGTCGCAGGTGCAGATCCTCGTGCTCGACGAAGCCGACCGCATGCTGGACATGGGCTTCGTGCACGACATCAAGAAGGTGCTGGCGCTGCTGCCCGCCAAGAAGCAGTCGCTGCTGTTCAGCGCCACCTTTAGCGACGAGATCAAGAACCTCGCCGACCGCCTGCTGAACCAGCCGGCCCTCATCGAGGTGGCCCGCCGCAACCAGACCAACGACGCGATTGCGCAGAAGGTGCATCCGGTCGGCCGCGAGCGCAAGAAGGAACTGCTGGTCCACCTCATCAAGAGCGGTGACTGGCACCAGGTGCTGGTCTTCGCCCGCATGAAGCACGGCGCCAACCGCCTGACCGACTACCTGAACGATCAGGGCATCAGCGCCATGGCCATCCACGGCAACAAGAGCCAGAGCGCGCGCACCAAGGCGCTGGCCGACTTCAAGTCGGGCGACCTGACCTGCCTCGTCGCCACCGACATCGCCGCGCGCGGCATCGACATCGACCAGTTGCCCCACGTCGTCAACTTCGAGCTGCCCAACGTGGCCGAAGACTACGTGCACCGCATCGGCCGCACCGGCCGTGCCGGCGCCCAGGGCGAAGCGGTCAGCCTCGTCTGTGTCGACGAGAACGGCTTCCTAAAGGACATCGAGCGCCTCATCAAGCGCGAGATCCCCAAGGAAATCGTGCCCGGCTTCGCACCCGACCCCAACGAAAAGGCCGAGCCCATCGTGCTGGGCCGCACCGTGCTGAATCCCAACGGCAGCCGGGGCCGCAACCCCAACCCGCCGCAGCACGCCGGCCGTGGCGGCCGCCCGGGTGGCGGTGGCGGTGGCGGTGGCGGTGGCCGTAGCGGCGACAATCGCGGCGGCTCGCGCGACGGCGGCCGCCCGGCCGGCGGCGGTGGCAAGCCCCAGGCCCACACGGGCCACGGCGGCGCCCGCACCGCCCCCAAGCCGCAAGGCCAGCAGGCGCCGCGCACCGCAGGCGGCCAGCCCGGCCGTGACGGCGGCGCCCCGCGCCACAACAACGGCCCGCGCCTGACCCAGCCCAAGCGCTGAGGCAGGGCGTCGCAGAGCACCTGCGTGCTCTGCGACGCCTGCCGAAGGCCCGGCCGCATGCAGGCGGCCGGGCATGAGCCACATGCACACGGCCTCCCCATCACGGGGCAGGCCGTTTTTCTTGGCTGATCTAATGCTCCGTCATGGCACGCCACCCGAAAAACTCGCTCCAGTTCAAGCTACCTGATGGCAGCATCGTCACCGGAGAAGAAATGCTGCGCCGCGCCCGCGAGGCCACCGGCGAACAGAGCCAGCCAGCGCAGACCGCGCTTCAAGAAGCCGACCTGCAGGCGTTGATCGACGCCGCGCTGCTGCTGGGCGGCACCGTCAACACCAGCATCACGTTGCAGTGGCTGAAGCTGACAGCGCAGCTGCGCGCCGATGGCCACGCGTTCGACCTGGCATCCGTGCGCGACGGCCTGCAGACACTGGTAGCCAAGGGACGGGCGGAATCGCTACTGGGCAAGGGCACGCGCATCTCGCTGGCCGACCACGTCGACCGGCTGCAAGCCCTGCTGCTCACGCCACAGGCCGAGCACTACTGGCGGCAGTTCCTGTGGCTGCAGAGCCCAGGCCGCGGAGACTGGCGCGAGCCCGTCGGCTGGGTCAACTTCCGGCACGAAGCCGACATGCGCACCGCGCTGCGGCTGATGGTGTTCTCCGGCATGCCGGCGGCCGAGTTCGATGCGCTGCTCAGCACGCGGCTGACCGAGCTGCAGGACCCCATGCTGGCCGTGCAGGCCCTGACCGAGCCCTGGTGCCCCAGGCTGCTCGGCCAACTGGATCCAGGGGTGCGCGACCGGCTGTTGGGCTTGCTGCTGGACGTGCTGTTGCCGCAGTACCCTGTGCGCACCGAACTGCGCGCTTGGCTGAACGCGCATCCCGGCCCGCTGGCCCTCCCCATGCGCGCGCGGCTGGCCGAGGCCCACCTCCAGGCGCTGGCACTGGACGACGCCGAGCGCCAGCTCGACGGCCTGGCCGGCCCCGGCGTCACGCTGCTGGCCGCCGCCCGAGCGCTGACCGCCGGCCGCTGGGCCGAGGCCGCCACAGAGTTCGAAGCCGCCATCAAGGCCATCCACACCGCCAGCCGCAGCCGCCGTGGCGCGCTGCAGCTGGACACCGCGCGCCTGTACCTGCTGGCGCTGCTGGCCCAGGACGATCCCAAGGCCTGGGCGAAAGCGCGCAAATACGCCATCGCCGAGTCCGGCACGCGCAGCCCCACGGCCTACGAGGCCTGGGGCCTGTGGGCGCATGGCATCGGCGTGCGGCTGGGCGAGGACAGCTTTCTGGAGGCTGCGTTCGAGCCCCATGCGCCCGGCGATGCCGCGCCCGAGGACCGCCTTCTGCTGTGCGCCTGGCTGGGCAAGCCGGCGCCGGGCTGGGCCGCCGCACAGGCCGCGCGGCTGCTGGACGCCCTGCAGCCCGAGCAGGCCCTGCTGGCGCAATACCTGTCCGATGCACTGCAGCGACTGCAGCTGGGTGGCGCCACACCGACGCGCGTGGTGCCCATGCTCAGCGCGCCACGCCCGGCCTGGCGGGATGCGCTCGCCGCCATCGCCAGCCTCAGCGACGACGGCAAGCCCGGCGACGCCGCCAACAAGGTCGAGCTGGCCTGGCAGCTGACGCTGGACGCCGCCGGCCGCGTGCACACGCTGGAGCCGCTGGAGATGAGCACCGGCGCCCGGGGCGGTCGCAAGTTCAAGGCGGTCACACTGGCCAAGCTGAAAAAGCAGGGCGCGCAGCGCAGTCGCGACAACCTCGTGCTGCGCCACATCGAGCGCGACGCCTGGGCCGGCGTGCACGATCTGCGGCTGGACGTCAGCGCCGCGCTGGTGGCGCTGCTGGGCCACCCGCACCTGATGTTTGCTGACGCGCCGGGCCAGTGGGTGGAGCTCAGCGAAGGGTTGCCCGAGCTAGAGGTGCGCCGCGTGGCGCATGAGGGCGGCGAGGCCTTCGAGTTCCACCTGCAGCCGCCGCTGATCGCCACCGACGCGCCGCACGTGGGCGCGCTGTTCGGCGCCCAGGCCGAGGCCGAGCGCGAGCGCCGCAACACTCAGCGCGTGCTGCGCGAGGGGCCGGGCCGCGCGCGGCTGATCCGTATCACGCCCACGCAGCGCCGCGTGGCCGAGCTGGTGGCGCAGGGCTGGCGCGTGCCGGCCGACGCCACCACCGAGCTGAGCGCCGCGCTGCAGGTGCTGACCGGCCACTTCCAGCTGCACTCCGACGCCGAAGCCGGCCAGCGCGTGGCCGGCGACAGCCGGCTGCATGCCCGGCTCACGCCGCAGGGCGAGGGTCTGCAGCTGCTGCTGGTGGCTCAGCCCTTCGGCGACTTCGGCCCCGCCGTCACGCCCGGCCAGGGCCGCGAGCGGCTGATGTGCCTGCACGAGGGCGTCAGCCTGGCCACCGAGCGCGACCTCGCCGCCGAGGCCGCCCACCGCCAGGCCGTGCTGGACGCCCTGCCCTTCCTGGACCCCGAGCAGCCGCCCGACCAACCCTGGCTGCTCGCAGACGCAGAAGAAGCCCTGGCGGCCGTCGAGCGCCTGCCCGGCCTGCCGGCCATCGCCGCACTGGCCTGGCCCAAGGGCAAGCCGGTGCGCGTGCTGCCGGTGGACGGCCAGGCGGTGCAGATCAGCGTCAGCAGCGGGCGCGACTGGCTGGGCGTGAGCGGCGAGGTGCAGGTCGAGCCCGGCCGCGTGCTGGCGCTGCAGGAGCTGCTGTCGCTGAGCCGGGCCAGCAAGAGCCGCTTCGTGCGGCTGGCCGAGGGCCACTACCTCGCACTGTCCGAGCAGTTGCGCCAGCAGCTGCGCGACCTGGACGCGCTGGGCCAGGTCAAGAAGGGCGAGCTGCAGCTGCCGCAGGCAGGCGCAGCCTGGCTGGAGCAAGGTCTGGCCGGTGTGCAGCTGGGCGGGGACAAAACCTGGCACGCCCGCCTCGCCCAGCTGAGCGCCGCCGCCGCACTGCAGCCGCAGCCGCCGAAGGCGCTGCGCGCGCAGCTGCGTGCCTACCAGGCCGAGGGCTTTGCGTGGATGAGCCGCCTGGCGGCGGCCGGCTTCGGCGCCTGCCTGGCCGACGACATGGGCCTGGGCAAGACCGTGCAGACGCTGGCGCTGCTGATCGAGCGCAGCCCGGCCGGCCCGGCCCTGGTGCTGGCGCCCACCTCGGTGTGCGGCAACTGGGCGGCCGAATGTGCCAGCTTCGCGCCCGGCCTGAACGTGCAGGTCTACGCCGAAGCCGCCGACCGCACGGCGCTGCTGCGCGCCGCCGGCCCGGGCGACGTCATCGTGGCCAGCTACGCGCTGGCGCAGATCGACGCTGAGGGCTTCGCCAGCCGCCGCTGGGCCAGCCTGGTGCTGGACGAGGCGCAGGCATTGAAGAACGCCGCCACCAAACGCGCCCGGTCCGTCGCCGAGTTCGACGCCGACTTCCGGCTCGCGCTGTCGGGCACGCCGGTGGAGAACCGGCTGGCCGACCTGTGGTCCATCATGAACCTCGTCAACCCCGGCCTGCTGGGAACGGCGCCGCAGTTCAACGAGCGTTTTGCCGGCCCCATCGAGCGCCAGCAGGACGCCGCCACCCGCGCGCGGCTGCGCCGCCTCGTCGCGCCCTTCCTGCTGCGCCGCACCAAGGCCCAGGTGCTGCAAGACCTGCCCCCGCGCACCGAGATCGTCCACCGCGTGGAGCCCAGCGAGGCCGAGCGCCACTTCCTGGAAGCGCTGCGCCGCGACGCCCGCGACGCCGTCGCCCAGGCCGCCGCCGACCCCGAGCGCGGCGCGCCCATGCAGGTGCTGGCCGAGCTGATGCGGCTGCGCCGCGCGGCCTGCGACCCGCGCCTCGTGTCGCCCGAGCTGGGCCTGGTGGGCAGCAAGATGGCCGAGTTCGAACATCTGGTGCGCGAGCTGGTGGCCGGCGGGCACAAGGCGCTGGTGTTCAGCCAGTTCACCGACTTTCTCGACCTGCTGGCCGAACGCCTCGTGCAGATGGGTGTGGCCCACCAGCGCCTGGACGGCAGCACGCCACAGGCCGAGCGCACCCGGCGCGCGACGGCCTTCCAGGCCGGCGAGGGGGACGTGTTCCTGATCAGCCTGAAGGCCGGCGGCTTCGGCCTGAACCTGACGGCGGCCGACTATGTGCTCATCGTCGACCCCTGGTGGAACCCGGCCGCAGAGGACCAGGCCAGCGGCCGCGCCCACCGCATGGGCCAGCAGCGGCCGGTCACCGTCTACCGGCTCGTCACCGCCGGCTCGGTGGAAGAGCGCATCGTCGAACTGCACCGAGACAAACGTGGCCTGGCCGAGGGCATGCTGGAGGGCGATGGCCAGGCGGCGCCACTGGACACCGCGGCGCTGCTAGCCTTGCTGGCCTCGTGACTTGACCCGCCGGAGTATCCGAAGGATGACTGCCACCCTTGCGTTGCCCGTTCGCCGCCCGCTGGCCGGCGCGTGGCTGGCACTGCTGCTCGCCGCCAGCGCTGCACAGGCCCAGTTGCGCGAGGCGCCCTGGGGGCCCAACCAGTACAACGCCCACGACCTGGACGTGCGGCGCGACGCACTGCCCGACACCCTGCCCACCGAGGACATCGAGGTCGTCGTGGAAGCCAGCGACGAGTACTGCAAGCCCCGCAGCAAGAAGCTGCTGGGCCTGAGCCTGCCGGTGCCGGTGGCGCCCGGTGTGGAGTTCTTCTGCGGGCAGCTGGCCACCTATGCGGACAGCCACGCAGGCGCACTGCCGCTGCGCCTGTCACGCCAGACCTGGCAGCTGCGCGACCTGGCCGCGCATGTGGCACAACTGGATGTGCCGGCGCAGCGCCGCCATGTGCTGCTGAGCCGCTGGCGCATCTACGACACCGAGACCAATGCCTACGGGCTGGTACCGCGCATGCGCTGGACGGTCGAGGAAGCGCTGTGGGACCGCACCGGGCAGCGGCTGCTGTGGCATGCGCTGCGCACCATCTACACGGACGACGTGTACGAGCGGGGCCGCATCTGGGGTCTGCAGCTGCACCTCCAACGCTACTTCGCCCACACACTGCCTGCCATGCTGGGCCAACGCGGCCAGACCCGCGCGCACGCCCCGGTGCCGGGCTCGCAATGGGTGGCGCCCGCAGACATCGCCTCGTGGCGCTCCGACACACAGGGCGCCATTGCCTTCGTGAACAGCTACTTCACCTCCGGGCGGCGGAACTTCCCGCGCAGCAAGGTCTTCCTGCTGCGGCCAGCCGACCAACCGGCCGAGACTCTGGCCAAGGTGGACTGGGCCTCCGAGGCTTGGATGAAGGACGAGCACCCGCCCAAGGCCGGCCGCACGCCGCCCATGGACAGCAACACCCATGCACTGCTGGCCGTGCCGCCGGGACGCTATGTCATCGACCCCTACGACCGCGAGCGCGGCAAGCCGCTTGAGCTGGAGGTACAGCCCGGCGCGATGGTGGTGGTGGAGTTCAAGCGTGCGCTGGTCGGCGCTGATGGCCCGGTGCTCGCCGATGACAAGAGCTGGCAGCAGGCCCTGGCCCAGGGGCCGCATGGCTTCTTGGCCGACAGCCGCCCGCTGCCCCCGAACCGCCGCACCGAGGCCTGGTTCACCAGCCCCTGACCTGCCGCGCGCGCCGGATCAGGGCGCCGCCGCCGCGGGCGTTCGAGGGTCGAACAGGCGTCGGGCCAGGTCTTCCAGCACCGGCGTGTGCACATGCTCCGGCGTCAGGTTCAGGCGCCCTGCGGTACTGTCGGCAAAGAACTCCTGGCAGGCCTGAGCGCGGTCCGACGCGGCCTTCAGCCAAGCGGCTGCTTCTTTCTCGCCTTGCGCGGAGGCGGCTTCGATGCGCTCGCGCGCCGACAGGTAGCTCTTCAGGCCGTCATTGAACGCCTGACGCTTCCCGATGTAGCGCGACACCGCCGCGCTGTAGCGGTAATGGTGCTGATCCCAGGCGTTGGCCTCGGGCTGCCCCCAGCTCGGGGCCGGCATGCGCAGCAACTTGCGGCAGCTAGCGCCCATGTGGTGCAGCGTCGCGCTGCGCTCGTTCATGTACTTGGCCGCCGCGTCGCGCTCGGGCGTCACCTCCACGGTGGTCGCCGCCAGTTCCTCGCGGGTGAGTTGGGGCGGCTGGGCCAACAACGGGGCGGCGGCTGTCAGACTGGCTGCCAGCAGCAAAACAGGTCGAAAGATCATCAACAAAATTTTAGGGGCGCCGCCTGTAGCAAGATGCGGCGCGCCGCCCGTATTTGCCCGCACTCACCCCACGCTCGCGATGTCCTCAGCCCTCTCTGCGCCACCCGCCCTTGTCCCTCACACCAGCCCGGCGGCCCGCGAAGGCGCGCCTGCCCAGCAGCTCGACGCGGTGCTGCTTTCACACGCCCACCTGGACCACTGCGGCTACCTGCCGGCGCTGCGCCGCCAGGGCTTCAAGGGCCCCATCTACGCCACGTCGGCAACCAGCGACCTCTGCGAGGTGCTGCTGCGCGACAGCGCCCACCTGCAGGAGGAAGACGCGCGTCGCGCCAATCGCGACGGCACCAGCCGCCATGACAAGGCCCAGCCGCTGTACAGCGTGCGCGAGGCCGAGGCCACGCTCAAGCAGTTTGCGCCGCTGCCGCGCGACGGCCGGCTACGCCTGGGCCAGACGGACGTGCGCTTCACGCCGGCCGGCCACCTGCTGGGCGCCAGCAGCATCCACGTCAGCCATAGCGGACGCAGCTTGCTGTTCTCGGGCGACGTCGGCCGCGTGGGGGACCTGCTGATGCCCACGCCGCAGGTACCGCCGGCGGCGGACGTGGTGATGATCGAGTCCACCTACGGCAACCGGCTGCATGCGCCGGAAGATGCGCAGGCCCGGCTGGCGCAGATTCTGCGCAACACCCTCAAGCGCGGCGGCTCGGTGCTGCTGCCCAGCTTCGCGGTGGGCCGCGCGCAGGCGCTGCTGCTGGTGCTGCAGCGTCTGCGCAATGCTGGCGAGCTGCCGCTGGACGTGCCCATCTGGCTGGACAGCCCCATGGCTGAGCAGGCCACCGAGCTGACGATCAAGCACGCCAAGCTGCTGCGCATCAGCGCCAGCGAGGCACGCAGTCTGACCGACCGCGTGCACTACGTCACCAAGCAGGCCCAGAGCCTCAAGCTCGCCGCCAGCCTGGCCGCGCCGCGAGCGAAGCCGGCCGTCGTCATCTCGGCCAGCGGCATGGCCACAGGCGGCCGCGTGCTGAACTACCTGGAGACGCTGGCGCCGCAGCCGCAGCACCACATCGCCTTCCCCGGCTTCCAGGCAGGCGGCACGCGCGGCGCACGCATCGTGGCGGGCGAGCGCGAGGTCAAGATACGCGGCCGCTGGGTGCCGGTGAATGCCGAGATCAGCCACCTCGACGGCTTCTCCGGCCATGCCGATGCCGACGGTCTGCTGCAGTGGCTGCGCGCGCTGCCCCGGCCACCCGAGCAGGTCTATGTCGTGCACGGCGAGCCGGCCGCTGCCGACGCGCTGCGCAGCCGCATCCAGGACGAACTGGGCTGGGCCGTGCGCGTGCCCCAGCACGGCGAGACCGTCACGTGGTGATGGACGCACTGGCCTTTGGCGTCTCCAGCGAGCTCCTCACCGGCCTGGCCGCCGCGCTGGGCAGCGGCCTGCTGATCGGGCTGGAGCGCGAGCGCCACAAGCCGCGCGGCGGCCGGCGCGAGGCTGCGGGGCTGCGAACCTACACACTAGCCTCCGTGGCCGGCGGCCTGGCCCAGGCCATGGCCCTGCCCGGCCTGCTGGTGGCCACCACGCTGGCCGTGACGACGCTCGCCGCCATCTCTCTCGCGCGCGGCCGCGACTCCGGCCTCACCCGCGCGCTGGCGCTGCTGGTGACCTGCCTGATCGGTGCGCTGTGCGTGCAGGCCCCGCTGCTGGGCGCGCCGGCGGCGGTCGTGCTGACGGCGTTGCTGGCCGCGCGCACGCGGCTGCACCGCTTCGCGACCGAGATGCTGCGCGAGGAAGAGCTGCACGACGGCCTGCTGCTGGGCGCGCTGGCGCTAGTGGTGCTGCCGCTGATGCCGCAGCAACCGCTGCCCTGGCTGGCCGGTATGAAGGCGCATTCGCTGATGGGGCTGATGCTGCTGCTGCTGGCGCTGCAGGCGGTGGGCCATGTCGCGCTGCGGCTGGCAGGGCCGCAGGCGGGGCTGGCGCTGTCCGGGCTGCTGTCGGGCCTGGTGTCCAGCACGGCCACCATCGCCGCGATGGGTGCCAAGGCGCGCCACCAGCCGGCGCTGCGCCTGGCCTGCGCATCGGGCGCGGTGATGTCCACCTGCGCCACCTGGCTGCAGGCGCAGGCCATGCTGTTCGCGATGGCGCCGCAGCTCGGGCTGGCAGTGCTGCCCATCGCGCTGCAGGGAATCGCGGTCTGTGGCGGGCTAGGCTGGCTGCTGGCGCGGCGCTCGCGCGAGGCCGAGGCGCATGCCGACATCGCCAGCGACCCCGCCAGCCGGCGCGGCCCGCTGCGGCTGCGCGAGGCGGTGCTGCTGTCGCTGATGCTCAGTGGCGTGGCCGTGGCCGTCAGCTGGGCCCAGGGCCAGTTCGGCGCCACTGGCCTGTACGGCGCCGTGGCGCTGGCCGCCTTCGCCGACGTGCATGCACCCATCGCATCGCTGGCGGGCCTGCAGTCAGGCGGCGGCATCAGCCAGCACCAGGCCCTCGTGGGCCTGCTGTTGGCCTTCGGCTGCAACAGCCTAACGCGCAGCATCACCGCCGTGGCCGCTGGCGGCTGGGGCTTTGCCCGCGAGGTCATGCCCGCGCTGGCGCTGCCGCTGCTGCTGAGCGCCGCGCTGGCCACCTTGCTGCAGGCCGGGGGCGGCGCATGACGGCGCTTGCGCCCTGGGCGCTGACGCCGGCCCAGGTGAACTTCAGCCCAGACGGACCGCCCGAGGCCCCCGAGTACGGCGACCTGTACCACGCCCGCGCCGGCGCGTTGGCCCAGGCCCGCCATGTGTTCCTGGGCGGCAACGGCCTGCCCGGCCGCTGGCAGGGGCGCGAGCGCTTCGTCGTGCTGGAGACCGGCTTCGGCCTAGGCAACAACTTCCTCGCCACCTGGGACGCCTGGCAGCAAGACCCGGCCCGCTGCGCGCGGCTGGTTTTCGTCAGCACCGAGAAGCACCCACTGAGCCGCGACGACCTGCAGCGCGCTCATGCGGCTAGCGAACTGCCCGCGCTGGCCGCGCAACTCGTCGACCGCTGGCCGCCGCTGACGGCCGGGTTGCACACGCTGAGCTTAGAGGCCGGCCGCGTCGAGCTGCTGCTGGGCCTGGGCGATGCGCGCGAGCTGCTGCGCGAGCTGGTGCTGGATGCGGATGCGATCTACCTCGACGGCTTCTCGCCCAAGCTCAACCCCGCGCTGTGGGACGACTGGTTGCTGAAGAGCCTGGCCCGCCATGCGCGGCCGGGCACGACGGCGGCGACCTGGAGCATCCACCGCCCCATGCGCCGCGCGCTGGCGTCGCTGGGCTTCGAGGTCGGGCTGGCGCCCGGCTTTGCCAGCAAGCCCGAGATGACGGTCGCCCGCTTCGCGCCGCGCCACACGCCGCAGCGCCCCGCCGGGCGCGAGCCACTGGCGCCGCAGGCGCGGCGCGCCGTCATCATCGGTGCGGGCCTGGCGGGCGCGGCCTGCGCGCTGGCGCTGCAGCGCGCGGGCGTCGCCTGCACCGTGCTCGATGCGCTGCCCGGCCCGGCCCAGGCCAGCTCGGGCAACCCGGCCGGGCTGTTCCACGGCACGGTCAACCCTGACGACGGCCCGCATGCCCGCCTGAACCGCGCCGCAGCGCTGGCCACGCAGTCCCTGCTGGCAGAGCTGGGCCTGCCGCATCAGGCCGGGCTGCTGCGCCTGGAAACGCGTCTGGCCGTTGCGCAGATGGCCGCGGTGCCGGGCTACGTCCAAGCACTGGCGGCCGACGCCACCGCAGCCCTTGCAGGTGCCTCGCTGCGCCAGCCCGCCTGGTTCTACCCGGGCGGCGGCGCGCTGGACCCGGCGGCCTACACCCGCGCCCTGCTGGCCGCCAGCGGCACGGCGACGCGCATGGACACCCCTGTCGCGGCGCTGCGTGAGACGGCGCATGGCTGGCAGCTGCTGGCTGGCGACGGCGCGGTGATCGAGGAGGCGCACCTCGTCGTGCTGGCCGGCGGGCACGGCCAATTGCCGCTGCTGGGTGCGCTGGCGGACGAAGTGACCGGGGGGCTGGTCGTGCAGCGCGGCCAGCTCACGCACCTGGCCCGTACGCCCTGGCAGCCGGCCGTGCCGGTGGCGGGCGGCGGCTACACCATCGCCGACAGCCAGGGTGGCGCGTGGTGCGGCGCCACCGCGCAGGACGGCGACCTCGATCCCAGCCTGCGCGAAGCCGATCAGGCCGAGAACGTCGCGCGGCATGCGGCCCTGGGTGGTCTGGGCGCGTCCGCCGGCACAGCGCCGCTGGCCGGCCGCGTCGGCTGGCGGCTGGTCACGCCCGACCGCCTGCCGCTGATCGGTGGGCTGGCCGCGCCCGGCGCCCCCGCCACCCAGCTGCGCCTGCAGCCGCGCCGCGCTGGCCTGGTCGTGTGCACGGGCTTCGGTTCGCGCGGCATCACGTGGGCGGCGCTGGCCGGCCGCGTCGTGGCGGCCCTGGCGCTGGGCGGCCCGCGCCCACTGGAAGCCGACCTGCTGGACGCCGTGGACCCGCTGCGCTTCGCCTTGCGCCGCCAACGCCGGCCCGGTCGCTGAGGCCCTCGTTCGCGCAACTATTGCCGTTTTGGGCCGCTGATCACGCGCCCACCCCGACAGGGTCGGTACGACACTGCGCGCTGTTGCCGGCCCGCCCGGCTTTCCTTGACTCATGGAGACGACGCATGTTCGGTTCTGGCAACGGTTCGCAACGACTGAAAATGGCGCTTGGCGTGGTGCTGGGCGTGGTGACCGTGGGCGTCGGCGTGGCGCTCTCCGGTCTGGGCGACAACGCCGGCTCGGCCAAGAGCTGGCTCTGGGCCAGCCTGGTGCTGACCTGGGTGGTCGGCGCGTTCGGGTTGGCCACGGCCGGCGGCGGAAAGGGCTCCAGCCTGCACGCGGCCACCGAGGCGGCCGAGGCGCTGGCGCGCTTTGACCTGACACACCCGATTCCCGGCGGCGGCTCGGATGACATCGGCCGCCTGCTGACGGCACTGTCCGGCACGCAGGCCTCGCTGCAGAAGCTCATCGGCGAGGTGCGCGGCGCGGCCGACAGCATCGGCACGGCCAGCGCCGAGATCGCCACCGGCAACCTGGACCTCAGCCAGCGCACCGAGCAGACCGCCAGCAACCTGCAGAACGCTGCCTCCTCGATGTCCGAGCTCACCGGCACCGTCAAACAGACGGCCGACGCCGCCATGACCGCCAACCAGCTCGCCAGCTCCGCCGCCTCCGTCGCCCAGCGCGGCGGCGAAGCGGTGTCGCAAGTCGTCGCCACGATGGAGCAGATCAGCCACAGCTCGCGCAAGATCAACGACATCATCGGCACCATCGACGGCATCGCCTTCCAGACCAACATCCTGGCGCTGAACGCCGCCGTCGAAGCCGCTCGCGCCGGTGAACAGGGCCGCGGCTTCGCCGTCGTCGCCGGCGAGGTGCGCACACTGGCCCAGCGCAGCGCCGAGGCCGCCAAGGAAATCAAGAGTCTGATCAGCGCCAGCGTCGAGCGCGTGGACTCCGGCACCCAGCAGGTCGAGGCCGCCGGCGCCACGATGACCGAGATCGTCGCCAGCGTGCAGCGCGTCACCGACATCATTGGCGAGATCAGCGCCGCCGCCCGCGAGCAGAGCGAGGGCATCGCCTCCGTCAACTCGTCCGTCGTGCAGCTGGACCAGATGACCCAGCAGAACGCCGCCCTCGTCGAGGAATCCGCCGCCGCCGCCGAAAGCCTGCGCGAGCAGTCCGGCCGCATGGCCGAGGTCATCAGCGTGTTCCGCCTCAGCGGCGCCGGCCATCAGCGTTCGGCCGTTCCGGCCAAGGCGCCAGCGCCCCGG
This sequence comes from Pelomonas margarita, assembly GCF_043555875.1. Lineage (NCBI taxonomy): Bacteria > Pseudomonadati > Pseudomonadota > Betaproteobacteria > Burkholderiales > Sphaerotilaceae > Roseateles > Pelomonas margarita. The sequence continues at coordinate 639,797 of NZ_JBIGHW010000001.1, read as the reverse complement.
TCGGCTGCGGCCCACAAGCCCGCAGCCAAGCTTGCGGCCGCCAGGCCGTCGACGGTCAGCAAGCCTGCCACCAAGCCGCTGCCCAGGGCGGCATCGACCACCACGGCGCCCGCCACCTCGCCGCGTGCAGCACCGGCGCCCGCCCCGGCCGCTGATGGCGACTGGGAAACCTTCTGAGCCCACCCCGCAACCCGTCACCGCACATCCGACAGGGCGCCGAACGGCGCCTTTTTTGGCTGTGCGCATGAACAAAGCGCCGCCCCACCAGGAGACCCAAGCATGTTCTCGGCAATGTTCTCTCGACGCTCCATCGGCCAGCGACTTGGCGGAGGGCTGTGCGTGGTGTTGCTGTTGGCGCTGGTGAGTTCGGGGCTGGGCTACTGGGGCCTGCGCAAAGTGGCCAGCGAGACCGACGAGCTCTACCAGAGCGCGCTCGTCACCGAACGCGTGGCGGCGGACTGGTATCGCAATGTGTTCAACGGCACCACGCGCACCACGGCCATCGCGGTCAGCGCCGACCCCGGCCTGGCCTCGTTCTTTTCGGCCCAGGCCGCCGAGGCCACGCGCATCTCGACGGACCTGCAGCAGAAGCTCGACAAGCTGCTCACGCTGCCACCAGAGCGTGCGCTGTTCGACCGCATCGCCGAGCTGCGCAAGTCCTACATCACCGCCCGCGACACACTGACGGCCGCCAAGAAGGCCGACGAGGCCGACCGGGCCAAGGCCATCTTCGACAAAGAGTTCCTGCCCGCCTCCAACGCCTACCTGGACGGCATCAAGAACGTGGCTCAGCAGCAGCGCGACCAGCTGGACGCGGCCGTGCAGCGGCTGCAGGCCGCCAACGACCGGGCACGCCTGGGCCTGCTGACGTTTACGCTGGTGAGCCTGGCTGCCGGCGGCGTGCTGGCCTGGTGGTTGACGCGATCCATCACCGGTCCGCTGCACGAGGCCGCCCGCGTGGCCGATGCCATCGCCCGATTCGACCTCACACACCAAATCGACGTGCGCAGCCAGGACGAGACGGGCCGACTGATGCAGTCGCTGCACAGCATGCAGTCGGCACTGCTGCGGCTGATCGGCGAGGTGCGCGGCTCCACCGACAGTATCAACACGGCCAGCGCCGAGATCGCCACCGGCAACCTGGACTTGAGCCAGCGCACCGAGCAGACCGCCAGCAACCTGCAGAACGCCGCCTCCTCCATGTCCGAGCTGACCGGCACCGTCAAGCAAACGGCCGATGCCGCCATGACCGCCAACCAGCTCGCCAGCTCCGCCGCCTCCGTGGCCCAGCGTGGCGGTGAGGCCGTCTCGCAGGTCGTCGCGACGATGGATCAGATCAGCCAGAGCTCGCGCAAGATCAACGACATCATCGGCACCATCGACGGCATCGCCTTCCAGACCAACATCCTGGCGCTGAACGCCGCTGTCGAAGCGGCCCGCGCCGGCGAACAAGGCCGCGGCTTCGCCGTCGTTGCCGGCGAGGTGCGCACACTGGCCCAGCGCAGCGCCGAGGCCGCCAAGGAGATCAAGAGCCTCATCAGCGCCAGCGTCGAGCGCGTGGACTCCGGCACCCAGCAGGTGGAGGCTGCCGGCGCCACGATGACCGAGATCGTCGCCAGCGTGCAGCGCGTCACCGACATCATTGGCGAGATCAGCGCCGCCGCCCGCGAACAGAGCGAGGGCATCGCGTCGGTCAACGCGTCCGTCGTGCAGCTGGACCAGATGACGCAGCAGAACGCCGCGCTCGTCGAGGAATCGGCCGCCGCGGCCGAGAGCCTGCGCGAGCAGTCCGGCCGCATGGCCGAGGTCATCAGCGTGTTCCGCCTCAGCAGCGCCGGCTCGCGCAGCGTCGCGACCAAGGCCCCGGTGCCTCACAAGCCGGCCGCTGCCAAGCCGCTGGCCAAGCCGGCGGCCGCACCCGTCGCGAAGCCCGCCACCGCCAAGCCGCAGCCAAAGGCCGGCGCCACGTCACCCGCACCGGCGGCTGCCGCCCACCGCCCTGCCCCGGCGCCCGCTCCCAAGCCCGCCGACGACGGCGACTGGGAAACGTTCTGAGCCTCGCCGGGCGTCAGGCATCCTCAGGGGCGCCCATTGGCGCCCCTTGTTGCTGGTAGCCAGCCTTGCGGCCCCGCGCCGGGTACCAGACCTCGCGCTCCAGCCACTGCCGCAGCCGCCCGGCGCGGTCGCTGCGCTGCGCGGCCAGCCACGCCAGCGCCACCTCGTCGAGCACGTAGACGCCGTCGCGGCGATCGGTCAACCCCTGCGGCCAGCGGCGGCGCAGCGCGGCCGCCGGCAGCGGCGCGCCCAGGGCCGTGGCCAGGTCGTCCAGCGCTAGCCAGCGCTGGCGCAGCAGCTCATCATCCGCTACGCGGATGCGGTGACCCTTGAACTGGTAGAAGCGTCCCTGCACCGGCCGAAAGGCCAGGCCGCGCAGGCTTCGCCACAAGGTGGCGCCCAGCGCCACCAGATCCGGCGCCAGCGCCTGCCCCAGCGCGCGCAGCACGACGAGCAAGCCCACCAGCAAGCCGGCCGCACCGCCCACCCACCACCACAGCAGCGCCGCGATGCCGCCGCCCAGGGACAGCTTGAGCAGCAGGCTGCGCCACCAGTGGTGGCGTTCATGGGACGCGGCGTCGAAACCGAACGGGCGGCGCGCCACGGGGCTCAGCCGCGGGCTCAGAAGCTCAGCGTGCGGACGCCATCGGCGCCACCCAGCAGACAGACCTGGGCCTTGTTGCGCGCGAACACGCCCACCGTGACGACGCCGGGCCACAGCGTGACCTCGGCCTCGAAGGCCAGCGGGTCAGTGATGGCCAGGCCAGTCACGTCCAGGATGTGGCAGCTGTTGTCGGTGACGACACCGGCCCGCAGCGTGGCCGTGCCACCCAGCGCGGCGAAGCGGCGCGCGAGTTGCGCGGCCGCCATCGGGATGACTTCCACCGGCAAAGGGAACTTGCCCAGTGTCTGCACGAGCTTGGAGGCGTCGGCGATGCAGACGAACTTGTCGGCGAGATCGGCGACGATCTTCTCGCGCGTCAGCGCAGCGCCGCCGCCCTTGACCATGTAGCCGTTGCTGTCGATCTCGTCGGCGCCGTCGATGTAGACCGTCAGGCCGCTGACCTCGGCGGCGTCCAGCACCGGGATGCCGTGCTGGCGCAGCCGCTGCGTGGAACGCTCCGAGCTGGAGACGGCGCCGGCCACGGCGATGCCGCTGCCGGCCAGCGCGTCGATGAAGCAGTCCACTGTGGAGCCAGTGCCGACGCCGATGATCTGGCCGGGGGTGACATAGTCGAGCGCGGCGCGGCCGACGAGTTGTTTAAGCTGGTCTTGGTTCATGCCTCGATTTTGCCGGGATGGGCGGCTCCCGCCACCCATCCCGACACGCGCTCACTTCATGATGACGCTCCGGGCGGCCGAGTCGGTCGCCAGTTGGCGCTGCGTATCCCACGCCGTGAAGCGGTACTCGACCACATCACCGGGCCGCAGGCCACCGGCCGTGTAGCGGCTGCGGCTGCCATCCTGGCGCATGCGCACCGTGCGAGCCTCGCCGCCGTTGACCGTGTAGTGCACGTCGACCCAGCCCGATGCGGTGGCGCTGAAGTCCAACGTCGTCGCGCCGCTCTGCGCGGCGCTGCCGCTGGCGACCGGTGCCGTGGCCGTGCCGGCTGCCGCCACCTTCACCGGCGCCACACCGGCGACGCCGGAGTCCCACACGATGTCGTCAAAGGCAATCTGGAACGGCGCGTTCGGCACGGCGCCGTCCACGCTGAGGAACTCGAACAGCGAGTTCATGGACTGCAGCGCGACGAGCTGCCCCGCCATCTCGGCCACGGGGATGGTCGCCGTGCCCCATTCGCCGTTACGCACCAGGCCGTAGGCCGTCTGGTTGGCGGGGAAGGTCACCCAGTTGTGGTTGGTGTAGGTATCCAGTACGCCGATGCGGAAGGCGACGTTGGCCGGAGCCTTGATCTTCAGCTTGATGTGGCCGCCACGGAAACCGCTCATGTCATGCGCCTGCCGCGACGCGATCGCGCCGCCGAACCACTGGCCGGGGGCGAAGTAGTCCAGTGCGATCACGTTGGCGCCCTCATACGCCGGGATGTTGCCGCCGCGCATGGCACTGTTGTTCCAGATGAAGAAGTCCGCCGAGGCGCCGAGCTCCTGCTTGTTCTCGACCGGCGTGGTGTCGGTAAAAACGCCGAACTTGCCGACCTCGGGCGTGATGCCCACGCCCAGCTTCACCTCGCCCTTGCCGTCCAGCTCGTAGACGCGCACGTAGTCCACATAGGTAGTGGCGGGCAGCGGCGCGGTAACCTGTGCCGGCGTGGCCGCCGGCGTGAAGTTGCCGCCGACGGCCATGTTCAGCAGCAGGTAGAAAGGCGCCTGCAGCGCGGGTGAGGCGATGGTGATGGGCGCCTTGTACATGTCGTACTCGCGGCCGTTGTCCAGCACCGTGAAGCGCATCTGCGTGTCTGTCCAGTAGAGCCGGTAGGTCACGAAGCGGTTGGCGAGCGAGCGGCTGGGCGTGTACCAGTTCTTTGTCTGCCAGGCGGTGGACGCGGCGCAGGTCTCGTTGCCGGGTACGCAGGCGTCCTGGTGGAAGAAGATGACGTTGGCGCCGACGAACTGATCCGGCGAGATCGCCGGCAGGCCAGCCGGCTGGCGGCCGCCCATTTCCATGATGTCGATCTCGCCCTTGCGGGGCCAGGCCTGCGGGCTGGTGCCCAGCATCCATGCAGCCGGCCACAGGCCCACACCGACCTTGGGCGTCGCCATGCGCACCTCGATGAGGCCGTACTTCACCTGCACCTTGCCGGCGGTGTCCACCTTGCCGGACGTGAACTGGTTGCTGCCCACCGTCTCGCGCCGGGCCGTGATGGCCAGCGCGCGCGTGGCGGGCTCGAAGGGCACGTTGACGATGCTCAGGTTGCCGGGCGTGTAGGTCTGCAGTTCCTGGTTGCCGTAGCCGCACAGGCCGATCTGGCAGCCGTTGCCGCTGCTGGCGGCCCAGAGGGCGGCGTCCAGGCCAGCGCCGTTGAATTCCTCGGACCAGAGCAGCTTGCCGATGACGGGGCTGGTGACGCTGGCTGACGCCAGGCTACCGGCGGCCAGCAGCAGGCCGCCCAGGAGGTGTTGGAGCTTCATGGGGTTCATCCTTGTTGGCGACGGGCGTTGCGGCGCGCGGCCGCGGCGACGAGCAGGCCACCGGCCAGCATCAGGCCGTAGGTGGAGGGCTCGGGCACAGCGCTGGTGACGGTGATGCGAGCGCCGGGCATGCCGGTGAACTCGCTGTCCACCGTCTTCCACACGCCGGTCGAGGTGCTCACGGCATACGGCGCCGGCCCGGCATCTGTGGCGCTCTGCCACTGGCCGTCGAAACCGGCATCCGCAACGGCGACCAGCCAGTAGCTGCCGGCATTCAGGGCCCAGCCGGTGGGCGACACCAGCGTGTTGTGCACGAAAGCATCCACAGATGTGGGCTCGACGTGGGTGCTATGCAACCAGTTCAGGCTGCCTGGCAATGCGCCGTCGCGGGCGATGACGCCCAGCGTGACGCCGCCACTGTCGCCAACGCGCACGATGGAGGTCAGGATGGACTGGATGGACGCGGCGCTGTCGAGTTCGAACGCGACGGCGACGTCTTCGCCGAAGCGCAGTGGGTTGGGCCAGCCGGTCAGGTAGCTGGTGTCTGCGTCGAAGGTGTTGAGCACGACGGTCTGCGCGACGGTCTGGGCGGCCAGGCCGCCCAGCAGCAATGCGGCAGCGGCGATCTTGGAAAGTGCGTTGAGTTGCATGAGGGTTCTCCTTGGCGTCAGGCGCGACGACGGCGGGCGACGGCGGCGACGACACCCAGGCCGGCGATGAGCAGCGCGTAGGTCTCGGGCTCGGGCACCGGGGCGGTGGTCAGCGTGAGCTGCACGTCGTCGATGTAGACCGCGTTGACGCGGCCATCCTGCAGCGGCCCGACGGCCGTGTTGAGCAGCAGATAGACCGCCTTGGCACCGGTGGGGATGGCGGCAGCCTGGAAGCTGATCTGCTTCCAGGTCGTGCCGCTCAGGTCACTGTGGAAATACTGCAGCCCGCTGTCGTACAGCACGCCGTTGTCGCCGAGATAGCTGAGCCCGAACTTGGCGTTGCCGGTGGGGCTGACATCACCCTTGGCCCAGAAGCTCAGCACCGGCGTGTCGCCGACGTTGGCGACCGTCAGCGCGGCCAGACCGCCGTGCGCGATGGAGTCCTGCAGCAAGCCGGAGCCGCCGAAGCCGCCCGGCACGCTGAGCAGCATGGCGTGAGCGCCCGAGTGGGCGTCGTTGGACAGCACGGGTGCGGACGAGTCCGCACCGACCCAGCCGACCGGCTGGTTGCCGTTGACAACCTCGAAGCCTCCGTTGGCGATGCCGTTGGTGGTGGCCGCACCGGCCGCACCGGCCAGGAACAGGGTGGCGATGGCCGCATGGGCCTTCAGATTCAGCATGTCTCGTCTCCAGTTTTCTGCGTGGGAAAAGCCCCGACGTGGCGACGACGAACTGCTTGCCGGTCACCCGTCAGCTCATCTGAAAACGCTTTCTGAAAGCGCTTTCAATGGCGACGGCGACCATAGGTGTGGGTCTGACGGCTGTCAATGCGGCCAGCCCTGACGGACCATCAAAGGCCCATGTTCAGGGGACAGGGTCAGGCCGGATGGCGCGGGCCGACAGGCGCGCTCAATTCATGCTGACCTTGAGCACCTGGCCGTCCCCGGGCGTCAGCAGTGCCTGCTCGAAGCGGGGCGGCCCGAAGCGGCCACTGGCGTTGTTGGAGAAGCCGTAGCGCTCCGTCGGGATGCCGAGCACGCTCATGTCCAGCCGCCCGTTGCCGTTGGCGTCCTGGAACAGGCTGAGGGCGAGGGGCCCGGCAGGCAGGTTCTTCAGCATCACGCGGAATCGTCCTCCGGCCGCCAACGAGGGCGTGAGCTCGAAGCGGTGGCCGGCCTGCGGCTGGCGCAACCAGCCCGAGGCGTCGGTAAACACGGCCACCATCAGCGTGCTGCCCTGCAAGCGCTCGGCGTCCAGTCCATCCACCTCCAGCGTCACATCGGCCGCCAGACAGCGCAGAGGCGCCACGACAAGGCAGGCAGCAGCCAGGGCATGTTTCATCACGGTCTCCAGAACAAGGGATGGCCGGATGATGAAAACGACGCTCGCCGCCAGCCAGCAGCTTGCGACGGGTGAGCGCCCTGCAGCGCCAGTGGCGGCCGGGCGGCGTCAGCCGCGGCGCTTTTGCACCGCGACGGCGAGTTCGCGCAGCAGCGGCTCGGTCTGCGCCCAGCCCAGACAGGCGTCCGTGATGGACACGCCAGGCTTGAGGTCGGCCCGCGTCTGGCCGTCGGCCAGGTCCTGACGGCCCGGCTGCAGATGACTTTCGATCATGACGCCCGTGATGCGAGCGTCGCCGCCAGCGATCTGGCCGGCCACGTCGCGACCCACGTCTACCTGGCGCTCGTACTTCTTGCTGGAGTTGGCATGCGAGAAGTCGATCATCACCTGCTCGCGCAGGCCCGAGGCCTTCAGTGCCTCGCAGGCCGCGTTCACCGACGGTGCGTCATAGTTGGGCGCCTTGCCGCCACGCAGGATGACGTGGCAGTCCGAGTTGCCGCGCGTCTCGAAGATGGCTGCGGTGCCCATCTTGGTCATGCCCATGAAGGCATGCGCGCTGCTGGCGGCCAGCACGGCATCGCTAGCGACCTTGATGCCGCCGTCCGTGCCATTCTTGAAACCGACCGGGCAGGAGAGGCCCGACGCGAGCTGGCGGTGGCTCTGGCTCTCGGTCGTGCGCGCGCCGATGGCCCCCCAGGCGATGAGGTCGGAGATGTACTGCGGCGACAGCAGATCGAGAAACTCGGTACCGGCCGGCAGGCCCAACGCCGCGACGTCCAGCAGCAGTTGGCGCGCCAGGCGCAGGCCCTCGTTCATGTGGAAGCTGCCGTCCAGGCGCGGGTCGTTGATGTAGCCCTTCCAGCCCACCGTCGTGCGCGGCTTCTCGAAGTAGACGCGCATGACGATGAGCAGGTCCCGCTTGAGCTCATCCCGGGCCACCTTCAGCAGCCGGGCGTAGTCCATCGCCTGGTCGTGGTCATGGATGGAGCACGGCCCGACGATGACCAGCAGGCGGTCATCACGGCCATGCAGCACGTCGCTGATCTCCTGGCGCGCCCGCGCGACCAGCTCCAGCGTCTCGTCGGGGATGGGCAGCTCTTCAAGCAGCAGCGCCGGGCTGATCAGCGCGCGCACGGCGCCGATGCGGGTGTCGTCGGTGCGGGTGGTGTCGCGCGTCTTGTCGCGGGCGCCGCCTTCGTCTTCGAAGGCACGGCGATCGTGCTGCGCGTTGTCCAGAGTCGTCATGGCCGGGCTCCCAATAGAGCCCGCCATTGTCACCGCTCGGCCGCCGCCACGCGCGCATGCCGCCGGTCTTGGCGACAATCACGGGCTATGCCGCTGATTCCCTACGCCCTCGCCCGCCCCTTCCTGTTCGGCCTCGACGCCGAACACGCGCACGAACTGACCCTCAACAGCATTGCCCGGCTGCAAAACACGCCCGCGCAGGCGCTATGGTGCGGCGAGCGCATCAGCGACCCGGTGACCATCGCCGGGCTTCGCTTCCCCAACCGCATCGGCCTGGCCGCCGGCCTGGACAAGAACGGCCGCTGCATCGACGGCCTGGGCGCGATGGGCTTCGGCTTCATCGAGGTAGGCACCGTGACGCCCAAGGGCCAGCCCGGCAACGACAAGCCGCGCATGTTCCGCCTGCCGCAGGCCAACGCGCTCATCAACCGCCTGGGCTTCAACAACGAGGGACTGGCCAGCTTCATCGCCAACGTGAAGCGCGCCCACAGCTTCCGCAAGGCCGGCGGCATCCTGGGCCTGAACATCGGCAAGAACGCCGCCACGCCCATCGAGAACGCGGCCGATGACTACCTGATCGGCCTGGAAGGCGTGTTCCCGCACGCGGACTACATCACCGTCAACATCTCCAGCCCCAACACCAAGAACCTGCGTGCGCTGCAAAGCGACGAGGCGCTGGACGCGCTGCTGTCCACGCTGCAGCAGCGCAAGCTGCAACTGGAAAGCCAGAGCGGCCGCAAGGTGCCGATGTTCGTCAAGATCGCGCCCGACCTGGAGGAAGACCAGGTCGCCGTCATCGCACAGACGCTGAAGGCCAACGGCATCGATGGTGTCGTCGCAACCAACACCACCATCGCCCGCGACAAAGTGCAGGGTCTGGCGCACGCAAACGAGACGGGCGGCCTGTCCGGCGCGCCGGTCTTCGAGGCCAGCAACCGCGTCATCCGGCTGCTGCGCGCCGCACTGCCGGCCGGCTACCCCATCATCGGCGTGGGCGGCGTGCTCAGTGGCGAGGATGCCCGCGCCAAGATCGCCGCCGGCGCCGACCTCGTGCAGCTCTACACCGGCTTGATCTACAAGGGCCCGGCGCTGGTCAGCGACTGCGCCAGGGCGCTGGCACGGCGCTGAGCCGCGCATGCGGGCAGTTGCCCTCATCCTCTGCAGCCTGCTGCTGGCCGGCTGCATCACCGCGCCGCGCCTGCAACCAAGCCTGAGCCGCAGCGAGGACGTCGTCGCGGCCTACGGCCAGCCCCGGCGAATCTGGCCCGAAGCAGACGGCGGCCGCACGCTGGAGTTTTCCAGCCAGCCCGTGGGCCGGCGCTGCGTCATGGTGCGACTGGACGCTGACGGTCGGCTGGTTCGCATTGACGACGGCCTGTCGGCGGCCAGTCGTGCCCGCATCCAGCCGGGCATGACGCACGAGCAAGTCAGTCGCATCCTCGGCACTGAGCGCAGCCGCGTGTATTTCCAGCTGAGCGGCGAAGACGTCTGGGACTGGAACGTCGAACCTGATCAGGGCGGCTACGGCCTGCGCTTCAACGTGCACTTCAGGGCGGGGCGCGTCGTGCGCACGAGCCAGAGCATGGTCTTGGCCCATCGCCGCTTTCCCGGCGTAGCCGACTGAAGCACCATGAAAAACGCCTCGGCGCTTGCAGCGCCGAGGCGTTCAGGGAGACATTCTGTCGCGGGACGCGCAGCGCCCCGCACGGGCGTCAGTCGTTGCGACGACGGCGCGAAGCCACGAAGCCGACGATGCCCAGACCAGCAGCCAGCAGGGCATAGGTTTCGGGTTCCGGCACAGCGGCCACCGTGGAGGTCAGCGTGTAGGAGCCAACGGCCGTACCCGTGCCGGAAACACCATAAAAGTAGCTGCCGGCAGCCAGCGTCCAGGAGTCGGACCCGCTGAATTGCGTGCCGCCCACAGCGAAGCTGTCCACCGGGGTGCCGCCAGCCTTGTACAGACCCACGGCACCGAGCACGTTGAAGGATGCAAATGTCACTTGCACGTTGGACGTGCTGCCCAGCGTGAAAGCGTAGGTTTCGAAAAACGGGGCTGCGATGCCAGCTTCGGTCACAGTCTCGAACGAATCATGCGCACCACCAAAGGTGTCGACAAGCGTCACGGCTTGCGCAGCCGTCGCGCTCAGGGCCACCAGCGACGCAGCGGCGAGCAACTTCAATTTCATATTCAACTCCTTGATCAAGCGGTCAAGGGATGCAACCGCCATGAAGTCATTGTGCACCGCAACCAAAATTTGAGAACTTGTGCACAGCCCCAAGCCCTAGGGGGAGCACCCCGCAAATGAGTGCCAGATTGTAAATAGCAGGAACCCTTGGTCACTTCGGCACTGGTCTGACACAGTTTCGCCAAGTTGGTGCATTCACATCACCAGGTCGGGGTCGCGCTCACGCAACAGCCAAACGGAGCACCTTCAGCAGGCCTTCCACCATCTTGCCCTTGCGCCCCCGCTTGCCGGCGTAGCCCGCCAGCGACTGGTTCTTCAGCACCTCTTCGCGGGGTTTGCCGCCGCGTCCGCTGCCTTCCACGCGCAATTGCTGTGTGAAGCAGGCCAGCGACAGCACCGTGTCCTTGTCTTCCAGGTCCATCAGCATCAGGCCCTTGCCGCCCTTGGGCTGGTGCTTCAGCTCGTCCAGCGGGAAGGTGAGCAACCGCCCCTGCGCGCTCAGCACGCCCAGCTGCAGCGCGACAGCGTCGCTCGGCACAGTGGCCAGCAGCGGGGCCTCGCCGTCATCCAGCGCCAGGAAGGTCTTGCCTGCCTTCTGGCGGCCGACGAGGTCGCCAAGCTGGGCGATCAGGCCGTAGCCGGTCGAACCGGCAAAGACCAGACGCTGCGTCGGCGCACCGGCGACGTAGTGCGCGATCTGGCTGCCAGTCTCCAGCTCGATCATGGTCGTGATGGGCTGGCCGTCGCCACGGCCGCCGGGCAGCACCGACACGGCCACCGAATAGACGCGCCCGTTGCTGCCCACGACGATCAGCGGATCGACGCTGCGGCAGCGGAACGCGCCCCACAGGCCGTCACCGGCCTTGAAGGTCTGGGCCGCCACGTCGACCTCGTGGCCCTTTAGCGCCCGCACCCAGCCCTTCTGGCTGACGATGACGGTGACGGGCTCGTCGACGATCTTCACCTCGGCGACGACACGCTTCTCGGCCTGGATCAGCGTGCGGCGGTCATCGCCATACTGCTTGGCGTCGGCCTCGATCTCCTTGATGACCGTGCGGCGCAGCGCGCTGGTGCTGCCGAGGATGTCCTGCAGCTTGGCCTGCTCGTCGCGCAGCTTGGACAGTTCCTGCTCGATCTTGATCGCTTCCAGCCGGGCCAGCTGGCGCAGGCGGATTTCGAGGATGTCCTCGGCTTGGGCGGAGCTGAGGTTGAAGCGGGCGATCAGCGCCGCCTTGGGCTCGTCCGACTCGCGGATGATGCGGATCACCTCGTCGATGTTCAGCAGCACCAGTTGCCGACCTTCAAGCACATGGATGCGCTCGTTGACCTTGGCCAGGCGGTGCTCGGTGCGGCGGCGCAACGTCGTCTGGCGAAAGCCCACCCACTCGGTCAGGATCTGGCGCACGCTCTTCTGCGTGGGCCGGCCGTCGGCGCCAATCATGGTGAGGTTGACCGGCGCACTGCTCTCCAGGCTGGTGTGGGCGAGCAGCGCATTGATGAGGTCCTGCTGCTCGACGGTGCGGCTCTTGGGCTCGAAGACGATGCGCACAGCCGCGTCCTTGCTGGACTCGTCGCGCACGCCGTCCAGCACGGCCAGCAGGCTGGCCTTGAGCTGTAGCTGCTCGGGCGTCAGCGTCTTTTTGCCGGCCTTGACCTTGGGGTTGGACAGCTCTTCGATCTCTTCCAGCACCTTCTGCGCGCTGGTCCCGTGCGGCAGCTCGGTGACGACCAGCTGCCACTGGCCGCGAGCCAGATCCTCGATCTTCCAGCGCGCCCGCACCTTGAGGCTGCCACGGCCGGACGTGTAAGCCGCGCGAATTTCCTCCGGTGCGCTGATGAGCTGGCCGCCGCCAGGAAAGTCCGGGCCGGGGATCAGCTCGAACAGCGCGTCGTCGGTCAGGTGCTCGTCCCGCAGCAGCGCGACGGCTGCGGCGGCCACCTCGCGCAGGTTGTGGCTGGGGATCTCGGTCGCCAGGCCCACGGCGATGCCGCTGGCGCCGTTCAGCAGCGCAAACGGCAGGCGCGCCGGCAGCTCGACGGGCTCCTGCGTCGTGCCGTCGTAGTTGGGGCGGAAATCCACCGTGCCTTCGTCGATCTCATCCAGCACGAGACGGGCGATCGGGGCGAGCCGCGCTTCCGTGTAACGCATCGCGGCGGCGCCATCGCCATCACGGCTGCCGAAGTTGCCATGGCCATCGATGAGCGGGTAGCGCAGCGAGAAGTCCTGCGCCATGCGCACCAGCGCGTCGTAGACCGACTGATCGCCATGCGGGTGGAAGCTGCCCAGCACGTCACCGACGACCTTGGCGCCCTTGACCGGCTTGGCACCGGACGCGCCGCTCCAGCCCAACCCCAGGCGGTGCATGGAATACAGGATGCGGCGCTGCACGGGCTTTTGGCCGTCGGCATAGGACGGCAGCGCGCGCCCCTTGACCACGCTGAGCGCGTACTCGAGATAGGCCTGCTGCGCGTAGGCGGCCAGCGTCAGCGCGCTGGGATCGTCCTCGCCGTTGCCGTTGCCAGGGGGGGCGCCGTCGTTGGGGCCGTTGAAGTCGATGGTGGTCTGTTCGGAGCTCATGGATGCAAGGTCACACGCTGCGCTCGGGCCGGCTGGCTCTGCTGCAGCAAGGCCCAGTACAGCTCGAGGACGAGGTGCACGTGGGCCTGGGTTTCTTCGATGTCGGGCACACGGTTGCCGGCGCGACGCACGGCGCCCTCACCGGCATTCCAGGCGGCCAGCGCGGCGTCGATGCGGCCGAAACGGCGCAGCAGGTCAGCCAGCATGCGGGCGCCGGTGTGGATGTTGATGCGCGGCTCAATGAGGCGCGCGGCGTCGGCCGGAGTCGCGTAGCGGCTGGCCGTCTCGGGGGTGATCTGCATGAGGCCGGTCGCACCGCGAGGCGACACGGCATTGCGCTGGTAGCCGGATTCGACCGCGATGACGGCCTTCAGCAGGTCTGCGTCCACGCCGTGTTTCTCGGCGGCTTCACGCACCCACGGCTGCACGGCCTTGACCTCGGGCGCAATGTCCAGCCAGTTCAGCAGCGCCAGGCCCGCGTCGGTCTTGCCGGGCACGCGCTGCATGCCCACGCTGCCCAGCACGGGTTTGTAGCGCGCGTCCAGTTGGCGCGACGCAAAGTGCGCCACACCGCTGCCGTCGACGAAGCCCCACAGCTCCGCATGCGCCGGCAGCGCAAGGGCGAGCAGCAGCGAGACCAGCCAGCGCCTCATGCAGCCTCCAGCCCCAGCGCCACGCGGGCCTGGTACTCGCGATCCAGCAGCGACATGACGATCAGCGAGTCGTAGCCATCAGCGCCGTCGATGGTCACGCGTACGCTCTCGCGCAGCCGGCCCTCCTCGACGAAGCCTTCGCTCTGGTAGAGCGTCAGCGCTCGGGCGTTGAGGGCTTTCACGTCCAGCCAGAAGCGGTGCGCATGCAGCTGCGTGAACGCCATGGCCTTGAGCTGGCGCACGGCCACTCGCCCCAAGCCACGGCCCTTGGGCTGCAGCACCAGGCGCTTGAGCTCCACCGAGCCGTTCGGGTTGCGGCAGCCCTGCAGGATGACGAAACCAATGCGCTGAAGCGCGTCGCCGCGGCCGCCCGCCGGGCCGCTCCCAAGGGCGGCCGCATCCCCGTGGGGGATCGCCGGCACACCTGCCGGCGAGGGGCTCCATCCTTCGACGATGAAGTGGCGCGAGTCGGGGAAGCGGATGGCGCCCTCGTGCTGCGTGCGCTCCCAGGGCGTGATGAACGGCAGGTTCGCGCCGTCGCGCTCGACCGAGGCCACCCAGTCGAGGTCCGACAGCATGGTGGGACGCAGGCGCAGGCTCATGTCGCGTCGATCCGCTGGCGATCAGATGTCGATCTCGACGGCGTCGCCATGCAACTCCATCAACTCGCGCCGTGACGCGGCCTCGCCCTTGCCCATCAGCTTGTTGAAGGCGTCCACCGTGGCGGCAAAGTCGAACTGGCCGTAGGCCACGCGCGACAGGCGGCGGGTCTCGGGGTTCAGCGTCGTGTCCCATAGCTGCTCGGCATTCATCTCGCCCAGGCCCTTGAAGCGGCTGATGCTCCACGAGCCCTCTCGTGCGCCTTCCTTGCGCAGCTTGTCCAGCGTGGCGGTCAGCTCGCCGTCGTCCAGCGCGTAGAGCTTGGCCGCGGGCTTCTTGCCGCGGGCCGGCGCGTCCACGCGGTACAGCGGCGGCCGGGCGACGAACACGTGGCCGGCCTCGACGAGCTTGGGGAAGTGGCGGAAGAAGAGGGTGAGCAGCAGCACCTGGATGTGCGAGCCGTCAACGTCGGCGTCCGAGAGGATGCAGACCTTGCCGTAGCGCAGGCCGCTCAGGTCGGGTGAATCGTTGGGGCCATGCGGGTCCACGCCCAGCGCGACCGAGATGTCATGGATTTCGTTGTTCTTGAACAACAGGTCGCGCTCGACCTCCCACGCGTTCAGCACCTTGCCGCGCAGCGGCAGGATGGCCTGGGTCTCCTTGTCGCGGCCCATCTTGGCGCTACCGCCGGCGGAGTCGCCTTCCACCAGGAAGACCTCGTTCAACGACAGGTCTCGGCTTTCGCAGTCGGTCAGCTTGCCGGGCAGCACGGCGACGCCCGAGCCCTTGCGCTTCTCGACCTTCTGGCCGGCGCGCTGGCGCGTCTGCGCCTGCTTGATGACCAGCTCGGCCAGCTTCTTGCCGTGCTCGACATGCTGGTTCAGCCACAGCTCCAGCGCCGGCTTCACATAGGCCGACACCAGCCGCAGCGCGTCGCGCGAGTTCAGCCGTTCCTTGGTCTGGCCCTGGAACTGCGGGTCCAGCACCTTGGCGCTCAGCACGAAGCTGGCGCGCGAGAACACGTCGTCCGGCATCAGCTTCACGCCCTTGGGCAGCAGCGAGTGCATCTCGATGAAGCCCTTGACGGCGCCGAACAGGCCGTCCTTCAGGCCGGACTCGTGCGTGCCGCCGGCCACCGTCGGGATCAGGTTCACATAGCTCTCGCGCAGCGGCGCGCCGTCTTCCGTGAACGCCACACACCAGGAAGCGCCCTCGCCTTCGGCGAAGTTCTCGCTCTCGCCGGCGCCGGCAAAGCCCTCGCCCTCGAACAGCGGGATCAGTGGGTCGCTGTTCATCGCCTGCGCCAGGTAGTCGCGCAGACCGGCCTTGTACTGCCAAGTCGTGACCTCGCCCGTCTTCTCGATCTTCAGCGTGACGATGACGCCCGGCATCAGCACGGCCTTCGACCGCAGCAGGTGAACCAGCTCGTGCCTGGGCAGCTCGGCGCTCTCGAAATACTTGGGGTCGGGCCAGACACGCACCGTCGTGCCCTGCTTGCGGTCGCCGCTGACGGCCGGGCGCGCGGCCACCGGCTGCACGACATCGCCATGCTCGAACGCGATGCCGGCCACCTGCTTGTCGCGCCACACGGCCACTTCCAGCCGCTTGGCCAGCGCATTCGTCACGGACACGCCCACGCCGTGCAGGCCGCCCGAGAAGCTGTAGGCGCCGCCCGAGCCCTTGTCGAACTTGCCGCCGGCATGCAGCCGCGTGTAGACGATCTCGATGACCGGCACGCCTTCTTCCGGGTGCAGGCCGAACGGAATGCCGCGGCCGTCGTCGGCGACCGACACAGAGCCGTCGGTATGCAGCGTCAGGTCGATGCGCTTGCCGTGGCCGGCCAGCGCCTCGTCGGCGGCGTTGTCGATGACTTCCTGGATGCAATGCAGCGGGTTGTCAGTGCGGGTGTACATGCCCGGCCGCTGCTTGACGGGTTCCAGGCCTTTCAGAACACGGATGGAGGATTCGCCGTAGGCGGCAGCGGCGTTGGCGGAAGTGGACGGGGGACGGCTGGACATAGGGGCGGGATTCTATGAAGTGGCTCGGGCTAGGATTCGCGGCTCCCTGAAGACTGAACTCCACCGAGTCCTGCCGCTTGAGACTGCTGATCGCTTCGCTATTGTTGTCGACCTGTATTTTTTCACAGGCTCAGACATCCCCCGCTCCCCAGCAGCCCTACCAGGCCAGCGCGCCGCTGTCCTGGGAGCTGAAGAACGCCCGCTGGTTCGACGGCCACAAGATCCAGAAGGGCAACCTCTACGTCGAGAACGGCGTGTTCACCGCGAAGAAGCCGCCCAAGGTCAACCGCAAGATGGACATGCGCGGCCAGGTGCTGATCCACCCGCTGGCCGAGGCGCACAACCACAACCTGCAGACGGCCTGGGGCTGGGGCCAGTTCGCCGACACCTACATCGACCAAGGCGTGTTCTACGCCGCCATGCTGTGCGGCGACCCGGCCGGGGTAGCCGAAGTGAAGCCACTCACCGCCGACCCGGCAGCGCCGGAGGTCAGCTTCGTCACCGCCTGCATCACGTCCAGCGACGGCTACCCGCTCGCTGCCGTGCTGCCCGAACCCACGAGCGAGGCCGCGGCGGCTCAGCAGCAGATCGTCCTCGTCGACAGCCCCGAACAGGCCCGCCAGCAGTGGCCGGCCATCAAGGCCCGCGGCGGCCAGTGGCTGCGCCTCGTGCTGGCCCACAGCGAGCGCCCCGAGCTGCGCCAGCGGACCGAACACTTCGGCCGCCTGGGCCTGACGCCCGACACCGCCGCCGCACTGACCCAGCTGGCTCACGCCGACGGCCGCCGCGTCGTCGCTCACGTGGAAACGGCGGCCGACTTCGACGCCGCGCTGGCAGCCGGCGTGGACGCCATCGCCCACTTGCCCGGCTACGCCAACATGCTGGACGAGGCGCCCGAGCAGTTCGCCATCAGCGACGCGGCGGCTGCCCGCGCCGCGCACCAGCGCACCGCCGTCATCACGACGACTGCCGCCACGGCCCTCTTCAAGCTCGACGGCGCCCCGCTGGCCGCGTTGCGCGACGTACAGCGCGCCAACCTCGCGAAGCTGCAGGCAGCCGGCGTGCAGTTGCTGGTGGGGTCGGACGTCTTCATCGGCACCGCCCGCGCCGAGCTGCATGCGCTGGACGCGCTGGGCATGGACCGTGCCACGCTGCTGCGCCTGGCCACGCAGGACACGCCGCGCGCCCTCTTCCCCGGCCGCAAGCTGGGCTGCTTCGAGCCCGGCTGCGAGGCCAGCTTCCTGGTGCTGGGCGGCGACCCCATCGCCGACCTGACCCAGGTCGACATGCCGATGCTGCGCGTCAAGCAGGGCCGGCTGCTGACGCGCCTGGCTGACGTGGCCGCGTCCAGCTCGCAGGCCAGCGCGTCGACCGCCGACGCGCCGAGGAAGGGCGCCGCCAAGAAAAAAGCCAGCAAGGCCAAGACGGGCGGCAAGAAGGCGGTGGCCAAGACACAATCCAAGGCGACCAGCAAGGCCAAGCGGCGCTGAGTACAGTGCGGCAGATGAATGCCGCCCGCCCCGCCGCCCCTGGCCTGTCCGTCCACCAGGTGCTGCTGTGCGGCGCGCTGATCGTCACACTTTCCATGGGCATACGCCATGGATTCGGCTTCTGGCTGCAGCCCATCATCACCGAGCGGGGCTGGACGCGCGAGACCTTCTCCTTCGCGCTGGCCATCCAGAACATCGCCTGGGGCGTCGCCGGCCCCATCGCCGGCATGCTGGCCGACCGCTTCGGCGCCTGGAAGGTGCTCATCGTCGGCGGCATCGCCTACGCGCTGGGCCTGCTGGCCATGGCGCTGGCCAGTGATCCGCTCGGCTTCACGCTGGGTGCCGGCGTGCTGATCGGCCTGGCGCAGTCGGGCTCCACCTACGCTGTCATCTACGGCGTACTGGGCCGCACCGTCTCGCCTGAGAAGCGATCCTGGGCCTTTGGCGTCGCCGCGGCGGCCGGCTCGTTCGGCCAGTTCGTCATGATCCCCATCGAGACCTGGCTCATCAGCCACCTCGGCTGGCAGACGGCGCTGTTCCTGCTGGCCGGCACGGCGCTGCTGATCGCGCCGCTGGCGCTGGGCATCCGGGAACGCCAGACCGTGGGCGCGTCGGCCGGCCACCAAAGCATCGGCCAGGCCCTGAAGGAGGCCTTCGGCTACCGCAGCTTCCAACTGCTGATGCTGGGCTATTTCGTCTGCGGCTTCCAGGTCGTCTTCATCGGCGTGCACCTGCCCAGCTACCTGAAGGATCACGACCTCGGCATCGAGGTGTCCACCGGCGCGCTGATGCTGATCGGACTGTTCAACATCTTTGGCACCTACACCGCCGGCATGCTGGGCCAGCGCTTCCCCAAGCGCTACCTGCTGTCGGCCATTTACGGCCTGCGGGCGGTGGCCATCGCCATCTTCATCGCCGTGCCGCTGACGCCGCTGAGCGTCTACGTCTTCGCTGCCGTCATTGGCTTCCTGTGGCTGTCCACGGTGCCGCCGACGAATGCCGTCGTCGCGCAGATCTTCGGCTCGCAGCACCTGTCCATGCTGGGCGGCTTCGTGTTTTTCAGCCACCAGATCGGCAGCTTCCTGGGCGTCTGGCTGGGCGGCAAGCTCTACGACGCCACAGGCAGCTACGACGTCGTCTGGTGGCTGGCCATCGCGCTGGGCGTCATGGCCATGCTGGCGAACCTACCGGTGCGCGAAGCGCCCATCCCACGGGGCGCGCAACCCGCATGAAGCCGCGCCGCTGGATCGCGCCCACCTTGGTCGCCGCTGCGCTGGCAGCGACTGTGCTCGCCTACCGCCACCCGGCGGTCATGATCCAGCTCAGCGAGCAGATCTGGACGTGCTTCGGATGACGCCGTCCGCCTGGCTGCAGCGCTTCGCTCCGTCCACGCCCGGCACCGCGCTGGACGTCGCCTGCGGCTCCGGACGCAACCTGCGCTGGCTGGCAGCGGCCGGCTGGCAGGTCACCGGCGTCGACCGTGACACAGCCGCCACAGCGCCACTGCAAAGCCTTGCAAAGATCGTCGACGCCGACATCGAGAAGGGCCCCTGGCCCGTCGACGGCCACCAGTTCGATCTGGTCGTCGTTTGCAACTACCTGTGGCGGCCGCTGTTCGACAAGATCAAGTCCGCCGTGAAGCCGGGCGGCTGCCTCGTCTGGGAAACCTTTGCCGACGGCCAGCAGACCATCGGCCGGCCGTCGCGCCCGGATTTCCTGCTGCAGCGGGGCGAACTGCTGCGCGTCTGCCATGACTGGCACATCGTGGCTTACGAAGACCTGTTCGAAGCCGGCGTCAACCCGCGCTACGTCCAGCGCGTTGCGGCCATCCGGCCGTCGCCGACGGCCTAAAATCGCCCGAATTCCTCAAGACATTTCCACCATGAAGCCCATCCTCGGCAGCATCGTCGCCCTCGTCACGCCCATGAACGAGGACGGCAGCATCGACTACCCCGCCCTGCGCCGCCTGATCGACTGGCATGTCGAGTCCGGCACTGCCTGCGTCGGCGTCGTCGGCACCACCGGCGAGTCGCCGACGGTCAGCATGGAGGAGAACCGCGAAATCATCCGTGTCGCGGTCGAGCACGCCAAGGGCCGCATCCCCATCCTGGCCGGCACCGGCGCGAATTCCACCGCCGAGGCCATTGAACTGAGCCGCTACGCCAAGGAAGTCGGCGCGGACTGCACTCTGTCCGTCGTGCCGTACTACAACAAGCCGTCCCAGGAAGGCATCTACCAGCACTTCAAGGCGATCGCCGAGGCGGTGGACATCCCCATGATGCTCTACAACGTGCCCGGCCGCACCGTCGCGGACATGCTGCCCGAGACCACGCTGCGCTGCGCCGAACTGCCCGGCGTGTTCGGCACCAAGGAAGCCACTGGCAACATCGAGCGCGCCGCCTTCCTCATCAAGCACGCGCCCGAGGGCTTTCACGTGTACTCGGGCGACGACGGCACCGCTGTGGCACTGATGCTGCTGGGCGGCCATGGCAACGTCAGCGTGACAGCCAACGTCGCGCCCGCCCAGATGGCCGAGATGTGCCGCTTGGCCATCGCCGGCAATGCCATCGAGGCGCGCAAGATCCACCTGCAGCTACTGGGCCTGCACAAGCAGCTGTTCTGCGAACCCAGCCCCGGCCCGGCCAAGTGGGCCCTGTCCCGCCTGGGCCGCTGCGGCGACACGCTGCGCCTGCCCATCACGCCGCTGACCGCGGCTGGCCAGGCCGTCGTCGGTCAGGCCATGGTCGAAGCCGGATTGCTCTGACGCCTCTGGTCTAATGCGCCGCTGCCCGCCAGACGCGGGCAACCAGTTCCCTCGGAGATCTCCAGCGTGACGTCCCTTTCCTCGATTTGCTCGCATCGCCCCACGGCGACCCGTCTGGCCTGCACGGCCCTCGTCCTGTCGCTCGCCGGCTGCAGCACCATCGACAGCATGTTCTCGTCGGACAAGGTCGACTACAAGACCTCCGCCCGCCAGACCCAGGGCCTGGACGTTCCGCCGGACCTGACCCAGCTCGCCAAGGACAGCCGCGCCCAGGTGCAGGGCGGCTCCATCACCGCCTCGGCGCTGACCGCCAACCGCCCCGCCGCCGCAGTGGTCGCAGGCACGCCCATGGCCGCCAACAGCGTGGCACCCAACAGCGCCGGCGACATCCGCCTGGAGCGCAGCGGCACCGAGCGCTGGCTGCACACCACAGCCACGCCGGAACAGATCTGGCCGCAGCTGCGCGCCTTCTGGCAGGAGCGCGGCCTGGAGCTCACCAAGGAACAGCCGGAAGTCGGTGTCATGGAGACCAACTGGGCCGAAAACCGCGCCAAGCTCCCGCAGGACTTCATCCGCGCCACCATCGGCAAGGTCTTCGAAGGCCTGTACTCCACCGGCGAGCGCGACATGTACCGCACCCGCGTAGAGCGTGGTGCCAACGGCACGGACATCTTCATCAGCCACCGCGGCATGCAGGAGGTCTACACCAACTCCTCGCGAGACAACACGGCATGGCAGCCGCGCGCCAGCGACCCCTCGCTGGAAGCCGAGATGCTGTCGCGCCTGATGCTCAAGCTTGGCGGCCAGGAAGCCGCCGCCAAGGCCGTCGTCGCGGCAACCCCGGCGGCGCCGACCGCGCCGCCCACCGCCGGTGATGCGATGCGCCCGCGCCGCCCGCTGTCCGAAGTGCCGGATAGCCTGACCGTCAACGACGGCTTCGATCGCGCCTGGCGCCGCGTCGGCCTGTCGCTGGACCGTCACGGCTTCACCATCGAAGACCGCGACCGCGCCGCCGGCCTGTTCTACCTGCGCTATGCCGACCCCGAGAAGGCTGGCCAGGACGAACCCAACTTCTTCCAGCGCCTGTTCGGTGCCAAGGCCCTCACGCCCACACGCTACCGCGTGTCGGTCAAGGCCGACGGCGTGAAGAGCACGGTGCGCATGCTCGACGAGCGCAGCCAGCCCATCACCGACGACAACGCCAAGCGCATCCTGTCGCTGCTGATGGACGACCTCAAGTAAGGTCACCTCGGCAGAACGGCTGCCATGCGGTTTCGCAACCTAGGCAGCGGCAGCGGCGGCAACTCGACGCTGGTCGAGGCCAGCCAGGGCATCACGACCACCCGCATCCTCGTCGACGCGGGCTTTAGCGAGCGTGAGCTGACGCGCCGCCTGGGACTGGCGGGCTGCACAGCCGCCGACATCGACGCCATCTTCATCACGCACGAGCATGGCGACCATGTCGGCCGCTCGGTGGCGTTCGCGCGCCGGCACCGCATCCCGCTGATCACCAGCCGCGGCACCTGGCGCGCCATCGGCTGTGACGATTTCGACGCTAGCCTGCTCTGCCTGGCGCGGCACGACGAAGCCATCGTGCTCGGCGACCTGCAACTGCAGCCCTTCACCGTGCCGCACGACGCGCAGGAGCCGCTGCAACTGTGCCTGAGCGACGGGGCCCAGCGGCTGGGCATCGTGACCGACCTCGGCTGCGCACCTGACAGCGTCGTGAAACAACTGGCCGGCTGCCACGCGCTGCTGCTGGAGTGCAATCACGACGAAGCCCTGCTTCGCGCGGGCCCCTACCCGGCCTCACTGCAGCGGCGCATCCTGGGTACCCACGGCCACCTGTCGAACAGCGCCGCCGCCGAGTTGCTGGCCCGCTGCCGGCACCCTGCACTCGGCGCCGTCGTCGCCGCGCACCTCAGCGAGAAGAACAACGCGCCCGCACTTGTGCGCCAGGTCCTGGCAGCCGCACTGGACTGCAGGCAGGACGAGGTGCGGATCGCCGACCCAGCACTGGGATTCGATTGGGTCGCCCTCGGCTGACGAGGGGCGCAAAGTTTTGTAATTCAGCCAGTAACTACCGGACTGGCGCCACATCGCCAGCCAGAAAAGAAAAGAGCCGTCGCTGCTTGCGCAGCGACGGCTCTTTCCGAGCGGACGAAGTGATTACTTCGAAGCGGCGGACGCAGCAGCGTCGGCAGCAGCCGAAGCGCCAGCATCGACGGCGCTGGCGGCAGCCGAAGCGGCTTCCGAGGCGGCGGGAGCCGGGGCGGTCACGGCGGGGGCTTCAACCTTCGGCTCTTCAGCCTTCTTGCTGCAAGCGGTCAGGGCAGCAACGGCAACCAGGGAAGCCAGCAGGATCGACTTATTCATTACTTGTCCTCAAACGTTTAAACGACGGTGCACACCATAATTTTGGGGCCGTGCGTCAGTGTTTCATCACCAACTGCCGACCCCGCAGAACAAGACGCGGAAAACCTCGAGCGCTTCCCTCGCCTAGCCCGCGATTATAGGGGCTCCTTGCACCAAGCTTTCATAACCCCAAAGTTGTTGGCGCAAATGATTCGCAGGAACGTTGTGCGGCGGCATCAAACCAGTCCAGCCAGCGGCGGCGCTGGCCGACCTCCAGACTCAGCTCACCACGCCATAGGTGCCGGTCAAGCAGGCGCAGGCTGAACGCGGCATCGGGCGACGCTGCCAGCAGCAGACTCTCCGGCGCGCCTTCCAGCTTCAAGTCGGGCTCCACCATGCGCGCGGTCACGCAGTGTGCGAAGTCCCGCCGCCAACGCACGAACCGCGGATGCTGGCGCACGATGTCGTCGTACTGCCAGGCCAGCAGGTGCAGTTGCCGCCCTTGCCGTGCCCAGGCTGTCAGCGCGGCCAGCACGTTCGCGTCCGACCACGGCCAGTCGACAAAGCTGGCATCCCAGGCATGCAGCGCCTGGCAGCCCTGGCCGGCCGCCCAGACCAGCCCCTCGGCGCTCAGCTGGCTGAAGGCCGCCCGACCGGTGAACGTCTGCGGCGTCACGCCGGCAGCGGCTGAACCCAGCCGTCCTCCGTCCACTGATCCAGCAGTTCCCTCGCCTCGGGCGACAGGCGCTGGACTTCAGCCGCCGTCAGCTGGCGCACATCCGCGAGACGCCGCATGAGTGCGGCGTCTCGCCCACCAGCCCGAAAGCTCTCGCCGTTGATGAACACCTGGCTGGTGTCATAGAGCATGCGGCTGCGGCGGTCCAGCACTGCGCCCAGCCCCGGCGGCAGCACATCGCCCGGCTCGAACCAGACATTTGCCTTGGGCTCCGTGAGCGCCTCGCCAAGCGCGCGCTCCAGCGCCAGCGGTTTGTTCAGCGCCAGCTCCGCCGCGCGGCGAGCGAAGTCCAGCAGGGCCGTGGGCACGCGAGCGGGTTCGGTGGTGGCCTCCTGGCGCGGGTCGGCATAGAGCTTGCCGGCGCCGTCGATGTCATCCAGCAGCCGGGGCAGCAGTTCGGCCGCCAGCCCCTCGGCCGTCGAAGCGCGAAAGCCCACGGACCCGGTCATGCAGCCCGGGCCCACCGCCACGCCATCGTGGGCCCAGCCCGGCGGCAGGTAGAGCATGTCACCGGGCTCCAGCACGAAGTCCTGCTCCGGCGCGAAGTTGGCGATGATCTTCAGCGGCACGTCGTCGCGCAGCACGGCGTCCTTCTGCGCCGCGATGCGCCATCGGCGCCGGCCTGCAAGCTGGATAAGGAACACGTCGTAGGAGTCGAAGTGAGGCCCAACGCCGCCGCCATCGCTGGCGACAGACACCATCAGATCGTCCAGCCTCGCATCCGGCGCGAAGCGGAACTGTTCCAGCAGCGCACGCGCCGCGTCCAGATGCTGATCCAGCCCCTGCACGAGCAGTGTCCAGCCGGGTTTGCTCATGGCCGGCAGCCGCGCGATGGGGCCGTGCTTGAGCTTCCAGTCGCCGTCAAAGGCCGTGACGAGCCGGGACTCGACATCGTCGCGTGCCGCCAGTGCGGCCAGGTCCTTAAGGGCCGCCAGAGGGCGGGCGTCGGCGAAGGCCTGTCGCACCAGCAACGGCTTCTTCTGCCAATGCTTGCGCATGAACTGGGCCGGGCTCAGGCCGGCGAGCATGGGGGTGGGGAGATCGATCTGCATGCGGACATTGTGCCGAGAGGGGCTGTGGGAAAATTGACCTTATGCAAGTGACCCGCCCCTGTGTTGTCTCCCTGCGTTGGAGACTCGAAGATGCCCAGGGCCAGCTCATCGACGAGCTGGCCGAACCGATGGAGTTCCTGGTGGGAGGTGACGACCTCTTCGCCAAGGTGGAGACGGCCCTCGAAGGCCAGCAGGCCGGCTTTGAGACCGACCTCGCGCTGCAGCCCGAGGAAGCCTTCGGCGACTATGACTCCGAGCTCGTGTGCTTTGAGGCGCGTGGCCTGTTCCCCGAGGATGTGCAGCCCGGCATGCAGTTCGAAGGCCTGCCCGACGGCGCCGCGACGGAAGGCATGCCCGAGGCCATCTACACGGTGACCGAGGTCTACCCCGAGCATGTCGTGCTGGACGGCAACCACCCGCTAGCAGGCATCGGCCTGCGCATGCACCTGGCGCTGCTGGACGTGCGCGAGGCCACAGAACAGGAAGTGACGGCCGGCTCCGTCGGCGAACCCATCTTCATGGTGCAGACCAGTGCGCCGCCGGAAGAACCGCTGCACTGAGGCTCGACACCAGCCAGAAGCAGCAAGGGCGCCTGAAGGCGCCCTTTTTTGTCGTCAGGCCTTGCCGGTAGAACCGAAGCCGCCGGCGCCCCGGGCCGTGGCGTCGAAGCTGTCGACACGCCGAAAGGCCGCCTGCACCACCGGCACAATGACCAACTGAGCGATGCGCTCGAAAGGCTGGATGGTGAATTCGGTCTGTCCGCGGTTCCAGCAGCTCACCATCAGTTGGCCCTGGTAGTCGCTGTCGATCAGGCCGACGAGGTTGCCCAGCACGATGCCGTGTTTGTGGCCCAAACCCGAGCGCGGCAGGATGATGGCGGCCAAGCCCGGATCGGCGATGTGGATGGCCAGGCCCGTGGGGATCAACGTCGTCTGGCCCGGGGCCAGCGTGATGGCGGCATCCAGGCAGGCGCGCAGGTCCAGGCCGGCGCTGCCAGGCGTAGCGTAAGCGGGAATCTGCTCGGCCATGCGGGCGTCGAGCACTTGCAGGTCAATCGCGTGCATCAGAGTCTTTGGGAGAGTTCGGTGATCAGCTCGCGGGCGAGGCTGAGCTTGTCGTTGCGCGGCAGCTCGCGCTGGCCCTGCTCGTCGATGAGCAGCAGCGCGTTGTCATCGCGGCCGAAGGTGGCGGGGCCGAGATTGGCCACGATGAGCGGGATGCCCTTGCGGCGGCGCTTGGCGTCGGCATGCTCGGCCAGCTTCTCGCTCTCGGCGGCAAAGCCGACGCAGTAAGGCGCCTGGGGCAGTCTGGCGACGGCGGCCAGGATGTCCGGGTTCTCGGTCATCGCGATGGTGGGCGCCGTCGCGCCACCCTCGGTCTTCTTCATCTTGTGCTCGTGCGTCAGCGCCGGGCGCCAGTCGGCCACCGCCGCGCTCGCGATGAAGGCGTGCTGCTGTGCAGCCAGAGGCAGCACGGCGTCAAACATCTGCTGCGCCGACTGCACGTTGATGCGCTGCACGCCGCGCGGCGTCGGCAGGTGCACAGGACCGCTCACCAGCGTGACCTCGGCACCGGCCTCAGCTGCAGCGCGCGCGATGGCAAAGCCCATCTTGCCGCTGCTGTGGTTGGTGATACCGCGAACCGGATCGATGGGCTCAAAGGTCGGGCCGGCAGTGATGAGCAGCTTTTTGCCGCGCAGGTATTTCGGCGCGAGGAAGGCCTCGACATCATCGAAGATCTCCTGAGCCTCCAGCATGCGGCCGTCACCGATCTCGCCGCAGGCCTGGTCGCCATTGGCCGGGCCGATGACGGTGGCGCCGTCATCGGTGATCTGCGCCACGTTGCGCTGCGTGGCCGGGTGGGCCCACATTTCGCGGTTCATGGCCGGCACGACGAGCAGCGGACATTCATGGATGCGGCGGGCCAGCGCCGTCAGGCTGATGAGGTCGTCCGCCCTGCCCTGTGCCAACGCGGCGATGGCATCGGCGCTGGCGGGCGCCACCAGCATCATGTCGGCCTCGCGGCTGAGCTGGATGTGGGCCATGTTGTTGTCGGGCCGCGCGTCCCACTGCGAGGTGTAAACGGGGCGGCCGGACAGTGCCTGCATCGTCACCGCCGTGATGAAGGCTTCAGCGCCCTCGGTCATCATGACCTGCACGGTCGCGCCGCCCTTCACGAACAGGCGCGTCAGCTCGGCGACCTTGTAGCCGGCGATGCCACCGGTCATTGCGAGCAGGATGTGTTTGCCGTGCAGGGGACTCGTCATCACTTCTTCCTGAACACCAGGTCCCACACGCCATGCCCGAGCTTGATGCCGCGGTTCTCGAACTTGGTCAGCGGCCGGTAGGCGGGCTTGTCGGCATAGCCTGGCGCCGTGTTGGCCAAGGCGAGCTCGGCGGACAGCACCTCCAGCATCTGCTCGGCGTAGGGCTGCCAGTCAGTGGCGCAATGCAGGTAGCCGCCAGGCTTGATGTGCTTCACCAGATTGGCCACGAACGGCGCCTGGATCAGGCGGCGCTTGTTGTGGCGCTTCTTGTGCCAGGGATCGGGGAAGAAGATGTGCACGCCGTCCAGCGCGGCTTCGCCAATCATGTCGCGCAGCACCTCCACCGCGTCGTGCTGGACGATGCGGATGTTGCCGATGTCGCGCTCGCCAATCAGCTTGAGCAAAGCACCGACGCCGGGCTCGTGGACCTCGCAGCCGATGAAGTCATGTTCGGGCAGCGTCTGCGCGATGTCGGCAGTGGCGGCGCCCATGCCGAAGCCGATCTCCAGCACCAGCGGCGCGCTGCGGCCGAAGGTGGCGGCGGTGTCAAGCCGCTCGACCTTGTAGGGCAGCACGAACTTCGGGCCGAGTTCGGCCAGCGCCTTGATCTGACCCGTGCCCATGCGGCCGGGCCGCGTGACGAAGCTCTTGATCGGGCGGTGCTGCGGATCCTGCGGTGGGTTGCTGTTCTGTTCGTCCATCAGCCGATTGTCGCCATGACCATGGGTGCGGCGGCCACATCGGCATCGCCAAGCGCCACGGCAGCCAGGTAGGACGCGATCGCGCGGTCGGCCGCGGCCTCGTCGGCTGCATGGATCAGCGCCAGCGGCTCGCCGGCCGCGACGCGCGTACCGATGGGCTGAACGGCCGAGAAGCCGACGCGCATATCGATGGCATCACCCGCCTGGCGGCGGCCGCCGCCCAGCTCGACGATGGTCACGCCCAGGTCGCGCGTGGCCATGGTGGTGATGACCCCGGCGCGCGGCGCCTTCACGGCCTTCACCACCGGCGCAGCGGCCAGGTAGGCCGACGGGCGTTCCATCAGGTCGGCCGGACCGCCCAGGGCCACGACCATCTGAGCGAACTTCTCGGCAGCGGCGCCGGAGTCCAGCGCGGCCTGCAGCTTCACGCGCGCGGCCGCCGTGTCCGGGGCCAGCTTGCCCAGCACCAGCATCTCGGCACACAGCGCCAGCGTCACCTCGTGCAGACGCGGCTCGCGGTACTCGCCGGTCAAGTAGCGGATGGTCTCCAGCACCTCCAGCGCGTTGCCGACATCGGTACCCAGGATCTGGTTCATGTCGGTGATCAGCGCGCGCGTCTTCAGGCCCGCACCGCCGGCCACCGCCACGATGCTCTCGGCCAGCTCCTGCGCGAAGGCGGGTGTGGACGCGAACGCGCCGTTGCCGCACTTGATGTCCATCGCCAGGCATTCCAGGCCGGCGGCCAGCTTCTTGGACAGGATGGACGCCGTGATCAGCGGCACGCTCTCGACAGTGGCTGTCACGTCACGCGTGGCGTAGAAGCGCTTGTCGGCAGGCGCCAGGTCAGCCGTCTGGCCGATGATGGCGCAGCCCAGCGAGCGCACGAGCTGGTCGAAGCGCGCCGGATCGGGCGTGGTCGTGTAGCCAGGGATGGCTTCTAGCTTGTCCACCGTGCCGCCGGTGTGGCCCAGACCACGCCCGGCAATCATGGGCACATAGCCGCCGCAGGCCGCCACCATGGGCGCCAGCATCAGGCTCACCTTGTCGCCCACGCCGCCACTGCTGTGCTTGTCCAGCACCGGGCCGGGCATGTCGGGCCACAGCATGACGCGGCCAGAATTCATCATCGCGCGCGTCAGCAGCACGGCTTCGTCTCGGCCCATGCCCTTGAGGAACACAGCCATGCCGAGCGCGGCGACCTGGCCTTCGCTCCAGGAGTTGTCGACGAGGCCGCGGACGAAATGGTTGATTTGCGCTTCGTTCAGCGCCTGGCCGTCGCGCTTGGTGCGGATGATTTCTTGGGCAAGCATGGGAGGAGTTCAGTAAGCCGCCTGGGTGGCGGTGGAGGCCGCGCCAACAAGCACGGCCTCGATGTCGGTCAGCAGGCCGCTGGCGCCGAAACGCAGGCGCTGCGGGTTCAGCGCAGCAGCGCCGAGCGCGGCTTCGGTCTGGGCGATGTAGCCGGCGGCGTCGGCCACCGAGCGCACGCCGCCCGAGGCCTTGAAGCCGGCCGACGGCAGGCCGCTGGCCTGGATTTCCTTCAGCATCACAGCGGCCGCGGCCGGCGTGGCGCCGGTAGCGGTCTTGCCGGTGCTGGTCTTGACGAAATCAGCCCCGGCCGCCAGCGCCAGGCGCGTGGCCTGAGCGATGCGCTCGGGCGTGGCCAGCTCGCCGGATTCGATGATGACCTTCAGCGTCAGCGGCCGGCTGGCGAAGCGCACCTCGGACAGGAACTCGGCAACCTCGGTGGACTGCCCGGCCTGCAGGGCGCGCCAAGGCAGCACGACGTCGACCTCGTCACCGCCGGCCTGCGCGATGGCGGCCACGTCGGCAAGGGCGCGCGGCACATCCAGCGCGCCATCGGGGAAGTTGGCCACAGCAGCCACCTTGACGGCAGCCGGCAGCGCCGCACGCGCCTGCGCCACGAAGCGCGGCCACACGCAGACGGCGGCCACGGGGCCGTGCGCTGTCTGCGCGCGGCGGCACAGAGCGTCGATGTCCGCGACGGTGTCGCCGTCGTTCAGGCTGGTGAGGTCCAGGCAGGCCAGCGCCGTGCGGGCCGCCGCCTTCAGGTCCTGGCTCACAGCGCCACGTCCTTCAGGCTGGCCACCAGCGCGGCCAGGAAGGCCGACGCACGCTCGCCGGACATCTGCGCCTGCTTCAGGGTCAGGTCGTGCGTCAGCGCCTCGGCGGACAGGCCGGCGGCCATGTTGGTCATCAGCGCGATGCCCATCACCTTCAGGCCGGCATGGCGGGCCAGGATGGTCTCGGGCACGGTGCTCATTCCCACGGCATCGGCGCCCCAGGCGGCAAACATGCGGATCTCGGCCGGCGTCTCAAACTGCGGGCCTAGCGCCCAGCAATAGGTACCCTCGCCCAGCATCAGGTTCTCGCGCTTGGCCAGTTCGAGCGCGTGCTTGCGCAGAGCGCCGTCATAGGCGTTGACCATGTCGACGAAGCGGTGACTGCCCTGCTCGCCGACGAGCGGGCTGCGCTGCGGCGCGTTGATGTGGTCGGCGATCAACATCAGGCTGCCGGGCGGCATGTGGCCGCGCAGCGAGCCGGAGGCATTGGTCTGCACCAGCAGCTTCACGCCCCAGCGCTTCAGCGTGCGCAGCGCGCCGGCCATGCCGGTGCACTCGCCGCTCTCGTAGGTGTGGGCGCGGCCGCGCAGGAAGATGACGCGCTGCTCGCCAATCTGGCCGACAACGATCTCGTTGACATGGCCTTCCACCTTGGGCTGCGGGAAGGCGGGCAGCTCGGTGTAGGGCAGATTCTTGCCGTCCTGCACATGGCTGACGGCGCCGGCCCAGCCGGAACCCAGCACCACGGCAACTTCCGGCGCGCTGCCGAACAGGGATTGCAGCTTGTCGACGCTCGCGCTGATGGCGACGTCGAGGGTCTTGTTGTCGATCATGGGGAACCTCAGAAATTCAGATGGGATGGCCCGAAGCTGTGGGGCAGCAGTTCGGCCAGGGTCCAGCGTTGGCGGATGCCGCCAGGATCGCCGGCGATGATGATCAGCTCGTCGGGCTCGCAGAACTCCCGGAGCTTCTGGCGGCAGCCGCCGCAGGGCGTGATGATGTCCGGGCCGGGCCCCGTCACCAGCGCCGCCACGGCGCGCTTGCCACCGGCCATAAGCATGGCCGTCAGCGCCGAGGGTTCGGCGCACCAGCCCTGCGGGTAGGACGCGTTCTCCACATTGGCACCGATGTGGATGCGGCCCTGCTCGTCGAGCAGCGCGACGCCGACCTGGTACCTGGAATACGGGGCATGCGCGAAGCTGCGCGCACGCAGCGACTCGGCTAGCAGGCGGTCCAGCAGATCCTGGGACAGGTCCATCAGCGTTCCTTCACGTAGGGCCGGCCCAGCGCCTTGGGCGCAATCGCGGAGCCGATGAAGCCGGCCAGCAGCACGACGGTCAGGAGGTAGGGCAGCGCCTGAATCAGCTGCACCGGCACCTCGCCGATGCCTGGCAGCTGCACACCCTGCAGGCGAATCGCCACCGCGTCCAGGAAGCCGAACAGCAGGCAGGCGCCCATCGTCGGCAGCGGCTTCCACTTGCCGAAGATCATCGCGGCCAGCGCGATGAAGCCGCGGCCGGCGGTCATGTTGGGCGAGAAGGACGCGTTCTGGGCCAGCGTCAGGTAGGCACCGGCCAGGCCGCACAGCACGCCGTTCATCAGCAGCGCCTGGTAGCGCAGACCCTGCACGGACAGGCCGGCAGCCTCCACCATGGCCGGGTTCTCGCCCACGGCGCGCAGGCGCAGGCCCGGGCGCGTGCGCTCCAGGAAGAACCACACGGCCAGCACCATCAGAAAGGCCACATAGACCAGCCCGTTGTGGCTCAGCAGGCCATGGCCCAGCACCGATGCGATCCAGTGGCCCGCCTGCGGCTCAGCAAAGGTTGGCGCGAGCGCCGTCAGGCGCACGTCGGGCGTAATGGGCGGCGTCTGGCCGCCCTGCTGGAACCAGGCGATGCCCAGCACCACGGTCAACCCGGCCGCCACCATGTTGAGCGCCACGCCAGAGACGACCTGGTCGCCCCGGTTGGACACGCAGGCAAAGCCATGCACGAGTGAAGCCGAACAGGCCACCACCATGGCCGCCAGCAGCCCGAACGCGGCCGACTGCGTCACCGACGCTGTGGCCGCGGCCGCGAACGCAGCGAACAGCATCTTGCCTTCCAGCCCGAGGTCGACCACGCCGGCCCGCTCGGACAGCACGCCCGCCATCGCGCACAGCAGCAGCGGCGCACTGACGCGCAACGTGGAGGCCAGCACCGAGGCGATCAGCACTTCATCCATCAGCGGCCTCCCTTCACGGCGACGTAGACACGCGCGAACAGCGGCGCGCTCACGGTGGCCATCGCGCCCGAGAACAGCACGATCAGGCCTTGTGCCGTGACCACCATCTCGCGG
The DNA here is from genome assembly GCF_043555875.1 of Pelomonas margarita. Classification (NCBI taxonomy): domain Bacteria; kingdom Pseudomonadati; phylum Pseudomonadota; class Betaproteobacteria; order Burkholderiales; family Sphaerotilaceae; genus Roseateles; species Pelomonas margarita. The sequence continues at coordinate 607,596 of NZ_JBIGHW010000001.1, read as the reverse complement.
CTGAAGCCCTGCAGCTCGAAGCTCACCTCGACACCACCCTGGTACAGAACGCCGAACAGCAGGGACGCCAGCACGATGCCCACGGGGTGATTGCGGCCCATCAGCGACACGGCGATGCCAGTGAAGCCGGCGCCGGCGACGAAGTCCAGCGTCAGCTTGCCCTGCACGCCGGAGATCTCGTTGACGCCCACCATGCCGGCCAGTGCACCGGAGATGGCCATGGCCAGCATGACCTGCGCACGCGGCGCGATGCCGGCGTAGTGCGCGGCGCGCGGCGCGCTGCCCACGGCCCGCACGGCGTAGCCCGCCGCGCTTCTCCACAGGAACCAGCCGACGGCCACGCAGGCCAGCAGCGCGATCACGAGGCTGAGGTTCAGCGGCGAGGACGGCATCTCCACGCCGAAGGCCGCCGCAATCTGGTGCAGCCCCGGCATGCGCGCGGCCTCGGCGAACTCGGCAGACTCAACCGCCATGCTGCCGGCCGGCCGCAGCCAGTTGACGAGCAAGTAGCCGTTCAGCCCGGCCGCCAGGAAGTTGAACATGATGGTCGTGATGACGACATGGCTACCCCGCCAGGCCTGCAGGTATGCCGGCACGGCCGCCCACAGCATGCCAAACAGCGCTGCCGCCAGCACCAGCAGCGGCAGCATGACGACGGCCGGCAGCGACGCACCCAGCCACAGCGCCACCAGCGCCACGCCCACACCGCCCAGCGTGGCCTGGCCCTCACCGCCAATGTTGAACAGGCCGGCATGGATGGCAACCGCCACCGCCAAGCCGGTGAAGATGAAGGTGGTGGCGTAGTACAGCGAATAGCCCAGGCCGCGGGCGCTGCCCAGCGCGCCGTTCAGCAGCACGGTGAGCGCCTGCCAGGGACTGTGGCCGATGACCATGACGACGAGGCCGGCCACGGCCAGCGCGACGGCGAGGTTCCACAGCGGCAGCAGGCCGATGTCGATCCAGCGGGGCAATTGGATAGGCTGGCTCATGCAGCGGCTCGTTCTTCTTGTGCGGCCATCAGCAGGCCCAGACGCTTTTCATCGCAGTCCTCGATGGCGAGTTCGCCGGTGATGCGGCCGCCGTTCATGACGACCACACGGTCGGCCAGCGCCAGGATTTCGTCCAGCTCGCTGCTGACCAGCAGCACCGCGCAACCCGCCTCGCGCAGTACGCGCAGCTGGTTGTGGATGAACTCAATGGCGCCGATGTCCACACCGCGCGTGGGCTGGCCCACCAGCAGCACGGTCGGCTGCTCGCCGATCTCGCGCGCCAGGATGAGCTTCTGCTGGTTGCCCCCGGAGAACTTGGAGGAGCCCAGGTGCTCGTCGCGCGGGCGCACGTCGAAGCGCTCCTGCATCTCGCGGGTGGCGGCTTGCATAGCGGCATGGTTCATGGCCAGGCCACGGCGGTACTTGGGCAGGCCTTGATAGCCCAGCACCGCGGACTCCCAGGCCGGGAAGCTCATCACCAGGCCGACGGCGTGGCGGTCCTCCGGCACATGCGCAAGCCGCAGCGCGCGGGCCTGCGCGGTGTCCAGCCAAGCCTCGGGCGTGAAGCGGCGGCCACCAAGTTCCAGCTGGCCGCCCTCGGGCGAGCGCAGGCCGCTCAGCACCTCCAGCAATTCGCTCTGGCCATTGCCCGACACACCGGCCACGCCAACGATCTCGCCGGCCTTCAGCGCGAGGCTCACCTCGCGCAGCGCCGGCACGCCATTGGCATGCTTCAGACTCAGGCCGCTGGCCTGCAGGCGCACCTCGCCAGCCCGCTGCTGCAGGCCCTCGGGGCGACCCAGCGTGACCTTGCGGCCCACCATGCTCTCGGCCAGCGCCTCTTCGCTCCAGTCGGCGATGGGACGCGTCTCGACCACCTGCCCGGCACGCATCACCGTCACGGCGCTGCACAAGCTCATCACTTCGCGCAGCTTGTGCGTGATGAGGATCAGCGTCGTGCCGCGCTGCTGCAGCTTGCGCAGCGTGACGAAGAGCTGGTCGGTTTCCTGCGGCGTCAGCACGGCAGTGGGCTCGTCCAGGATCAGCACCTTGGCGCCGCGGTACAGCGCCTTCAGGATCTCCAGCCGCTGCAGCTCGCCCACGGGCAGGTCGGCCACCAGCGCATCCAGCTGCACATGCAGGCCGGTCTCGGCCATCAGCGCCTCCAGCCGGGTGCGCACCCGCGCCTTGGACGCTGAGAGAAAGAAGCCCCCCTCGGCGCCCAGCATGATGTTCTCCAGGCAGCTCAGCGTGTCCACCAGCATGAAATGCTGGTGGACCATGCCGATGCCCAGCGCCATGGCCTGCTGCGAGTTGGCGATCTGTACGGCGCGGCCGGCGATCTCGATGCTGCCAGCGTCGGCCTGGTAGTAGCCATAAAGAATGGCCATCAACGTGCTCTTGCCGGCGCCGTTCTCGCCGACGAGGCCATGCACGCTGCCCGCGGCGATGTCGAACGTCACCTCGCGGTTGGCCTGCACGGCGCCGAAGCGCTTGGAGATGCCCTGAAGGCGGACTGCGGGCGTGCCCACGCTGCCGCTCAGTACTTGCAGGCGTTGTCCGCCATGTAGTCGGCCACCTTCACCTTGCCGGCGATGATGTCGGCCTTCACGGCATCGACCTTGCCTTTCAAGGCGGGCGTGAGCAGCTTGGCGTTGTGCTCGTCGGCGGCGTAATCCACGCCGCCTTCCTTCAGGCCCAGCACCTGCACGCCGGGCTTCCAGCCCTTGAGTACGTTGTAGACGGCCACGTCCACGCGCTTGACCATGGAGGTCAGCATCGTGCCGGGCTGCAGGTGGTTCTGGTTGCTGTCCACGCCGATGGCGAGCTTGCCGGCGTCCTTGGCCGCCTGGTAGACGCCCACACCCGTGCCGCCGGCGGCGGCGAAGACGATGTCCGAACCCTTGGCGAACTGCGCCTTGGCCAGCTCGCTGCCGCGCGTGGGGTCGTTCCACGCCGTCGACGTGGTGCCGGTCATGTTGGAAAAGACCTCGATCTTGGGATTGGTCTTCTTGGCGCCCTGCTCGTAGCCGCACTGGAACTTGCGGATCAGCGGGATGTCCATGCCGCCGACGAAACCGACCTTGCCGGTCTTGCTGACCAGGGCCGCCATTGCCCCCACGACGTAGCTGCCCTCATGCTCCTTAAACAGCAGCGACTGCACGTTGGGCAGATCCACCTGCGCGTCGATGATGGCGAACTGGGTCTTGGGGAAGTCCTTGGCCACCTGCTTCAACGCCGACGCCTGGGCGAAACCGATGCTGATGATGGGGCTGGCGCCACGCTCGGCCATGCGGCGCAATGCCTGCACGCGCTGGGTGTCGTTGCTGATCTCGAACTCGAGATAGTTCTTGCCCGCTTCCTTCTTCCAGCGCTCGGCGCCCTGGTAGCCGGCCTGGTTGAAGGATTTGTCGAACTTGCCGCCCATGTCGAAGATCACCGCGGGCTGCTGGGCCTGGGCCATGGCCGACGCGGCCAGCAGCGTCAGGGCGGCCAGGGGCCGTGCATGGGGCAGGAAAGAGGTCATGGGCAGGGCTTGGGCAAGGCGAAAAGCGCGCATTGTAGAAAACATCCCTCAATTTCTACTAACCAGGAAAACACCGCCCCCGCTCCGCCATCGGGCGGCGTAGCCGGGCATCGGCCGTGCGGACTATGCCGCCTTGGCGCGACGCAGCTTGCGGTGAGCAGCGCGGGCGTGAGGCAGCCACCCCAGTGTCGCCCAACGGCGCCACATCAGCAGGCCTCGAATCCACTCGTCAGCGGCATAAGCAATCCACACGCCAACCAGGCCCCAGCCCAGGTGCACGCCCAGGAACCAGCTGCCCCCGGCCAACACCAGCGCCATCGACGCCGCCCCCGCCAAGACCGGGTAGCGCGCATCGCCGGCCGCCCGCAGCGCGTTGATGACCACCATGTTGAACACGCGGCCCGGCTCCACCAGCACCGTCCACCACAGCAGCGTGCAGCCCAGCGCGATGATCTGCGGGTCGGTCGTGAACTGGCGCAGCAGCCACGGGCCAGCCAGCGCAAAGCCGCCCGACACGACCAGCGCCACCATCACCCCCAGCCCAAGTGACTTGCGCACCAGCTTGTGCGCGGCGTGCAGCTCGCCCGCACCGATCATGTGCCCCACCAGGATCTCCACCGCGAACGCGATGGCCAGGCCGAACATCAGGATCACGTGCAGGAACTGCATCGTGTACGCATGCGTGGCCAGCGCCAGCGCGCCGAGCTGGGCGACGGCGGCCAGGCTGGTCATGAAGGCCAGCCGCCAGGAGATGTTCTCGGCCGCCCCGGGGATGCCGATGTGCAGCACGGTGGCCAGCGGCGCGCGCACCAGCCGCCACCAGTCGTGCGGCTGCAGGCGCAGCGCCAGGCGCTGCCGCCACAGCACGATGTGCAGTGCCAGCCCGGCGCCGCGCCCGCACAGACAGGCCAGCGCATAGCCCGGCAGGCCAAGGTGAGGCATGGCCAGCAAGGCCACCACCAGCGTCACCAGCTGGATGAGCACCACCACCACCAGCGCCTCGCGACTGCGCAGGTGCGCACGCATCACGCTGGCCATCGTGGCATTCAGCGCATCCAGCAGCAGCGCCGGGGCCAGCGCCTGCAGCAGCGTGGCGGCCAGCGGCGCCACTTCCGACGGCGCGTTTACCAGCCCCAGCAGCGGCCCGGCCGCTAATAGCGCCACCAGCGCGCCGCCCACGCCCAGCCAGGTGCTGGCGCCCACCGTGGCGCGGGCCACCTCGTCGGCATGCTCGCGCCGGCCGGCGCCCAGCGCCTGCGTGACGGCCACGCTGACGCCCGCGCCGATGACGCGGAACAGCACGAACAGCGCCGCGAACACCTGATTGGCCAGCCCGAAGGCCGCGCCGGCGTCATCGCCCAGACGCGCCGCCAGCATGGTGCCGATGATGCCGATGCCGATGCCCAGCAACAGCTCCAGCAGCAGCGGCCAGGTCAGCGGATAGAGACGGGGGCGAGCGGATGAGGCGGTCACGGCTGCCTCCCAAGGCCGGGGTTCACAAAGGTCACGACGAGCTCGCCAGAAAGAGCCGGCATGCTACGGGAGTAACCGCTCGGAAACCCGCAGTGCGGGCCGCACACGCGTGCGTTCGCCGCGCGCAGGCCCGCGGCGACAGCGGATCAACCCGCGTCGGGCATGAAGATGAGGTGCGGCCGCCCCGCCACCTGGGTGACGACGCGACGCGACGGGTGGGCCGGCGCCGGGACGCCAGCCCGCGTGGCGCGGGCCACGGCCGCCCGGGCGGCTTCCAGCAGGGCCGCAGCCAGCGGCCGTTCGCCGCGGCAGCGGGAGCGCGGAATGACCAGAGCCAGCTCGACGCCACCCTCCCCGCCGGCCCCGGGCGCACCGGTCACGAGCCGGGCATGGACGACCAGCGTCGACGGCGTGCTCAGCCGCACATCGAGGTCAGCGTCCACGACATCGTCATGCGCCACGGGCAGCGGCCGCATCGTCGTCGCCATCGGAGTCTCGGTCGGGTTCATGGCTCACCATGATGCCCGGCCTGTGTGACAACTCTTACTGCGTCAGGGGCTGGGCGTGGCGAGCACCGGCACGGTGATGTCGAACCAGAAGCAGCTGCCCTGCCCCAGCTGGCTTTGCAGGTGGATCTCGCCGCCCATCATGCGCACCAGTTGGCGGCTGATGGCTAGCCCCAGGCCGGTGCCGCCCACGCGCTGCTCGGCATTGCCGGCCTGCTCGAAGGGCTCGAACAAGCGCACGATCTGGTCCGCCGCAATACCCACGCCGCTGTCCTGCACCTCGAAACGCAGCACCACATGCCCGGCCGGCGCATCGCCGCTGGGCTGCAGCGCCGTGCGCAGCGTCACACCCCCCTCATGCGTGAACTTCACCGCGTTGCCCACCAGGTTCAGCAGCACCTGGCTCAGCCGCTTGTCATCGGCCAGCACGGTCACGGGCAATGCCTCGTCCAGCTGCAGGTCCAGCGTGATCTGCTTGCTCGACGCCATCACGCGCAGGATGTCGCCCACCGCGTTGACGCGAGCGGCCAGATCCATGGGCGCGAGCCGCAGCTCCGCCTTGCCGGCCTCGATGCGGGACAGGTCCAGGATGTCCACGATCAACGTCAGCAGGTGCTGGCCGCTGCTGTGGATGATGTCCAGCCCGCTGCGCTGCTTGGGCGTGACGCCATCGTCCATCTTCAGCAGCTGGGCATAGCCCATGACGGCGTTCAGCGGCGTGCGCAGCTCGTGGCTCATGCGGGCCAGGAACTGGCTCTTGGCGCTGTTGGCCACCTCGGCCCGCTCCTTGGCGGCGCTGAGCTCCAGCGTGCGTTCGCGCACCAGCTCCTCCAGATGGTCGCGATGGGCCGCCACCTCGGCCTCGCGCTCCTTGAGCGCCGCGATCATGCGGTTGAAGGTGTGGGCCATCGCCGCGATGTCGCGCGGGCCGCCGGCCGGCGCGCGGGCATCGCCATCGCCACGTTCCACGCGCTCCATGGCCTGCGACAGCGCCACCAGCGGCCTCGTCAGCCGCAGCGCCAGGAAGCGCACCGCGAACAGGAACACCCCCGCGAACGCCAGCGCCACGCCGAGGTTGGACAGGAACAGCGAGGCCTGCACGCGGTGCAGCGTGGCCTTGCTCTGGATGACGCGCACATGGCCCAGCAGCTGCGCCGGCCGCAGCGTGACGTCGAACGGCGACGGCTCCGGCCGTGTCCACACCGGCGCGGCGAAGGCCCAGCTGTCCTCGCCCTCATGGTCCAGCCAGGCCTCGCTGGCGGCGGCTGAGGGAGGCGCCGGCGCGGGCAAGCTGTCGCGCCCCGGCCCCAGCGCCAGCAGCAGCCGGCCGCTGCCGTCACGGATCTCGATGGCGGTCACGTCGGGGAAGGACAGCGAGGCCTGCACGGCCTCGTCGGCGTTGTCGGCCGCTGCGTACAGCAACGCCAGCGAGCTGCTGGAGGCCAGGTTGGAAGCCACGCGCCCCCCCTGATCCAGCATCATCGCGCGCACCTCGCGCCCCCCCTGCCAGGCATTCGCGCCGGCCAGCAACAGCGCCATGCCCAGCGTGCCCAGCGCCACGACCAGGCTCAAGTGGCGGCGGAACGAGGTCTCGCGCAGCCAGCGCACGTAGACGCGCAACAGCCACGGCCGCGGCAGCGGGCCGGCGGCGGGTGGCAGCAGGTCGGCATCCGGCAGGATGCTGGAGGGCTGGCCGTCGAGGGGGTGCGTTGACATCTCAGTGGGTGGGATAGACCAGCTCGAAGCCGGGTGGCGCGGACGGCACGTCCAGCCCCAGGTGCGCGGCGGTACGCACGTTGATGGCGGCGAAGGTCTGGCGCAGCGGCAGCACGCCCTGGGCCGCCGCGCGGGGGGCCGCCGCCAGCCGCTGGGCCGATGCGGCGAGCGCGCGGCCCAGCTCGCGGTTGTCGGGGTACAGCGCGAACAGCGCGCCGCGCCGCACATGGGCGACATGGCTGGAGAACACCGCGATGTGGCGGTTCCAGCCCTCGCGCAGCACCAGCGGCAGCACGGCGTTGTCGTCGACGGTGGTCGGGTCCTGTGGCAGCCAGACGGCGTCGCGGGCCGGGTCGGCACCGGCCAGCAGCGCTGCGTACAGCCGCAGCGCGCCGGCCTGCTCGGTGGCCTCTTGGGCCAGCAGCTCCAGCCCCTCGGCGCGTGCCGCCTCGCGCGCCAGCTTCACCAGCCAGCCGTTCAGCCGCGGGTCGAACACCAGGTGCACGCGCCGCACGCCGGGCCTGAGCCGGCGCAGCCGCGCCATCAGCAGCGCCGGGTCGGGCGCCAGCGTGTGGACCGGGAAGCTGCGCGCCTCCTCCTCCTGCACCGAGACCACGCAGCCCGCCATCACGCTCATCTCGCCGGCCAGCGCGGCCGCGATGCGCAGCCCGCCCCGCCCCAGGCCCACCACCACCTGGACGTCACGGCGGCGAATGTCGTCGGCCACCTGCGCCGGGTTGGTCTGGCCAGCCACTGCGATGCTCGCCACCGGCGAGCCGAGCCGGTCGGCCATACCGTCGAGGATGGCGGCGAAGACCTGCCGAAACGGATCGCCCAGCTCGGGATGCACCACCACCAGCCCACGCGTGGCATCAGCGGCGGGCGCCGCACCGGTCGCCAGCGCCACGGCGCCGCCCAGCGCATGCCGCAGCCAGGTGCGGCGGTGGGGTTCGACGGTGACGTGTGGGTCTGTCAACGGAAAGAAGGGGATGGGCGGGCGCCGTGGCAGGGCATGGCCGGCGGCATTATGGAAGTGCCAGGAAGCGGTTGCCGCACGTCACGTCCGTCAAAAACGGTACAGGCCCTGGACCTGGGCGCCGCGTGGCGACACCGGCAGGTCGTGGACGATGCCGCTGCCGGCCAGGCTGGGCTCGCGCGCATCGGCGCCGGCCAGGTTGCGCAGCATCGCGGCCAGCTCCCAGCCCGAGCCTGCGAGCCGCGTGCGGACGGCCAGGTCCAGCGTCGTGTAGTCGCGCAGCGGCGCCCGCGCATCGCCGGCGGGGCGGTGGCGGCCGGCCACGTGGTGGAGCTGGGCGCTGAGGCTGCTGCCGCGCGCGAACTGCCAGTCGGCCTGCAGGTAGGCCCGCCGCGTCGGGGCGTAGCCGGCATCCACGTCGGTGGCGGCGTCCACCGAGCGCTGCAGCGCGAGGTTGCCCAGCACGCGCAGGCTGCGCGTCAGATCCCACACCAGCTCGAACTCCGCGCCGCGGCCATCCTGCCCGCCGCGGTTCTGCGTCAGGTTGGCCGGTGGCGCGGCCGGGTTGGGCGCGCCGCGGATGATGTCGCGCATCGCATGGCGGAACAGCGTCAGGTTCAGCTGCCAGCCGTCCATCGGCGCCCAGGAGAAGGCCGCCTCCGTCGTGCGGATGGTCTCGGGCCTGACCGTCGGATTGCCGCCGATGACGGGGTTGTTGATGCTGTACTGCTCGTTGAACGATGGCGCGCGGAAGGCACGGCCGTGCAGCAGCTTCACGGTCAGGTCGTAGGCCGCGCTCCAGACCAGCGCCAGCCGCGGGTTGGTGGTGGCACCGAAGTCGCCGAAGTCGTCGTGGCGCACGCCCGTCGTGAGCACCCAGTCCGGGTGCAGCTGCCACTCGTCCTGCAGGTAGGCATGGCTGACCTGGCGCCGCTGCGGCAGCATGAACTTCAGTGTCGTGGCGGAGAAGTCGGTCACGTCGGCGAACGAGCCCGTGCCGATGCGGCTGTAGTTCGCATTGAAGTTCTTGCGCTCGGTGGTCTTGTAGAGATCGAGGTCGTCACGGCCCACGCCCATGCGCAGCTGGTGGCCCGCCCAGCCCGTCCAGGTCAGGTAGGCCGATGCGCGTAGCTGGCGCTCCCATTTGTTGGGCCCGCCGATCAGCCCGTCGGCAAACACATTGCCGGTACCCAGCGTCGTGCCAGCCGGCAGCAGCACGTAGGGCGTGGTGGCCAGGTCGCTGTAGTGCAGCAGGCTGAGTTGCGCGCCGGCGCCCCAACCGTTGCCGAGATCGGGATCGGTCCAGGCGAGGTCGGCGTGGGTCCGCTCGCTGCGCCCGCGGCCGACCGGGTCCAGCGCCGAGGCCACGCCCGCGCCGCTGCCCACGTCGCTGCGCAGCTTGTAGCCCAGGAGGGCCCGCCAGCCGCCGTGGGCCAGTTCCAGGTTGCCGTCCACCGCCTCACGCCCCAGGTTCAGCGGCCCCGGCGAGCGCGTGACGCCGGGCTGGGCCGCATCGCGCTCGATGAGGCTGCGCGCGCCGTCGGTCTCGCCCACACGCAGGTAGGCCGACACGGCCATCGCCCCCAGCCGGCCGCCATGCAGCACCCAGGCATCACGCGTGCGGAAGCTGCCCGTGCGCGCGCCCACGCTGGTGCCGGGCGCGTCCTGCGCGGACTTGGTGACGATGTTGATGACGCCGGCAAAGGCGTCCGCGCCATGCAGCGCCGAGCCCGGGCCGCGGATGACCTCGATGCGCGCGATGTGCTCGACCGGATAGCCCGCCCACAGGTTGCCCTTGTTGCCGACGAACAGCGTCGTCATCGGCACGCCGTTCTGCAGCAGCAGCACCTGGGCATTGAACTGGCTATAGACGCCTCGAAAGACATACAGCGGCGCGTACTGGTTGGCCGCGCGCCCGACGTGCAGGCCCGCCACCGTCTGCAGCACCTCGTCCAGGTCGGTCGCGCCCATCGCGGCGATGGCCTCGGCGGTCACGACGCTGGCCACTGCCGGCGCCTGGCGCAGCGTCTGGCGGCTGCCGGCCGCGATGCTGACCGAGCGCTGGTCGCCATAGGCCTGGGCCAGCTCGTCCTCGTCGGTCTGCGCGGCCACGCCGGAGGCGCCCAGCACGAGCACTGCGGCGAGTCCGACGAGACCTGCTGAACGACTTGGCATGGCGCACCTGACAACGATTGAGGCGCGCGGATTATGTGGGCGCCGCGCGCCCTCTCGCGGTCCAGCAACGTGAGGGATGGCCCTCATACACCACTTGCGAACACGCCGTCGGCATCAGCGTGCCCTCGGGCTTCTCGGCGGCCTCGACCACGCAGGGCGGCATGCCCAGCATGGTCTTGAACACGTTGTAGAGCTGGTACTGGCGTGCCGTCAGGCCCAGGTCGGCCGCCAGCGCCGCCGTGGCGCCGGCGTAGTTGAGCTTCAGGAAGGACTTGCGGCGCAGCAGCACCTGCTCGATGTCCAGCGCCAGCCGCAGGTGCGGCCCGTCGGCCAGGCCCTCGCGGCCAGCCAGCGCCAGCAGCGGCGGCAGGCGCTCGTCCGTCGCGTGGATGGGCCGGCCGTAGCCGAGGATGCGGCGCTGGCGGGCCAGCTCGTCGGCCACGATGGCCTCCACGCCGTCGCCCGCACGCTGGCGTTCGCCGGCGCGCAGCAGGAACTCGATCGCGAAGAAGGCCGGCCCGCCCCCGAACACACGCGCCTCGCTGGCCGCCAGCCCCGCCGCCAGCGCAAGCGACGGCAGGCTGCGCGCATTGGCGGCGAGCGCGGCGACGCGGTTGTTCCACAGCCGCGTGTCGGGATAGCCGGTCAGGGCCCACATGCCGTCCAGCAGGCGCAGCTCGTGGGCGCCGAAGCGACGGCCGGTGATGCCGAACAGGAACAGGTCCATGCTGCCCGCGCCGGCCAGGTCGCGATGCAGGTCCAGCCCGCGGAACACGGCCCGCGTGCCGGGCCAGCAGGCGCCCACGCGGGTGCGCAGCACGGTGGTGTCCGGCAGCGTCATGCGGTGGCCTCCTCGTCCAGCTGCACGGCCGGGAACGGAAAGCGCTTGTAGCCCCGCGCGCCCTGCTCCAGCGCATGCGCGGCCGCGCCGGGCAGGCGCAGCAACAGGAACAGCATCTCGCCCTGCGCCGGGCTGAGGCCCAGGTCGCCCAGCGCTGCGGCCGCAACACCGCTCATCGCCAGCGGCCGCCCGGCCACCGCCTCCAGCGCCTCGCGGTGCTCCGCCAACCAGCGCAGTTGCCGGGCCTGGGGCAGGCCGGCCATCGCGTGCAAGGCCTGCCGCACGATGCCGGCCCCGGCAGGCCCGCGCGGCTCGAAGCCGGCGGCGCGCTCGCGGTCGGGCCAGACGTCCGGCGCCGCAGCGGCAGGCCGGGCCAGCAACCGCTGCCAGGCCGGCAGGTCGGCGCCGCATTCGAGCCAGGCCGTCATGGCATCGAACACGTCGCGCGCGCCGCCGTGCCGGCCGGCCCCGACGGACAGCGCCGCCATCAACGCCGCCGCCGCCGGCGCGCCGCCCACGGCGCTGGCCATGGCCGCATGCACGGCCGCATCGCGCGGGCCGGCATTGGCCAGCGCCACGGCCAGCATCTCCAGCAGCGCGCGCTGCTCGGGCCAGGGCGCCTCGCCCTGCAGCAGCAGGAACAGCATGTCGGCCCAGCCGGCGTGGCCCAGCATCTCGCCGTAGACGTCGTAGCCATGGCAGTGGGCCGAGCGCGCCGCGAGCGGGTTGTCGGGCTCGGGCTGCTCGCGCCAGATGCGGGTCGTCAGCGGTGCGCTCATCGCGCGGTGCCCAGCGTCTTCATGCGCAGGTTCATGGGCGGCACCTCCTCGCCATCGATGCGCACGTCGATCAGCGTGGGGCCGCGCCGCGCCAGCAGCGCCTCGAAGTCCACCGCGTCCAGCTCGGCGGCCGAGCGCACGACGAGGCCGGCAATGCCCATGGCGCGCGCCATCAGCGCGAAGTCCACCTGCGGCAGCTGGAAGCCGATGGGCTCGGCGCCCGCCAGCCGCTGGCCATGCTTGACCATGCCCAACGCGCCGTCGTTGAGCACGACGTACAGCACCGGCAGCCCCAGCTCGGCGGCCACCGTGATCTCCTGGCCGTTCATCAGGTAGCTGCCGTCGCCGGTCAGGCACACCACAGGGCAGCGCCGGTTGGCCAGCGCGATGCCCACCGCCGAGCCGATGGCCCAGCCCATGGGCGCGAAGTCCATGGTGACGCGCAGCCAGCTGCCGTGCCGCGTGCGCCGCTCCCGGCCCGCAGGCAGCCAGGCGCCGCCGGGCGTGCGGCCGCCGCGCTGGTCGCGCGGGGCCAGGTAGTGCACGGCCCAGGCGGCGCTGTTGCCGGCATCGGCCACGAAGCGCGTCTGCGGCGTGCAGCGCTCGGACAAGGTAGCCAGCAGCCGCTGGGGCTTGACGGGCGCATCGTCGCCACACGCGGCCACCGGGTTGTCCACCAGCGCCTCGTAAGCCTTGCGTGCCACCTGCGGGTGCAGGAAGGGCAACAGCTGCGCTTCCGGCGCGCCCTGTGGCGGCGCCAGCAGCGCCAGCAGCTGCTCGCACACCGTCTTGATGTGGCCCCGGACATGCAGCCGCGCCATCGGCGAGCGCATCAGGTTGTCGTCGCTGTCGTCCACGTGCACGAGGCGACTGTTCAGCAGCGCGCGGCTCCAGCCGCCGCTGTTGAACTCGCCGAAGCCGGTGCCCAGCGCGATGACGAGGTCGGGCTCACCCTGCAGCAGCTCGGCCGCACCGGCATGCCCGCCGAAGCCGAACACGCCGGCAAAGCGCGGGTGGCGCGGGTTGACGAGGCCCTTGCCGTCGGGCGTGGTGATGAAGTGGCCGTCGGTGCGCTGCACCAGCTGCATCAGCTCGGCAGCCGCCTCGCCGCAGCCCGCGCCGATCAGCCACACCGGCCGCTGCGCCGAGAACAGCAGGCGAGCCAGCTGGCGCACGGCCGGCAGGTCCACCAGCGCCGGGGCCCGCCGAAGCAGGCCGGCGAAGTCGGGCGCGTCGTGGTCGGCCTGCAGCGGTTCGCGCAGGATGTCCACGGGGATGGACAAATGGCTGGGCCCGCTGGGCGCGCGCTGCGCCTGCATGATGGCGTTGAACAGCTTGGTGGGCAGTTGTTCGGCATGCGAGACCAGCGAGTTGTAGCGCGTGCAGGGGCGGAACATCGCCATCGTGTTGATGCCCGTGCAGCTGGACTCCTGCAGCGCCCCGCGGCCGAAGTTGCGGATTGGCGGCTGCCCGGTGATGACGAGCATGGGCACGTCGTTGTCGTAGGCGCAGGCCACGCCCGTGATCAGGTTGGTGGCCCCGGGCCCCGAGGTGGCGATGCACACGCCCAGCCGCCCGGTCTCGCGGGCATAGCCGTCGGCCATGTAGGCGGCGCCCTGCTCGTTGCGCGCGACGACGGCCTGCGGCCCACCCCGGCGGGCGCTGCGTGCCAACGCGTTGTACAGCGGCTCGATGGCGCCACCCGGCACGCCGAAGACGTACTCAACGCCCAGCGCCTCCAGCGCCTCGACGATGAGGTCGGCCGCGTCACGGGCGGCAACAGGGGACAGATGACGGACAGGCGCGAGAACGGTGTTGGTTTCCACGGATCAAACAGGCAGGGCACGCCGCGACGAGAACAGCAGCTGCTGCCCGCACGACATCGGTGAATGAATGGGGCCACCGCAGTGGGCCCCGTGCATGGCCGACGGACCTCGCGGCCGCGGCCTTCCCTGTTTCAGCTGGGGGCGAGCACCCCTGCGGCATCTGTGTGCCCGCGCATGCTTGCCGTTAGCAGCCGCGCGATGGCCGCAACTGTATCGAGTTGCAACGGGCGCACATCCCCGCAAACGCGGGAACCCCTCGGCGCAGGCGCTTGCCTGCGGGGGGTCAGGGCTTGCCTCTGGCCCCTACCAGCTGTGCCACGGCGGCCAACGTCGTCTGTGCGGCGTTCAGGCCGAGCAGGAAGTCCTTGTCCGAATAAGTCGAGTACAGGTCAGTGGGCTGGTGCCAGTGCGGGTTCCAGCCGGCGCCGATGTGCATGCCGCGCTCGTTCTCGCGTACCGAGACGGCGGGCGCGTGGTCCATGAAGGGCACGGAGTCGGTGTTGGTCATGCGGTTGCCCACGGCGACGGGGTAGTCGGTGGCGTACTTCTCATTGGCCGCACGCATCGCCCAGGCCAGCTTGGCCGAGGCATCGGCTTGCTGGCTGTTGACCTGGAACTCGACATTCACATCGGCCTCGGCGCGCTGCTCCCTGGGGGCTGTGTAGACGGGCTGACCCTTGGCGTCCAGCACGGGCTTGCCGGCGGCGTCGAGCCTGGGTATGGGCCTGCCGTGGTCGAACAGCAGCATGTCGTGCTGGATGACGCCCAGCCATTTCGGCTCGGGGTAGCGGCCCGAGCCCGGGGGCGACTCGATGCCCTGCAGCTCCTTGCGCTGGGCCACGTAGGCATGGGCGCCGTTGAGGCCGGTTTCCTCGTTGTTCCAGAGGATGAAGCGCACGGAGCGCTCCGTCGTCACGCCCGGCGCATTGAGGATGCGCGCCAGCTCCATGACCAGCGCCGTGCCGGAGCCGTCGTCATTGGCAGCCTCGCCAAAGCCGAGGCCGTCCATGTGGGCGGAGACGATGATCATCTCGTCGGGCCGAGTCGTGCCGACCTTGGTGCAGTACAGGCTCTCGCGCGGCCCCGTTCCCAGAGGCGGGAGCTCTGCGTTCAGCGCGCGCAGCCGCTCGTCTGGCTGGGCCAGCGGGTCGAGGTTGACGCCGATGGGGGCGCGCGGGCCGAACAGCGTGCCGCCGCCCTGCGCTGCCGGGCCTGCCGCACGCCGGGGCTGCAGCTGCGCCGGGTTGCGGCGCGCGGGCTCGGTGAACTCGTAACGCAGCCGCTCGGTGTTCGTGCAGCCCTGCTGCTTCAGCTGAGCCTCGATCCAGTCCAGCGCCGCACGATTGCGGGCCGTGCCCTGGCGACGGTCGCCGAACTGCGTCAGGCCCTTGATGGTGGCCGTGTATTTCTCCAGGTCCAGCTGGTCCACGAGCGTCGTCACCGGGTCGGGCGGCGTCTGTGCAGTGACGGGAGCGGACACCGCGATCGCGGCGAGCGCCAGGGCAAGCAGGGAGGTGGGCGTTTGCATGGCGAGGCAGCATAGCGGCCGGGCCCACCCAGCCTCCTCAAGCCGACTCGCAGGCCAGCGCCGGCGCCAGCAGCGCGTCGAAGTGCGCCAGCGGCAGCGGCTTGCCCACCCAGTAGCCCTGCACAAGATCGCAGCCCAGGCGGTGCAGCACCGCCAGCTCGGCCTCAGTCTCCACTCCCTCGGCCGTGACCTCCAGCCCCAGTCCGTGGCCTAACGTGATGATGGAGCAAAGCAGCGCCTGGCGCTTGGCATCGCGGTCCACGCCGTCGACGAAGCTGCGGTCGATCTTCAACTCGTGCACCGGCAGCCGCTGCAGGTAGGCCAGCGAAGACTGGCCGGTGCCGAAGTCGTCGATGGCAAGTCGCACGCCCAGCCGGCTCAGCGACTGCAGCACGTGGATGGGGTCCTGGCTGCCGGCCATCAGGCCGGTCTCGGTCAGTTCCAGCTGCAGCAGCCGCGCCGGCACGCCGGCCGCCTGCAGCAAGGCCTCAATGCGCACGGGCAGTTGGCCGTCCTGCAGATCCAGTGTGGAGATATTGACAGCGATGGCCACGTCGCGCCCCTGCGCGCACCAGGTGGCCAGCGTGGCGATCGCGCGCCTGAGCATCCACTGCGTGATCTGGCGGATGCGGCCGGTGCTTTCGGCGAAGGGCACGAACTCGGCCGGCGGCAACCAGCCGCGCAGCGGGTGCTGCCAGCGCACCAGCGCCTCGGCGCCGGTGATGCGGCCGTCGCGCAGGCGGCGCTTGGGCTGCAGCACCTGGCGCAGCTGGCCCTGGGCGATGGCGGCCTCCAGCTCCGACAGCAGGCTCAGGTGCGACAACCGGTCAGCCTCCAGCTCGGGGTCGTACAGCGCCACCTCGTTGCGCAGCCGCTTGGCCTCGAACATAGCCTGCTCGGCGCGCTGCACCAGCGTCTCGGCATTGCGGCCGTGGGCCGGGCACAGCGCCACGCCGATGGAGACCGTGGCGTCCAGCGTCTGGCCCTGCCAGGCATGGCGGCGGTTGAGCATGGCGTGCAGCCGCTGCACCTCGCCCTGCCAGCCGCCGGCATCGGCCAGCGGCAGCAGCAGCACGAAGCAGCCGCCAGCAAGGCGGCCGCACAGCAGGCCCTGCTCCTGCAGCCGCTCCAGCCGGGCGGCCAGGCCCAGCAGCAGCGAGTCGCCGGCGGCAAAGCCCAGCACGTTGTTGACGGTCTTGAGGCGGTCCACGTCCAGGCACAGCAGAGCCGCCGGCCCGCCTGCGGCCAGCGCATCAGCGGCAGCTGCAACGAAGCAGTCGCGCAGCGCGAGGCCAGTCAGCGCGTCGGTGTGGGCCTTGTCCAGCAGCCGGCGCCGGCGCAGGTCATCGGCGGCCGGCCGCGCTGCGGCGCGCGCGGGCATCAGGGCCAACGAGGCGCGCAGCCAAGCCGAGGGCAGCACGCGGCGCCTCATCCCTGCACGGGCGCCGCCGCAGCGCGCACCTGGTTGCGGCCACCGCGCTTGGCCTCGAACATGGCCTCGTCTGCGCGCGCATAGGCATCACCGAAGCTGCCGCGCTGCGGCGTGGTGCTGACGCCGAAGCTGGCCGTGACCACGCGGCCCGGCAGGCAATCGAACGGCCGGCTGGCGATGGCCTGGCGCATGGCCTCGGCACGCTGCAGGGCGGCCTCCTGGGAGGCGCCGGGCAGCAGGATGGAGAACTCCTCGCCGCCGACACGGCCGATCTCGGCTCCCACCGGCACCGACTGCCGCAACCGATTCACCACCTCGCAGATGACGGCATCGCCGGCCGGGTGGCCGTGGGCGTCGTTGATGCTCTTGAAGCAGTCAATGTCCAGCACCACCAGCGCCAGCGGGCAGCACTCCAGCAGGCGGCCGGCGCGCTCGAAGATGGCGCCGCGGTTGAGCGCGCCGGTCAGCGAGTCGTGGCGCGCCTTGTATTCCAGCTGGCTGGCCAGGCGGTGCAGCTCGCTGTTCAACACGTTGAGCTCGCGCTCCTCGCGGTCGCTGCGGCGGATCAGGCGGCGGCTCTCGCGCATCAGGCGCTCGAAGTGCTGCACCAGATCGGCCAGCGCGGCGCGGCAGCCGGCGGCGGATAGCGTCACGTCGTCGCGCGCGCGCAGCGCCCGTTCCAGCGCGGCGGCCTCCTGCTCGAAGAGGTCGTGCTGGGTTGGTGTGTCGATCTCAGGCATTGACAGCACGGAGTTCGATCTCGAGGTGGGAGAAATCGGCCATCAGCTCTTCGCCGAACTCGCGGATGGTGTCGTCCTCGGCGTCGTGCTGCCAGTCCAGCCGCACCCGGCGGCCGGCCGCGCAGGCCTGATCCAGGAGGTCGAACAGCGAGAACAGCATCTTGGTGCTGGAGCTGTTGAAGTAGGTCAGCGCGACCTCGACCGTGAGCATGTGGCCGTCATGCGGCTGGGCGAGGAACTCACGCAGCGCAGCGATCAGCGGGCCGTAGAAGGCGGCGGCGTTCTCGGGGAAGGACTCGCCACGCAGCGCCAGCGCGTGCGCGTCGAAACGGAAATCGACCTCGGGGGAACTGGGCGTGGCGGGGATGTGCAGGGGATTCATGGCTTGGTGTTCTTGTCGGTTGCCGTTCAGATCGTGGTTTTCAGGAAGAACATGGCGGTAGCCGGGTCCTCCGTGGGCTGAAACTCGAACTCCAGCGGCTCGCTGGCATCGCGCGCCATCGTCAGCAGGCCCATGCCGGCGCCCTTGCTGTCCTCAGGCGTCTCGGCGCGCAGCGTCTCGCGGTAGCTGGCCTTGATCTGCTCCAGCGTCATCGCGCGCAGCGTCTGCAGGCGCTCGCGCAGCAGCTGTGCGACGCCGCCATCCACGGGGTTGGCGCACAGCAGGAAGTAGCGGCCCTCGGCGTCCACGCCGATGCACACCGAGCCGTGGCGCAGCTCATGCTGCGTCTGGGCCGGCGGCGTCAGCGCATCGGCCGAGTAGTGAATGATGTTCTGCGCCATCTCGACGAAGGACGAGAACAGCCGTCGCCGCGTGGGCCCGGCGGTGCCGCACTGCTCCAAGCGCAGCCGAACGGCCTCGGCCATCGCGGTGACGATGCTCTGCGAGAAGTAGCCGACGTAGTAAAAGATGACCTGCTTCTGCCGCGCGAGCTCGCAGAACTCGCGGTATTGCTCGTAGGTGTGACGGGGTTCCATGGGGCTCAGTTCAGTCGGAATCCAAAGAGGGTGAGGTCGTCGCGGCGCAGCTGGCTGCCCTGGTAGCCGGCCAGCTCCTGCATCAGCGCGGCGCCGAGGTCGGCCATGGGCAGCTCGCGGTGGCGCACCAGCGCTTCGCGCAGGCGGCGGCGGCCGAAGGCGATGGCCTTGGGCCCGCCGATCTGGTCGACCAGCCCGTCGGTGCAGGCCAGCAGCACGGCGCCGGGGCGCAGGTCGATGTGCCGGCAGGTCCAGCGTGCGTCGGCCGGCGTGTCGGCGTAGCCCAGGCCCAGGCGGTCGGCGTCGATGATCTCCACGCCGGCCTGGCCTGGCTCCTGCAGCAGCAACGGCGTGCGCGCGCCGGCGAAGCTGAGCCGGCTGCTGGCCGCGTCGAACCACAGGAAGGCCGCGTCCAGCCCGTCGTTGGACGCCGAGCCTGCGCCATCGATTTGGCCCAGCGAGGCCTTGATGGCCTGGCTGACCTCCGTCATCAGCAGCGCCGGGTCACGCGGGCCGTGCCGCTCCAGCGCCTGCTTCAGCGCCGCGTGGGCGATCAGCGTCAGGAAGGCACCGGGCACGCCGTGGCCGGTGCAGTCGGCCACGGCTGCGAACCAGCCGTCGGCATCGTCCTGGAACAAGTAGAAGTCGCCGCCCACGGTGTCGCGCGGCTCCCAGACGAGGCACGCATCGCCGAGCCGGCGCTGCAACGCGGCGCTGGAGACACCCAGCATGGAGCGCTGGATCACGCTCGCGTAGTCGATGCTCTGCATGATGTGGCGGTTGCGCTCGGCCTGCTGCTCGGCGATGACGCGCATCAGGTCCAGCCCGTAGCCCACGCCCGTGAAGCGGCCCTGCTCGGTGATGAGAAAGCCATCGGCCAGCGCCTTCTCGCCCGACTCCACGGTCAGCAGCGCCAGCTGCTCCACGGTGACGGCGGCGTCCACCACCAGCGGCTGCTTGTCCATGAAGGCGATGCAGCTCTTCTTCTCGAACAGCTCCTTGTGGAAGGGCTTGGCAATCTGCGACAGGAACAGCGCGCGGTTGATGAGCCCGATGGGCCGGCCGTCCTCCAGCACCGGCAGGCTGCCCAGCTCGCGGTGGCGGCCGAAGATCTCGAACACCTGGGCGTTGTTGTGCTCCGGCGTGACGGACACGCAGGCCAGCGCCAGATCGCCCGCCACGGGCTGGGCAAAGCGCGCCGGCGGCCGCCGGGTGGGGGAGGCCAGGGGAACGGTGGGGATCAAGGCATGGGCTCCTGCGAACGCGTGATCACGTCAGGCAGGCAGCCTAGAAAAACATCGTGCAACAGCTATGACAAGACTGTCATACGGCGGAAAAAACGCCCCGCACGTGGCGGAGATCACGAAGCTCGGCGCGGGCCGGAGTCAGGTCTTGAGCCGGTAGCCCACGCCGGCCTCGGTCACCAGCCATTGCGGACGGTTGGCGTCGGCCTCCAGCTTCTTGCGCAGATTGGCCATGTGCACGCGGACGTAATGCACGTCCTCGGCATGACCCGGTCCCCACACCGCCTTGAGCAGGTGCTGGTGGGTCAACACGCGGCCGGGCGCGTTGGCCAGCTCCTGCAACAGCCGGTATTCGATGGGCGTCAGGTGCAGCGCCTCACCGGCCCGCGTCACGGTGCGCAGCGCCCGGTCCAGGGTGATGTCACCAAAGCGCAGCACGGGGTCGGCCTCCAGGCCCGCGCTGCGGCGGCGCAATTGCACGCGCACGCGTGCCAGCAGCTCCGCCACACCGAAGGGCTTGACGAGATAGTCGTCGGCGCCCGCATCCAACGCCTGCACCTTGCGGTCCTCGCCCTCGCGGGCCGACAGCACGAGGATGGGCGCTGCGGACCAGCCACGGAACTCGCGGATGAAGTCCAGCCCATCGCCATCGGGCAGGCCCAGGTCCAGCACCACCAGCTCGGGCCGGCGCGTGGCGGCGTCGATGAGGCCGCGCTGCAGGCTCGCCGCGTCAAACACCTCCAGCCCCTCACTCTGCAGCGCCATGCGGACGAAGCGCCGGATCTCCGGCTCGTCCTCGATCATCAACACGCGCGGGGCGCTCACTCCAGGTTCTCCTTCGGGGGTGTTCCAAGGGGCAGCGCGATGCGCACGCAAGCGCCCCCGGCAGCCACATTGTGGGCGCTGATGCGCCCGCCATGCGCCTGAACGATGGCCTTGCAGATGGCCAGGCCCAGACCCACGCCCGGCGTGGCGCTCTCGCGGTCGCCGCGCTCGAACTTGTCGAACAGCTGCTCCTCGCGGCCAGGCGGGAACCCGATCCCGTCGTCCGTCACATCGATCTCGATGTGACGCCCCACCGTGCGCGCGGCAATGCCGATCGCGCCGCAGCCGTACTTGGCGGCGTTCTCCAGCAGGTTGACGAGCACGCGCTCCATCAGCACCGCATCCAGGGCCACCAGCGGCAATTCGGCCGGCAAGGCCACCGCCAGCGCACGGCCGGCCAGCACCTCGTCCAGGCTGGCCAGCGCGCTGCCGACCACCTCCTGCAGCGGCAGCCACTGCCGGTTCAACGGGGCACCACCGGCTTGCAGCCGCGCCATGTCCAGCAGGTTGCCCACCAGCGCGCTCATGCGCTGGGCCGAGCGGCGCATCGCGTCGGCCACTTCCGTCTGTGGCCCGGTCAGCGGCGTCAGCTTCAACGCGTCAGCCAGGCCCACCAGCACGGCCAGCGGCGTGCGCAGGTCGTGCGAGACGGCCGTCAGCACCGAGTTTCGCAGCCGCTCGCCCTCGATCTGCAGCGTGCTCTGCTGTGCCACCTCGATGTAGTGGATGCGCTCCAGCGAGATCGCGATCAGCGCCGCGCAGGTGTCCAGCAGCTCACGCTCATCGGCCAGCCAGCGCCGGCCGCGGCCGGCCACCGCCAGCACGCCACGCAGACGCATCGGCGCCGTCAACGGCAACATGAGGCAGGGGCTGGAGGGCAGCGTGTCGGTGCCCTGCCCCGCCGGCTGCGCATGGTCGAAAGCCCATTGCGCGACGCCCAGGTCAGGCTCGACGCTCGCCCCCGGCAGCACCGCCAGCACTTCATGGCCGGCATCGGCCAGCGGCGGCGCCAGCACGGCCGAGCCAACCCCGAACTCGGCGCGCAGGAAGCGCGCGGCGATCTCGGCCACCTGCACCGGCACCAGCGCGGCGCCGAGATCGCGCGACATGGCGTACAGGCCGCGAACGCGCCGCTCGCGTTCGCGGGCGGCCAGCGCCTGGGCCTGCAAGCCCGCCGCCAGCTGGCCGATCACCAGCCCCACGAGCAGCAGCACGGCGAAGGTCACGAGATATTGGGCATCGCCCACCGCGAACGACCAACGCGGCTCGACGAAGACGAAATCGAAAGCGGCCACGCCCAGCAGCGCCGTCAGCGCGGCCGGCGCGCGCCCCCACCGCAGCGCCACGCCGACGACGTTGAGCAGATAAAGCATGGCGATGTTCGTGGGCGCCATGACACGCAACAGCAGCAGCGACAACGCCGTGGTCAGCAGCACGCCACCCGCCGCTGCGGCATAGCCACGCAGGGATTGAGGCGTCAGCAGGCCACGCACAGGCTCGGCCGGCGGTTCGCGCTCGCGGGCGGCGGGCAGGGCCACCTGCAGCACATCCATCGCCCCGGCCTGTCGGTTCAGCGCCTCGGCCAGTGAGGGGCGGCCCGGCCAGCGCCAGGCGTGTTCGCGGCGGCCGATGACGAGGCGCGCCAGGTTGTGCTCGCGCGCGTAACCGACCAGCGCTGGCGCAACCTCGGGCGCCGACAGCGTGGCGGTGCGCGCGCCCAGGCGCTGCGCCAGCGCCAGCGTGCGCTGCACGCGCTGGCGGGCCGCATCGCTGAGCGGGCGGGCGGTCTCGACATGCACGGCATGCCAGTCCAGGTCCAGTTGCTGGGCCAGCCGCGCGGCGCTGCGCACGACCTTGTCGCTGTTGACAACCGGGCCGACGCAGGCCAGCAGGGATTCGCGGTTGGCCCAGACCGCGCCGGCACCGTTCTCGCGCCGGTAGGCCTGCATCTGGTCGTCCACGCGGTCGGCCGTGCGGCGCAGCGCCAGCTCGCGCAGCGCCAGCAGATTGCCCTTGCGGAAGAAGTTCTTCGCCGCGCGCTCGGCCTGGGCCGGCAGGTAGACCTTGCCGGCCTTCAGCCGCTGCAGCAGCTCGTCGGGCGGCAGGTCGACGACGACCACCTCGTCCGCCTCGTCGAACACCTTGTCCGGCAACGTCTCCCACACGCGGATGCCGGTGATGCCGCCCACCACGTCATTCAGGCTCTCCAGGTGCTGCACGTTCAGCGTCGTCCAGACCTCCACGCCCGCCTCACGCAGCTCGGCCGCGTCCTGCCAGCGCTTGGCGTGGCGCGAGCCGGGCGCGTTGCTGTGCGCCAGCTCGTCCAGCAGCAGCACGCCACCCGGCTCGGCAGTTGCCCAGGCGAGTGCGGCATCGAGGTCAAACTCGCGCAAGATCTGCCCCTTGTGGGCGAGGTCGCGCAGCGGCAGCCGTTGCAGATCACGGGCGATGGCTTCGGTGTCCGCCCGGCCATGGGTCTCGACGACGCCCACCCGCACCGCGCGGCCCTGCTCGTGTACCGCCTGCGCGGCGGCCAGCATCGCGAAGGTCTTGCCCACGCCGGCATTGGCGCCGAAAAAAATCTTCAGCCGGCCACGCCGGGCCCTGTCCTCGTCGCGACGGAGTTGGGCCAGCAGGGCGTCAGGGTCGGGCCGCGCGTCGCTCACAACCAGCGCAGGCGCTTGAAGCGCCAGTACAGCGCACCGCTGACCAGCACGATGGTGGCCAGCGCCATCGGGTAGCCATAGACCCACTTGAGCTCAGGCATCTTGTCGAAGTTCATGCCCCAGATGCCAGCCAGCGCGGTGGACGCCGCGAAGATGGCGGCCCAGGCGGCCAGCCGCTTGGTGACCAGGGACTCCTCCACGCTCACCAGGGTGAGGTTGACCTGCGTGGCCGCGATGATGGTTTCGCGGGCCGCGTCGATGCTGGCCTGCAGCCGGACGAGATGGTCGTAGACATCGCGGAAATACTCTTGCAGCGCCTTGCAGACGACGGGCACGCGCCCGCCGTGCAACCGGGCCGCCACTTCCAGCAAGGGCGTGACGGCGTGGCGCAGCGTGGCCAGTTGCTGCTTCAGCGCGAACAGCTGCTGCACCACGGCCTGGCGGTCCTGCCCCGGCTGGAACATCGTGGCCTCCAGCGCCTCCAGCGCGCCATCGATGTCGTCCATCAACGGGATGTAGCGGTCCACCACGGCGTCCATCAGCGCATACAGCACGAAACCCGGCCCCTGGCGAAGCAGCTCCGGCTCGCGCTCGGCGCGGTCTCGAACGCCCAGGAAGCCCTGCTGGCTGCGGTGGCGCACGGACACGACGAAACGCGGCCCGACGAACACATGCACCTCGCCCACAGCCAGCCCGTCGAGGCCTGTCTCCAGCAGGTGCATGGCAGCGAAGGTGATATCGCCGTACTCCTCGACCTTGGGGCGCTGCTGGCCCTTGCGGGCGTCCTCCACCGCGAGCGGCGGCAGGTCCAGCTCGTGCTGCAGACGCGTCAGCTCATCATCCGTGGGGTCGCGCAACGCGATCCAGACAAAACCCTTTTCATGAGCCTGCAGCGCCTCGGACACGTCGTCCAGCGCTGGCTCGGCCACCATGCGACCATCATCGTAAACAGCGCTGTTGATCAGCATGGGTGTGTCAGGGTAAGCGGGCGGAGCGCCGGATCCTCGCATGGCTGCGGCGCCGTTGCTGCCAGTGCAGCAGCCCCCAGATCACCGCCAGCGGCAGTGCCACGGCCACCAGAGCCGCGGTGGCGTACAACCAGTCCATCTGTCACCTCGCGGCGCCGTATGTGTCGGCGAGGGCAAGATTGAGCGCCAGCACGTTCACGCGGGCCTCACCGATCAAGCCCAGCCAACGCCCTTCGGCGTGCTGCTCGACGAGCGATTGCACCGTCGCCAGCGGCAGGCCGCGCACACGGGCCACGCGGGCCACCTGGTAGTCGGCGGCGGCGCGGCTGATGTGCGGGTCCAGCCCGCTGGCGGACGTGGTCACCAGGTCCACCGGCACCGGCGCGGTGTTGCCCGGGTCGGCCGCACGCAAGGCCAGCACCCGGGCCTGCACGGCCTCCACCAGTGCAGGCGCCGTGGGCGCCAGGTTGGAGCCGGCCGAGTTGGCGGCGTTGTTGGCCATCGGCGCGGTGGCCGACGGGCGGACCCAGAAATGCCCGGCGTCGCTGAACTGCTGGCCGATCAGCGCCGAGCCGACGACCTGGCCATCGCGCTCGACGAGGCTGCCGTTGGCCTCGCGCGGGAACAGCGTCTGCGCGAGGCCGGTGACCAGCAGCGGGTAGGCCAGGCCGGTGACGAGGCTGAGCACGACGAACAGCGTCAGCGCGGGCCGCCACAGCGGCACGTCGGCGCGGGCGGGGGTGGCGGGTGCCTCCAGGGTGGGGGTCATGCAGCGTCTCCTCAGAAGGTCTTCTTCAGGCCCAGCACGACACCCGTGCGGCCCAGGAACTTGGCGCCGGCGGCGCTCGTGTAGGCCGCGCGGCCGGCGTCGGTGCCCACCAGCGCCGCGCTGACGACCACGCCGGACACCTCCTTGGCCAGCGTCAGCGATGCGTCGGTGTAGGACGCCGCGGCATTGCGGCGCACGGTCTGGTGGCCCACGTGCGGCGTCAGCGTGAAGCCGTCGCCGAGGTCCAGGCTGGCCGACAGGTCCAGGTAGCCCGAGCCGCGACTGTCGGCGAAGCCGAACAGCCGCGTCGTGCTGTGCGAGTACCGGGCGGTGAGCGGCCCGAAGCTCAGGCCCGCGTAGGCCTCCAGCGTGTTCGCGCTGGGCTGCAGCCGATTGCCGGGGTAGACGTACTGCAGCAGGCCGACGTCCAGCGTCAGGCCGGGCGCAACCTCGGCCTTGTAGCCGCCGTAGACGTCCAGCTCGGCGCTGGCGTCGCCGCCGGCGTCACGCACCCAACGGATGGTCGACGCCCAGGCGCCGGCATAGAAGCCCGCGGGCGCGGCGTAGTCCACGCCGCCCTGCAGCGCCGGCTGCAGCCGGGTCTGCGAGATGCCGCGGTAGCGGTAGTCGCTGACCGCGCCGGCGTTGAACGACCAGGGGCTCGTGGCCTCCGCGGCGAAGGCGGGCGCCAGCGCGAGCAGCGCCAGCAGAGAGAAAGCAGTCTTTTTCATGGAACGACAGGAAGAAGGGTTCAGGCCAGGCCCAGTGCGACCAGCAGCAGGTCGATGGCCTTGATGCCGATGAAGGGGACGATGACGCCACCCAGGCCGTAGACGAGCAGGTTGCGGCGCAGCAGCGCGGCCGCGCCGATGGCGCGGTAGCGCACGCCCTTGAGCGCCAGCGGGATCAAAACGACGATGATCAGCGCGTTGAAGATGACGGCGCTGAGGATGGCCGAGCTGGGGCTGGCCAGCTGCATCACGTTGAGCGTCGCCAGCTGCGGGTAGGTGGACACAAACGCCGCCGGCAGCACCGCGAAGTACTTGGCCAGGTCGTTGGCGATGGAGAACGTCGTCAGCGACCCGCGCGTCATCAGCATCTGCTTGCCGGTCTCCACCACCTCGATGAGCTTGGTGGGGTCGCTGTCCAGGTCCACCATGTTGCCGGCCTCCTTGGCGGCCTGCGTGCCGGTGTTCATGGCCACGGCCACGTCGGCCTGGGCCAGCGCGGGCGCGTCGTTGGTGCCGTCGCCGGTCATCGCGACGAGCCGGCCCTGCGCCTGGTGCTCGCGGATCAGCGCCAGCTTGGCCTCGGGCGTGGCTTCGGCGAGGAAGTCGTCCACGCCCGCCTCCGCCGCGATGGCCGCGGCGGTCAGCCGGTTGTCGCCGGTGACCATGACCGTCTTGATGCCCATGCGGCGCAGCTGCGCGAAGCGCTCCTTGATGCCGGGCTTGACGATGTCCTTCAGCTCGACGACGCCCAGCACCTGCGTGCCGTCCGCGACGACCAGCGGCGTGCTGCCGCGGCGGGCCGCCTCGTCGACGACCGCCTGCACGCCGGCCGGCCAGCGGCCGCCCAGCGCCTCGACATGCGCGCGCACCGCGCTGCCGGCGCCCTTGCGGATCTGGCGCGCGCCCAGGTCCACGCCGCTCATGCGCGTCTGCGCGGTGAAGGGCACGAACTCGCCGCGCTCGGCCGCTGCGGCGGCTGCACCGAACCTGCGATCGGCCAGCGCCACGATGCTGCGGCCCTCGGGCGTCTCGTCGGCCAGCGAGGCCAGCCGCGCCGCGTCGGCCAGCTGCGCCTCGCTGACGCCGGCCAGCGGCCAAAAGGCGTCGGCCTGGCGGTTGCCCAGCGTGATGGTGCCGGTCTTGTCCAGCAGCAGCACGTCCACGTCACCCGCGGCCTCCACGGCCCGGCCGGAGGTGGCCACCACGTTGGCCTGCAGCATGCGGCTCATGCCCGCCACGCCCACGGCCGACAGCAGGCCGGCGATGGTCGTCGGGATCAGGCACACCAGCAGCGCGACGAGCACGACCAGGCTGACCGGCTCCCCCGCGCCGGCCACAGCGACGCTGAACGCCGAGAACGGCAGCAGCGTGGCGACGACGCCCAGGAACACCAGCGTCAGCGCCACCAGCAGGATGGTTAGCGCCACTTCGTTGGGCGTGCGCTTGCGCTGGGCGCCCTCCACCATCGCGATCATGCGGTCGACGAAGGTCTCGCCGGGGTTCACCGCCACGCGCGCGATGACCCAGTCTGACAGCACGCGCGTGCCGCCAGTCAGCGCGGAGAAATCGCCGCCGCTCTCGCGGATGACGGGCGCCGACTCGCCGGTGATGGCGCTCTCGTCCACCGACGCAACGCCGTCGATGACCTCGGCGTCGGCCGGCACCACGTCGCCCGCCTCCACCAGCACGATCGCGCCGCGGCGCAGCGTGCCGGCCTCGCGGGGGTGCCACTTGATCTGGTCGCGCGGCACGCCGGCGCGCCAGTCATCGGCCACCTTGGCCCAGGTCTCCTTCTTCAGGCTGCGCAGCGACGCGGCCTGAGCCTTGCTGCGCCCCTCAGCCAGCGCCTCGGCGAAGTTGGCGAACAGCACGGTGAACCACAGCCACACCATCACGGCGATGACGAAGCCCGAGGGCTGGGCCACGGCCAGCGCCGTCGTGAACAGGCTGCCTAGGTAGACGACGGCCATCACCGGGTTGCGCGCTTGCGCGCGCGGATCCAGCTTGGTGACGGACGCTACGAGGGCCTCGCTCGCCAGCTTGGCGTCGAACAACGAAAAGGCCCGGCTCATGCGGCGCTCCACAGGATGAGGTGCTCGACGACCGGCCCCAGGGCCAGCGCCGGCACGTAGTTCAGAAGGCCCACCAGCAGCACCACGCCGATGAGCAGGGCCACGAAAAGCGGGCCGTGTGTGGGCAGCGATCCCTCGCCAGCCACGAGGCGCTTCTTGCCCGCCAGCGAGCCTGCCAGCGCCAGCACCGGCACGATGACGCCGAAGCGGCCCACCCACATCACCAGACCCAGCAGCAGGTTGTAAAACGGCGTGTTGGCAGACAGCCCGGCGAAGGCGCTGCCGTTGTTGTTGCCGGCGGACGAGAACGCGTACAGCACCTCGCTGAAGCCATGCGCGCCGGGCGCCGCGATGCCGACGCGGCCGGGCTCGGTCGCCACCGCGACCGCCGTGCCCACCAGCACCGCCAGCGGCGTCAGCAGGATGGCCAGCGACACCATCTTCATGTCGACGGCCTCGATCTTCTTGCCGAGGTACTCGGGCGTGCGGCCGATCATCAGCCCGGCCACGAAGACCGCCAGCAGCGCGAACACCAGCATGCCGTACAGCCCCGCGCCGACGCCGCCGAAGACAACCTCGCCGAGCTGCATCATCACCAGCGGCACGGCGCCGCCCAGCGGCGTGAAGCTGTCGTGCATCGCGTTCACCGCGCCGCAGCTGGCGGCCGTGGTGATGACGGCGAACAGCGACGACGCATTGATGCCGAAGCGCGCCTCCTTGCCTTCCATGTTGCCGCCGGGCTGCGTGGCGCTGGCGGTGGCGTCCACGCCCAGTGCGGCCAGCCGCGGGTTGCCCGCCTGCTCGGCGCCGGTGGCGATGACGACGGCGACGACGAACATCACCGCCATGGCTGCCAGCAGCGCCCAGCCCTGGCGAATGTCACCCACCTGCCGGCCCATGACGAAGCACAACGCCGTCGGGATCAGGAAGATGGCCAGCATCTGCAGCGCGTTCGTCAGCGCCGTCGGGTTCTCGAACGGATGCGCCGAGTTGGCATTGAAGAAACCGCCGCCGTTGGTACCCAGCATCTTGATGGCCAACTGCGACGCGACCGGCCCCAGCGAGATCGAGTGCTGTACGCCCTCCAGCGTCGTCGCCGGCACGGCCGCCGCCAGCGTCTGCACGACGCCCAGGCCTGCCAGCATGACGGCGAATGCGAGCGACAGCGGCAGCAGCACCCACAGCGTGGCGCGGGTCAGGTCGGCCCAGACGTTGCCGAGCGTCCCGGCGCTCCTGCGGGCGAAGCCACGCAGCAGCGCCATGACGACCGCCAGGCCCGTGGCCGCGGACAGGAAGTTCTGCACCGTCAGCCCCATCATCTGCGTCAGATGGCTCATCGTCGTCTCGCCGCCGTAGCCCTGCCAGTTCGTGTTGGTGACGAAGCTGATGGCGGTGTTGAACGCCGAGTCCGGCGACACGGCGGCGAAGTCCTGCGGGTTCAGCGGCAACTGTGCTTGCAGCCGCTGCAGCGCATAGACAGCGATGACGCCCAGCCCATTGAACAGCAACAGGCCCAGCGAGTAGCGGAGCCAGCCCTGCTCCGCACCCCCGACGCCGGCAGCCCGCAGCAACGGGCGTTCCACGCGAAGCAACCACGCAACGCGCCCCTCCATCGCGGCGTGAATCCACGTCGCCAGCGGCCTGGCCAGCACGAGCAGCACGACGAGGAAGGCGGCAAGCTGCGTCCATGCAGAGGAACTCATGACAAGTCCTCCGGGAACAGCAAGGCCCAGAAAAGATAGCCCACCAGCACAACGACGAGCACGGTGGCGGCGAGTTCGAAGCCACTCATGACTTCCTCCCCGCCAGGCGCTGGCAGCCCCAGGCCGCCAGTGCGGTCAGCAGCGCGAGAACCGCGCCCAGACCGAGAAAAACGATGTCCATGACACCTCCAAAAAACATGGAGGTCATTCTGGAAATCGCGCTGTCAAACCGCCGACAAGATCGCGGCGGGCGGCATCAAGAACGCATCAAGATTTGCCGATGGCGAGCTGCGTCAGGTCGATGCCGCGCTCTTTCGCGATGGCCTCCAGCACCGGCAGCAAGGGGCCCAGCTTCTCGTCCAGCGCATCGCGCACCGTGTCGACGACGACCTGCGTGCCGCGGTCGATCTCCAGGTGGATGGCATCGCCGACGGCCTTGTCGGCGAACGTCGTCATGCGCAGCGTCTCGGGGATCAGCCACACCTCGAACCAGCCCGAGCCGTCGCGCTCGCGCTGCGCCTCGGCCACCGTCAGGCTGCAGCCGTTGACGCCGATGTAGCCCTTGGCGAACACGTAGCGCATCCACGGCGCCGGCACGGCGAAGCGGATGACGTGGTTGTTGTCCGGCTTGCGGATCTCGGCGATGTGCGCCGACACGTCGACGTGGCCCGACAGCGGATGGCCGCCGATCTCGGCACCATCCTTGGCCGCACGCTCGACGTTCAGGCCCGAGCCGACGCGCAAGCCCCCCAGCGTCGTCAGCTTCATCGTCTGGCCCATCACGTCGAACAGCGCGACGTCGGGCGACGGCCGCTCGGTGACGGTCAGGCAGACGCCGTCGCAGGACACGCTGGCGCCGATGGCGAGCTCGTCATCGAAGCCCGCCGGCAGCTTCAGCGCCAGCGTGTGCAGCCCCTCGCGGGCGTCAATCGATGCGACATGGGCGACGCCCTGGACGATGCCTGTGAACATGATGAAAAAAGGCCTAGGAGGCTGTCGGGCTGTGGGGTGGGTGCGCGTTGGCCCGCGTTGGGGTTGCAGGCAAGGCGCAAAGCGAAGCCGGGTTGTACACCCGGCGAGCATTTGCAACGCCGCATGCGGCCTCAACGCGGGCCAACCCGAAGGGTCGGGGCGAGTTGCCATGCCATCCGGCGTTGCACCCACCTTGTGGGGACCGCCCCACTGCGGCGGTTGCGCCTTGTCTGGCATGGCAACTCGCCCCGGCGCGCACCCACCCCACAGCCCGACAGCCTCCTAACGGGGCCGTTTTGATGTGTTGCAGCCAGCTTACCAGCTGACCTCGCGGTCCGGCGTCGCGCCGATCTTGTGGATGGACAGGTCGGCGCCCTCGAACTCCTGCTCGGCATCCAGCCGCAGGCCGACGGCCAGCTTGATGATGCCGTAGACCAAGAAGCCGCCGGCCAGCGCCCAGGCCACGCCCGCCAGCGTGCCGATGAGCTGCGCGCTGAAGGCCACCCCGCCCAGACCGCCCAGTGCCTGCTGGCCGAAGATGCCGCAGGCGATGCCGCCCCACGCGCCACACAGGCCGTGCAGCGGCCACACGCCCAGCACGTCGTCGATCTTCCAGCGGTTCTGCGTGAGGGTGAAGAACTTTACGAACAGCCAGCCGGCCACGCCGCCGGTGACCAGCGCTCCCAGCGGGTGCATCACGTCCGAGCCGGCGCACACGGCCACCAGCCCGGCCAGCGGGCCGTTGTACGCAAAGCCCGGGTCGTTGCGGCCCAGCAGCACGGCCACCAGCGTGCCGCCGGCCATGGCCATCAGCGAGTTCACTGCGACGAGGCCGGACATCTTGTCCAGCGTCTGCGCACTCATCACGTTGAAGCCGAACCAGCCCACCGTCAGCACCCACGCGCCCAGCGCCAGGAAGGGGATGCTTGACGGCGGGTGCGCGCTCATCGCGCCGTCCTTGCGGTAGCGGTTCAGGCGGGGTCCGAGCAGCAGCACGGCCGCCAGGCCGATCCAGCCGCCCACGGCGTGCACGACGACGCTGCCCGCAAAGTCATGGAACTCCGCGCCCGTGGCCGCCTTCAGCCAGGTCTGCAGGCCCAGGCCCTGGTTCCAGACAATGCCCTCGAAGAACGGGTAGACGAAGCCGACGATCACCGTCGTGGCCGCCAGCTGCGGGCCAAAGCGGGCCCGCTCGGCGATGCCGCCCGACACGATGGCGGGAATGGCCGCTGCGAAGGTCAGCAGGAAGAAGAACTTGACCAGCTCATAGCCGTTCTTCTGCGCCAGCTGCTCGGCGCCGACGAAGAAGTGCGTGCCATAGGCGACGAGGTAGCCGACGAGGAAGTACGCCAGCGTGGACACGGCGAAGTCCACGAGGATCTTCACCAGCGCATTGACCTGGTTCTTTTTGCGCACGGTGCCCAGCTCCAGGAAGGCAAAACCTGCGTGCATGGCCAGCACCATGATGGCGCCCAGCAGGATGAAGAGCGCATCCGCGCCTTGCTTGATCGATGACTCCAACGCTGTCTCCTGTGTCGGTTCCCGGCTCCAGGCTTGGGCGATACGCACCAAGCCGAGCCAAACCGCACCGAAACAGCAAGTTCAATGCCCAGTCTTGATGCATGCGCATCGCCGGGCACGGGCGCCACGGAGGCACCGGAAGTTTTACTTTGGTGCGGTTGACGCACCTTCTTCGAACATTTGCGCACCGAATCCGAGCGTCCAGCGGCCATCCGCCCAGCGCACGACCGGCCGCTTGATGACGCTGGGTTCGGCCAGCATCAGCGCCGTGGCGGCCGCGTCGTCGACGACGGCGGCCTTGGCGGCGTCGTCCAGCTTGCGCCAGGTCGTGCCGGCGCGGTTGACGAGCTTGTCGCGGCCGAAGGCAGCCAGCCAGGCGGGCAGCAACTCGGCCGGCACGCCCTGCTTCTTGAAGTCATGGAAGGCGACTTCCAGGCCCCGCTCGGCCAGCCAGACGCGGGCCTTCTTGACGGTGTCGCAGTTGGGGATGCCGTAGACGATGATCATGGCGGCGACCGTACCATGGCCGGCATGATTGACTGGCTTGACGACGCCTCGCTGGACTTCCCGCCCACCACCCGCGCGCTGGGGCCCGACACCGACGCCCCCGGCCTGCTGGCCGCCGGCGGCACGCTGACGCCGCAGCGCCTGGCGGCCGCCTACCGGCGCGGCAT
The DNA here is from genome assembly GCF_043555875.1 of Pelomonas margarita. Classification (NCBI taxonomy): domain Bacteria; kingdom Pseudomonadati; phylum Pseudomonadota; class Betaproteobacteria; order Burkholderiales; family Sphaerotilaceae; genus Roseateles; species Pelomonas margarita. The sequence goes on along the minus strand of NZ_JBIGHW010000001.1, from coordinate 574,965 downwards.
CTTCCCCTGGTATGGCCCCGGGCAGCCGCCGCTGTGGTGGGCACCCGACCCGCGCATGGTGCTGAAGACGGCCGACTTCAAGCTCTCGCGCTCGCTGCGCAAGACGGTGCAACGCTTCATCGCCACGCCCGGCTGCGAGATCCGCGTGGACTTCAATCGCGCCGCCGTGCTGCAAGCCTGCGCCGAGACGCCGCGCGATGGCCAGAACGGCACCTGGATCGTGCCCGAGCTGCAGGCGGCCTACCTGGCCTGGCCGGCGCTGCACAGCGTCGAGACCTGGATGGACGGCGAACTCGTCGGCGGCCTCTACGGCGTCAACCTTGGGCGCATGTTCTATGGCGAGTCCATGTTCATGCGCCGCACCGACGCCTCCAAGATCGCACTCTGCGCGCTGATCTGCCTATGCCGCCAAGCCGGTATCCCGTGGATAGACTGCCAGCAGAACACCGGCCACCTGGCCTCGCTCGGCGGCGCGGAAGTGCCGCGCCCGGCCTTCGAGGCCCACTTGGCCGCCCATGTCGACCAGCTCTGCCCCACGGCCTGGACCTATCATCTCGACCACTGGCACCGGCTTTTCGACCCTTCGTGACCCACCCCAAAGAACTGCCCCTCGCGCAGATCCAGTTCTACGCCACGGCGGCCTACCCGTGCAGCTATGTGCCGGGCCGCCAGGCACGCTCGCAGGTGGCCACACCCAGCCACCTGATCCACGCCGACGCCTACTCCAACCTTGTCGCCACCGGCTTTCGCCGCAGCGGCCTGTTCACCTACCGGCCATATTGCGATCAGTGCCGCGCCTGCGTGCCGCTGCGTGTGCCGGTGGAGCGCTTCGAGCCCAGCCGCTCCCAACGCCGCGCCTGGAAGGCGCACAGCCCGCTGCAGGCCAAGGTCATGCGGCTGGGCTACTCACCGGAGCATTACGCGCTGTACCTGCGTTACCAAGCCGGCCGGCACTCCGGCGGCGGCATGGATCATGACAGCGTCGACCAGTACACCCAGTTCCTGCTGCAAAGCCGCATCAACTCGCGGCTGGTGGAGTTCCGCGAGACGCTGCCCGACGGCAGCACGCCGCTACGCATGGTGTCCATCCTGGACATCCTCAACGACGGCATCTCGGCGGTCTACACCTTCTATGACCCGGACATCGACGCCAGCTACGGCACCTACGGCGTGCTGTGGCAGATCCAGCAGGCCAAGGAGCTGAAGCTCAGCCATGTCTACCTAGGCTACTGGATCGCGGAGAGCCCCAAGATGGCCTACAAATCCGGCTTCCTGCCGCACCAGATTCTGCAGAACGGCAGCTGGGTCGACGCGACCTGACGCGGCCGCGTCAGACCAGCACCTCGACACAGCCCGGGTGGCCCAGGAAGCCCTCAGGGCTCGCGCTGCGCCCATAGGCACCGCTCTGGTAGACAACGGTCAGATCACCGATCTCGCCCTTGGCCATGTCCATGCGGTCGGCCAGCAGGTCCAGCGGCGTGCACAGCGGGCCGACCACGCTGGCGGCTTCGGTCGACGTCTCGCGCCGGCCTTGCGGCTCCACGGACGCAGGGTAGTTCTTGCGCAGCACCTGGCCGAAGTTGCCGGACGCCGACAGATGATGGTGCAGGCCGCCGTCCGCCACCAGGAAAACCTGACCGCGCGACAGCTTGCGGTCGACGATGCGGCTGACGTAGACGCCGGACTCCCCCACGAAGTAACGGCCGAGCTCGATGACCAGCTTGGCGGCCGGCAGATCGGTCTTGGCGCGCGCCTGCAGCGCGGCCAGGTTGTCGGCGATGGGCGCCAGGTCCAGCCGCGTCTCGCCCGGGAAGTACGGGATGCCGAAGCCGCCACCCAGGTTCAGGAACTTCACCGGTGCGGGCGCCGCCTCGGCCAACCGCAGCGCCAGTTCGTAGCTCTTGAGCTGCGCATCGCAAATGGCCTCGGCCTTGAGGTTCTGCGAGCCGGCAAACAGATGGAAGCCTTCGAAGGCCACACCATCGCGGCTCAGCCGACCGACCTCGGCCAGCACCTCGGGCAGCGCCTCGGCGTCGATGCCGAACTGCTTGGGGCCGCCGCTCATGCGCATGCCCGAGCCCTTGAGCTCGAAGTCCGGGTTCACGCGCAGCGCAACGCGGGCCGGCAAGCCCAGCCGCTGCGACGCGCGCGCCAGCGGCGCGAGCTCGCGCGCGGACTCCACGTTCACGAGCACGCCCGCCGCGACGGCCTGGCCCAGCTCGATGTCGCGCTTGCCGGGGCCGGCGAAGCTGATCTCGTGCGGATCGGCGCCGGCATTCAGCGCCACCTGCAGCTCACCGGCCGAGGCTACGTCGATGCCGTCCACCAGCCCGGCCATGAGCTGCACCAGCGCCGGCATCGGATTGGCCTTCATCGCGTAGTGCAGCTCGATGCCCTGCGGCAGCGCCGCGCGAAGCTCGGCCACGCGGGCCTTCAACAGGCAGCGGTCGTAAGCGTAGAACGGCGTCTGGCCGACGCGCTCCGCGAGCACCGACAGCCGCTGGCCGCCGACGAGCAGCTCGCCATCGGCGTCACGGGAGAACAGGACGGGAGCGTGCTCCAGCACACGCTTGGGGGCAATGGGTTCGCTCATGCAGCGTTTCGTTCGAGCCAGTCGGTCGACAGCGTCTTGCGGTCGATCTTGCCGTTGGGGTTGCGCGGCAGCGGGCCGCCGCGCGGGTCGATGCCGTGCGGCACCATGTAAGCCGGCATGCGAGCCTTGCAGGCGGCGGTCAGTGCGGCCACATCCAGCTCGGCGGCGCCGTCAGGCGGCGTTGCGATGACCTGGATGCTCTGGCCCAGCGTGTCGTGGTGAACACCAAAGGCCACGCATTCACCGACCAGGCCGGTCGCGTACAGCACCTCCTCGACCTCGGTCGGACTGACGCGGTAGCCCGAGGTCTTCATCATCTCGTCGCGGCGGCCGACGAAGTACAGGAAGCCCTCGGCGTCGCGCTTCACCGTGTCGCCGGAGAACACGGCGACCTCGGGCAGCTGCAGGCCGCCTTCACGCCCGCCGACGCCGACGGGCAAGGGCTTGTAGCGCTCGGCAGTCTTCTCGGCATCGTTCCAGTAGCCCAAGCCCACCAGCGCGCCGCGATGCACCAGCTCGCCCGGCTCGTCGGGCGCGCATTCGCTGCCGTCCTCGCGCAACACAAGGATCTCGGCATTGGGAATGGCCTTGCCAATGGAGTCCGGCCGGCGGTCCACCTCCTCGGGCGGCAGGTAGGTCGAGCGAAAGGCCTCGGTCAGGCCGTACATCAGGAACGGCCGGGCCGACGGCGCCTTGGCGCGCAGCAGGTCCAGCGTCGCCCGCGGCATGCGGCCGCCGGTGTTGGCGAAATAGCGCAGGTGCTGGTCGATGGCGGTCGGCCATTCCAGCTGCGTCAGCTGGATGTACAGCGGCGGCACGGCGGTCAGGCCGGTCACCTGCTCGCGCTCCATCGCCTTCAGCACATCCTTGGGCAGCAGGTAGTTCAGCAGCACGACGCGCGCGCCGCTGTGGAAGGCCGTGGTGAGCTGGCTGAACCCGGCGTCGAAGGACAGCGGCAGCGCCGCCAGCAGCGTGTCGCTGGCGCGGTTCTCCAGATAGCTCGCCACGCTCTTGCCGCCCGCCACCATGTTGCGGTGGGACAGCACCACGCCCTTGGGTCGGCCCGTGGAGCCGGACGTGTAGAGGATGGCCGTCATATCAGTGTCAATGACGCGGTGGCCGGTGCGGGCGGGAGATGCCAGCAGCGCCGACCAATCATGCACGGGCACCGGCGCCTCGCCGCCCCCCCGGGTCAGCACGACGTGGCGCAGCGGCGGGCATTGCGCCAGCACCTCGCCCAGCTGCGCCAGTCGCTCCGGTGACGTGACCAGCACGCGCACATCGCAGTCGCGCAAGATGAAGCCCACCTGCTCGGGCTTGAGCAAGGGGTTCAGCGGCACGAAGACCCCGCCTGCGGCCGGCGCGCCAAAGCTGGCGACCACGGTCTCGAAGCGTTTCTCCAGATAGATCGCCACCCGCTCGCCGCGCCCCAGGCCGAGGGCCATCAGGCCGCTGGCGAAGCCGGTGACGGCGGCGTCCAGCATGGCGTAGCTCAGGGTCACGCCGCTGTAGGTCAGCGCCGGGGCATCGGGCGTGCGCTCGGCGGCGACGGACACCAACTCGTGAAGCAGAGTGGATTCAGGCATGGACGGGGTCAGGTCAGAGTGAAAAAAGTATCGCATGCGCCCCCGAGCACAAGGGGTGAGCGCCCAGGGCGCCAGGAGTGGCGCGGCTAAACTGCGCGGCTGCTTTTTTGGACCTCCCAGAATGGAAAACGCCCAGGTGCTCGGCCATGTGCTGAGGCTTCTCGATGACGTGCTCAGCCTGAACGGCCGCGCCCAGACCTTCACCCGCGACACCGCGCTGCTGGGCGCGCTGCCGGAGCTGGACTCCATGGCCGTGGTCAACCTGATCGCCGGCCTGGAGGAGCAACTGGGCCTGGTCGTCGACGATGACGACATCGACGGCGACACCTTCGCCACCGTAGGCTCGCTGGCCGACTTTGTTGCCGCGCGCATTTGATCCCATGACCGGCTCCACCGGCCCCGGCCAGCCGGTCCCGCGCCAGGCAGTGCCGGGGCCTCACAACCAGGACGGCGGCGACGCCGACCTGCCCTGCCTGCTGGACCTGGACGGCGTGCAGTTCACGGCCAGCGGCCGCGCCGCCATCCTTCTGGGCCTGGAGGCGCTGGCGCTGCCGACCGGCGCGCGCGTGCTGGTCCCCAGCTACCACTGCCCCACCATGGTGTCGCCAGCGCTGGCGCTGGGCCTGCAGGTGGGCTTCTATCCGATCACGCCGGAAGGTCGGCCCGACCTCGCCTGGCTGGATCAACACCTGCCGGTTGATGCGCGGGTCATCTGCGTGGCCCATTTGTTCGGCCTGCCGCTGGATCTGTCGGACGTGCAGGCCTGGTGCCGGCGCCGCGGCATGTTGCTGCTGGAGGACTGCGCGCACGCGATGTTCGGCCCCGTGGGCCGCCAGGGCGACATCGTCATCGCCAGCCTGCCCAAGTTCTTCGCCGCGCTGGACGGCGGCCTGCTGCGCAGCCGCGCGCCTGCCGCGACACGGGCACTGCAGCCGCTGGGCGCCCTGCGCGAGCTGCGCGCCTGGCTGGACAGCCTGGAGATCAGTGCCCGCCACGGCCGACTGGGCCGCTGGCGCTGGTGGGCTGGCCCGCTGTTGGCACTCAAGCTGGCGCTGCGCCGCAGCCCCACGCCTGCACCGGCCAAGCCGCCCCCCACACCTGCGGCCCGCCCACAGTTCGATGCCAGCGGCGAGTACGCCCGCATCGACGTGGCCGCCTGCCAACGCGCTGCCTCGGCCACCAGCCGGCGCGCCGCCAGCGAGGCCCGCCGCGGCCCCGTCGTCGCGAGGCGCCGCGCGCATTACGCCGCCTATGCGCAGGCCTTCGCCGGCCGCGCCGGCCTGCGACCCCTGATGCCCGCACTGCCAGGCGATGCCGTGCCCTATGTGTTTCCGCTCTGGATGGACGAGCCCGAGGCCGCCTACGAGGCGGCCCGCGCGCAAGGCCTGCCCGTATCGCGCTGGGACTGGCTGTGGCCCGGCGTGCCCGACCTGCCCGGTGACCAGGGCAAGCGCTGGTCGGTGCACGTGCTGCAACTGCACTGCCACCAGGACCTCTCCGCCGACCAACGCCAGCGCATCATCGACACCCTCCTCCCACCCGCCCCGAGCCCCGCATCTTGAACACCGCCCGCACCGACCGTTGGCAGCTGCTCCCCGCAACGCAGCTGAAGCAGTTCGCCCCGCAATGGGACGAACTGCAGCAGCGCGCCCAGCCGCATGCCTTCCTGCGCGCCAGCTTCCTGATCCACCTGCTGGAGGAGTTCGGCAACGGCAGCGAGCTGCTGGCGTTCAAGGCCGGCCCCGCAAGCTGGATGGGCGCCTGCCTGCTGCAGCCGCAGGGCCGCGGCCGCTGGAGCAACTTCCAGCCCTCGCAGCTGCCGTTGGGGCCGGTGCTGCTGGCCCGGGGGCTGGCGCTGGCGGACGCGATCGAGCAGCTGCTACCCGAGCTGCCGGGCCTGCCGCTGGCGCTGGGCCTGACGCAGCTGGACTCGCTGCACCACCCCGCAACGCTGGACACGCCGCGGCTGCGCAGCCTGCACTACATCGACACGGCCTGGGTTGACGTGGACGGTGGCTTCGAAGCCTATTGGGAGTCGCGCGGCAAGAACCTGCGCCAGAACACCCGCAAGCAGCTCAAGAAGGTCGAGGCCGGTGGCGTGACGCCGCGCATCGAGCTGGTCGAGGCGCCGCAAGCCATCGCTGCGGCCATCGAGCAGTACGGCGTGCTGGAGAGCAGCGGCTGGAAGGCCGAGCAGGGCACGGCCATCTCGGCCGGCGGCGCCCAGGGGCGCTTCTACAGCCGCGCGCTCGAGCAGGCTGCGCGCGACGGCCAGGCCCGCATCTACCGCTACTGGTTCGGTGACGAGGTGGTGGCCATGGACTTGTGCGTGCACCAGGGCGACTGTTTGGTCATCCTGAAAACCGCCTACCAGCAGGCCCACCACGCCGTGTCGCCGTCCACGCTGATGCGGGCGGTGGAGTTCGAGGCGCTGTTCAACGAAGGCCGCTTCAAACGCATCGAGTTCTTCGGCCGCGTCATGGAGTGGCACACGCGCTGGACCGACAAGTCGCGCCACCTGTTCCACCTGACGGCCTACCGCTGGCCCTGGCTGAAGTCGCTGCACGGCTGGCTGCAGCAGCGTCGCGCCAAGCCCTCGGCATGAACGCTCCGCAAGTCTTCTTCCTGCCCAGCGGGGCGGAGCAGCGGCTGTGCATCCACCATGCGCCGCAGGGCGCAGAGCGCGCCCGCGTGCTGTACGTGCATCCGTTTGCCGAGGAGATGAACAAGTCCCGCCGCATGGCCGCGCTGGCCAGCCGTGCGCTGGCCCAGGCCGGCTGCCGCGTGCTGCAGATCGACCTGCGCGGCTGCGGCGACTCGTCGGCCGATTTCGGCGACGCCGCCTGGGCCGACTGGCAGGCCGACGTGCGCCTGGGCCTGGACTGGCTCGCCGCGCAGGGCAGCACCAACGCGCCGCTGTGGCTGTGGGGGCTGCGCGCCGGCTGCCTGCTTGGCGCAGCCGACTGGGGCCTGCCAGTGAATCACCTGTTCTGGCAGCCCATGAGCAGCGGCAAGCTGGCGCTGCAGCAGTTCCTGCGACTGAAGCTGGCCGCCGAGATGGCCGGCGGCACGAGCAAGGGCCTGATGGAGCAGATGAAGTCCGCACTGGCTGCCGGCCAGCCCGTGGAGGTGGCGGGCTACCGCGTCGGCGCCGCGCTGGCCACGGGGCTGGAGGCTGCGCGTCTGGCGCCGGCCGGGCCGGCAGGGCGCGTGGTGTGGCTGGAACTCAGCACCCGAGAGGACGCGACGCTGACACCGGTCAGCGAGCAGGCCATCCAGGCCTGGCAGGACGCCGGCTGGCGCGTGGACGCGCAGCTGCTGACGGGCCCTGGCTTCTGGGCCACCAGCGAGATCGAGGAGGCGCCCGCCCTGGTGCAGGCCACGGTGGAGGCGCTGGCATGAAGGAATCGGTCCTGAACATCGTCTGCGAAGGTCAGTCGCTGGTGGGCATCCTGGCCGAACCGGCCGGCGCGCCCGCCGACGTGGGCGTGCTCATCATCGTTGGGGGCCCGCAATACCGCGCGGGCAGCCACCGCCAGTTCACGCTGCTGGCGCGCGAGCTGGCGGCCCACGGCTTCGCGGCGCTGCGCTTCGACTACTGCGGCATGGGAGACAGCCCCGGCGAGGCTCGCGACTTCCTGGCCGTCGAGGCCGATATCGCCGCGGCCATCGACACCCTGATGGCCGCGCGACCTGCGCTCAAGCGCATGGTGCTGTGGGGGTTGTGCGACGGCGCGTCGGCCGCGCTGCTCTACCTGGACGCGCGCCGCGACCCGCGCGTGGCCGGGCTGGCGCTGGCCAATCCCTGGGTGCGCTCGGCCGCCACGCTGGCTCAGACCCACGTCAAGCACTACTACACGCGGCGCCTGCGCGAGAAAGAGTTCTGGCTCAAGCTGCTGCGCGGCGGTGTGGGTCTGCAGGCCTTGCGCGCACTGGCCGGCAACCTGCGCCTGGCGCGCAGCGCCGCCCGCCCGCGCAGCGACACGCGCAGCTTCCAGGACCGCATGGCCAGCGGCCTGCGCAGCTTCGACGGCCCGGTGCTGCTGCTCATGAGCGGCGATGACTACACTGCCCGCGAGTTCGCGGACTGGGCCGCCACGTCGCCGGCCTGGCAAGGCCTGCTGGCGCGGCCGACGCTGAGCCGGCACGACCTGCGGACGGCCGATCACACCTTCTCCGACCTGGCCGACCAGGACACCCAAGCGCGCCTGTGCCTGGACTGGTTGAAGACACGATGCCTTGCGAGACCCACGCCATGAAGACTTCCGTACATGCACGAGGCATGCCGCTGATGCTGGCCCTGGCCCTGGCTCTCACGGCGCAGACGCCTGCTGCGTTGGCGCAGCAGCAACACGGCAACGGCGCGCCCGCGCCCGCCGGATGTGGCCAGCCCTACAACGTGTACGGCCCGTTCGACTACCGCACGGCCTCCCATCATCAGAAGCACATGGTGGAGCACGCCCACTTCACACGCGGCGTCGAGACCCTCAGCAGAGGTGCCACTGGCCCCTTCGGCCACGACATCGGCTACACGCTGGCGGTTTTCCCCAACCACCCGCGCGCCATCCACTCCATGGAGCGCCTGGCGGAGAAGCAGAAGGCCGACCCGCCGCCGCGGGCTGACATGACGATCGAGTGCTATTACGCCCGCGGCATGAGCTTTGCGCCGGACGACCTGGTCTTCCGCATGCTCTACGTGAGCTTCCTGACGCGAAACAACCGCCTCGACGATGCGCGCCGCTTCCTGGAGTTCGTTGTGGAACGTGCGGGTGACAACCCGCTGACCCACTTCAATGCCGGTCTGCTGTACTTCGACATGAAGGACTACGACAAGGCCCTGGCCATGGCCCACCGGGCCATGGACATGGGCGTGCAACGCGTCGAGCTGCGCGATCGTCTGACCTCCGTGGGCCGCTGGAAGGACCCCGACCCCGCCGCACCGGCCGACGCCGCATCCGCTGCGGCATCGGCGCCCTCGCCTGCCGCCTCCGAACCCGCCCCCCGCTGATCCACAGCTCCAATGCCGCGCGTCAACATCGTCGTCCCTGCCTACAACGCCGAAGCCTTCATCGCCGAGACCGTGCGCTCGGCACTGAACCAGACCGCAGGCGACCTGCAGGTCACCGTCATCGACGACGGCTCCAAGGACGCCACCGCCCGGTGCGCGGCGCTGGACGATCCGCGCGTACGCGTCATCTCGCAGGAAAACCGCGGCATGTCCCGCTCGCGCAACCGTGGCGCGACCGAGGTGGACTCGGAGTTCATCGCCTTGCTGGACGCCGACGACCTCTGGCATCCCGAGAAGCTGCGCCTGCAGCTGCAGGCGCTGCAGCAACGCCCCGACCACGACTTCTGCTACACGGACTTTCACTTCTGGCCCGGCGACCCACGCCCTGGCTACTTCGACGAGCCGCGCAACGGCAGCATCGACGAGTCGCTGTCCGGCTGGATCTACCCGCGCCTGATCCTCGACAACCATGCCCTGCCCTCCTCCGTCATCTGGCGGCGCAGCGCCTGGGATCGCATGGGCGGCTTCCTGGCCGACGACCAGCAAACCGACGATTGGGAGTACCTGGTGCGCGCCAGCACCCAGCACCGCTTCATCCGGCTGGGCGAATCCTTCGTGCTGTACCGCCAGCATCCGGTGTCACTGTCGCGCCGCCTCCCGGCGCAGCACACCACCGAGCTGATGCGCTCCAACCTGATCGGCCGCTTCGGCATGGAATCGCCGCCCGGCCACGCCATCGACCCCGTGGCACTGCGCGGCTTCCAGCACAACAGCTGGTGCAATTTCGCCGATGCCCATTGCGCCCGCGGCGACCTGGCGCTGGGCCTGAAGACCTTCGGCCGGCTGCTGCGCACCGGCCCGGACCGCCGCCACACGCTGACCAAGTGCGCCAAGTCGCTGGTGCGGCGCTGGATCCCGAAAAACTAGGACTGCCGCTCACGGGGACGGCGATGCGCCTGCGAGCGGCCCGGGGCTCGGCCCGAAAGGCCTGCTTTCAACCGTGACGCGCCAGCACCTCGCGGTAGACCTCGAAATGCCGCGCCACGCTGCGGCGCCATGAGAAGCCGCGCGCCCATTCGGCGGCCGCGGCGGCCTTGTCGGCGCGCACGGCGGCAGGCAGCGCCAACACCTCGCGCAGCGCCGCCAGCCAGGCATCGAAGTCCTGCGCCTCATTCGTCCAGGACAGCGGGCCCACGAGGTCCACCAGGCTGCTGACCGGGCTGAACAGCACCGGCGTGCCGGCCGCCTGGGCCTCCACAGCCGGGAAGCCGAAGCCCTCGTACAGCGTCGGGTAGATGGCCGCCACGGCACGGCGATACAGCGTGACCAGTTCGCCGTCCTCCAGGAAGGGCGCGAAGTGCACACGGCCGCGCAGCGAATCGGGAATGCGGTCCAGCGGCGCGGTGCCCGCGCCGAAGCCGCAGCCCACCAGGTGCAGGTCGTCGCGGCCGCTGCGGGCCAGCAGCTCCAGCGCCCAGCCGAAGCGCTTGCGCTCCTGCGCGCCGCCCAGGTAGAGCAGATAGGGCGAGCCCCCCAGCGCCTGCTCCAGCACGGCGGGCAGCGGCATGCGCGAGTCGCTGAAGAACTCGTCGGCGATGCCGTGCGGGATGATGGTCAGCCGGTCGGCCAGGAAGGGCCAGCGCGCGGCGATGTCGCGCCGCGACGACTCGCTGATCGTGATGACGTGGGCGCAGCGCCGCAGCGCCAGCTTCTGCACGTCGTGCAGGTAGTGGCGGTCCAGCCCCTGGATGTCCTCCTCCCAGGGCACGGTGTCGTGGATGGTCACGATGGTGGGCAGCGGCTGCCAGATGGGCGCGGTGTTCTCGGCGCAATGCAGCAGCTGCGCGCCGCCCCGGCGCAGGCGCAGCGGCAGGCCCAGCTGCTCCCACAGGCGGAAACGGTCGCCGCGGAAGTCGAACACGTCCGCCTGGCCGATCAGTCCCTCGGGCACGCGAAAGGGCAGCGCCGGGTCGTGGCCGTAGGCGGTCCAGCGCAGCTGATCCTCGGGCCGCGTGTTGCGCAGCAGCTCCTGCACATAGCGCCCCGTGCCCCGCAGATGGCGGACGTTGAGGGTGCGGGCGACCATGGCGACGTGCAGGTTCATTGGCGCGATGCGGAAGAAGAAGCCCCGCCCTGCAGATGCGCAGCCATGCGCAGTGCCAGGGCGGCAATCGTGAGACCGGTGTTGGCGATGCCGCTGGCGGGAATCAGCGAGCCGTCACAGACGTAGAGGTTGACCATGCCGTGAACCCGGCCGTCGGTGTCGCAAACGCCCGTGTCGGCCGTGCGGGACAGCCGCGCCGTGCCCGAATGGTGGGCCGCGCTGCGCAAGTCCTGGTGCCAGTCGGCAAACACGCGCGAGCGCCGGGTAACCGGGGCCAGCCAGGCCAGCACGGCCTGCACCGCGGTGTCCAGGCTTTGCAGATAGGCCGGCGTCAGCGTCCAGCGGCGTTGGCGCGCCGCGTTGCCATCGTTCGCATCGGGCGCGCTCCAGACGGCCCGTTCCGGCGTCGTGGGCATCTGCGCGCACAGCAGCAGCGTGTAGTGCCGCGTGGGCAGCTTGATGCCGAACTTGAAGGACAGGATGTCCAGGATGTCGTCCCAGTGCCGCAGCAGCCGCGCGTACAGCAGCAGGTTCCAGGGCCGGCGGCGCAGGTCGTTGAGCACGCTGCCCACCCGCTCGCGACGGCTGTTGCGGTAGTAGTTGGCTGCCGGGCGCAGCTGGAAGGACACATGCTGGCCGCCCGAGCGCACCACCAGCGGCAGGCGCAGGTTGCCGTCGGTGCCGGGAACCCGGTAGTTCCACAGCTTGTACAGCGGCACGCTGACCTGCACCTCACCGACGAAGCCCATGGGATGGTCCTCGTAATACGCGCCGGCATGCTGCAGCGCTGGCAGCGGCAGGCGCATCTGCAGCGCTTGCAGCAGCACCGGCGAGCCCAGGCCGCCGGCGGCCAGCACAAAGACATCACCCGTCAGCGCGCGCCGCTGCCCGGCCTCGTCCACCATCAGACTGCGCACACGGTCGGCACCGTCCAGGTCGAAGTCAACCACGTTGCCACGCACCAGCTGCACCCGGCCCTGCAGGCCCAGGCAGTCCCAGACATTGCGCGGCCACAGCGGGTAGTACAGGCCCTGGAAGAGCCCGTCCGCAAGACCGAAGCCCAGGTAGCGCCGGCGCAGCACCTGGATGGCCGCCTGCACCTGCGACAGCCGGGCGCCGGACAGCAACTCGAAGGCCTCAGCGTAGTAGGGATCGAGCTCGGCCTTGGCGAACGGCCAGTGCGCCGCAAAGACCTCATCCTCGATCTCGATCAGGCCGTTGTGCCACAGGCGCGTGGAGCCGCCCGGGCCGGCGCCGACATGCGGCGCCCAGCCGGCTGGCCAGCCCACGTCCTGCACCGGCCAGCGCGCCTCGTCGTCGCCCTCGCCGCGCTCGACGATGACGACCTCGTGCGAGTCCGCCAGCCCTTGGGCCAGCAGGCAGCCGCCCAGGCCGGCGCCGACGATGACGGCGCGCGGCTTCATCGGACCAGGTGGCCCCGGGTCTGCAGCCAGTCGCGGCTCAGCGCCACGCCTTGCTCGAAGTCCACGCGGGGCGACCAGGCCAGCAGCTGCTTGGCCTTGTCATTGGTGAAGCTGATGGGGAAGGTCTCGCGCAGCACACGGCCCAGCGGCGGCCAGGGTGCCTGGGGCGGGGGGCCGCCAACCAGGCGCCTGAGCTTGCGCAGCACGCGCGTGGCCAGGCCACCGACAAGCTCGGGCGGGTGCTCGACCCAGTAGCGCCGCGCCTCGGCCGAGGACACCGGCACGAAGCGCGGCGCCGGCTCCACCATGGCGGAAAAGCGGTGGATGAACTCGCCCCAGGTCACCGACTGGTCGCCGTTGATGAACATCGCCTGGCCCAGCGCCTCGTCACGCACCAGCGCCGCCTCGATGGCGTCGCACACGTCGTCGACGAACACCGCGTTGCACAGGCCACGCCCCTCATCGAACAGCAGCACCTCGCCGGCCTTGGCCTGGGCCAGCACCTGCATCTCGAAATGCCCGCCCAGCCCGTAGACCACCGTGGGCCGCAGAATGACAGCGGCCAGGTCGCCGCGGTCTATGGCGGCCTGCACGATCTCTTCCTGCTCGGCCTTGGCGTCGGCGTAGTCGTTGCCGTAGCGGCCGATGCGGGCCGTGTCCTCGCGCGCGGCCGAGGCGTCGGGCTCGGGGCCATGGACCGACATGGTGCTGATGTGCACGAAGCGGCGCACCTTGTGGCGCACTGCGGCGTCCACCAGCAGGCGCGTGGCCTCGGGGCCGCCGTCGCCATGGGCCAGGTGGATGACGGCATCGCAGCCCTGCAGCGCCTTAGCGGCCTGGCCGGGGCGCAACAGGTCGGCGGTGATGGCCTGGCGGCCCTGCTGGCGCAGCCGCGCCGCCACCTCGGCCGAGCGCGACATCGCCACATAGGGCTGGCGTCCCTGGGCGTCCAGCCGCTCGCAGAGGCGGCTGCCGATGTATCCAGCGGCGCCCGTGATCAGGCAGCGCGCAGTGCGCGAGTCGGCGTTGCTCATTCGGTGCAGGGGCATGCAAGGTTGGGCGGCGCGGCCCATCGGACCCCACCGCAACAGATGGCGGGCGATCATAGGGGAGCCCCGTCGCGCCCCAGGCCGGCGCGGGGCGCCCGTCTGCGGGATGCGCACGGCCGGACGCCTCCCAGCCGCGAACTACACTTCGCCGCGCTTCGAGCCCCCGGGGCATCCGCGACCTCTGTTTCCGCCCATTCCGTGCCCCACCGCATGCCCGTGCACATCGCCGTCATCATCTGCACCTGGAACCGGGCGGCCGTGCTCAGCGACACGCTGGACAGCTTGGCCGCCCTGCACTGCCCTGCGGACACCCAGGTCGAGGTGCTGGTGGTGGACAACAACTCGACCGACACGACGCAGGACTTGCTGAGCGCCCGCATGACCGGCTGGGCGCCAGGCCGGCTGCACGCGTTGTTCGAGCCGCGCCAGGGCAAGCAGTTCGCACTGAACGCCGGCATCGCACAGGCCCGCGCCCTGGGCTGCCAGGTGCTGGCCTTCACCGACGACGACATCCTGTTCCAGCCCGATTGGCTGGCCCAGATCGCAGACGTGTTCGGCCCCGGCGGCCCGGCGCTGGCCGGCGGCCGCACAGCGCTGCAATGGCCCGACGGCGGCCCGCCAGCCTGGTACCACGAGCGCATGGCCGCCATCGTGGGCGGCGTGGACTTGGGGCCTGAGCGCCTGGCACCACCGCCGCCCGACTATTCGCCAGCCGGCGCCAACCTGGTGGCGCAGATCTCGCTGTTCGACCGCGTTGGCGGCTTCTCCGAGACGCATTTCCGGCACATGGATTTCGAGTTCGGCCAGCGCTGCCTGCGCCGCGGCGAGGCGGTGGCCTACGAGCCCGGTCTTTGTGTCACCGCGCCGGTGGACCCGGCCATGCTGACGCGGCGCTATTTCCGACGCTGGTCGCTGAAGGCCGGCATCTCGCCCTGGACGGAGATGCAGCCGGATGTGAAGCATGTCGCCTGGGTGCCTCTGTGGCTCTACCGCCGTGCACTGCAGGACGCCGTCTTCTGGCTGTTGGCACCGCTGCACGGCACCAGTGAGGCCGAGCGCTTCGCGTGCGAGCTGCGGCTGTGGCGCGCATGGGGAACGGTCGCCAGCCGCTGGATCTCGCGGCTTCGCCCGGCCGCCTATCCGGACTGGGCGGCCCAGCGCTCGCAGAAAAAGAAAAACGTTTATTGATGGCCACCGTACGCCGCTCGCTCGGCTTCGCCTTCCTGGAACGCTATCTGCTGATCGCGCTGCAGCTGCTTTCGTTCACGCTGCTGGCGCGGCTGCTGACGCCGCAGCAGGTCGGTGTGTACTCGGTGTCCATGGCACTCGTCAGCATGGCGCAAGTGGTGCGCGACTTCGGCCTGGCCAACTACCTGATCCAGCGGCCAGCGCTGGAAGCGGCCGACGTGGGCAGCGCCCTGGGCACCTCGCTGCTGTTGGGTGGCGTGCTGTTCCTTGGCATCAACGCCGCAGCGCCCTGGATCGGCGACTTCTACGGTGACGCGGAACTGGCGCACATCGTGCGCATCATCTCGCTGAACTTCCTGATCCTGCCCTTCAACTCGATCTCGCTCGCGCTGCTGCGCAGAGACCTGCGCTTCGACCTGCTGATGCGCATCAACGTGGCAGCGGCCGTGGTCGGTACGTCGACGACGCTGACGCTGGCGTGGGCAGGCGTCGGCGCGCCGAGCCTGGCCTGGGGCGAAGTGGCGGGCAGCCTGACGACGGCTGCGGCCCTGGGCCTCGCAGGCGCACAACGCCGCCTCGTTGCGCCGCAGCTGCAGCGCTGGCGCGAGATCCTCCGCTTCGGCGGCCCGGTCACCGCAGCCAACGTCGTCACCTCGGTTTCCATGGATGTCAATGACCTGGCCGTAGGCAAGCTGCTGGGCTTCACCCCGGTCGCCATCGCCAGCCGCGCGCAGGGGCTGATGAACCTGTTCCACCGCGACATCATGGGCACGGTGCGCTCCGTGGCCTATCCGGCCTTCGCCAAGGCCCACCGGGAAGACGGACAACTGGAGCAGCGCTTTGTGCAGAGCCTGTCCGCCGTGAGTGCGGTCGCCTGGCCGTTCTACGGTTTCGTCGGCCTGTTCTCGCTGGAGGTGCTGCGGCTGATGTTCGGCCCGCAGTGGGACGCGGCCGCCCCCCTCGTGCCGATCTATTGCGCCGCCGGCGCCGTCAGCGTGCTGAACAGCCTGATCCCCACGCTGATGCTGGCCGCAGGCCATTCAAAGCTCGTCGCGCTGGCGGACCTCATCATCCAGCCCGTCAAGGCGGCCCTGCTGGTCGCCGTGGTCTGGCACTGGCGAGCGCTGGAGCCCCTGGCATTGGGCGTGCTGGCGATGGCCATCGTGGCTGTGCCGTATTTCTATGCCTTCAAGCAGCGCTGCCTGCCCAGCGACTTCCGGGCCATCGGCCGAGAACTGGCTCGTAACGCCGCACTTGCGGTGCTCAGCCTGCTGCCCGCCACCATCGTCGTGACGGGCTGGCGCACAGCGGGAGAGCCGATGGCGCTTGCGCTGTGGCTGGGCTGCGCAGGCCTGACCGGGCTGTTCTGGCTGGCCGGCCTCTGGCTGCTCTCCCACCCGTTGCAGGCCGAGCTCCTCGGCCTGCTGCAACGCCACCGCCGCACCACCCCATGAACGTCTTTGCCGTCATCGTCACCTTCAACGGAGCGACATGGATACGCGGCGCCCTGCAGTCGTTGCGCGAGGGCAGCCATGCCTGCACCGCCATCGTCGTCGACAACGCCTCCAGTGACGACACCTGCGCCATCGTTCGCCGCGAATTTCCGCAGGCCGTCCTCATCGAGTCCGGTGCCAATCTGGGCTTTGGGCGTGGCAACAATCTCGGCATCGAGTACGCGCTCCGTGCCGGCGCCGACGCCGTCTTCCTGCTGAACCAGGACGCCTACGCCACACCCGACGCCCTCGCTCGGCTGGTCGGCTTCCTGAATCAGGCGCCAGACTTCGACATCGTCAGCCCACTGCACTGCAGTCCGGACCTGACACGCGTCGACCCCGCGACACAGAACGGCTACCTGCAGCGCCATGCGCCCGGCTATTTGTCCGATGCCTGCCTGGGCCGGATACAAGCGCACTACCCCATTCGCGGCATCAACGCCGCAGCATGGCTGCTGCGCGCCGACGTGTTTCGCCGTGTCGGCGGCTTTGACCCGCTGTACTTCATGTACGGCGAGGACGACGATCTGATCGAGCGCTTTGCCCACCACGGCGTGCGCACGGCGCTGCTGCCGGCAGCGCTCATCGTGCACCTGCGCGCCAAGGCGCCTGCGCCGAAGCCGAGTGGCGTGAGGCAATGGCGTGCGCGCAGCGAGCGGCCACGCTCGGAGCTGCTGTTCGAGTTGAAGCGTCCCGGTGGAAGCTGGCCGGGCGGATTGCTGCGGCTGCTGGCCGCCGGTGTTCTGCACCCCTTGGCCGACCTGTTGGCCAATCACGACCTGCGGCGTTTCCTGGCCTATCTGCTGGCCAGCCTGCGCGTGCTGTCCGTCATCGGCCGCATCCGCAGGCACAGCCGTCTCTGCGAGAGCGCCGGCGCGCATTTCCTCAACCTGCAGGCAGTCTCTCCGGACCTTGCTCACCGCCAACCCAAGCCGTGAGATGCACTGAACCGGCGCCAATGACGGGGCGGGGCGTTGGACGGGGTCGTGCAGCATGCCGGACGCCGGCTGGGCGATGCCTGCGCTCGATTCAAGGCGGCGCGAGGCATGAGCCCGTCTGCGCGGCAAGGTCTGAACCAGACACGCCGTGCGCCGTGGGTTGCGGCCTGCGGGCCAGCTGAGCGCCGACGCCATGGCACAGCGCAGCGGCGCCACCGTGAAGACCTTCGGCCATCCACACGAGCTGCCGGAGGCCGCGCAGGCGCTGCTGCGGCGGCACGAGCAACGCTATGTCGAGTTCGGCGCCGACTGGTTCGGGCTGCTGGCAGACACGGTGTTTGGCAAGGACGCACAGGTGCGCCTGTACCTGCTGTCGCGCCAGGGTCGGCCGCTGGCCGTGCTGCCCATCGTCAGCACCGGCGCGCCGGGGCGTCCTCAGGTCGGCGCGCTGGCCAACTTCTACACGACGCTGTATGCGCCGCTGCTGGAAGACGGGCTCGCGCCCGAGGACTTGCTGCCCTTGCTGTTCGCGCTGCGGCGCGACCACGCCGGCACGGCGGCCTACCGCTTCGCGCCCATGGATCCACAGTCACCGGAGTTTGCGCTGCTGCGCCGCGCGCTGCGCCTGGCAGGCCTGCAGCCCTTCGACTACTTCGCCTTCGGCAACTGGTATCTGCCGGTGGATACCGACTGGCCCACCTACCTGAGCCAGCGCAGCGGCCAGCTGCGCAGCACGATCAAACGCATGGGCAAGCGGCTGGCCGCGGAGCCCGGCGGGCGGCTGGAGATCCTGGGCCAAGACGCCCACCAGGGCGACGTGGAACGCGGCATCGCCGCCTACCAGGCCGTTTACGGCGCGAGCTGGAAGCAGCCCGAGCCCTTCGTCGACTTCATGCCCGGTCTGATCCGCCTGTGCGCGCAGCGCGGCTGGCTGCGCCTGGGCCTGGCCTGGCTGGGCGACAGGCCCATCGCGGTGCAGCTGTGGATCGTCAACGCCGGCCGGGCCCACATCTACAAGCTCGCCCACGACGAAGCCTTCCAGTCGCTGGCGCCCGGCACGCTGCTGACGGCCCTGCTGATGCAGGAGGTCATGGAGCGCGACCAGGTGCAGGAGGTGGACTTCCTGGTGGGCGACGATGCCTACAAGAAAGCCTGGATGAGCCAGCGCCGCGAACGCCTGGGGCTGGTGGCCTACGACCTGCGCACGGCGGGCGGCCTGGCCGGCCTGTTGCGCCAGACGCTCGGCACGGCCTACAAGCGCCTGCGCGCGCCGGCGCTTCCGGCAGACAATCCCGCGTCCTGACACCGACCCACCCGCATGCAATCACACGCCCTGCCGCCCGACACGCCCTTTGCCGCCGGCCATCCCCGCTTCGCCGCCACCGCCGCCGACGACGCGCTGGCCGCCTGGCAGGCTGCCTATGCCTCGCGCGGACCGGCCTGCGCGGCCGATGTGGGCGGCGAGTTTGCGGTCGCGCTGGCGCTGCCCGGCGGTGCCAGCTACCTGGCGGTGGACCGCTTCGCGGTGCATAGCCTGTGCTACGCGGTGCACGACGGCCGGCTGCACTACGCCACCCGCGCCGACGAGCTGGCGCGCCGGCTGGGACTGCGCGAGCTGGACACCCAGGCCATCTACGACTACCTGTTCCACCACTGCATCCCGTCGCCGCGCACCATCTATGCGGGCATCCACCGCCTGCCACCGGCGCACTACGCGCTGTTCGAGAACGGCCGGCTGACGGTGGCGCCGTACTGGGCGGCGCGCTTCGACGAGCAGCCCGCGCCCAGCTTCGATGCGCTGCGCGACGAGTTCCGCGACATCCTGCGCAGCGCGGTGAAGGAGCGCCTGGGCGCCGACGGCAAGACGGCCTGCTTCCTGTCCGGCGGCACGGACAGCTCCACCGTCTGCGGCCTGCTGCGCGAGGCCACGGGCCAGGCGCCGGCCAGCTACTCCATCGGCTTCGAGGCCGAGGGCTACGACGAAATGGCCTATGCGCGCATCGCCGCCAAGGCCTTCGGCGCGGACCACCACGAGTACTACGTCACGCCGGCCGACCTCGTGAAGGCCATTCCCGACGTCGCAGCCCATTACGACCAGCCTTTTGGCAACTCGTCGGCCGTGCCGGCCTTCTACTGCGCGCGCAAGGCGCATGACGACGGCTACACGCGCATGCTGGCCGGCGACGGCGGCGACGAGCTGTTCGGCGGCAACGTACGCTACGCCAAGGAGCGCGTCTTCCACGTCTACACGCAGCTCCCGTCGCCGCTGCGTGAGGGCCTGCTGAATCCGCTGTTCATGAACCCGTTGACCGGCCGCATTCCGCTGCTGAAGAAGGGCACCAGCTACATCACCCAGGCCCGCGTCCCCATGCCAGACCGCATGCAGAGCTACAACCTGCTGGACCGCCTGGGCCTGCAGGAGGTACTCACGCCCACCTTCCTGGCGACCGTGGACGCCGGTGCGCCGCGCGAGCACCAGCGTGCCACCTGGGCGACCACGCCGCACGAAGCCAGCCTGCTCAATCGCATGCTGGCCTTCGACTGGCGCTACACGCTGGCCGAGAACGACCTGCCCAAGGTGGTGGGCACCACCGCGCTGGCCGGTGTGGACGTGAGCTTCCCGCTGCTGGACACGCGGCTGCTGGACTTCTCGCTGAAGCTGCCCACCAGCTACAAGCTCAAGGGCCTGAAGCTGCGCTGGTTCTTCAAGGAGGCCCTGCGCGGCTTCCTGCCCGACGAGATCCTGACGAAGAAGAAGCACGGTTTCGGCCTGCCCTTCGGCCCCTGGGCCGTCAAGGACGCGGCGCTGAACGCGCTGGCCGCCGAATCACTGCGCGGCATCGCGGCCCGCGGCATCGTGCGCAAGGACTTCGTCGAGAGCCTGCTGACGCAGCGACTGCGCGAGCATGCGGGCTACTACGGTGAGATGGTGTGGATCCTGATGATGCTGGAGCAGTGGCTGCGCCGGCATGCGCCGGACTGGCGACTTGGCAGCTGAGCGGCTTCAGCCGAACATGTTGCGCGCCAGCCGCAGGCCGAAGCGGCGGCGCTCATGGTCCCAGGGCGTGAAGCGCGGGATCTGGAAACGGTCCTCGCTGCGGCGCGCGGCCGCCCAGCGCGTGGAGACGGCACCGTCGAAGCCCAGTTCGCGCACGATGGCCGGGTGCACCTCGGGCAGGTAATCCGTGCCGGGCTTGCCGTTGGGATAGGCGAACAGGCCGACCTTCTCGCCCAGCAGGCGCTGCAGCGTGTCACGGCTGCGGCCGATCTCGTAGGCGGCCTGCTGCGCGTCCAGCGTGGCCAGGATGGGGTGGTTGACCGTGTGAGCGCCGACCTGCATGCCTGCACGGCGCAACGCGCGCACCTGCTCGCTGCTCATCATCAGGTCGTCCGGCGGCCGCACCTCGGCGCGCTGGGCGATGGCGTTGACGCACGCCAGCCGCGGCTCAGGCGCCAGGTACTTCACCCGCTCGATCAGCGGGCCCAGCAGCGCACGGCGGGCGGCGGTGTCTCCCAGCGGGTGGCGGCCCAGGTCCTGGCCACTGCCGTCCGTCAGCCCGCGCAGATCCAGCGCCGGCAGCGTGCTGCGGCGCACCGACTCGATCAGCGTGTCGTTCCACATGCGGCCGCCGTCCAGGAAACCGGTGGCGACGAAGAAGCTGCACGGCAGGCCGTGCTTGCGCAGCAGCGGCAGCGCCACGTCATGGTTGTCGGCATAGCCGTCGTCGAAGCTCAGCGCAGCCGCCCGCGCCGGCAGGCTGCCATCGGCCAGGCGCTGGATGGCTTGGTCCAGCGGCAGCACGTTGAACCAGGACTTGACCCAGCCCAGCAATTCGTCGAAGCGCGCTGCATGGACTTCGTCCGGGAACAGTGGATCGGGCTCGGGCAGCACGCGGTGGAAGATGAGCACGTTCAGTCGTGCACGAGCCCCCGAGGGCGACAACAGGCTGAAAAGGGTTTTCATCACAAGCTCGGCACACGCTTCTTCTTGTCGAAGCGCTTCTTGATGAAGGCCGGCACGTAGACGACCGGCTCCTCCTTCTCGTGCAGCCACTCCTTGCGGTCCAGCCAGCGCTTGCCGACCACGGCCAGGATCAGCAGGTTGTAGGGCAGATCCCAGTAGCTCAGGCTGAGGAAGGCGCCACCCACCGCATAGCCGGCCAGGCTGACCTGCAGCATGCTGCCCAGGTCGGACAGCCACTGCGTCTGCGGCCGCGCCTTGCCCTGGATGCGCAGCTTGCCTGCCGTGAAGAAGACCATGGTGAACAGCGTCAGGAACAGCAGCAGTCCGACGAAACCCTGCTCACCCATCACCATGAAGTAGATGCTGTGCGCAGCATGCACGCGATCGGGCTCGGGCCCGTAGATGGCGAAGATGGAAGCCGTCCAGATCATGAAGCCGCCACCGAAGAGGCGGTCCTTGGCCAGGTTCCAGGCCATGCCCCAGGCGTTGATGCGCCCCAGCGCGGAGTCGTCCTGCTGGTAGGTCTTGATGGTGTTCATGCGCTCCCACCACTCGGCCGGCATGACGGACAGCAGCGCGATGCCCAGCACGACCATGACGACGGCGCCCACCATCTTGTTCTTGCCGCGCCACCAGAGCACCAGGGCCATCGCCGCGATGGCCAGCAGCGCACCGCGCGAATGGCTGCCCAGCGCCGCCATGGCCATCAGCACCATGCAGACCGTCATCGTCACCCTGGCCCATTTGGCCTGCATCTGCAATTGCAGGAAGCGCATCAGCGGGATGACGATGACGATGGCCAGTGCGATCTCGTTATTGCCCTCGATGTAGGTGTTCTCCGGCCCCCAGACACGATAGCTGCCGCCGGTGGCCAGCGTGAACGCGCCGCCCTTGACGCCGAAGAAGCCGATGGAGATGACGAGCACCCAGGTCAGCAGCATCAGGTGGCGCTTGCTGTACAGCAGCACCATGGACACCAAAATCATGAAGTCGATCTTCATGACCCGCTTCCACAGCTCGAACGACGGGTTGAACAACATGGAGAACGGCAGCGTGAGCGTCATCCAGGCCATGAAGATCAGCAACACGATGTTCTCGCGGCCGAGCGAATAGTCGCGCCGGTCCTTGGTGATGATCAGACCGATCAGCGTGGCCCCGCCGATGGCAGCAGCCAGGGGCAGGCTGCGCACCGACCAGGTGAGCTGGTGCGGATTCATGATGCTCATCCAGGTCCAGCCCAGGACGCCTATCCAGGGCCGCTTCAGTGCCTGCAGCACGATCCAGGCGACGATGGCCAGCAGTGCCAGGTCACGCATGAGCAGCCTCCCCCCGGATGGCATGGAACAAGGCCAGTTGCCCGGCAGTGGTGGCCTGCCAGCTGAAGCCTTCGGCATAGGCACGCGTTGCGGCGCGCTCCACGCCGGCCGCCAGCAAGGCCTCAATGCCGGCTGCAAAGGCCGGACCGCTGCGCTCGGCCACCAACCGGCCGGCCTCCGGCGCCGCCACGACCTCCGGCGTCCCCCAGATGTCGGTGGCGACAACAGGCGTACCGCAGGCCATGGACTCCAGCAGCACATTGGCCCAGCCCTCGCGACTGGAGCACAGCAGCAGCAGATCGGCAGCGCTGTACCACTTCAGCAATTCGGTGTTGGGCAATGCGCCGGTCAGGCGCACCTTGTCGGCCACGCCCAGGCGCTGCGCCAGCGCCTGCAGCGCGGCGCGTTCCTCGCCCTCGCCGATGATCACCAGCCGCGCCCCCGGCCGCTGCGGCGCGAGGCAGGCCAGCGCCTCGATGGCGATGTGATGGCCCTTGCGCTCGATCAGGTGCCCCACCGACAGCAGCAACGGCTGGCCATCCACGCCCAACTCGGCCCGCATGGCGTCCTGCGGCAGCGGCCGAAAGCGCGCCAGGTCCACGCCGTTGCGCAGCGTGTGCAGCCGGGCCGGGTCATGCCCCCAGCCGCGCAGCACCTCCATCAGCGCCGCACACACGCCGATGGAGCCAGCGGCGCGGCGCGCTGCCCACTCGATCATGCGGCGTGGAGCGGCGTACTGCGGGATGAGGTTCAGGTCGGTACCGCGCGCCGTGATGGTCAACGGCCGCTTGAACCAACGTGACAGCAGCGCCGCCGCCACGCCGTCGGGGTAGTAGTAATGCGCATCGATCAGGTCGAAGTCGAAACCCTCGTCGATGAGCTGTTGCATGGCCGCACGCGCGCCCAATGCCAGCGTCAGCGGCGCCGTTGTCATGCCAATCTTGGGCGCCAGCAGATAGCGCGGATGCAGCACGTCCAGCCCGTTGCGCTGCTCCCGCCGGGGCGTGGCGGCGAACTTCGCGTAGTCGCCCCAGCGTTGGTCCGTCGACGGGAACCAGGGCACGGGCGCCACGACGCGCGATTCGACTTGCCCGCTCTTGAGCAATTCACGCAGCCGCGTCTCGACGAAGATGCCGTGCCCGGGCCGCACGCTGCTGGGAAACAGCGTGGAGAACGTGAGGATCTTCAGCGTCTTCACGCGGCGGCCTCCACGGCCTCGGCGAGGATGCGGCCGAACACCTCGGCCGCGACGCGGTGCCCGAAGCGAGCCTCCACCAACTCGCGGGCTGCCTGCGACAGGCGCAGCCGCAGTGCGCCGTCGGCCAGCAACCGCAGCGTGGCATCGGCCAGCGCATCGGCGCCATCGGCACGCAGGAAATGAACGTCGTCATCGACCTCCAGGCCCTCCATGCCAATGGCCGTGGAGACGACCGGCAGGCCCATGGCCATGGCCTCGAAGGCCTTGATGCGGGTGCCGCCGCCGACGCGCAGCGGGATGACGAAGGCCTGGGCGTCGCGGGCGTGGTCACGCACGTCTTCCACGAAGCCGGTGAAGTGCACACCCGGCACCTGGCGCTGCACCAGCGACGCCGGCGGGTTCTTGCCCACCACGCGCAACTGCGCATTCGGCACCTGCGCGCGCACGCGCGGCCACACGTCCTCGATGTAGAAGCGGATGCCGTCGACATTCGCTTCCCAGTCCATCGAGCCCGTGAAGACGACGACCGGTGCGCCGTCCGCAGGCGCCTGCCAGGAGAAGAAATCGAGATCGACGCCGGTCGGGATGGCGCGTGCCGTCGTCAGGCCATCAGCCTTGAACTTCTTGGCGTCGCGTTCGGACACGGCGACGACGCGGGTAAAACGCGCCAGCGCCTCACGCTCGAAGCGCCGCATCTTGGTCGCCTGCGAAGCCCACAGCCAGCGCAACGGCGCGCTCGCGGCGGTGGTGGCATGGCGCTCGAAGATCTCCGCCTCAACGTTGTGCGTAAAGCAGACCGTCGCACCGTTGAGCTTCTCAGGACGCAGCACGGCGGCGTGGACGAAGTCGAACACGACCACGTCGAAGGCCTCGGCCGCCAACAGTTGCTCCACGGCCGCGACGGCGGCTGGCGTGCGGTCGGCCGCCACGTTGATGGGCAGCGAGGACAGCAGGTCCGGCGCGCGCTGCCAGCGCGGGCGCGGCGGGCTGGGCGCCCAGCCGACGAAGCGATGGCATTGCTTATCCAACTCGCCCTGCCAGTCGCGTTGCTGCTGACCGGAAGCCGGCGACAGCAGCGTGATGTCGAACTGCCCGCTTTCCTTCAGGCCGCGCAGAATGTTGCCCGTGCGGATCTTGCCGCCCGCATCGGCCGGGAACAGGAAGACCGGCGAGATGAAGGCGAGCTTCAGGCGGCGCTCGGGCTGGCTCACCAGCAGATGCCCTCGTATTCGGCAAAGCCGGCATCGCGCAGGTCGGCATAGCCGTTCAGGTCGACGACGCGCGCACCCTTGGCCAGCGCGATGATGCGCTGGCGCGTCTCGGCATCGGCGTGGCCGACGACGACGACCTCGGCGCGTGTCAGCACGGCGTCGGGCGTCTCGTGCAGCAGCTTGTCGAGGTGAGGAATCTCGCGGTCGATGTATTCCTTGTTCTTGCCCAGCAGTCGCGCAATCTTGACAAACTTGTCGTAGATGGCGAGATCGAAGCCCTTGCCCAGCAGCTTCTCGGCCAGCACCACCAGCGGCGAGTCGCGCAGGTCGTCAGTGCCCGGCTTGAAGGCCAGGCCGAACAGCGCCACCGGCTTGCGGCCGTTGGCAGCGATGAGCTCGTAGGCCCGGCCGATGTGGGCATCGTTGCTGTTGAGCAGCGAGCCGAGCACGGGAATGTCCACGCCGCGCTCGCGAGCGATGGTCAGGAATCCCTTGACCTCCTTGGGCAGGCAGGAGCCGCCGAACGCGAAGCCGGGGCGCAGGTAGGCCTTGGAAATGTTGAGCTGCTTGTCCTCGCAGAACAGCGCCAGCACGTCACGGGAGTCCAGGCCTGTTTCCTTCAACACGGCGCCGGCCTCGTTGGCGAACACGATCTTCAGCGCATGGAAGACGTTGCACAGGTACTTGACCGACTCGGCCACGCCCACGTCCGCCGCGACAAAGCTGCCGGGCACGCCGGAGTACAGGCGCTTCATGACCGCCACACCGGCCTCGTCGAGGCTGCCGACGATGGTCTGCGGCGGGTTGTGGAAGTCCGCTACTGAAGACCCTTCGCGCAGGAACTCGGGGTTGAACACCAGCGACAGCCGGTCGCCGATCTTGCGGCCGGCAGCCTGCTCCAGCAGCGGTGCGATGCGCGCGCGCGTCGTGCCCGGCGCCACCGTGCTGCGGATAACCAGCGTGTGGTGGCCGTCCTTCTTCGCGATCTCGGCACCGATCTGGCCGACGACGGCATCAAGCGCCGTCAGGTCAGGCATGTAGTTGGGCAGCGATGGCGTGGCCACCGAGATCAGCGACACCTCAGTGCCCTGCACGGCGGCGGCCACATCGTTCGTCGCCGTCAGCTTGCCAGCCTTGACGGCGGCACCGATGAGTTCCTCGATGCCCTCCTCCACCACGGGCGACTGGCCCGAGGCGATCAGCTGGACCTTGAGCGGGTTGATGTCCACGCCGATCACGTCGTGGCCCAACTCGGGCAGGCAGGCGCATGACACGGCGCCCACATAGCCCAGACCGAAAACCGAAACCTTCATCTTGTTGTCCTTGTCGATATCAGGCGGCAGCGCGCGGGGACGCCGCACCCAGCCCCGCGTTGCGCAGGAATGCGTCGAACATCAGCAGCACCCACAGCGGCTGGGCATGGTCCATGGCGCCGCTCTCGTGCTGATCCAGCAAGCGGCCGATGGTGACGGGGTTGAACCAGCCGGTCTGCGCCAGCGCGCCCTGTTGCAGGGCCTGGCGGGTCTGCTGACGCAGCGGACCGCGCAGCCAGCGCGCCAGCGGCACGGCAAAGCCCATCTTGGGCCGGTACAGCACATCGTGCGGCAGCATGGGCTCCAGCGCCTTCTTGAAGATGTACTTGCCCTCCTGGCCGCGCAGCTTGAGCGCCGAGGGCAGCGTGGCGGTCCACTCCACCAGCTGGTGGTCCATCAGCGGCTCGCGCACCTCCAGACTGTGGGCCATGCTGGCGCGGTCGACCTTGGTGTTGATGTCGCCCGGCAGGTAGGTGTGGATGTCCAGGTACTGGATCAGCGCGAGCGGATCGTCCGTGCCGGCGCGGCGTGCGTGGTGGTGGAACACCTCGCTGGCATGCCAGCCCTGCAGCTCACGCTTGAAGCCGTCGCTGAACAGTTCGCTGCGCAGCGGGTCGCGCACCAGGCCCATGGTGTTGAAGTAGGCGTCGACCGAATTGCGGGCGATGGCCTGGAAGGTCGTCTTGGCGCGGAACACGCGCGGCGCCCAGTCGGCCTTGGGGTACAGGCGCGCCAGCGGACCGAACACCCCCTTGCGCAGCGCCAGCGGGAAGGCGCTGCGCATGCGCTCTTCCATCATGTGCATCTTGTAGCGGCGGTAGCCGCCCAGGCTCTCATCGCCGCCGTCGCCGGATAGCGCCACAGTCACGTGCTTGCGGGCCAGCTCGCAGACGCGGTAGGTGGGGATGGCGGACGAGTCGGCATAGGGCTCGTCATACAGGTGGGCCAGCAGGTCCACGAGACCGAAGTCGTCGCTGTTGACGGTCTCGACGCGATGGTTGGTGCGGTAGCGGTCTGCCACCATCTGCGCGAACTCGGTCTCGTTGAACTTGGGGTCGTCGAAGCCGATGGAGCAGGTGTTGACGGGTTGGTCGTCCAGCTGCGCCATGGCAGCGACGACGGCGCTGGAGTCCACACCACCGGACAGGAAGGCGCCCAGCGGCACCTCGGCCTTCAGCCGCAGCTTGACGGACTCGGTCAGGCGGCGGCGCAGCTCCTCCGCAGCCTCCTCCTCGCCGATCTTCGCGTCCAGTGTGAACTTGACGTCCCAGTAACGCTGCGGCTCGCCGATGGGTTGGCCGCGTTTGACGAGCAGGCGGTGGCCGGGTGCGAGCTTCTGCGCGTGACGGTAGATGGTCCAGGGGTCAGGCACATAGCCCAGCGCGAAATAGGCCTCGACGGCACGCGGATCGATCTCCTGGCGCAGGCCGCCATGGGCCATCAGGCTCTTGAGCTCGGAGCCGAACAGCAGCCAGCCATCCTCGGTCATCGCGTAGTGAAGCGGCTTCACGCCCAGCCGGTCACGCGCCATGAACAGGCAGTCGCGGCGACGGTCATGGATCATGAAGGCGAACATGCCGCGCAGGTGGTGCACGCAGTCCTCGCCCCAGTGCTCCCAGGCGCGCACGATGGCCTCGGAGTCGCTCTTGGTACGGAACACATAGCCGTGGCCGCGCAGCTCGTCCATCAGCTCGAGGTAGTTGTAGACCTCGCCGTTGAAGACCAGCGCCACCGTCTTGTCGTCGTTGAAGATGGGCTGCTGGCCGGTCGCGATGTCGATGACCGACAGGCGCCGGTGACCGAAGCCCACGCCGGGCTCGATGTGCAGGTCACCTTCGTCCGGGCCACGGTGATGCTGGGACTCGTTCATCCGGTGCAGGCGCTCGCGCTCGGGAAGGCGCTGGCCGCGGGTGTCGAAGAGTCCGGTGATGCCGCACATGCGTTGGAACCTGGTTCAGCCAATCAATGGAATGGCCGCGCGGGGCTGCGCGGCAGAGCTCGGATTCTTACCGAGCTTGATGACGTCCCCGACCGTCGAGCCCGCCCACCGTGACATGACGCACAGGCACACCCCCCGGCCGAGGGATGCCACGCACACTCGTGGAGCCGGTCGCCACCTGACAACGCCGATACTGCGTCGCCAAAGTCTTGCCCCGCCCGCCTTGCTCGCCCAGCTCTGTTCCTTCCTGTCCGTCGGCGCCCTCGCTACCGGGCTGCAGTACCTGCTCACCCTGATGATGGTGATAGCCGGCGCCATGTCGCTGGTCGCCGCGTCGACGCTGTCGTTCCTGATCAGCGCCGCGTTCAACTACTGGGCCAATGCCCGGCTGACCTTCGCTCGGCAGGGCCGTCCAGCCAACGACCGTGCACAGCAGCTGCGCTTCGCGCTGATGGTGGCGCTGGGCTGTGCGCTCAATGCCTTGCTGCTGCGGCTGGCGCTGAGCCTGGGCCTGCACGGCGTGCTGAGCCAGTTGCTGGCCACGGCTGGCGTGCTGGCGAGCAACTTCGCCATCAGCCGGCTGTGGGTGTTCCGCAAGCCCTGACCCGCGTGCCACAGGAATTGGCGGCGCAACCCTGCGGCCATCCACAACAGGCACGGGCCACGCGGGTGCTGTGACTCCTGGATCAGTCAACTCGCGGCGCCTCCGGCGTCTCGGTGCCCCGCCCACGATACAAAGCGTAGCCACCGAAGGTCGTAACGCGCGTCATGTGCGTGTTGAGCCAGCCTATGCGATCCCAGTCATGGGCCCAGATCACGTCTGACGGCTGCATCAAGTGGTAGTCGTCCTGTGAGGTGCGCTGAGCGGGTTGCCACCTTCCGACGACACGGCCATCGAGGTAGGTCAGCGGGTAGGCGGATGCCGCATTGAACGCCGTCACCTTCGCCGATTTCGGCAACTCTGCGAGGTACCGAGCCATGGCTTGCTGATCGGCACGCTGCGCGCCGTAAGGGCCAGGCCGTGACACCCCCATACCGCGGGCCGACTCGTAAACAAGCATGAGCGCGTCCCCCACGGCCAGCATGCGCACATTGAGCAGCCCCTGCGCCACGCACGAGACCACCACCACTGCGTGGGCGATCCACAAGACACGCTGTCGCGTGACACCGGCGAATGCCGACGTGGCCAGCAAAATTCCGGCCAGCCACAACAACGGAATCGCCGGCCACAAGTAGCGGATGTGCGGAATAGGCGCCTTCACGAGCCACGCCAGCCAACCAGCGACGCCGGCCAGCAGCAGGAAGCTGCACAGCCGGAGCGTCAGGTCAACCTCACGGCCTGCAACAAGCCGACTGCAGGCCCATCCCACGAGGACAAGGATGGCAAGCATCGGCACGATGCCTTCGCCCACAACGACATAGCTCAGACGCAGCAGCACCCCTTCATACGCACGGGTGACGCCACTGGAGGCTCCAGCCGCGTTCAGGGCATCGCGCCACGGCGCATCGGAAAATGCCACCACGTACCCGGCGACACACGCTGCAAACACACCGCCAGCGATAGCCACGGCGAGCAACGGGTGCACCAGCCGTTCTCGCCATCCGCGCCCGGCAAACAAGGCCCACAGCGGCAGCGCCGGCAACATGGACAGGCAGGTCATGCGGGTTGCACACGCCAAGCCAAACAACACGCCCGCCGCCGCCGCACCGAGCACGCTCCGGTGGCCAGGCCCTGTCCAGAAGAGTGCGGCGAGCAGGAACGCCGTCGTGGCGATGATCTCCGACGTGGCAAGCGATGCCTGCAGCAAGAAGCCGGGGGCGGTGACGAACAGCGCCGTGCCGGCAGCCGCCAGCGCAACCTGGCCGACGTGGCGCCGCAGCGTGACGAACACCAGGGCCAAGAGCCCAAGCGTGGTGACCACCGACACCAGCCGGTGCAGCAGGACATCTCCGCTTCGCACCGACGCGACGGCGCCATGCAGCAGGGCGTGCAAGCCACCGGTCGTCGTCACCGGGGCATCAACTGCCGTGGTGGGTGGCACGGGGAGGCCAAACGCCTTCATGGTGCTCATCAGGTTCCAGACCTCGTCTGGCTCCACCGTCAGCAGCGCGACACCGGCCAGGAAGGTCAGGAAGATCCCGACAACGAGGGTGGCGTGAACGGTCGCAGGCAGCGAAAGCTTGTTGGATTTCATGGGTCAGACCGTTGTATTCACGAGCAGGAGAGCAACTCAAGCAAAAAAACCCGCACGGGCGACACGCCGCGAATGCTTGTCAGGGGGGTCACGCGGGCCTTCATGGCGCGGTGCTAGCCAACGGCCCATCCGCAACGGAACGACCGGCGTACAGCGCCCCATAGGCGCCGATCATGGCCGCGAGGCTGAACTGCGTCCGCACGCGGGCCAGGGATGCCTCGGCCAGCCGTTGACGCAGTGCCGGCTCGCGTGTCAGCCGCGCCAGTGCTGCCGCCAGCGCAGCACTGTTCTGCGCCGGGACAAGCAGACCGTTGGACTCGGGCTCCACCAGTTCCGGATTGCCCCCCACGTCGGTCGCCACCGGTGCACAGCCGCAGGCCATCGCTTCCAGCAAGGTGTTGCTGATGCCCTCGGCCTGCGAAGGAAGCGCAAAGATGTCGAACTGCGGCAGCAACTCCGCCACATCACTGCGATCACCCGGCAACCAGGCCTGCCGTGCCGCGCCGGCGGCGGCCAGCCGCTCCCTGGCGGCCTCCAGCAGCGGACCGCCTCCCAGCATCACCAGCCGCAGCCGCGGCCAGTCGACGGGACACAGCTCGCGCAGGTGCAGGAAGGCGTCAACAAGGTTGAGTGGATCCTTGACCGCCTGCATGCGCCCCACCGCGCCGATGACGATGTGCTCACTGCGCCGATAGGGCCAGGCGCCGGGCACCGTGCTGGCGGGCGCGAAACGGTGCGTATCAACCCCATTGCAGATGCGTTGCACTCGATGCGGTGCCAGGCCCACCGCCCCGGTCAAGTAGGTCTCGATGGCACGTGACAGCGCCACGAACCGGTGGGTGCCGATGCCGTAGATGCGACGCAGGCGTTGATTGGTCACGCTGACGCCGCCCAGATCGTTCATGTCCCACCCATGTTCGCTGTGCACGCGCAGCGGCACGCGCGCCGCCCAGGCGGGCAGCTGGAACTCCATGGCTCCCAGGTTCCTGGTGTGCACGACAGCAGGACGCAGTTCACGCAGCAATCGATAGACCCGCGGATACAGCCAGAAGCCCTGCCCTGGTGGCTTGTTGAGCGCGATGAACTGCGTCCCTGGCGTCCTCACGCGCTCCTTGAAGGCGGTGATATCGGTCACAGCAACCACTGCATGCCGAAACCCCGGCAGGTGATTGATGAGATTGACGACGCCATTCTCCAGCCCGCCCGTGTCAAAGCGATGGAGCAGATGAACAACGAGAGGCGGTGTTTCGTGTTGCATGGGTTCATGCGCTCCAGCGGTCACAAGGCGGGCGCTGCGCGACGTTCACAAGGGAGCCCGTCACCGGTGCCGCGGCGCAAGGTCACCCGAGACGGCGGGTGGTCAATCGCGACAAAGGGACGCGCGCCAGGCACCAGGTCCACGGGCTTGACCTCGCCCCCTTCCAGGCTACGCAGGCCCGGCACCCAGTGATAACGCAGCACCACACGATCACCCTGCACACCGTCGAGCTCCAGACGGTTGTGGCAGCGCGCCTGCACGCGTGCCACGCCTTCCGCGACCCAGCCGGGAACCGCTGCGCGCTTGAAGGCGGTGACCGGCCCGAGATCCGCCACCTTCGCGACGCCCGGCAGACGGGACATGGCCTGTCGGCAGGTGTCACGGTGGCACAGGATCCAGCGCACGTTGTAGGCATCCAACCGCTCGACCAGTGCCGTCGGCGAGAAGCTCGCCAGCGGTTGACCAAATGCCACGTCGTCCCAGGCATTGGCCACGTCGACCCCCGGGTAAGCACCGCCAATGAGCTCACGGTCGCCACGCAGGGCAAGCAAGCCTGCAATGTGAGCGCCGTCGTGTATGCGAGCCAGCGAGTTTTCAAACAGCACGCGCCCGGAGCGATCCGTTTGCTCTTGCAGGAAAGTCGTCAGGCTGCGAAGGATCGCCCCGTCGCCCTTCACCTCGGGCGGGGCGACCCCATAGCGGGCATGGCCTGCAGGCAGGGCGAACTCGCGCACCGTCTCCCGCACAAAGAACGCGACCACGACAGCCGCTCCCCCCAACATCAAGCCCAGCACCCAGCGTCGCGCACGAGACGCATCCCGCCATTGCGCCAGGGCTGCATCCAGGCCGACTGCCGCCGGCAGGACCAGCACCAACCAGGCCAACATGCTGAAGCGGTTGGGTTGCAATCGTGCGATCCCTGACACCAGCCCGCCGACTGACGCCCAGGTCATCAGCGCGAAGGCGCCTAGCATCAGGCCCACGAGCACGCGACGGTGCGCCACCCGAGGCAGCACCAGCAACAACACAGCACCGATCGCCAACGCGAGTGCCAAACGCGTGCCGCCACCTGCCGTACCCGCCCGGCCCAGCATCTCCCAAAATGGCAGTCCGACCTGGACGCCGGCCTGGTACTGCAACCCGTTGCTGATGCCCGTCTTCTCGCCGACCGTGGGCAACACCCAGGCTGCATTGAGTGCCAGCATGAGTGCCGCAACACCGACCAGTGCCATCACGCCCCAGACCGGGCGGCGCCATTCAGGCCAACTGGCCAGCAACAGTGGCAGCCCCAGCAGCACCGCAGCCACCGGGAACAAAGGGTGCAGCCAGAAGCCCAGGGCCGCCAGCAGCCCAAGCCCAAGAGCCACTCCTGTACGAGGCAGCATCGCCAACTGCGCGGCCGCAATGGTGAAAGGGATCACCAAATAGGCCATGGCCACATAGCTGACCAGCCCGGCAGCGTGGTACCAGCGCAAGCCACCGGTCCACCACATGAGCACCGCCAGCACGGCCACAAACACGGTGCTTCGCAAGCTCAATCCCAGCAGCATGCAAGCCACGACCAGCGCGGCCGGTGCGATCACGCCCAGCGCGAAACTGCTGGCTTTGTACAGCGGCCACACCGATGTCGGCCGCCCGTCTGCACAGGCCAGACCTGCCTGCAACTTGGCACTGGCATTACCCACGACGCCTGCCGGCTGCCCCGCACCGAAGTACGGGTCCCACCCCTGCAATTCGCGCTCAGAGCACAACTGCCTCGCCACTTCCATCTGGTAGGCGTGATAGGGCGCATCGATATGCACCAGCGGCTCTCGACTGACAAGCGCACTCAGTGGGAAGAAGATCGACTGCAGCAGCCCCTGCAGCAAGAGTGTTGCCAACAGGACCCAACGCAAGGATGCGGCGGGAGCCGTGGGCATTACACCGTGGCCTCGATGAAGAAGCGCGGGCGACGCTTGGTTTCGAGATAGATCTTGGCAACGTACTCACCGAGCACGCCCATCGACAGCATCTGAATGCCCCCCAGGAAATAGATGGGCACCACCGTGGACGCCCAACCGGGCACGACGGCCTGCAGCACGAGCGTGACGTAGACGACAAACAGAATCATCAGGAAACTGGCCACCGAAATCACGAGGCCCAGCAGCGTGATGAGCCGCAGCGGCACGACGCTGAAGGACGTGATGCCCTCCAGCGCGAACGTGAGCATCTTGCGAAGCGGGTACTTCGACTCGCCGGCGAAGCGCTCGGCACGGTCGTAGCGCACCGTGGCAGCGCGGTAGCCAACGAGCGGCACGATGCCCCGCAGGAACATATTGGTTTCGCCGTATTCGCGCAGCGCCTCAACGGCACGTCGTCCCATGAGGCGAAAGTCAGCGTGGTTGTGCACAAGATCCACGCCCATCTTGCGCATGAGCCCGTAGTAGGCCAGTGCTGTGTTGCGCTTGAAAACCGTGTCCGTCGCCCGCGAGTCCCGCACACCGTAGACAACCTCGGCACCGGCCGCGTGCTCATCCACCATCTTTTCGATGACGGTCACGTCATCTTGGAGGTCGGCATCGATGCTGACAAGGGCATCGCCAGGCACAGTGAGCAAGCCCGACATCAGCGCAGCTTGATGACCACGGTTGCGCGACAACTTGATGCCATGCACACGCCCGTCCCCCTTCGACAAGGCTTCGATCAATGGCCAAGTCTTGTCACGGCTGCCGTCGTCAACGTAGTGAATGGCGCTGTCGGGAGTGACAGCGCCACGATCCTGCAGGCGCGTGAGCACCTCCAACAGGCGTCGATTCGTCTCGGGCAGCACTTCTTCCTCGTTGTAGCAAGGAACGATGATCGCAAGTTTGATCGCCATGGGTCACTCCGCAATGGATGTTGGCGGCTGGGTACGGCACCCCCCGGCCGAAATTGAGATAGCGCTGCGCTAGCGAGGAGACCACCGTGCTTGGCGCGAGGGCTACGGCACCGGCCTGAGAGGTTCTCAGATCCACCTGCATCAGCGCGCAGATGATGGAAACGTTGAACAGCGACGCTGAACGCAGTGTTGCCGATTCCGACCTCCAGAAAGCGCACGGCGCCCGGGCTGAACAAGCGCCGGATCAACGACAAAAGAACTCCCATGTCGCACCGGCGGGCACTCCGTACCGAATGGCAGCCCGGCAGATGCCCCGTTGGCATGCGGGCCTCGCACCCGCGCACCACCGCATCTGCGGTCAGGGAAAGCGCCCTGGATGAGTACGCAGATCAGAGGCGCCACACCCGGAAGCCGGCGCCTTGCAGCGCGACAGCGTCAAACGCCGCCTTCACATCGATGAAGGCGCCGCCCTTGATGAGCTTCTTGCCAATCTCATCGACCGACAACGCCGCGTACTCACGGTGCGACACCGCCGCCACGATGGCATCCGCTCTCGGCAGCTCGTCGAACGGCATCAACCGCACCCCGTACTCGTGCATCGCCTCGTCAGCCTCGGCCTGCGCATCGGTCACGAAGATCTCGACGCCATAGGTCTTGAGCTCGTTGATGATGTCGATCACCTTGGAGTTGCGCAGGTCGCCGCAGTTCTCCTTGAAGGTCAGGCCCAGCACGTTGATGCGCGCGCCCTTGACGGGGCTGCCGCTGGCGATCATTTGCTTGATGGTCTGCTCGGCGATGAACTTGCCCATGCCGTCGTTGATGCGACGGCCTGCCAGGATGACCTGCGGGTGGTAGCCCAGCATGTCGGCCTTGTGCGTCAGGTAGTACGGGTCCACGCCAATGCAGTGGCCGCCCACCAGGCCCGGCTTGAACTTCAGGAAGTTCCACTTCGTGCCGGCGGCCTCCAGCACCTCGGAGGTGTCGATGCCCAGCTTGTCGAAGATGATGGCCAGTTCGTTCATCAGCGCGATGTTGAGGTCGCGCTGGGTGTTCTCGATGACCTTGGCCGCCTCGGCAGCCTTGATGCTGGACGCGCGGTGCACGCCGGGAACGATGATCTTCTCGTAGACCTTCGCGACCACGTCCAGCGTCTCGGGCGTGTCGCCGGAGACGATCTTCAGGATCCTGGTCAGCGTGTGTTCCTTGTCGCCGGGGTTGATGCGCTCGGGGCTGTAGCCGACGAAGAAGTCCTGTTTCCACTTCAGGCCCGACTCGCGCTCCAGCACCGGGATGCAGACTTCTTCCGTCGCGCCGGGGTAGACGGTGCTCTCGTAGACGACGATGGCGCCCTTCTTCATGTGGCGGCCGACGCTGGTGGAGGAGCCGATCAGCGGGCGGAAGTCGGGGATGTGGGCCTCGTCCACCGGCGTAGGCACGGCCACGATGATGACGTCGGCCTCGGCCAGCATCCTGGGGTCGTCCGTGTAGACCGCATGCGTGGCAGCCTGCACTTCCTCGTCGCTCAGCTCGCGGCTGGGGTCGGTGCCGCGCCGGCAGGCCTCGACCTTGTTCTTGGCGATATCGAAGCCGATGGTGCGGATCTGCTTGCCGAACTCCACCACCAGGGGCAGGCCGACGTAACCCAGGCCGATGACTGCGAGCGTGTTCATGGTCGTTTTCTTCTCGTTGCTGTCGTTGTTGGGATCGCGGCGGATTGTCAGGGTTGGCGCGCCGCGCCCCGGTCGCGGACCCCACTCAAAGCGGTGTCGAATGTGCGCCAGTGCGCGGACAGGAAGGCGCGCAGCCGCATCTCGTCCGGGCCGGCGCCGTCTTTCTCGGCATACACCAGCAGCACGGCGGCGTCGTCACCCTGCCCTTGCAGCTTGCGCCAGGCGCCGTAGAGCTTGGCCTGCCAATCGCTGGTGAAGGGGCGCCCGTTGATCCAGTAGATCTGCCAGACACGCAGCCGCGGCGCCAGGCTGCCACCACCGCTGACCTGGCTGAGCGCCTGGCCGCGCAGCTCGCCGACCCGCCAGCCGAGCCTGCCGGCATCGGTATCCAGAACAGCGAGCGTCGAGAGCGTTCGGGACCAATCACGATCGGTCTCGACATCGACCAAGCTGTTGACGGAGGTGACGAGTTGGCGCCCCGGCCGCTGGTCGCGGTAGTAGCCGATGTAGACACCGATGGCATCGCCGCCCGCCTCGGGTTCATAGCGGCCATGCAGCGTGGCGGCCGCATTCGCAAACGCCGGGCGCCAGCTGGCCAGGGGCTCGGCACGCCATGCCCAGCCCGGCAGCTGCGGCACCACCAGTTCGGGCTCGCCATGGGCGCTGCGCTCGTCGGCATGCATGCGCAAGACGGAGGGCAGGACCAGCAGCAGCACGGTCGCGGCGATCGCGGCCGACCAGCGCGACGACAGCGCGGCATGCACACCCGGCGCGACGGCTGGTGCCGGTTCAGGGGCGGCATCCGGCTCGGACCAGCGCGCGCCGATCATGAACATGGCCAGCATGATGACGCCGAAGAACACCCAGCCGTAGATGAGGTGGTCCACGCCCACCGCCAGCGTGTTGCCGGACAGGTGGCCCAGCATGACGATCATGTAGGCCCGCAGCCAGTTGGCCACCAGCGGCGTGACGATGGCGACGCCGACGAAGACCCACCGTCGCGTGTGCGAGCGGTAGTTCAGGTAGGCGAACAGGGTGCCCACCATCACCGAGGCCATCAGGTAGCGGATGCCGCTGCAGGCCTGCACGACCGACCAGGAGCCCGAGGGAATGACGAACTCCAGCCCTTCGCGGAACACCGGAATACCAGTGGCGCGCAAGGCCAGCACGGTGAAATCGGCAGTGCGCTCCATCAGCCAGGGCGTCAGGAAGTCGCCGAAGGGCACGGCAAAGAACAGGAAGCCGAGTGGAAACGCGATGCGGCGCGCCACCTCGGTGCCCAGCAGTGCCGGCACCAGCAACACGAACATGCCCATCACGGCGAACTGCGTGGCCGCGTTGGCCGCCGCCAGCTCCCCCATCAGCCACAACAGCCCCAGCGGCAACAGGCCCCACAGCCAATGCAGCGCAGGCCAGGGCTGCAGTGGCGCCAGGCCCGCACGCAGCCGCCACACCAGCCAGGCCGAGATGGGCGGCACGACCCAGGCATGGGCAAAGGTCTCCGAGCGGTCCCAGATGGACACCATGGCGCCGATGGTGCCGTGGTACAGCAGCGCCAGCAGCGCCCAGGCCAGCACCAGCACGAGCAAGGGCAATCGCCAGGGTTTGGGCATGTTCAGCATGGGGTTTCCAGATAGCGATCAAGGCCGGCCAGGTGGGCGCCCCAGCTGTAGGCGCCGACGACGAAGTCACGCGCGCGGCGGCCGGCCGTGTCGGCAGCGGCCGGGTCCGCCAGCCAGAGCGACAGCTGCTGCACGTAGGCGGGCGCGTCATCGGCAGGCTGCAGGCCGGGCTGGGAGGCGTCGGTGATCGCACGCACGCAGCTGCCGGCTGCAACGACCGGCCGGGCCATGGCCATGGCTTCCAGCACCTTGTTCTGCAGGCCGCGTGCCAGCCGCAGCGGCGCAACGACGACGGCAGCGTGTTGCAGGTAGGGACGCACGTCGGGCACGGTGCCCGTCACGTTGACGGCCGGCCCGGCCAGGGCCTGCACGGCCGGCGTCGGGCTGCGCCCGACGATGTGAAAGCGCAGCGCCGGAAAGCGCTCGCGCAGCGCCGGCAACATGTCGCGCACCAACCAGGTCACCGCATCGACGTTGGGCCAGTAGTCCATGGCGCCGGTGAACACCAGCGGCAGCTCACCGGCCGTGAATGGGCTGGCGCGTGCGGCATCCGGCGCGAAGAAATCGGCGTCCACGCCGTTGCCCAGCGCGGCGAGCTTCATGGTCTGGCCGGGCCCGAGGTCACGGAACAGCGCGACCTCGTTGTCGGTGACGAAGAAGCTGCACTGCGCCGCACGGGCCGTGCGCTGCTCAAAGGCCAGCAGCTGGGTCGATTCACGCCGGTAAAGCCAAGACATCGGCCAGGCGTGCTCAGGCGCGTAATCACGCCATTTGGCGGAGTCGACGTCCACGAAGTCCACCAGCATGCGCAGCCCCGGCGGCACGTACTGGGCCATGACGCCGCTGAACACCACCACGGCGTCGAACCCCACCCGGGCCGCCGCCTCGGCCACCCATGCCTGCAGGCCGGCGTCGCGGTAGTAGGGCAGGCTCAGGGCTTCGCCCGTCAGCAGACCGCGCAGGCTCAGCAGCTTGGCCGTGCGCGGGTTCAGGCGCGCGACATGCAGGCCTGCACACAGGGCCTGCACGCGGGGCAGGTGCTGCTCGTCGTCGGGGTCGTCGATGAAGGTGCCGAGGTGCACCTCGTGCCGCGCCGCCAGATGCTTGAGCAGGTGGTAAGAGCGCACCTTGTCGCCCTTGTTCGGCGGGTAAGGCAGGCGGTGGACGAGATAGAGGATCTTCATGTCAACGCCACCCGGCCGCCCGAAGACGCTGACGCGCCGCCTCGGGAGGCAGCGAACGAAGTGAGCGCGGGGGCGGCATGCATCCGACCTCAGCCCAGGTTCTTGACGATGAACGGCCCCAGCCAGTTGGCCACGCCCACGGGCAGGCGGCGCCAGGCCTTGATCATCAGCTGGTACTTGGGGTTGTTCGGATTGTTCTGGGGGATCGCGTCCCGCTTGAACAGCCGGTACTCGTAGCTCAGCGGCTGCGGTTCGAAACCCCAGTTCTTCTTGAACGCGTAGGGCCCCGTGCCCTGCTTGCTGCGCCCGTAGTCGAAGACCTTGAGGCCGCGCGCGCAGGCGCGCCGCATCAGCTCCCAGTACTTGAAGTCATTGGCCGCGAGGTCGCGCGCGGCCTCGTCGTCGCCAGCGTAGTAAGGCAGCACCTCATCGCGGAAGTAGAAGCTCAGCACGCTGGACAGCGGCCGTCCATCAGCTGCCGTGACCGTCAACACCTCGGCGTCCGCACCGAACTCGTCCAGCAGCGCCTGGAAGTACCGCTTCGGCATCGCAGGCGTGCCGTGGCGCAGCACGTTGTCGGCGTAAAGGTCAAAGAACCGGTCGACGTTCGGATCGATAGCGGCCTTCAGTTCGTTCTTGATGCCCTTGCGCACCATGGCCCGCTGCTTGCGCGGAATGGCCAGCATGTTGGCCTCCTCGTCCGGCAGGATCTCCTTGCGGAAGGTGACGTACAAGTCCTGGCGCGGCCAGTCCGCATGGCGTGTGGCGCCGAGGTAGCGGTACTCGAGATGTTCGGCGCCCAGCTCACGCGCGAAGCGCTCGGCCTCGGCCTCCAACGCAGCAGCGGCTTCGTCGTTCAGCGCGGCCACACCACCGTAGACGGCAAACGGCAGGCTGGCGACCGAATGGCCGAACAGCCGGCTCTTGATCTGCGCCAGCGGCAGCACGCCCTCGATGACACCGTCACGTTCGGCGTACAGGAAGAAGCACGCGTGGCCGAAGCTGCGCTCGATGACGCGCAGCCAGCCGCTGCGGTGGAAGAACGTGGCTTGCGGATGGGCCAGCACGAACGCGTCCCAGCGGGCGGACGCAGCCCGGTCTTGCGCGGTCAGCCGCGCAATGCGGAGGGAGGCACTCATTCAGGCGGCGCTCAGCGAGGGCGCCGCGGCGCGCGGGCTGGCCTCGCGGCCCAGGAAGATCTCGTCCATGCGCCCCCAGCGGAAGTCGCCCAGCAACCGCGCGATGCGGCCCTGGGTGCGCGCCAGGTTGACGTAGTGGCGAAAGCGCGCCTTGGCATCGATGCCCGGCACACGCGGCTGCTCGGGGTCGATCTCCCAGGGGTGGAAATAGAAGACCGCCGATTGGCCATCGACCTCGTTGACACGGCGGATCATCCAGCGCGACAGCGCATAAGGCAGCAGGCGGAAGTAGCCGCCACCGCTGCTGGGCAGGTTCTTAGAGCCCATGCGCAGCGTCGTCACCGGGATCTCGAGCAAGCCCTCGCGCACCGGGTAGGCAAAGCGCGGCGAGTCGGGCATGCCGTAGTGGTCGTGGGCAATGGGGTAGACGCTGCTGGAGTAGCGATAGCCGGCGTCGCGCAGCA
Source organism: Pelomonas margarita (assembly GCF_043555875.1). Taxonomy (NCBI): domain Bacteria; kingdom Pseudomonadati; phylum Pseudomonadota; class Betaproteobacteria; order Burkholderiales; family Sphaerotilaceae; genus Roseateles; species Pelomonas margarita. Next base: position 534,252 of record NZ_JBIGHW010000001.1, on the reverse strand, counting down.
CATCAAAAGCCCACAGGTTGCCCTTGCCGATCGAGAAGCTCGGCGCGCGGTAGCCGACGACGGGCACGCCGCCCAAATCTTCCAGCAGTTTCTTGGCGCTGGCGATGTCTTCGAGGAAGGCCGCCGGGCTCAGGTCACTGGCACGCTCGTGGCCGTAGCCATGGCTGGCCAGCTCATGGCCGCCGGCGACGATGGCCCTGACCACCTGCGGGTAGCGCTCGGCAATCCAGCCCAGCGTGAAGAAGGTGGCCTTGACGTCCTTCTCGGCCAGCAGCGCGAGGATGGCGGCGATGTTGCGCTCGACACGGCATTCCAGCCCGTGCCAGTCCTCGCGGCGGATGTAGGGCGCGAACGCGGACACCTGGAAGTAGTCCTCCACGTCGATGCTCATCGCATTGCGCAGCGGCGGGACAGGGGTGGGCATCAACATGATCTACAGCCTCAGTGTTGCTTGACGGCATCCACCAGCTTCTGCAGCAGCGCCAGGGTCTGCAGGTTGATGCGCTCCAGGCGCATCATGCTGCGCTCCAGGCGCTGCAGGCGGTCGGTGTGGTGGTCGGCGCTCAGCGCAGCGATCTCGCTGGAGAGGCCGTCGACCTCGGCCACGCTCAGCTTCAACTTGGCCACGTCCAGCGCACCGGGCGCACTGTCCAGCGCCGCCGGGCGGCTGTCGGGCAGCCTGGCGGGCACGCTGTCCAGCGGGCTGACGTCGCTGTGGCGCGGCGTCTCGCTCTCCTGGGCGATGTCGCGCAGCACCTCCTTCACGTCGGCCAGCGTCAGGTGAGAGCGCCCCTGCATGAAGCCCAGCAGCAGCAACCGGTCGCACAGGCGGTTGATGCGGCGCGGGATGCCGTTGCTGGCCTTGTGGATGGCCGGGAAGGCGTCGTGGTCGAAGGTGGGCTTGCCGGTGGAGCCCGCGCACTTCAGGCGGTGCTCCATGTAGCGCTGCGTCTCGTCCTCGTCCAGCGGGCCGATGTGGCAGGTGGCCGCCACGCGCTGGCGGAACTGCTCCATCTCGGGCTTCTGCAGGATGCCGCGAAACTCGGGCTGGCCGACCAAGAAGGTCTGCAGCAACGACTGGTTGGCAAACTGGAAGTTGGACAGCATGCGCAGTTCCTCCACCGCGCGGGCGGTCAGGTTCTGCGCCTCGTCGACGATGAGCAGGCAGCGCTTGCCCTGCGTGACCTGGTTGACGAAGAACGCTTCCAGCGTCATCAGCAGCTCGGACTTGGGCGCGTCCTTCACGCGCACGCCGAAGGCCGCGCCGACCATGCGCAGCGTGTCCTCGGCGTCCAGCTGCGTCGTCACGACGTTGCCGATGACGACGTTGCTGCGGTTCAGGCTGTCCAGCAGGCCGCGCAGCAGCGTCGTCTTGCCGGCGCCGATCTCGCCGGTGATGACGATGAAGCCGTCATTGCGCAGCACGCCGTAGTCCAGGTAGGCCTTGGCGCGCCGGTGCTGCTTGCTGCCGAAATAAAAGTTCGGGTCAGGGCTGAGCTGGAAAGGCTTGCTGCTCAGGCCATAGAAGGCTTCGTACATGTCAGTGGCTCCCGGCCGTCCGGCGGCGCCGATGCGCCGCGCCGGGCGCGCGCTTGCGAAGCAGGCATGGGGGCGGTCGTTTCATTTCAGAACTGCTGCGTCAAGGTGAGCAACACGGCATTTTCGGTGTAGCTCGTGACACCTTCGAAGCGGCTGTGCCGCGCGCCCAGCTGGGCGGCCAGCTGGTTGCCCAGGCGTGCCGTCCAGTTGGCGAAGTAGCTGGTCAGCTGCGTGGACTGGCGACTGGTGTCGCCGGCCGACTCCTGGCGCGTGGCGATCAGCGTCAGGCCGGAGGTGGCGCCGAGCTGGTAGCTCGCGGAGAGCGACATCGACCGCTGCTCGATCTTCGAGCTGTCGGCCAGGCTGCCCTGGTTCACATTGCTGCCCAGCCTGCCAGACACCGAGCGGTTGAACTGCCCCGTGAGGCTGGCTCGCACCCCTTGCAGCGTGACGGCCAGCTGCTGGTTGCGCAGCCGGCTGGGCCCGGTCGACAAAAAGCCGCCCGCGACCGGGGCGTCGGCAGACAGGCCCTGCGATTGAAGATAAGCCCGCACAAAGGTGTCGCGCTTGACCGGGTCGGGCTCCTGCGAGGCGAACAGCAGGAAAAACTGGTCGTAGTTGCTGCGCGCGCCACCGGCCGAGCCGGTGTTGCCGACCACCGTGCTCTGCTGGTCGGAATAGCGCCACACCGATCGCGCCAGCCGATGCTCCAGCGTGAGACCGTGGCTGTTGCCGTAGGCGTGGCGCTGCAGGTCCAGACCGATGCGGGTGCGCGTCGACGGCGTCCAGCTCGCGGTGGCCCCGGCCGTCGTGCCGCTGCTCTGCGCGTTGCCGAGGTAGTTGCTGCGCTCCTGCCCGGCGTTGGCGGAGAACACCCAGTCGGGATCGGGCCGGTAGTTCGCGCCCAGCCGCAGGCTGGTGCTGCGCGGGGCGCTGGCGCTGCCAGACGAACGGGTCTCGTGGGTGTTGAGCTGCAGCCACCAGGCGAACGCGCGCGCGCCTAGCTGGTTCACCTGCAGGGATGTCCCGCGGCCGCGGCTGTCCCCCAGCTCGCTGCCGCGCGCATCGCTACCAGAGAACTCGCCACGCAGCACGTAACTGGCCAGGCCACCGAGCTTGCCCTGCAGCACGGGCGAGACCGAGTAGGTCAAGGTCTCGCGCTGGTTGCTGTTGGTCAAGCTGCTGACACCGCCTTGGCCGCCCTGCCCATCCAAGCTGGGGGCGCTCTGCAGCCCGAAGGCCGAGACGCTTTGCTGGCCGATGCCTGCGCGCATGTCCACGTACAAGGCGTCTGCCACCAACTCCGCCCGGGCCGTTGCCGACAAGGCGTTCTGCACCCGCGACGGTTGGTCCGTCTTGGCGTACAGGATGCCGTTCATCGCGTAGTCCAGGCTGCCTTGCAACGCCCCGGTCCGGCTGGTGATGCTGAGGCCGGGCGACAACGTCGTAATCAGCGCCGCATCCTTGTCGCGCTCGGTCAGCTGCAGGTTGTCCGTCAATGTCTGTGTCGCGCTCAGGCGCGGCGACACCGAGAACACGCCGCCGCGGCCGCCCGTCCCCTGCGCCTGGGCCAGCGCCGCCCAGGCCAGCAGAACGAATGCGATGCAGCGGGGCTCAGCTCTGAGCCGAGTCATTGCTGCCATATCCGTAGCCGTAGCCATACCCGTAGCCATAGCCGTACCCGTAGCCATAGCCGCCTGCGGCGTTGGGGCTCGCCTGGTTGAGCAACATCATCTTGACGGGGCAGTTCTCAATCGCGGCCAGCGCCTGCTGCACCGCGCTCTGCGGCGTCTTCTCGGCATGCACGACGATGACGATCTGCCCCATGTGCGAGGCCAGCACCCGCGACTCGGTCGTCAGCAGCAGCGGCGGCGAGTCGAAGATGATGATGCGGTCGGGGTAGCGCTTGGCCATCTTCTCGAGCAACTGGCTCATGGAGTCACTGGCCAGCAGTTCGGTGGCGCGCGAGTGCGGCGTGCCGCTGGGCAGGATGGTCAGCTTCTCGACGTTGGTGCGCAGCAGCACCTCGGACATGTCGACGCGCTCTTCCAGCACGTCCAGCAGCCCCGGCCCCTGCGGCAGCCCCAGCATGCGCAGCACCGAGGGCCGGGCGACGTCGGCATCGACCAGCATGACGGTGTTGTCCAGTTCCGCCGCGATGCTCAACGCGAGGTTGATGGACGTGAAGCTCTTGCCCTCGCCCGCCAGTGCGCTGGTCACCATCAGCAGATTCGCGTGGTTGATGGTGGCCGCGCCCTTGCCCATCGCATTCTTGATCAGCGGCCGCTTGATGACGCGGTACTGGTCGCCGGTCTGCGAGCGCGGCGTGTGCGGCATCAGGAACCCCTGCGCTGCCAGCGCCACGACATCCAGCTCCACCCGCTTGGACGATGCATGCGGCCCATCCTCCACGACAGAGATGCCCATCTGGGGCGGCTCAGGCGTGATCGGGGCCAGCTGGGCGACGGGCTGCGCCACAGGCGCCGGGGCCGCCATCTTCGGCACGGCGGCTTCAGCAGCAGGCGAGACCTGCTCGTCACCCGGCAGCACCACGCCGGCCTGGCGGAGTTGTTCGAGCCGCTGAGCGGCCTGTTCTATCAAGCTCGTCATGTCAAACCACCTGCCGGCTCAACTTCACCGCCAAGACCGTCAAGGCGACCGCAAACATCACCAACAACCCGCCCGCCCCTGCCGAGAAACGGATCAGGTCCACTCGCTGGCGCGCCCGGTCGGCGTCAGTCACCAGGCGGGTCACGACACCCAGGATGGGCAGCTCGACGCGTGCCCGCAGGTCGTTGGCGTCATGGAAGACCGGCCGCAACTGGCTGGCCGCGAAGGTCGTGAACACACCGATGCCCAGGGAGGCGGCCATCACGCCGGCCAGCATCAGCAGCCGGTTCGGCGCGACCGGCTTGGGGTTGGCCCGCGGCGGGTCGATAACGCGGAAATCAGCGACACCGGAGGCGACGTCCAGGTCACTCGAAATGGAGGCCTGCTCGCGCCGCTGCACCAAATCCTCGTAATTCTTCTTGTGGATCGCGTAATCGCGATTCAGCTGTGCCGCCTCCGCCTCCATCTGCGGCGCGGTCTTCATCGCAGCCATGGCGTGCGCATAACGTGCCGAATATTCGTCCACTCGCGCTCGCAGCGAGGCGACCTGCACCTCGGTGGTCGCGAGGATGCGAACCAGCTCCTGCACGACGGGATTGCCACCGGCCTGACCGACTGAAACCGTCGGCATGCTCATCGCCGCCTTGCGCAGCTCGGCGATCTCGCGCTTGCGCTGCTCTTCCAGGTCTTTGATGAGCTTGCGCGTGGAGATGATGTCCGGATGCTGGTCGGTGAACCGCTGCAGCAGCCCGTCGAGGTTGCGCCGGTACTCCGCCAGCCGGGCATCCAGCTCTGGCGTGCTCACATTCGCCGTCGACTCCTGAATGAGGCTCTGCGCCGTGCTCTGCGCGCCGCCCTTGCCGGACTTCTCGGCGTCCAACTGGGCCTTGGCGGCATCACGGGCATTCACGGCCTCCCGATATTCCAGGCGGGCCCGCTCCAACTGGCCGCCGACCTCGGCAATCTGCGCGGCCGAATCCTTGCCATCCGCCGAGATCGACAAATTCTTGAGCCGAAACTCCTTCAAGCGCGTTTCGGCCTCCTCAAGCTTCGCTTCGTAGACCTTGATCTGCTCATTGATGAAAGTCGACGCCGTTGAACTGTCCTTGCGCGTAGCCCCCAAACTGGACTCCACGAAGATGGACACCAACGACTGCACCACCCGCTTGGCGGTCTCCGGGTCGCTGTCGCGATAACCCAGGATGTAGAGGTTGTCGCCACGCCCACTGCTCTGGATGGAGAGATTGCTGGTGACCGCCTCAATGGTGGCCTCCTGCTGGGCCTTGGACTGACTCTTCAGGTCCAGGTCTGCCATGCGCACCAGCTTCTCGACGTTGGGCCGGCTGATCAGCGTGCGGCTGAGCAAGGACACCTGCTGGTCGACATTGGGCTGAACCGCGAGGCCTGCCATCAGCGGCTTGAGCGTGGACTGCGTGTCGACGTGAATGCGCGCACTGGCCTCGTAGCGATCCGGCAGCACGAAGACGATCACCGCCCCGACCACCCCAGCCACCCAGGCCACCACCAGGCCAACCCAGCGGTACTTCCACATCCGCCGGACGATGATCAGCAGCTGAGCAATCAGCAATTCCATCTGCAACAGTCTCAGTTAAGGCTTGTGCGGGATTGAGGTGCCGGCCCGATGCCGAACAGCCCCTGACCCATGACTCAGAACAGGCTCTGCGGAATGATGAGGATGTCACCCGGGCGCATCTCGACGTTCGCCGACACGTCGCCACGCTTGATCAAGTCCTTCAGGCGCACCGAATACTGTTTGTTGCCCTCGGCCGTGCGCAGGATGGTGGCGCTGTTGCCCGAGGCGAAATCCGTCAGGCCGCCCACGGCGATCATCACGTCCAGCAACGTCATCTTCTGCTTGAACGGCAGGAACTGCGGGCGCGCCGCCTCGCCGACCACGCGGATCTGCTCGCTGTAGGGGCCGACGAAGCCGGTCACGATCACGGTCACCACCGGATCACGCACGTACTTGCTGAGCTGCTTCTCCACGTCGCGCGCCACCTGCACGGAGGTCTTGCCCTGCACGACGATCTCATCGACCAGCGGCGCCGCGATCTTGCCGTCCGGACGCACCGGCACAGACATGGACAGCTCCGGGTTGCGCCACACCTGGATGCTCAAGTTGTCGCCGGCACCGATGATGTAGCTGTAGTCATCGTTGGCCACCGTGACCGGCGCCGCCGGATGGTTGTTGCTCGCGCAGCCGGCCAGCAACGCCATCGCGAGCCCTGCCAGCATCACACCCAGACCGGACCGCCCGCCTGCACCGGGCGAAGCCGACGCACCGGCGGCCGACATCGTTTGTGCACCATGGCGAGCTTCAGCGTGATTGGAGTCCAAGGCAATTCCTCTTTGGGTCTGTTCGTCGAAAGAGCGCAAGCAGCAGAACCTCCCCCGCCAGGCGGGAGCAAGCGCGCCGCATGATGCCATAGGCATGGCCCTGCGCTGCCCGCCGAAACAGGGGCATGCGCACGGTGCGACGTGCAATTTCACACCGTTGACTGCCCAGCGCGGCGGCTCGCTCAAACCACCTTCGCGCGCCCTTCGAGCAGGGGTCGGATGAGCATCAGCATCAGCTGCTGCATCGGGTTGGCATTGCCGAACGGGCGCCAGGTGAACTTGATGCGCTGGTGGTAGGCATCGAACTGCATGGCCCAGGGTGCGGCGCGCAGGCGCCCTCGCCCCAGCAGCACCTTCAGCGCCGCCACGCCCATGACACCAGCACACAAGTCACAGGACATCATCGTGGAGGGCCCGCGACGCTGCTGGAAATTCACGGCACCCGGCTCGACCAGATAGTTGCGCTGCAGCATGGCCGGAGACAGCCCGGCGATGAAGCGCGCATATTGTTCGTTCTCACTGCGGCCTTCCACGCGGAAGTACTGCTCGAAACTCATGCCGCCCGGCTTGAAATACATCAGCGCCACGCCCATGCCCAGCGGCGCCGCCGTCAACGCGGGAATGCCGCGCTCATGACAGGCCTTGAACAGCATGCGGCGCGCCGGCAGCGCAAAGAAATCGATGCCGTCGACATACAGGTCGACATCACGCAGGAAATCATCGAGATTGGCCTCGGTGACACCCTCCGGAAAAACACGGACATCCATCTCGGGATTGATGTCGCGCGCCATATCGGCCAGCACCCTGGCCTTGGGCTGGTCCACCGTCGACATGAAGGCACCGACCTGCCGGTTCATATTGTGGACACCGAATTCGTCGAAGTCGGCAATATTGAAACGGCTCACGCCCAAACGGCTCAAGGTCAGCAGATGCGCGCCGCCCACACCACCCAGCCCGGCGATGGCAATGCGTGCCGAACGAAGTTTTTCCTGCTCGGCCGGGGTCACCCAGCCGATGTTCCTGGAAAATGCGGTCGCGTAATCAAACGTCGCAGCTTGGTTCATGTTCCCCCTTTGCGGCGGGGGCAGCCAACATACGGCTTGAGCTGCCGTTCGGGCCGACCCGCCATGGTGTTGCAGCCACGCGGCAATCTTCAATTCCAGAAAAGGTCGTCAACCATGGATTCCCAGGCCACGCTCCTGCAGATTCTCGATTTTGCACGATGGGCCCCCAGCGGCGACAACACCCAACCCTGGCGTTTCGAAATCACTGGCCCCGCCAGCGTCGCCATCCACGGCTTCGACACCCGTGAGCACTGCGTCTACGACCTGGACGGCCATCCCAGCCAGATCGCCATCGGCGCGATGCTGGAGACGGCGGCCATCGCTGCGAGCCACCACGGGCTGCGGATGCAAGCCACACGCCGCAGCGGTTCGCCCGATGCACGCCCCGTCTTCGACCTGCACTTCACGCCCGACGCTGCCCTCGCGCCGGACCCGCTGCTGCACAGCATCAAGACCCGCAGCGTCCAGCGCCGGCCACTGAAGACCCAGCCGCTGACCGCGCCGCAGAAGCAGTCGCTCGCCGCTGCCGTCGGGCCGGGCTACACCGTGACTTGGCAGGAAAGCGGCGGCCAGCGGCTGCGCATGGCCAAGATGCTGTTTCACTCGGCCAAGATCCGGCTGGTCACGCCGGAGGCCTACCGGGTGCACAAGGACATCATCCAGTGGCAGTCGCAGTTCAGCGAGGAGCGCGTGCCCGATCAGGCGCTGGGCACCGACCCGATGACCACGCGGCTGATGCGCTTCGTCATGCAGAGCTGGGCGCGCGTGGAGATGTTCAACCGCTTCTTCGCCGGCACCTGGGCGCCGCGCATCCAGCTGGACTTCGTGCCCGGCGTCGCCTGCGCGGCCCATTTCCTGCTCATGGCCGAGCGCCCCGCCCGCACGCTGGACGACTACGTGGCCGCCGGCCGCGCCATGCAGCGCTTCTGGCTGACCGCCACGCACCTGGGGCTGCAGCTGCAGCCGGAAGTCACGCCGCTGGTGTTCACCCGCTATGCCCGCGACGGCATCGACTTCTCGCGCACGCCCGGCGCGCATGACATGGCGCGCCGGCTGGAGCAGCGCTTCGTCGACCTCGTCGGCGAGCATGCCGTGGCGCATGCAGTGTTCATGGGCCGGGTGGGCCATGGCGACGCACCGCGCTCGCGTTCGCTGCGCCGGCCGCTGGACAGCCTGATGATCCAGGGCGCGTGATGACGTCGCCCGCCCGCCCCCTGCGCATCGCGCTGTTCTGCGAGGCCGTCACGCTGGCCCATGTGGCCCGACCCCTCGCGCTGGCGCGTGCGATCGCGCCGGCCGGCCACCAGTTGCTGCTGGCCTGCGACCCTCGCTACGCTGCCTTCACGTCCGAGGGCCCGTGGCAACAGGAAGCCCTGCACAGCATCCCCAGCGCGCAGTTCAACGATGCGCTCGCCCGGGGCACGCCGGTCTACGACGAGGCCACGCTGCAGCGCTACGTGGACGAGGATCTGCGCCTGCTGCGCGCCTTCCAGCCCGACCTGGTGGTGGGCGACTTCCGGTTGTCGCTGTCGGTCAGCGCACGTTTGGCCGGCGTGCCCTACATGGCCATCGCCAACGCCTACTGGACGCCGCAGTACGCTGGCGGCTATGCGCTGCCCGTCATCCCGCTGAGCCGTGCGCTGCCGCTGCCGCTGGCGTCGGCGCTGTTCCACACTTTCCGGCCGCTGGCCTTCATCCCGCACTGCCAGCCGATGAACCGGCTGCGCGCGCGCCATGGCCTGGCCTCCCTGGGCAACAACTTGCGACGGGTCTACACCGACGCAGACCACCTGCTCATCCCCGACCTCGCCGAGCTGTTCCCGCTGAGCGGGCCGGCGGACGCGCACACCTTCGTCGGCCCGCTGATGTGGGCGCCGTCGCCGCCGGCGCCGGCCTGGTGGGACGAGGCCGTCGATGCACCGCTGGGCAGCGTCTACGTCACCCTGGGCAGCTCCGGCCAGGCCGGCCTGCTACCCATGATCCTGGAGGCGCTGCAGGGCCTGCCGGTGCGCGTCATTGCGTCGACCGCCGGTGCGCCGGCGCCGGCCGTGACGCCGGCCAATGCCAGGCTGGCCCCCTACCTGCAGGGCGACGAAGCCGCCCGGCGCTCGCGGCTGATGATCAGCAACGGCGGCAGCCTGGGCACGCAGCAGGCGCTGGCGGCCGGCATCCCCACGCTGGCCCTGGCCAGCAACATGGACCAGTTCCTCAACATGGCCCCGCTGGAAGCGGCCGGCGCCGGCCTCACGCTGCGCGCCGACCGGCTGAGCGTGGCGCGCATCCGCGACGCTGCCGAGCAGCTGCTGCACTCGACAGCCGCGCCCGCCGCCGCCGGCCGGCTGCAGCCGAAGCTGCTGACCGCCGCCGCAGGCGTGGCTGACGCCTTCGAGGCCGCCGCCCGCCTCAACGGCCACCGCCCCGCAGCGACGCCGCCCGCAACATCCGCCTGACGAAAGGCGCTCGCCGACCTGCCTCGGCCCTGCATGAACCATGCGCGACCACGCATAGGGGCAGGTGACAATCCCGCCTTCACCGCAACGACCCGCACATGGAATACCCCGGCAATCTCTTCGTCGTCGCAGCGCCCAGCGGCGCGGGCAAGTCCAGCCTCGTCAAGGCCCTGCTGGAGCTGGACTCGCGCCTGGCCGTGTCCGTCTCCCACACCTCGCGCGCGCCGCGCGGCCAGGAGCAGCACGGCCGCGAGTACCTGTTCATCTCGCCGGAGGAATTCCGCGCCATGGCCGCTCGCGGCGAGTTCTTCGAGTGGGCCGAGGTGCACGACAACCTCTACGGCACCTCGCGCGCCGGCATCGAGGCGCGGCTGCAGCACGGCGAGGACGTCGTGCTGGAGATCGACTTCCAGGGTGCGCTGCAGATCAAGCAGCTGTTCCCCTACGCCGTGCTGATCTTCATCCTGCCGCCCAGCTGGGACGAGCTGCGCCTGCGCCTGAACCGCCGCGGCGACACGGCGCCGGAGGTCATCGCCAAGCGCATGAACACCGCGCGCACCGAGGTGGCACAGGCCCAGCACTTCGATTTCGTCGTCGTGAACGCGGTGTTCGACACCGCTGTTTTCGACCTCAAGACCATCGTGCACGCACAGCGGCTAAAATACGCGGCTCAGCGGCGCAACCGCTCTGCCGTCTTTCAGGCGCTCGATCTGCCCTGATCGCGCTCAACCCTCTAGGAACACCATGGCCCGCATCACCGTCGAAGACTGCCTGACCAAGATCCCCAACCGCTTCCAGCTGGTGCTGGCCGCGACCTACCGCGCCCGCATGCTGAGCCAGGGCCACAGCCCCCGCATCGAGAGCAAGAACAAGCCCGGCGTGACTGCGCTGCGCGAAATCGCCGCCGGTGAAGTGGGCGTGGAAATGCTGCGCAAGGTGCCGGTCTGATCCACCAGCTGCACTGAGCATGAAACGGGCGTCCTCGGACGCCCGTTGCCTTTCTGGCATCGGATAAATTCGGGCGATGGCCCAACGCTCCCTCACTGCCTGGTTCACCCTGCCCGGGCTGCGCGACAAGGCGCCGCCGACGCCGGCGGAAGCCGCCTCCTTTGATGCACTCCTGCCCAAGCTGGGCTACCTCAGCAAGGCCGAGGTCAAGCGCGTGCGCGAGGCCTATAAGTTCGCCGATGAGGCCCACCTGGGCCAGAAGCGCGCCACCGGCGAGCCCTACATCACCCACCCCATCGCCGTGGCCGGCATCTGCGCCGAATGGCGGCTAGACGCCCAGGCGCTGATGGCGGCGCTGATGCACGATGTCGTCGAGGACTGCGGCATCTCCAAGGCCGAGCTGATCGAGAAGTTCGACGCCACCACGGCCGACCTCGTCGACGGCCTCACCAAGCTGGACAAGCTGCAGTTCTCCACCAAGGAGGAGTCGCAGGCCGAGTCCTTCCGCAAGATGCTGCTGGCGATGGCGCGCGACCTGCGCGTCATCCTCGTCAAGCTGGCCGACCGCCTGCACAACATGCGCACCATGGGCGCGATGGCGCCGCACAAGGCCCGCCGCATCGCACGCGAGACCTTCGACATCTACGCGCCCATCGCCCACCGCCTGGGCCTGAACCAGACCTTTCGCGAGCTGGAAGACCTGTCCTTCCGCTACTTCCACCCCTGGCGCTACACCGCGCTCAGCAAGGCCGTGGCCAAGGCGCGCGGCAACCGGCGCGACCTGGTGTCGCGCATCGAGGGCGAGATCCGCACGGCCTTCACCAAGGCCGGTCTGCGTGTGCAGGTGCAGGGGCGGGAGAAGACGGTCTACTCCATCTACAAGAAGATGCGCGAGAAGGGCCTGATGAGCTTCGCGCAGGTCAGCGACATCTTCGGCTTTCGCATCCTCACCGAGGAACCGCTGCAGTGCTACACCGCCCTTGGCGTGCTGCACCAGCTCTACAAGCCGCAGGCGGGCCGCTTCAAGGACTACATCGCCAACCAGAAGGACAACGGCTACCAGTCGCTGCACACCACGCTGATGGGCCCGCTGGCCACACCGCTGGAGTTCCAGCTGCGCACCGAGGGCATGCACCAGATCGCCGAACAGGGCGTGGCGGCGCACTGGATCTACAAAAGCCGTGGCGGCAAGCAGGCCTCGGCGTTGATCGCGCAGCAGGCCAACGCGCGCTGGCTGCAGAGCCTCATCGACATCCAGGACGAGACGCGCGATGCCAACGAGTTCCTGGAGCACGTCAAGATCGACCTGTTCCCCGACTCCATCTACGTCTTCACGCCCAAGTCCAAGATCATGGCGCTGCCCAAGGGCGCCACGCCGGTGGACTTTGCCTACGCCATCCACTCCGACGTCGGCGATCACTGCGTGGCGGCCCAGGTCAACGGCGAGGCCGTGCCGCTGCGGGCAGCCCTGCGCAGCGGCGACATCGTCGAGATCATCACGGCCCCCGGCGCCAGCCCCAACCCGGCGTGGCTGAGCTTCGTGCGCACGGGCCGCGCGCGCTCCAAGATCCGCCACTACCTGAAGGACCTGGAGCAGGAAGAATCCCGCGAGCTGGGCGAGAAGATGCTGGCCCAGGCCATGCGCACCGAGGGCCTGGGCCTGCCCAGCCTGGAGCTGGACGCGCCCGAGGCGCCGCTGTGGCATGCGCTGGCCGACTGGGCCGGCAGCGCCAGCACCGAGCAGTTGCTGGTGGATATCGGCGCCGGCCGCAAGATCGCCGCCATCATCGCCAAGAAACTGGCCCGCCTGATGGCCGAACAAGGGCAGCGCCCCGATGCGCTGGCGCTGACACTGGGCCGCTTCACCGAAGGGCCCGTGGACGACCGCGCCAGCGTCACCATCGATGGCAGCGAAGGCGCCTCGGTGCAGCTGGCCACCTGCTGCCGCCCCATCCCCGGCGACGAGGTGCGCGGCTACCTGGGCCGGGGCGAGGGCCTCGTCGTGCACACCTGCGAATGCGCCGTGGGCAAGCGGCTGTTCCAGCGCGACAGCGAGCACTGGATACGCGTGGAATGGGCCGAGGAGCTGTCGCGCGGCTTCGAAGTCGGCGTGTCGCTGCTGCTGACCAACGGCAAGGGCGTGCTGGCCCAGGTGGCCCAGGCCGTGGCCCAGGCCGAGGCCGACATCACCCACATCGCCATGGGCGATGAGGCGCCGGCGCTGGAGGAGGTGGAAATGAACCTGCTCATCGCCGTGCGCGACCGCCTGCACCTGGCCGACGTGCTGCGCGTGCTGCGCCGCACGCCTGCCGTGCAAAGGGTGTCCCGCACCAAGCCCTGACACCGTTGTCGGTGTTGCCCGTTTGCACCGCCGCCGCTCACCGCCGTGAGTGTTTCTCGACGATTCCACGGGTTAACCATTGTTTCTGGGCCCGGTATTCCCTGACGAGATAGGAAATCCGGGAAATCGTATTTCTCGCCATGTAACCCCATGTTTATGGTCCGCTCCGACGCCTGAATCGGAGTGATCTGACACCGCTCCGTGACGGGCCCAAAACCCTGACAACAACGACGGCCGGACCGGGACCGGCCAACACGGAGAGAGACCATGACCAGCACCCCCTTGCTGCGGCGTGACCGCATCGGTACCGCCGTTTCCTTCGCCCTGGCGCTGATGGCGCACGAGGCCGTGATCGCCCAGACACCGGCCGCGCCTGCGGCTGCGGCGTCCGCACCAGCCGCCAAGCCTGCCGAGGCGGCCAAGCCCAAGGCACCGGTCAACGAGCTGGAAACCGTGCTGGTGGTCGGCACGCGCCAGTCGCAGCAGTCGTCCATCAACCGCAAGAAGAACGCGGCGACGGCTCAGGACTCCATCGTGGCGGAAGACGTTGGTGCCTTCCCAGACCGCAACATCGGCGAAGCCATCTCGCGCATCGCTGGCGTGTCACTGGAACGGGGCGACTTCGGCGAGGGCGTCACCGTCTCAGTCCGCGGAAACGGTCCTGACCTGACTCGCGTCGAAGTGGACGGCATGGGGGTGGAATCGGGTGCCGGCACCAACCTGCTGGGCCGCGGCGCCGAAGGCGGCGACGGTCGGGGCACCGAGTTCCGTGAACTGCCGGCTGACCTCATCAAGAGCGTCGACGTCATCAAGGGCTCCACCGCAGCCATGACCGAAGGCTCACTGGGTGGCGGCATCCAGATCCAGACCCGCACCGGCCTGGACTTCGACAAGCCCTTCTACATGATCAAGGGCGAGGCCACGCAGAGCGACCTGGTCAAGCAGACCACGCCTCGCTTCAACGTGATCCTGGCCGACAAGTTCTTGGACAAGAAGCTGGGCGTGCTGCTCAACGTGAGCAAGGCGCGCACGAACAGCGAGATGCACGCGATCACGCAGGGCGGCACCAACAACCAGCAAGGTTTGGTGCGCCAGCTCGACCTCGACAACTCGCCCGAGAAGACCTTCTCCTTCAACCCCAGCACGCTGGACCAGACGCAGCCTTCCGCGACTGCGGTCTTCCTGTCCTCGCCGCTGGTCGGGGGGGGTACGTTCAACTCAGCCACGCCGCTGGAACTGCTCACCAAGTCCGCTGCTGCACAGACCAAGGCCGATTGCTTCACGGCCTTCCCCAACCTTCCGGCGTTGTTGACCACTCCCCCTGCTGCCGGCCAGCCTGCCGCGAACGGCTCCATCGTGCTGGGCACGACCAACTCGACGCGCAACACTGCGGTCAACGCCGCGATCAATCAGCGCAACTCAGAGCAGATCACCTGCCTGAACCAGTGGAACGACTACACGCCGTCGAACGCCGGTGGCATCCGCTACAACCTGCGTCGCCAGGAAGATAGCCGCGACAACGCCGACGTCCGCTTCGACTTCAAGGTCAACAACGACCTGACCGTCTACACCAAGCTGGCCAGTGCCAAGCGCCAGGTGAACGACTGGGTGACCTTCCTGGGCTTGGGCAGCACGCCGCAGTTCAACAGTGCCTACACCGAAAACATCCCGGCCACGTACGGAGCGGCGACCCGCACGCTACCGCCCGCCAGTGCGAACTTCACGGGCAGCCTGCTGCCCAACATGTACTCGTACCCCGCGGCAACGGCAAACAACGGCGTCACGCGGCCGCTCACCATGGGCGCCACGACCACCATCCTGCCGGGCTACACGGTCGACTCTTCGCACCATCTGACCAGCTACTCGATCGACAACGCCGGCTACACCACCGACACCATCTTCAGCACCATCGACACCACGACGAAAACGCTGGTCACAGGCGCCGAGTACAAAAAAGATCGACTGAAGGCCCAGTTCATGGCGGGCCTGGTCAAGAACACGGCGATGCGCTATGACCGCCGCGCTTCGTTCGGTTACAACGCCGGCATTGCCAATTTCGCCATCCAGCCAGACGGCCTTTGGGCCTTCTCGATGCCTGGTGGCACCGATCAGCTGAACTTCCCGCGCTACGCGACGCTGAATCCGGCTGTGCAGCAGGCCGCAATTAATGCCTCTGCGACAAACCCTGTTTCATCGCCCCTGTACGCTGCCGACCGGACTGCGCAGTACACCAACACTTCGGTGCTGCAGGTCATCCGCTCCTACGACTCCGAGAACAGCGAGCGCAACGGCAAGCTGGATCTCTCCTACAACCTTGTGGACAAGGTGCCCTTCCTGACATCGCTCAAGGGTGGCGTGCAGTACCGCACCAACAAGGGCGACTTCTGGGGCGGCGGCGGCAGCACGATCAAAGAGCCCGTTGGCACGTTCGGTAACGCCGGCTTCGTGCCAGGCGTCTACATGGAGCCGGTCAACTCGCGCTGGAATCTCGTCGGCTGCGAGAACACGCCGGGCTCGCTGATCGTGGGCACAACGAGGCCTGGCAAACCCTGTGCGTACGGCTACGTGCCCAACACGACGCTGAACAAGGGCATCGCCAGCAACAACGTGGGCGGCACCACCACGCTGACCAAGGCGCAGTTCGAGGAGATCGTTCGCCAGACCATGACCATGGCTCCCGCCAGCCAGTTCTACAGCGGCTCCAAGGATCGACCATCCACCCTGCTGAACGGCTGGTACAACCTGGACATCGACAAGCTGTTCCAGCTCGCCGGCGTGCCGGTGCAGCTGGACTGCCTGCGCCAATGCACGGCCAGCGATGGCAAGGTCTACGACACCCCGGTACGCCGCTCAAAGGAAACGGTGACCGCCGCCTACCTGATGACGGACTTCGAAGTCGACCGCGTGCCGTTCACGAACTGGTCCCTGCCATTCGGTATGGAAGTCGCTGGTAACTTTGGCGTCCGCATGGTCAAGACCGATGTGGATGCGACGGGCTTCGTGACGCTGCGCTCCAACCGCGTCATCGCCAGCAGCTTCAATCCCGCTGACCCCTACAACGCCGCCGGCCTGCAGAGCTACACGCAGACAACCAACACCTCCGTCAAGGGCAGCAACACTGACGTGATGCCGTCGCTGAACCTGGCAACCTGGGTCGTGCCTGACAAGCTGGTGACACGCTACAGCGTTGGCAAGACGGTGGCCCGCCCTGGCATCTCCCGGTTGCTGCCCGAAGGCACCTGCAACATGTACGAGTTCGTCTATTCAGCGGCGTCGACGGACGACGACGGTGACGAACCCGACCAGGGTTGCGGCCGCTTCGGCAACCCGGATCTCAAGCCCCAGACCAACGTCAATCACAACCTGTCGCTGGAATGGTTTGCCAACCGTGACACGATGTTCTCGTTGGCCTACTACAAGCAACGCGGCCTGATCGGTGCGCCAACCCTGACCGTCTCACGCCAAAACGTGCGACTGTTCAAGGACAGCACTGCTGTCGACCCGTTCACCGGGCAGTCGCTGGCCGACCAGGAGTTCACCTACACCACCTGGGACAACCAGCCGGCCTCGACGCGCAAGGGCATTGAGTTCAGCATGAAGACGGCATTTACCTTCCTGCCGTCCATCCTGCGCCACACCGGCCTGGACGCCAACTTCACGAAGGCCAAGGACAAGCAAGGTCGTCCGACGCTGGATCTGATCAGTGGTGACGTGTTGCCGCCAGCCGGCGTGCCCAAGTATTCCTGGAACGCCTCGCTGTGGTACGACGACGGCGCCTTCCAGGCGCGCGTCGCGATGCAGGTGGTGGCCGAGCGCTACAGCCGCTTCACGCCGGGTGCTGACAACAGCGCCATCCTGGTCAACAACTACCCATCCGTTGGCACCAACACCTGGCGCCTGCCGTACAACCCTGGCGCGCCGATGTTCTCTCCGCGCACGGCGTTCGTTGATGCGAAGGTTTCCTACAAGTTCAAGAACGGCCTGGAGATCTTTGCCGACGCACGCAACCTGACCGGCGAGCGCAAGCAAGTGAACACGGGCGGCTACCAGGATTACGCCGGCGGCATCCCCAACATCTACACCGACGACTACGCCGGCCGCCGCTACACGGTAGGCTTCACACTGCGCAGCCCGCGCTAAGCAACAGAACAGGGAGACAAAATGACCGGCACCGACCGCCCATTTCTTCAACTGAACTGGGCGGCACGGGCCGTCCTTGCCCTGGCCTTCGCGGCGCCGCTTGCCGGCGCCCAGCAGGCCGACGGCGCCAAGCCGTCGAACGCGCCTGCGCCGACACAGGCGCTGAGCTCGGTCCAAGTGACCGGCAAGCGCAACGGTGGTGTCGATCCTTCGATCATCACCGCCGCCAAGGACAAGATCCTCGGGCGAGGTTTCGCATCGTCCTGCGGCTTCTTGAGTGGATATTCGGCCGCGGATGACGATGTCACGTTGGCCTACATGCGCGACATGGGCCTGCTGGACAGTCCGTCCAACGAAGCCGAGCGCTTCAGCGACCTGAGCCCGGCCGGCAATGCCAAGACGGGCACTGCGGGAAGTCCGCTGGATCCCACCACCACCGACCCCGACGACATCAGCGGTACGTCACCGGCCGTCGCCTGCGGCGCCAGCGACAAGCGTTTTTCTGCCGGCCGCAACTGGATCGCGCGCAAGGACAAGTCGCTGACCCAGGCCTTTGAGGCCTACGAGGCCGGGAACTACGTGGAGGCTCGCGCGAAGTTCGAGGAAGGCTGGAAGAAGCTCGGCTACGAGGAGGCGGCCATGATGCTGGGCCGGCTTCATCTGCTGGGCCTGGGAACGCCCGCCAGCACGCCAAAGGCCGTCGAATGGCTGAAGGAAGTCGTCGACGCGCGCTACGACCCCGTCAAGGACCGGCTGAAGTTCGACCCCAAGCGCCCCGACAACATCAACACCCGCGTCGAGGCCGCACTGCTGCTGGCCCGCATCCACCTGACGGGACAGGGCACCAAGCGTGACCCGGCCCAGGCCTACAAGTGGTGGACCAAGGCACTGGACTACGGCTTCGAGCCCGCCGGCACGCTGCTGGCCCAGGCCAACCTCAGCGGCGTCGGCACCAAACGCGATGCCAAGCAAGCGCTTGAGCTCTTGCAGACCGCCAGCGAAGCGGGCGACGTGAAGGCCCTGTACATGCTGGGGCAGCTCTACCACCATCAACTGCCCAAGCAGCCCGAGGGTGTACCGCTGGACCTCCAACGCGCCGGCGCTTATTACAACGCCGCCGTCAAGGCGGGCCACCTGGAAGCCACCTACGCCGCTGCGCGCATGCTGGATCTCGGTGAAGGTCTGCCGGCACCGGCACCGGAACGCGCCGTGGTGCTCTACAAGGACGCCGCGCTCAAGGGCCACGCCGACGCGCAGAACGCACTCGCCACCTACTTCTACAGCGGGGAAATCGTCGGCCAGAACCTCACCACCGCACGCCAACTGTTTCAGGCTGCCGCGCAGCGGCGCCAGCCCGATGCGATGTTCAACCTCGCCGTCATGCTGGCCCAGGGACAAGGCGGTAACAAGGATATGGCAGCCGCCTACGCCTGGTGCTCGCTGAGCAAGGGACTGGGCCACGAACAGGCCAGCGCCGCTCTGCCTGCCCTCGCAGCCAAGCTCAGCCCCGAGGAAAAGGCCAGGGCCGAGGCGATGCTGAAGCCGGCACCGAAGAAATCCTGACCCGCAGGGGGCGGGAAGGCGGGAGCTCCCGCATCTTCATCCAGAGAGCGCCAGATGGCACGTGTTGCCCTGGCGCTTTTTTTGCTGCTACCCGATCCCGATGCAAGGTCGCAAGCCATCCTGGCTAACGTTATTCCCAGGCTGACAAAACCCAAATGCTCGACAAAGACAGGGTTGTGCCGGGGTTTGATGTGCATCAGCAGGGCGCGCAACAAGTAATCCTGATCCATCGACGGCCACTGGAGACAAGATGAACTCACTCACACCTCATCGAGTGGCGCATGGCTCACGGCCAGGGCGGGGCCAACGATCTGGCCACCGCTTATGCATGGTGCAGCCTGAGCAAGCGTCTAGGCCATCAGCGGGCGGAGGCTGCGCTGCCCGTCATCGCCCCCAGCTCAGCTCCGAAGAAAAGGCCCGCGCCGACTCGCTGCTCAAGCCCGCGCCGAAAAAGTCTTGATCAGCCCCCAGCCGCAGGCGCCGGGTACTGCACCTCGACGACCTCGATGCTCTCCACGCCCACCGGCGTGACGAGCTTGAGTTCGTCGCCCACCCGTGCCTTCAGCAGCGTGCGGGCGATGGGCGACACCCAACTGACCTCGCCGGCCAGGCTGTCCGACTCGTCGATGCCCTTGATGGTGATGGTCTTCTCGTCGCCGCGCGCGTTCGCGTACGTGACGGTGGCACCAAAGAACACCTGCTCGCTGCCATGGTGGGCGCTCGGGTCCACCACCTCGGCAATGTCCAGCCGCTTCGTGAGAAAGCGCAGCCGGCGGTCGATCTCACGCAGACGCTTCTTGCCGTACAGGTAGTCGCCGTTCTCCGAGCGGTCGCCGTTCTTGGCCGCCCAGGACACCGTCTCCACCATCTTGGGCCGCTCCACGTCGATGAGCTGCATGAACTCCGCCCGCAGCCGCGCATAACCGGCGGGCGTCATGTAGTTGCGCGTGCCGGCCGGCAGCGCGGGCAGCGCGGGGCCATCGCCATCGTCGTCTGCGGCCTCGGATTCCTTGGTGAACGCCTTGCTCATCCGGGCATTCTCCAACGTCGCGAAAGCGGGCTTGAACTGGCGCCATAACGCCCCGAAACCCCGCCAACCAATCCCTAACTTGACGTATGGAAAGACCCCCCCCGCGAGCCAGGGGATTTCAGCAGCTAGTGATTGAAAGCGCCATCGCGCACCACGTACAAGCTCGCCTGGATTCATGGCTTCGTGCGCCCATGCGCACGCGGCCGGCCGGCGCAATGCCGGCATGGCGCCACATCGGCGCCGCAAAGCACACCGGAGACCGCCGTGATCTTGTCCAACGAAAAGCGCATCAACACCTTCCGTGCCGGCGAGCAGAGTGCCAGCCACGTCGCGGTCCTGGCAGACGGCAGCTACGTCGTCGTCTGGCAGTCCAACGGGCAGGACGGCAGCGGTTGGGGCATCTACGCGCAGCGCTTCACAGCCACCGGTGCGGCGCTGGGCGCCGAACTTCGTGTGAGCAGCACGGCGGCTAACACGCAGGAGGCTGCGCGCGTGCTGGCCACGAGCGACGGTGGCTTCGTCATCGGCTGGCAGGACAACAACGGCATCGACGGCTCGGGCTGGACGGTGCTGACCCAGCGCTACAACGCAGCCGGCGTTGCGCAAGGCAGCAACACGGTGGTCAACACCATCACCAACAGCACGCAGGCCGTCTTCGACGGCGCCGGCTACACGGGTGGCTACTCCACGGTCTACACCGGCTATTCCCCAGACGGCACCTACAACATCTACCTGCAACGCTGGAACAACGACGGCAGCCGCAACGGCGCCGAGGTACTGGCCGGCACGGCCACGGGTGCAGGCGCCACGGCGGCTCAATCCGGTCAACAGACGCAGCCGCGCGTTGCGGGCAACGCCTCGGGCGCGCAGGTCATCGTGTGGCGGGACGAGTCCGGCAATGACGGCAGCGGCTACGGCGTCTACGGCCGCCGCTTCGACGCCAGCACGGGCACCTTCGGCGACACCTTCCTCGTCAACACGGCCATCGCCGGCCATCAGTACGAACCCAGCGTCAGCGTTGCGGCTGACGGCAGTTTTGTCGTTGCCTGGCGCAGCGACGGCAGCGACGGCAGCGGCTCGGGCGTGTACGCCCAGCGCTTTGCGGCCGACAACACCAAGCTGGGTGGCGAGTTCCTCGTCAACAGCGGCGTGACCGGCGGCAACCAATTCCAGCCGTCCGTGCTGATGCTGTCCACCGGCGGCTTCGTCGTCGCCTGGTACAGCGACGGCAGCGCCGAGGGC
Organism: Pelomonas margarita; assembly: GCF_043555875.1. Classification (NCBI taxonomy): domain Bacteria; kingdom Pseudomonadati; phylum Pseudomonadota; class Betaproteobacteria; order Burkholderiales; family Sphaerotilaceae; genus Roseateles; species Pelomonas margarita. The sequence continues at coordinate 512,967 of NZ_JBIGHW010000001.1, read as the reverse complement.
AGCAACCAGGACCTCTGGGTGCGCAGCTACAACGCCGACGGCAGCGCCGCCGAGCTGCCTACTCGGATCACCACCAGCCTCAGCCGCGTAGAGAGCGAGCCCCAGCTGGCTGACCTGGGCGGCGGCCGCTGGACCGTCACCTATAGCGCCTACGTCGACGCCACCCTTGGCTACGACGTGATGCAGCAGATCTTCGGCTCCAGCCCCGCGCCAGCGCTGCAGCAGGCCGCGCCGACGCTCGGTGACTGGGAGAGCAGCGCGCTGGGCGGTAGCGTCACCTTCAACGAGAACCTCGTCAACGCCGGGCCGCAGATCATCGACGCCGCCGTCAGCCTGACCGACCTGGACAGCAGCAATTTTGACGGCGGGCGGCTGGAGCTGTACTACGTGCAGGGCGGCAGCGCCGAAGACCAGCTGGGCGTGCGCAGCGTGGGCACGGGCGACGACCAGATCTCTGTCGCGGGCAGCACCGTGCTGTTCGAGGGCACGGCCTTCGGCACGCTCAGCGGCGGCAGCAACGGCAGCGGCCTGGTGGTCACGTTCAATGCCAATGCGACGGTGGATGCCGTCGAACACCTCATCCAGCACCTCACCTACGCCAACACCAACGCCAGCCCGGCCACCAGCCGCACCATCGGCCTGCGCGTGAGCGACGGCGACGGCGGCTCCAGCCCCGGCTACGCCAAGGAGATCCTCGTCACTCGCGAGGCCGATGGCCAGCCCGCGCTGTACGGCGAGCAAGCCGTCGACAGCGTGCGCGCCGCCGATCAGCGCCACCCCGACGTGGCCGTACTGGCCGATGGCAGCTATGTGGTGGTCTGGCAGGGCTACAACCAGCACGAGGCCAACTGGGACATCTACAGCCAGCGCATGTCCGCCAGCGGCGAGCCCATCGGCCCGGAGATCACCCGGATCAACACCGCCCGCGGCAGCACGCAGGAAATGCCGCGCGTCACAGGGCTGTCCGATGGCAACTACGTGGTGATCTGGGACGACGTCGGCGCCAGCGCTGATGGCAGCGGTGACGGCGTCATCGGCCAGATCTACACCGCCAGCGGCACGCCCGTGGGCAGCAATTTCACGGCCAACACCTTCACCAGCGGCACGCAGCGCTACAGCGACGCCGTCAGCTGGGCCGGCGGCGGCTCGGTGGCTGCGGGCTTCGGCGTCGTCTGGGCATCCAGCGGCAATGCCGGTGGCAGCAGCTACGACATCTACCTGCAGCGCTTCGACAACGCCGGCAACAAGATCGGTGGTGAGCTGCGCGTCAGCGACGGTGTGGGCGGCAGCGCCGCGCAGACCGGCGCCCAGTACCTGCCCGAGATCGCCAGCCGCGCCAACGGCGACCTGGTCATGGTCTGGCGCGACGACGGCAATAACGACGGTGCCGGCAGCTACGGCATCTTCGGTCGCACCTACAACGCCGCTACCGGCAGCTTCGGCGCCACCTTCCAGGTCAACACGACCACGGCCGGCACCCAGAACGAACCCGCCGTGGCCATGTTCGCCGATGGCAGCTTCGTCGTCGTCTGGCAGGACGAGAGCACCAACGACGGCAGCAGCTACGGCGTCTACGGCCAACGCTTCGACGCGGCCGGCAACAAGGTCGGGGCCGAGTTTCTCGTCAACGAACGCACCATCGGAGGCCAGTACCAGGCCCAGGTGACCGCCCTGTCCACCGGCGGCTTCGTCGTCACTTGGTACAACGACAACTACGACGTCAGCGGCGGGGGCACGACGAGCGATGTCTACGTCCGCGAGTACGACGCTGCCGGTGTGGCCGTTGACAGCGAGCGCAAGCTGCTCTCACCCACCAACAGCACCGAGTTCGAGCCTGCCGTCGCCGACCTCGGCCAGGGCAACTTCGTCGTTGTCTACGCCGACTACGACACCGGCGTCACGGGCGGCACCAACAGCTACGGCATTGCGCAGCAGATCTTCGGCAGCGCGGCCGAACTGCCGCGCCAGGCGCGCCCCACGATCGGCGACTTCGCCAGCACCGTCACCATCGCCGAGAACGCCGCGAACGCGGGCCTGCAGACCCTGGATGCGTCGCTGAGCTTCAACGACGTGGATTCCACCGACTTCGCGGGCGGCCGCATCGACCTGTACTACGTTAGCGGCGGCGAAACCACGGACCGCCTGGGCGTGCGCAACGACGGCACCGGCGCCGGCCAGATCGGCGTGGCCGGCAGCACCATCAGCTATGGCGGTGTCGCGATCGGCACGCTCAGCGGCGGCAGCAACGGCACCAACCTGCGCATCGACCTGCTGCCCGCGGCTACGCAGGACGCCGTGCAGGCACTGCTGCAAAACCTCGGCTATGCCAGCAGCTCGTCCAGCCCGGCGGCCTCACGCACCGTCGGCCTGCGCGTGGCCGACGGTGACGGCGGCACCAGCGAGGTGTCGCTGCTCACCATCAACGTCACGCCCGCGCTCGACGGCGCGCCGCTCGTGCACGGCGAGGAGCGCGTCAACACCTACTCGGGCAGCACCCAGGAAGACCCGCACATCGGCGCGCTTGCCGATGGCGGCTATGTCATCGCCTGGGCGTCCAGCGGCCAGGACGGCAGCGGCGACGGCGTTTACATGCAGCGCTACAACAGCGTGGGCGTGGCCGTGGGCGGCGAGGTACGGGTCAACACGCAGGTCAGCGGACACCAGAACTACCCGCAGGTCGCCGGCCTGACCGGTGCGGGCGGCGGCGGCTGGGTCGTGACCTGGCAGGACGACACCAGCGACGGCAGCAGCTGGAGCCAGTGGGCCCAGCGCTACGACGCCAATGGCGATGCCGCCGGCAGCGCCTTCCGCGTGGCCACGGCCACCACCAACCAGCAGTACCACGGCCAGGTGGCCAGCTACGGCGGCGGCTTCGCCGTCGTCTGGTCCTCGCAAAGCAACGCCGGCGGCAACGGCTTCGACATCTACCTCAAGCGCTATGACAACAGTGGCGCCGTGATCACATCGGACCTGCGCGTCAGCGACCTGGTCGCCGGCGTCGCAGCGCCCGGCACGCAGGACGTGCCCGACGTGGCCGCCTGGGCCAACGGCAACCTCGCCATCGTCTGGCGTGACAACACCAATGACGGCAGCGGCTGGGGCGTCTACGGCCGCCTGTACGACGCCGCCGCCGGCACCTTCGGCGCCACCTTCCTCATCAACACCACCACCGCCGGCACCCAGCTCAATCCAGACGTCGCCGTGCTGTCGGACGGCAGCTTCGTGGTCGTCTGGGAAGACCAGAGCGGCAACGACGGCAGCAGCTACGCCGTCTACGGCCAGCGCTACAGCGCCGCCGGCGCCAAGCTGGGCGACGAGTTCATCGTCAACCAGCGCCGCGATGGCGGCCAGTACGACGCCCATGTCGTGGCGCTGCAAAGCGGCGGCTTCGTGGTCGCGTACTACAACGACAACTACGACATCAGCGGCAGCGGCAGCACAGCCGACGTCTACATCCGCGAGTACACCAACGCCGGCGTGCCCATCGACGGCGAGCGCAAGCTGGTCTCGCAGACCAACAGCACCGAGCAATATCCCGCCATCGCAGCGCTGACCAGCGGCAATTTTGTCGTCGCCTACAGCGACTACAACGTCACGCCGGTGCTTGGCAACGGCGGCAACACCTACGAGATCGCGCAGCAGCTCTTCGGCAGCGCGGCAAGCCTGGCACGCCAGGCCAACCCCGTCATCGGCGACGTCGCAGCCAGCGTCACGTTCGCCGAGAACGACGTCAACGCCGCACCGCAGCTCATCGATGCCGCCGTCAGCGTCGTCGACGTTGACTCTGCTGACTTTGCCGGCGGCAGGCTGGACCTGTTCTACGTGCAGGGCGGCCAGGCCACCGACCAGCTGGGCGTGCGCCATGTCGGCAACGGTGCCGGGCAGATCGGCGTCGCCGGCGGCACCGTCAGCTTCGGCGGCACAGCGATCGGCAGCATTGCTGCCGCCGCGACCGGCGCCAATGGCGCCGCCCTGCGCGTCGAACTCAATGCCAACGCCACCGCCGAGGCCGTCGAGGCCCTGATCCAGAGCCTCACCTACGCCAGCACCTCGTCCAGCCCCGACGCCATCCGCACCGTGGGCGTGCGCCTGTCCGACGGCGACGGCGGCAGCAGCACCGCCAGCGCCGTGACCATCAACGTCACGCCCAGCCTGGACGGCGCGCCCGCCGTGGGTGGCGAATCCGCGGTCGTCAACACCTACCGCGAGAACCACCAGGAGGCGCCCTCCGTTGCCACGCTGGTCGACGGCAGCTACGTCGTCGTCTGGCAGTCCGCCGGCCAGGACGGCAGCGGCGACGGCGTCTACGGCCAGCGCTTCAGCGCCAGTGGCGCCGCCCTTGGCACCGAGTTCCGCATCAGCACCAACAGCAGCAACGACCAGGAGTTCCCGCACGTCGAGGCCCTGTCCAACGGCGGCTTCGTCGTCACCTGGCAGGACAACGTCACACCCAGCGCCGATGGCAGCAGCTGGGCGCAGGTCGGCCAGTTCTACGGCAGCAACGGCGCAGCCGTCGGTGCCAACGTCGTGCTCAACACCAGCACCACCAACGGTCAGTACCACGGCCAGCTGGCCGGCTACACCGGTGGTTTTGCCATCGCCTACGCCTCTGAATCCGGCCCGGCGGGCGCTAACGGCACCGACATCTACCTGCGCCGCTTCGACAACGCCGGCGCGCAGACGGCCGCCGAGGTCCGCATCAACGTCGTCTCCGGCACAGCCCAGGCCGGCACGCAATACCTGCCCGATGTGGCTGCCCAGGCCAACGGCGACCTGTTCATCGTCTGGGAGGACCGCCAGGGGCTGGACGGCAGCGGTGTCGGCATCTTCGGCCGCACGCTCAGCGCCGGTGGCGTGCTGGGCAGCACCTTCGTCGTCAACACCACCAGCGGCGGCAACCAATCCACGCCCAGCGTCGCCGCGCTGGCCGGTGGCGGCTGGGTGGTCGTGTGGGAAGACCAAGCTGGCAACGACGGCAACAGCTACGGCGTCTACGCCCAGCTGATCGACGCCGCCGGCAACAAGCTCGGCGGCGAGTTCATCGTCAACGAGCGCCTGACTGGCGGGCAGTACGAGGCCCAGGTCACCGGCCTGTCCACCGGCGGCTTCGTCGTCACTTGGTACAACGACAACTACGACATCACCGGCGCCGGCACCACGTCGGATGTCTACATCCGCGAGTTCAGCAGTACCGGCGTGCCCATGGACGGCGAACGCAAGCTGGCCTCCGACACCAACAGCACCGAGCGCACGCCGGCCGTCGCCGACCTGGGCAATGGCAACTACGTCATCGCCTACGCCGACTACAACACCGTCAATGAGTCCGGCCAGAGCACCTACGAGATCCGCACCCAGCGCTTCGGCGATGCCGCCGGGCTGGCGCCCACGAGCGCCAGCCCGGTGCTGGGCGATGTGCGCGCCCAGCGCCTCTTCAGCAACGCCCCGGCCGACAGCGCCAACTACGCCGGCGTGGCGCGCGCCATCGACTTCGACGTGCTGGTGTCGGACGCCGACTCCGCCAACTTCGACGGCGGCCAACTGTTCGTCAACTTCCTGTCCAACGGCAGCGCCAATGACGCGCTGGGGATCCAGAACCAGGGCAACGGCGCCGGCCAGGTCGGCGTCAGCGGCAGCAGCATCAGCGTCGGCGGCACCGTGGTGGGCAGCTTCACGGGCGGCGGCGCCGGCATCGGCGCGCTGACCATCACATTCAACGCCAATGCCGACGCCGCGGCCGTGCAGGCGGTGGCACAAGCCATCACCTACCTGCACACCGCGCCGCCGGCGGGCACCACCAACCGCTACGTGGGTCTACGCCTCACCGACGGTGACGGCGGTGCCAGCAACGCCAGCCAGGTGGCCATCACCATCCAGAACAGCGTCAGCACCAGCGCCCTGGTGCTGGACGATGTCGCCAGCAGCGTCACCTTCACCGAAGCTCAGGTCGCGGCCGGCGCCGTCATCGACGGCGCCCAGCAGCTGGTGCATAGCGCCGCCGGCGGTTTCCTGAACGGCAAGCTCACGGTGAGCTACCTGTCCAGCACCAACCGCGCGGACGACCAGCTGCGCATCCGCCATGAGGGCGGTGGCGCCGGCCAGGTCGGTGTCAGCGGCAGCGACGTGCAGTTCGGCGGCGTGTCCGTCGGCACCATCAGCGCCACGCTGGACGGCGCGGCCGGCCGCAGTCTCGAAATCACCTGGAAGGCCGCGGCCACCGAGGCCATCGTCGAGCGCGTGCTGGAGAACCTCAGCTACGCCAGCACCTCCGCCCAGCCGCTGCCCAGCCGCACGGTGCGCCTGAACCTGACCGACAACGCCGGCAACAGCAGCGGCAGTGACGACATCGTCATCAACATCACGCCACAGGCCGATGCGGCCGCGCTGGTGGCGCTGCGCCCGCAGGAGCAGGTCAACAGCTACGAGGTGGGCCAGCAGACCGCCCCAGTCGTCGGCCGCCTGATGGGCAGCAATGACGGCGGTTATGTCGTGGTGTGGCAGTCCGAGGCTTCGCAGGACGGCGACGGCCACGGCGTCTTCGCCCAGCGCTACGCCAGCAACGGTGCGGCCGTGGGCGCTGAATTCCAGGTCAACACCACCACGCTCAACAACCAGGCGCAAGCCGCCGTCGGCGGCCTCGCCAGCGGTGGCTATGTGATTGCCTGGCGGGCCCAGGGGCAGGACGGCAGCGGCACCTACGGGGTCTATGCCCAGCGCTACCTGGCAGACGGCACGGCCGCCGGGCCGGAATTCCGCGTCAATACCACCACCACGGCCGATCAGTACGAACCGGCCGTGCTGGGCTTGGCCGATGGCAGCTTCATCGTCGCCTTCCGCAGCGACTACAACAATGCAGCGGGCAGCCACACCTATGACGTGCTGGCCCAACGCTACGACGCATCGGGCAACCCGCTGGGTGCCGAGTTCGCGCTCAACACGACCGGCGGGGCCACGCAGTTCCAGCCGCAACTCGCGGCGCTGGACGGTGGCGGCTTCGTCGCCCTCTGGGGCGACACCAGCGGTGACGGCAACGGCTACGGTGTGGCCGCCCAGCGTTTCGACAATGCCGGCAACAAGGTCGGCGGGCTGATTGCGGTCAACACCACGATCGCGTCCAACCAATACGGCGCCGACATCGCCGCCCTGCCCGGTGGCGGCTTTGTCGCCACGTGGTGGAGCAGCGGCGGCCAGGTCTATGCGCAACGCTTCGCCGCCGACGGCAGCAAGCTCGGCGGCGAGGTACTGGTCAGCACGCAGGACACCTCGGCATCCAACGACTACGCCCGCATCGCCGTGCTGGGTGACGGCGGCTTCATCGTCACCTGGGACAGCAACGCCAGCAGCGCCGTCGGCGGCAATGGCTACGACGTCTGGGCCCAGCAGTTCAACGCCAGCGGCGCCAAGGTCGACGGCCCGCGCCTGATCAACACCACCACGGCCAGCACGCAGTACCTGCCCGATGTGGTGGGCCTCAACGGCAACAACGCCGTCATCGTCTGGGCCGGCTACGACCAGGAGTCCAGCACCCAGAACACCTATGCCGTGTTCCAGCAGCTGCTGGGCACGGCAGGCAGCATCACCACCTCCGCCGCCCCGGTACTGACCGATGTGGTGTCGGCCGTGAGCTTCGCGGAAAACCTCGTCAACGTCACGCCGCAGCTCATCGACACCGGCGTGGGCATCGTCGACCCCGACAGCGCCAACTTCGACGGCGGCACGCTGTGGGTCAGCGTGATCTCCGGCTACGGCAACATTGAGACTGCCCAGCTGGCCGACCCCGCCGCGCAGCAGGACCAGTTCGGCATCCGCCACCAGGGCAGCGCCGCCGGTCAGGTGGGCCTGGTTGGCCTGACCGTCACCTATGGCGGCGTGGCCATCGGCAGCATCGCCGGCAACGGCCAAAACGGCGCGGACCTGGTGGTCACCTTCAACGCCGCTGCGACCGCCGCCGCCGTGGAAGCGGTGCTGGAGAACCTGACCTATCGCAACACCTCGTCGGCGCCGGTGGCCAGCCGTACGGTCAGCATCGGCCTGTCCGACGGCGACGGCGGCACCAGCGTGCCGCGCCTGGTGACCATCAACGTCACGCCCGACGTCGACGGTGCCGCGCCGTTGTTCGGCAACGAGCGCGTCAACACCTACGGCCTTGGCAACCAGGAAGACCCAAGCTCGGCCGCCCTGTCCGACGGCGGCTACATCACCGTCTGGGCCTCGGATGGCCAGGACGGCTGGAGCTCGGGCGTCTACGCCCAGCGCTTCGACGCCAAGGGCGTGCCCGTGGGCGCCGAATTCCGCATCAACGACGAGACGAGAGATGTTCAGTCCGAGCCCGCCGTGACCGGCCTGGCCGGCGGGGGCTATGTCGTCACGTGGCGCAGCAACAGTCAGGACGGCAGCAGCGCCGGCGTCTACGCGCAGCGCTTCGACAACAACGGCACGCGGCTGGGCGATGAGTTCCGTGTCAACACCGACACCGACAGCAACCAGTACCAGCCCGCCATCACCGCGCTGGCCGATGGCGGCTTCGTCGTCGCCTGGTACGACGATGGGTCGACCACGCCGACCAACAGCGAGTACTACGACGTCTTCTTCCAGCGCTACAACGCCGCCGGTGTCGCGCAAGGGCCTCAGACGCGCGCCAATCCCACCGGCACAGGCCAGTACGACGCCCAGTACGAACCCGCCGTGGCGGGCCTGACCGGCGGCGGCTTCGTGATGTTCTGGCGCGATGACAACGAGGACGGCAGCCTGTCCGGCGTCTACGGCCAGCGCTTCGATGCCAGCGGTGCGGCCAGCGGCGCGGTCTTCCGCGCCAACACCACCACGGCCAACTACCAATGGAACCCGTCGACCACCGGGCTGGCCGATGGCGGCTGGGTGGTGGTGTGGAATTCGCGCGACCAGGACGGCAGTGGCGACGGCGTGTTCGGCCAGCGCTATGCAGCCGACGGCAGCCTGGTGGGCGGCGAATTCCGCGTCAACACGGTCACCACCAGCACCCAAGGCCTGCCCAACGTGACGGCGCTCTCGCACGGCGGCTTCGTGGTCTCGTACACCAGCCAGGGTCTGCAGTACGTGCAGCAGTTCGATGCCTCGGGCGCACGCCTGGATGGCGAGCTGCGCGTCGACACGATGGACAACAACGGCAACGCGGAGACCAGCAGCGTCGTGGGTCTGGCCAACGGCGGCTTCGTCGTCAGCTTCCGCGACTACGACTACTCCCAGGGCACGACCTATAACGTCTACCAGCAGTTCTTCGGCAATGCCGCCACCGACACCCGTCAGGCCAGCCCGCAGCTGGTGGATGTCAACGCCAGCGTGAGCTTCGCCGAGAACACGGTGAACAGCACGCCGCAACTGCTGGACGCCACCATCGGCCTGTCCGATGCCGACTCCGCCAACTTCGGCGGCGGCTCGCTGGAGGTGAACTACCTCACCGGCTATGCGCTGCAGGACCAGCTCGGCCTGTCCGGCCTGTCCGTGCAAGACCAATTGGGCCTGCGCCACCAGGGCAGCGGCGCCGGCCAGGTGGGCGTGAGCGGCAGCACCGTCAGCTACGGCGGCACGGCCATCGGCACCATCACCAGCGACGGCGCCAACGGCAGCAAGCTGAGCATCAGCTTCAATGCCAACGCCACCGTGCTGGCGGTGGAGCGGGTGATCGAGAACCTCACCTACGCCAACACCTTCAGCGACCCGGCGGCCACCCGCACCGTCAGCATCCGCGTGACCGATGGCGACGGCGGCGCCAGCGAGGCGCGCACCATCCAGATCAACATCACGCCTGAGGCTGACGGCGCCCAGGCCCTGCACGGCAACGCGCAGGTCAACAGCTACGAGCCCGGCACCCAGACCAGCCCGGCCACCGCACGACTGTCGGATGGCAGCTACGTCACCATTTGGGAAAGCCAGACCACGCAGGACGGCTGGGAGTACGGCGTCTACGGCCAGCGCTTCGACGCCAACGGCGTGCCCATCGGCACCGAGTTCCAGGTCAACAGCTACACGCCCTACTCGCAGACCGAGCCGGCAGTTGCCGCGCTGAGCGGCGGCGGCTACGTCGTCGTCTGGCGTTCGGCCAACCAGGACGGCAGCGGCGCAGGCGTCTACGCGCAGCGCTTCAGCAACAGCGGCACGCCGCTGGGCGGCGAGTTCCGCGTCAACACCAGCGTCGACAGCAGCCAGTACCAGCCCACCGTCACCGGCCTGTCCAACGGTGGCTTCGTGGTCGGCTGGTATGACGATTCCTACACCAACCCCACCAACACCGAGCACGGCGACGTGCTGTTCCAGCGCTTCGACGCCAGCGGCGTGGCTCAAGGCGTGGAGACCCGTGCCAACCCTGCAGGCACCGGCACGTTCGAGTACCAGTACGAGCCGAATTTCGTAGGCTTGTCCGCAGGGGGCTTCCTGGCCTTCTGGCGCGACGACACGGAAGACGGCAGCTTGTCCGGCGTCTACGGCCAGCGCTTCGACAACAGCGGCGCCACGGTCGGCGCTGCCTTCCGCGTCAACAGCGAGACCGCCAACTACCAGTGGGATCCTGCGGCAGCGGCCCTGGCCGACGGCGGCTGGATCGTCACCTGGACGTCCCGCGCGCAAGACAGCAGTAGCGACGGCGTGTACGCCCAGCGCTACGCGGCGGACGGCAGCACCGTGGGCGGCGAATTCCGCGTCAACACCACCGTCAGCGGCAACCAGTCACAGCCGGCCGTCGCGTCGCTGACGCACGGCGGCTTCGCCGTCACCTGGTACGACCAGGGCAAGATCACCGTCCAGCAGTTCGCTGCGAATGGCGCCCGCATCGACGGCGAGCTGCAGGCCGATCTCGCGCCCAACGGCAGCAACTACGGCGATGCGCCCACCATCGCTGGCCTGGATAACGGCGCCTTCGTCGTGTCCTTCCGCGACTACGACGACAGCACCAACGAATACAACGTCTACCAGCAGCTGTTCGGCACGCCCGCCAACTTCGTGCGCCAGGGTGACCCGCAGCTCGTCGACGTGGCCAGCAGTGTCACCTTCGCCGAGAACACCATCAACGCCCTGCCCCAGCGCATCGATGCCGGCGTAGGCCTGCAGGACGTGGACTCGCCCAACTTCGATGGCGGCGTGCTGGAGGTCAACTACCTGACCGGCTACGGCGCACAGGACCAGCTCGGCCTGCAAGGCCTGGACGCGCAAGACCAGCTGGGCATCCTCAGCGAGGGCACGGGCGCGCAGCAGGTCAGCGTGCTGGGCAACACCGTCAGCTACCAGGGCGTGGCCATCGGCACCATCACGCACAACGGCGCCAACGGCAACAAGCTGGCTGTGCAGTTCAATGCCAACGCCACGGTGGCGGCGGTCGAGCAGGTCATCGAGAACCTGACCTACGCCAACACCGCCAGCAACCCACTTGCCAGCCGCTCGGTCAGCATCCGCGTGACCGATGGCGACGGCGGCGCCAGCGAGGCACGCACCGTCACCATCAACGTCACGCCCGAGACCGATGGCGCGGTGAAGTTCGGCATCGAGAAGGTGGTGAACACCTCGCGTGGCGGCAACCAACTGGAGCCTTCCGTCACCCGCCTGGCCGACGGCGGCTACGTCGTGACCTGGCAGGACGAGAGCGGCCAGGACGGCAGCAGCTACGGCATCTACCAGCAGCGCTACGACGCCAATGACGCCGCCGTCGGCGGTGAAGTGCGGGTCAACACGACCACCAGCGGCGCCCAGTACGAGGCCCAGGTCGCTGCGCTGTCCAACGGCGGCTGGGTGGTCGTCTGGCGCGGCGACGGCCAGGACGGCAGCGGCGCTGGCGTCTACAGCCAGCGCTACAACGCCGACGGCAGCACGGCCGGCGGCGAAGCCCGCGTCAACACCAGCGTCGACTCCAACCAGTACCAGCCGGCGGTCACAGCCACGGCGACGGGCTACATCGTGGCGTGGTACGACGATGGCGCCACCGTCGCGGGCAACACTGAGTTCTACGACGTGATGTTCCAGCGCTTTGACGTCAACGGCGTCGCGCTCGGGGCCGAGACCCGCGCCAACCCGGTCGGCACCGGCCAGTTCGTCGCGCAATACCAGCCCACCATCACCACGCTGACCAGCGGCGACTTCGTCGTGCTCTACCGAGACGACAGCCGCGACGGATCGGGCGCCGGCATCTTCGGCCAGCGCTTCGATGCCAACGGTGTGGCCCAGGGCGCATCCTTCCAGGTGAATGCCTACGTCAACAGCACGCAGGCGATGCCGTCGGTCGCCGCGCTGAGCGGTGGCGGCTTCGTGGCCGTGTGGGAATCCGAGGGCCAGGACCTGTCCAGTACCGGCATCTACGCCCAACGCTTCGACGCGCTGGGCAACCCGCAGGGCACTGAGTACCGCGTCAACACGACGATCAGCAGCACGCAGTCGCAGCCCGAGGTGACCGGCCTGGCCAATGGCGGCTATGTCGTCACCTGGAGCGACAGCAGCAGCACGGGCTGGGACGTCAAGATGCAGCAGTACGACGCCAGCGGCCGCGCGGTCGATGGCGAGACGCTGGTCAACAGCTACCAGCCCCATGTGCAGTCCCAACCGGCCGTGGCCAGCATGGCAGATGGCGGCTTCGTCATCGCCTACGCCGGCTACATCTACAGCAGCGACCAGACCGGCGACGGCATCCCCGACGGCGGCAACGACACCTACGAGATCCGACTGCAACGCTTCAGCAACACGGCGCCCAACGTCAGCGACGTGCTGGTCAACGGCACCGAGGAACAACTCATCACGCTGACCGATGCCTTGTTCGAGGGTGGCTTCGTCGATCCCGACGGCCAGAGCCTGCAGGCCATCAAGATCATCACGCCGCCGGCCTCCGGCGAACTTCGCTTCAACGGCACGCCGGTCACCATCGGCCAGGAGATCAGCATCGCCGACCTGGAGGCCGGCCTGCTGACCTACCAGGGCAACCCCGATTTCTTCGGAGCCGACCAGTTCCGCTGGACCGGCAGTGACGGCATTGCGTTCGCGTCCACCCCGGTGTTCACCAACATCGTGCTGGACAACATCAACGACGGACCGCGCCTGGCCCTGATCCCGAACGGCAACGGCAGCGAAGGGAGCACCTTCTCCGCCACGCTCAACATCGGCGACCCGGATCCCGAAGGCCATCGGATCACCGTCAACTGGGGCGACGGCAGCGCCGACACCCAGTTCACCACCAGCAGCGCCACGCCGCAGATCAACCACGTGTACGCCGACAACGGCGCCTACACCGTCACCGTCACGGTCAACGATCAGCAGGGCCTGCCCAACAGCATCGAGCAGCGCAGCTTCACCGCCACCATCGGCAACGTCGCGCCCACCATCGGCCTGGCCGGCAACAACACCGTTGAGCAGGGTCAGGTCTACACGCTGGATCTTGGCAACCCCGCCGACCCGGGTGCCGATACCGTCAGCGAGTACCGCGTGGACTGGGGCGATGGCAGCCCGGTGCAGACCTTCACCGCCGCCACGCTGCCGGCCAACGGCATCGTCACCCACACCTACCTGACCACGGGCAGCAAGACGATCCTCGTGGGCCTCACCGATGAGGACGGCGCCTACAACCCGGCGGGCAGCAAGACCATCGCGGTCAGCGCACCGGCCGAGGTCATCACCGTCGATGCGGGGGCCGACGCCACCGTCAACGAAGGCGCGTTCTTCACCCGCACCATCACCTTCGACGACCCGACCGACCAGTCGCCCAACGGCCGCAGCTACACCGTCACTTGGGGCGACGGACAAACCTCTACCGGCTTCCTGGCCGCCGGGCAGACCAGCTTCAACATCGGCCATGCCTATGCCGACCAGGGCGGCCCGTTCGCCGTCACTGTGACGGTGGACGACTCCGGCCTCATCACCCAGCAAGGCAGCGACAGCTTCCTCGTGACCGTCAACAACGTCGCGCCCACGGTCAGCATCAACGGTGCCGGCTCGATTGCCGAAGGCAGCAGCTACACGATCACGCTGGCCAAGAACGACCCGGGCACGGACGTCGCCACCGAATACGTCATCGACTGGGGCGACGGCTCCGTCGCGCAGGTGGTGCCGGCCGCGAGCTTCCCTGCCAACGGCCAATTCACGCACACCTACGCCGACGGCAACATCACGCGACAGATCCGCGTGCAGGTCACGGACGAGGACGGCACCTTCGTCGATGCCGGCGTTTCCAGCGTCTTCGTGGCCAACGTGGCCCCCACGGCGCCGGTCAGCGGCGCCAACACGGTGGTCGAGGGCACGGCCTACACGCTGAACGTCGGCACCGTCGTCGACCCCGGGCAGGACACCATCGCCGGCTACAGCATCAACTGGGGCGACGGCACGCCCAACAGCAACTTCACGGCAGCTGAATGGGCCGCTGCCGGCGGTGTCTTCACGCATGTCTACGCCGACGGCGTGGGCGCCGGCACGCCGCGCACCATCAGCGTCACCGCGTCTGACGAAGACGGCAGCTTCACGATCGGCAGCAAGACCATCGGCATCGTCAACGCCAACCCGGGCCTGAGCCTCGCCGGCGCCGCTGCCACCAACGAAGGCGCAACGTACGCGCTGGCCATTACCGGCTCGGACGTCAACGCCGACACCTTGAGCTACAGCATCGACTGGGGTGACGGCAGCCCGGCTCAGGTGGTCACCGCAGCACAACTCGCCACGCTGGGCGGCAGCGTCGGCCATGTCTTTGCCGACGACCAGGATGGCCCCGTCAACACGACGGCGCGCACCATCACCGTCACGGCCAGCGACGAGGACGGCGGCTCCACGCAGGCCACCCGCGTCGTCGATGTCAACAACGTCGCACCCACGCTGGCGCTGGGCGGCAGCGGTGCCGCCACCGCCGGCCAGGCCTACACGCTCAACCTCGGCGCCCGCGTCGACCCGGGCCAGGACACCGCCACCAGCTACATCATCAACTGGGGCGATGGCAGTCCGGCGCAGACTGTCGCGGCCGCCACCGGCAGCGTCACCCACACCTTCGCCAGCGCCGGCAACGCGACCATCTCGGTCACGGTGGTGGACGAGGACGGCAGCTTTGCCGCCGGCTCGCAGGCCGTGGTGATTGCTGCGCCCACGCCCACGGTCAGCTTCGAGGCCGGCGGCAATGCCGTGCTCAGCGAAGGTGCAACCTTCGCGCGCACCATCAGCTTCAGCGACGGCCAGGACAACGGCGCTGCCGGCTGGACCTACACCGTCGACTACGGCGACGGCACCGTCATCAACGGCAGCACCGCCACGCCCAGCATCGAGCTCAACCACCTCTAC